>JBGVKL010000100.1:0-2265 GCA_045123675.1 Acetatifactor sp. | reverse complement strand
CTCTGGAGTGGCGGTGTTGCACATACACTGATAACCATTTCATTCGTCATAGCCTTGGGGAGGATACTTGGCAAGACAAAAATACTTGGAATATCATTCGGAGCCACTTGGGTGTTGTTCGTAGGCATAATGTTCAGTCATTATGGCCTTACGATAGATACTGATCTTCTTCATTTTCTGAATGACTTTGGTTTGGTTCTCTTTGTGTATTCCATTGGTCTTCAAGTAGGCCCCGGATTCTTCCAAAGTTTGCGTTCAGGAGGCTTGGCTATTAACGGGCTTGCCGCATTTGTAATACTGCTTAGCGTACTTTTAGCTATAGGTATTCATTTCCTTTTGGATATTCCGGCTACGACTGTTACGGGCATAATGTCGGGTGCTGTGACAAACATTCCCGGACTCGGTGCGGCACAACAGACATACTTTGACACGACCGGAAATTTTGCGTCCGACATTGCCCAAGGTTGTGCTATCACTTATCCTTTTGGGGTCATTGGCTGCATCTTGACTTTCATATTGATTAGAATGTGGCTTTATCGTATTCCGGATTCAGAACAATTATCTACCACTCGTCCTATAACGAAGAAGAATGAATCCGTGGAATATAAAAAGCCTGCCGGTGGATTTATCTCCAGAAAGATATTGATTTCCAGACCCCAATTGAATGGGATTTCGTTAAAGGATTTGAATCTTTCCGACAATTTGGGTGCAACCATCGTCAGGATAAACCGTTCGGGGATTGAGTTGTCAGCGACTCCATCCACAAGGCTTCAATACGGGGATATGGTAAGTGTCGTTGGCGACAAACAATCTGTGAAAAATGTAGAGAAGGTGCTTGGCAATTCCTTGAAGAGACTGGATCAGCCCAATCTTATTCCGATTTTTGTAGGAATTGCACTCGGGTGTATCATAGGAAGCATTCCATTTACATTTCCCAGCATTCCGCAACCCGTCAAACTTGGACTTGCAGGTGGTCCGCTTATCGTGTCTATACTGATTACTCATATCGGTCCTAAATTTAAGGTTATAACATACACGACCACAAGTGCAAACCTTATGATTAGGGAAATTGGTATTTCGCTCTTTTTGGCTTGCGTTGGTCTTGAAACTGGAAATGGGTTCATTGATACTCTGGTTCACGGAAGCGGCATAAAATGGATATTGTGCGGTGCAATGATAACAGTCATACCGATGTTTGCAGGAGGCATTATGGGTAAATATGCTCTGAAACTTGACTGGGATACTTTGACGGGTGTACTTTCCGGTTCCGGAACAAATCCTCCGGCACTTGCATACGTATCTGAACAAAATATAGAGTCTGATGCTGCGGCAGTTGCTTGCGCCACCGTATATCCTCTCTCTATGTTTCTCAGGGTACTTGCCGCTCAACTCTTGATTTTGCTGTTGGTCTCTTGATTATTGCATTTTAAAGATGTCATTTCTCTACACTCTCTACATCCTTTTGGTTATCAGTCATAGAATCAAGTAGTTACGGGATGTAGGGAAGGGTGTAGAGAACTTTTTCTCTACACCCTTATTCCAAAAGGATTTATTATGAATCTTAAACTGTTGAAAATTAGCAAGTTTATTATATTCATAATCCATCGTCTATATAAACGATGGATTTCGTTTATATAGACGGTGTACTTTGAATATATAGCCGATGGATTGTGAATATAAGACATGGTGTAGAGAAAAGGGCTTTGGGTGTATGTTAACGGTTATATTCCCCATTATTTGGGGAAATTTATGCCGAAACGATGGATTCCGCATCGCTCGGCATTCGCCAGTCGCCACGGGGACTGAGCGAAATACTGCCAACCTTAGGTCCATCGGGCATACAGGAACGCTTGAACTGTTGGGCAAAGAATCGGCGGATGAAGACGGAAAGCCAATGCTTGATGATGGTTTCATCGTAGGAACCGGCAAAAGCAATGATGGCCAAGTCCAGAATTCTTTGGGGAGTTGCTCCATTGCGTATGAAGTGGTACAGGAAGAAATCGTGTAGCTCATACGGACCCACTACATCTTCAGTACGTTGTTCTATCTCCTCATTTTCGCCTGCCGGTAGCAATTCCGGACTTACTGGGGTTGAAATTATATCCAATAGAATAGTTCGAAGCATAGAGTCCGGATTGTTGTCAGCCATCCATTGAACCAAGTATTTGACCAATGTCTTCGGCACACCGCAATTCACTCCATACATCGATATATGGTCGCCATTGTATGTGGACCAGCCAAGGGCGATTTCGGACAAGTCTCCGG
>JBGVKL010000099.1:0-2724 GCA_045123675.1 Acetatifactor sp. | reverse complement strand
ATTTTGCAAAAATGATTCAACAGAGGAAACAGGATATCAAAACAGACCAACTCGGAAAAGGGAAAGTGGGATTTGTAAAGTTGATTGAGATAACACTCAAAATTACAACATACGTACTTCCTGCAATACAAATTATCAGCATTGTTTTCTATAATGGTACAGCACATATTGCATTAAGACTTTCGGGTGTGCTATTGACAATCCTTGGTGTTATAGCATTTACCCTATCTGTATTGCAAATGAAAGATAATTGGCGTGCAGGGGTGTCCAAAGAAGAAAAAACAAACCTTGTCACAAATGGCATCTATGCTATTAGTCGTAACCCTGCTTTTTTAGGTTTCGACCTTATGTATATAGGCATTTTGCTTTCATTCTTTAATTGGTATCTTTGCTTTGCAACAAGTTTTGCATTGGTGTTTTTCCATTTACAAATAGTGAATGTAGAAGAAGATTTTTTGTTGGAGAGATTCGGCGATGATTATCTAAAGTATAAGAAAAAAGTTTGTAGATATATTGGTAGGAAAATTTGAAACTTGCACATAAAAAGACTAAGTGACAAATTCCAATTGGTAATATAAAAGCGAAGGTTTATCAGCCTTCGCTTTTCTTATATGATGAAGGAGGTCGGCCTGACGGAATTTCCAATTGGGACACCACGCCCGCAGACAAATGTGTCAGCCATCCTTCATCATTCCGCATTCGATTTAGCTAGTTGGGACGGCATGCTGCTCCCGTTTAACGCACCAATCTGAATGAATTTTGAAGTGCTGGAACCGATCAATACCATCCACGAAGGAGGAAAACTATGATCGCTGTTGGAATTGATGTTTCGAAATCCAAGAGCACTGTTGCCATCCTGGATTCCTATGGAACCGTTCTGGCAACTCCGTTCAACATGGCACATACCCAACCGGAAATGACTGCTCTCGCATCCCGGTTAAAGGCATTTAATGAGCCTGTAACCATCCTGCTGGAATATACCGGACACTATCATTATCCTGTTCTGAAAAAGCTACAGGAAGAAGGTTTTCCGGTATGTGTTGTTAACCCGTATCAAATGAAGAAGTACGGAGATGTGGAGCTCCACAAAGCAAAGACGGATAAGAAAGATGCTCTTCGCATCGCAACATTTGCTCTGGAGAAATCTTACAGGCTTGTACCCTACAGTTTCATGGAGCAAAAATATGAAGACCTCAAATTTCTGTCCAGACAGTACCAACAAAGAATCTCTTTTGTTACCAAACTCAAGGTGCAGCTTATTAACCTTTTGGATCAGACAATGCCCGGAATTACGAAAATTCTTGAGCTTAAAAGTCGAAAACCGGAAAAATGTGCATTATTGCTCTTCATTAAGCGTTTTAAGTCTTTCGACGAAATTCAGCGGATTGGCAAAACTCGTTTTCTCTCCGCCTATACAACTCTTATGAAAAAGACGCCGGATCGCTATGCTCCCAAGAAAGGACTGGCAATCTACGAACTGGCCCGTGAAAGCATTACTACCCGGGGAGAAGACCCCTACATTTGGGCCGCTCAGGACCAGTGCGTCGATCTCTTGTCCACCGCTCAAAATGCAGCTGATGAAATCATTACACAGATGCAGAACATTGCGGAAACCATCCCTGAATACAAAGTGCTGCGTGCCATGAACGGTGTTGGTGACCGGCTTGGACCTGTCATCCTGGCCGAGATTGGAGATATACGGCGTTTCCATAGCGCTAAGGCTCTTAACTCTTTTGCCGGGAATGATGCGCCACCGTATCAGTCCGGACAGTTTGAGAGCAGAAACCGCCACATTTCAAAGCGTGGCAGCTCTGCTCTCCGGAAGGCTTGTTTTGAGGTCATGCAGGCCCTTAAACTGACAAAACCTCAGGACGATCCTGTATACCTTTTCATGCTGAAGAAAGAGCAGGAGGGAAAGCCCTACAACGTGGCCAAAATGGCCGGTGTTAACAAGTTCCTCCGAATCTACTATGCCAGAGCAATGGAGCTCTACAGATAGATCGCTTCGATTGTACATCTATTTTTTCGAGCCCGCAATCTGGTGGGTTTATTTTCTATGCCCTTTTTTTGATAGTGTCTCTGCAAAAATAGGCTTGACAAACATTAGCTGGATTTGTTGAACTGCAAAAAACTCCTGCTCCACCAAAACGGAGCAGGAGTTTCTGCGTCAGAATAGATAGTCCTCGTCAGCGTCGTCAATATCATCGTCAGGGGTGCTATCGTCATATTTCAGAATGAACAGGCGTTCAAGGTCAACCATATCTCCACCTTTGGAGTAGGTCAGTTCCTTTTCTGGTATCTTGTGGGCGGTGATATATCTGATATCCTCTAAATAGATACTGTATGTCTTATCATTGGAAATCAGGTCGCAGACAATATCTTCAATATCCTCTTTGGGCAAATCCATAATGGCAGAGTACAAAGCCCAATGTTTCATTCGGGTATAGCCTTTGATACCATACTTCTTGCCGTAAGGTCTTAATTTGCCAACGGTGGTTTCCTTAATGTATTTCCTATGGTCGAAAGAGATAACACGGTCTTCCTCGTCAAACTTGAAGAACTTGTTATCTGTACGCCTACGCATTTCCCTTGTTGCCTTGTCGAGCAGAGCAAGATATCTGCCAGTTGGTTTAGGCGCAACAAAGAACTCCCTCTTTTTCAAATCGTTCAGGGTGAATGCGGTCTTGTTCTTTATGAGTTCGGTGAGCAAGGTTTCTGCGTCTT
>JBGVKL010000098.1:0-1685 GCA_045123675.1 Acetatifactor sp. | reverse complement strand
TGCATGGTTCCGTCAAAAAATGTTTGGTTCTTCCAGTGAACGCCGCATAGATGGCGTGGAAGGTCAGTTAAATCTATTCGATAATCTTTCTGACGAAGAAAAGGAAGTTGAACTCATTGAACCCGAAGTTATAGAACAACCAAAGAAATCTCGTAGAAAGAAACCAACCCTCCAAGAACAGTTCAAAGATATCCCAACAAGACAAGTCCAGGTTAATACTTTATCCAATGAGGACAAACTTTGTCCTATTTGTGGCAGTGAAATGTTGGCCATAGGAACTGAAGTTATCCGCAAGGAGATAGTATATACTCCGCCTAAACTTGAATGCATTGAGTATGTCGCTACAACCTATGCTTGTTCTAAATGTAAGGATACTGAAGAACCACAGTTTATCAAAGATAATGGTACACCTGCATTGATTCCTGGAAGTTATGTTTCAGAATCACTGCTCGCGAACATACTATACAGAAAATACGGATTGTACATTCCATTGTATAGACAGGAACAGGATTTTTTGCAGATGTCTGCACCAATAAGTCGAACATCAATGGCTCGTTGGATTATAACAGCCGCCCAGGAATACCTGCAGCCTGTTTATGACTTCTTCCATCGTGAACTTCTCAAAAGAAGATTTCTTATGATGGACGAAACGCCCATTCAGGTTTTAAAAGAAGAAGGGCGAAGGGCTCAGTCGAAATCATACTTCTGGCTGATTCGTACAGGTGAGGATAGATTAAATCCTATCATCCTCTACAATTACACTCCTACCAGGGCAGGAGAAAACGCCAAGCAATTCCTCGAAGGAATTGAACCAGGCTTCTATCTGATGGCAGATGGATATCAAGGTTACAACAAAGTAAAAGAAACCAAACGATGCTGTTGTTGGGCTCACATCCGCAGATATCTATTAGAAGCCATACCCAAAGGACATCAAAAGGATTATAGTAATCCAGCTGTTCAGGGTGTACTTTATTGCAATAAGCTGTTTGAATACGAGCGTTCATACAAGGAAAAAGAATACAGTGTCAAACAGATTTATAACCGTCGCCTCAAAGATGAGAAACCAGTTATTGAGGCTTTCTTGTTGTGGCTAAAACAGGTTAATCCTGGAAGTAATGGAAAACTAAAAACAGCTATCACATACATCAAGAATCGTGAGGAGTTTCTTATGACCTACCTTGAAGATGGGCGATGCAGTTTGAGCAATAATCTGAGCGAGAACAGCATTCGACCTGTAACTGTTGGTCGCAAAAACTGGCTGTTTTCAGATACTCCTGATGGAGCTCATGCTAATGCCATTTATCTAACAATTGTAGAAATGGCGAAAGCATACCATCTCAACCTATATGAATATCTGAAGTATCTTTTAGAGCACCGTCCAAACAGTGATATGACAGATGAAGAACTAGACTCTCTAGCTCCATGGAATGAAACAGTTCAGCAACAATGTAGCAATAAAACCGAGTAAAATGTTAGCTTATCGGAATCCTAGCAATGAGGATTCCGATAGTATTTTTAATTACACCCTGAAATTAGACGCTTACTATTTACCTATCTGACCATAAATCAAAAGAGAGGTCATTTAGGAATGGATGCAGCAGAAATTCTTCCGCACTATACAGGGATTATCGTTCACGACTGCTGGGCTTCATACTGGAAGTATGAAGATGTGAAACATGCCATTT
>JBGVKL010000097.1:0-1701 GCA_045123675.1 Acetatifactor sp. | reverse complement strand
GGTATCCTCCACCACTTCCTGCCTCTGATTATCATAAAATTCAGACTGTACAATGTATCTGGAATGGTCATCAATCAGTGAAGACAGATAGGTCTTAATCAGCCTTCCGTCTGACAGCCTGATGTCCGGTCCATACTTGATATCTCCCTGCCACAGTTCATTCCTGTGGGCTCTGCAGAATCTGCGTGATGTTGTCTCGCGTTTTTCCGTATAGCGTTTCATCTGTTTCACACCCAGACCCGCATTATACAAATATCTCTGCAGGGTAGATGCCTTGATGACTCCCGGCGGTGCATATCCTTCACTTTCCAGTATCTTTATGATCTGACGGACACTTCGCCTTGGTACTTCCCTTTTTAACTGAATTGCCTCACCTACGATTTCTTCATAATTATCCGGCAGCGCCTGTGAACGCCGCTTTTCTCGGTTCATCGGACGTAAGCCATCAAATGCACCTTCCCGATATTTTTCCTCATAACGATAAATGCTTCGTTTGGAAATGTCGTACCTTTCTGCGATTTCTTCCCTCAGCTGACGTCGTTTCCCTTCATCCAGACTTTCGTCCAGCAAAGGCGCTATCATCTGGTAACGTTTTAATGCCTCCTCATCCTGCCATTTCTTTGTTTCCTTACTCTGCATAATGCTACCTCCTCTTTTCCGTAGAATTCAAAAAAATCCTTGAGATAACCTTATTACAAAGCTGCTATGACAGCACACAAAAGTAGGTGCATAACTTTATGTTACCGGATAGGGCTCTATTCGCCCTCCGGAATTATATATAAACCTGACGACTACCGATAGCCATCCGGGGCTTATCCTTTCTCTGAGTCCCTCCAGTAAAGAATCTCTGGATTTCAGGAACTCTATATCCAAATCCATGAGATGTTGCAGCATCGATTTCATCTGTCCATTGATGTTTGCCTTATTTTGAAACATCCACCACTTCCAATGCTTCATGGTTGCTTCACACGGATAATTCTCCGTTCCCGGATCATCTGACCCCAGTACCTCATCCACTACATCTTCTATGATTTGTGTTCCGTAATGCTTGTATGGAATCATGCAATCCGGCAGCTCGTTATGAAGCTTCCCGCATTTTCCATTAGTGCATTTAAGTCGATTTATAACAAACCAGTGTTTTCTGCCGCCAGCCTCTTTATGAACCCTCAGCTTCTTGTCTCTCCTGCATAGAGAGCTTCCACACTCCGGACAGATGGCATCTTCTTCACTGATTACAAAAAATATCCTCTTTACACTCTAACCGATACTTTGATATGATAACCATGGTAGTGATACCACCATAGATCCTGGAATGCATCGACTCGCCAAAGAAGAAGATTCCGGGATCTCTTTCTTTTTATTCTCTGGTGACAGTATATCGGTTAATTCCGTGACAGGCAATCAAATCAGTTGAAAGTCAGGCTGAGAGGGGCGCAACACCATTATACACCAGAGATGTGTCATAGTTGTGTAATCCGCTTTATGTTTATTTGAGGAAATCCAACCTCTTTCAAAATAGCTATAAAAAAGGACAATGTACAACCTTTTATCGATTGACGTTGCCCCTCATACTTATCAATAATATTCGCTCTCTGCCATCATCTCTGCATAATATTCTGCTTCCATCTCTGCTCTGTATTCTGCTTCCATTTCCGCCCTTACTTCATTCATATAATTAAGTTCACTATCAATGCCATCAAG
>JBGVKL010000096.1:0-92533 GCA_045123675.1 Acetatifactor sp. | reverse complement strand
GCTGCCTCCCAGCCATCCCACACTCATAACAAAGGCAAACAGTGCTACATAAAATGCTCCATGCACAAAAACCAGTTCCCTCACATATAGCGCCGAGCCCACATAGAAAATAACGAACAAAATACATTGTTTGATAAACTTTTTATCAAATACCTTCTTTTGAAGCTTGCCAAATTTCACTCTGCAGATTATCTGTATTATCACGCTGGTATTCCCCAAGGACAATAAAAGTACCGAAAGTACTCCGAAGAAAATATCTATAAAATAATCAATATTTAAGGGTATCTGCTGCCAGAAACCGCAAAGGTAGAGGAACAAAATATTCCATGCGCATGCTACTATAAATAACAGAAATTTTTTCATTCACATTTTCCCTTCCACAATATAATCCTTCCGTTTAAGTGCATTATAGCATATCCTTCTTATTCAAACAATATCTCTTCCACCGTCACGAAGGTATACCCCTCCTCCAGTAATTCATCCACAATCTTCAAAGCAGCTGTTACCGTAGACTCATAATAATCATGCATCAAAATAATATCATTTTCCCCCACCTTCTCCGTTACACTTCTTACTACACAAGACACATCGTCCGAGCACCAGTCCAGCGGGTCTACCGTCCATAAAACCGGTATCATATTCAGCTCTTTTTCGATGCTTTTGTCCCAGGAGCCATAGGGTGGTCGCACATACAGGGTATCTTCTCCTGTGATTTCTTTAATGACTTGACTGGTCAATTGCAATTCTTCCAGAAATTCAGCCCGATTATCACTACGCAGCTGCATATGTGTGTACGTATGATTACCGATCAGATGTCCCTCCTCCTGCATCCGCTTAATCACATCAGGATGTAGCAATGCATGCTCTCCGGTCACGAAAAATGTTGCAACCACTCCACGTTCCTTCAAACCATCCAAAAGCTGTTCCGTATAGTAGGGATGAGGACCGTCATCAAAGGTAAGAGCCACTTGCTTTTGCTCACCCTTTCCCAAACCGTCCTTTTCTCCGTAAATGACTCCTTCGCTCCCCGCCGAAACTGTATCAGTCAATACATATTTTCCCAATAAAAATAATAAGAAAAACAGCTCTACCATGATTCCTATCATCAGTAAAGCTGTTCTGTTCTTTTTCATATTCATCGCACCTTTATGTTTTTCCTACAATATATGCGTTAATTATTCGGGAAATCCATATTTTGTATAAAGTGCTCATTAAAGTGCTCCCACTGTGCCAGATTACGAATTTGCACAGTTTGTCTCAACTTATCCGTTACTGTTTCCCGGTCTTTCAGCCTTCCGTAAGTATATGCGCCTGCCAAAGCTGTATTTCCGGCAGATACTACCTTTCCGCGAAACTCCTTCGGCAACAAACCAATCCGCATGGCATCCTCTTCCTGTAGAAAATAGCCGAATCCACCGGCCAGATACACCTTATTGACTCTTTCAGTCGATACTCCTGATTCTTGCAACAGGTACATAATTCCTGTGGCAATCGCCGCTTTGGCAGTCTGCAGATTACGAATATGTTCCTGCTTAATGCGCACACCACCAATATCAATCCCTGATGCAAAATACTTTTCTGCAAGCAAACCGGTTTTATCAACAATACCATTCTCCATGAGCTTCGCCACCAAATGCACCAAGTCTGCGCCCCAGACCATTTGTCCGTCCTTGTTACATAAGCCATCAAAAACCGGACCTGCTGCCGTACTGCACGCAATCATTTTCTCCCGGTTTCCCAGCACCATTTCACCATTGGTACCCAAATCTATCAGCAAACTGATTTCTTCTGTCTCATGCATACCGCAAGCCAAAACTCCGGCCAAAACATCCGCTCCCAGGAATGCAGATAAACCGGGCAAGGTTACCACCTGTACATTTCCTATCGCAAAGGATTCACTTTCCAAATAGAAAGCTTCAAAAGGTGCCCGTCCCAAAGGTTCTGCCTCATGTCCCATCAAAAGATATAACATGGTAGTATTGGCCGCCACATACATTCTGTCAAATACCATACCGGTATCCTTTAATTTTTGTATGCCACGTTCCAATACTCCTTTTACCAAGCTTTGCATCTGTCTGGCATTCATGGGATTTTCCGCCGCCTGAATTCTGGAAATCACATCTGCCCCAAAAATCCTTTGAGGATTAGGGGACACATATTCCTCCACTTTCTCACCGGACACATTATAAAGCTCCATGGCTATGGTAGTGGTGCCAATATCTGCCAACACAAAGCTTTCCCCAGCGTCGGCACGTTGCTTCTTTGTTGTCAAAAAAGACTGCGTCACCACACGTAGGGATTCCTCTGCAGGCACTCCACACCTACCACAACCAATACATATATCACATTGCTTTACCTGATTCTCTGCCATTACACAAACTGATTCCTATCCGCATTATAGTGATAATCAATACCTGCAAGCTTTTCTACCACTTCTGCCTTATCTACATCCAAGTCTTCACACAAAGCGTCAAGACTACCATAAAAATCTCTCAGTTTCAAATTCACAAAGCTTAAAAGCATTACCGGATCATTAGGTATCATAAAACTCTCCTTACTTTTCTACCGCTGTAGATACAATTAACTCCATATTACCCAACATGGAAATCTTACCGTAACCACTTGGAATCAGCATATGGTCGCCTTTCTTTACAGAGTGCCCATCAATAATACCGTAGCCTTCCAATACACTTACGATTAAGAACGGATATGACTGCTCTACAACAACTTCTTCCACTACATTCAGTTTCCATACCTTATAATAATCACTTACCGCAAGCTGTGTCAACTGATTATCTACTACTGCAGAAGCCTTAGTAATAGCAGTCTTGTAAGTTTCATCCGGCACATTGATTACATCAATACTCTGTGCCACATGAAGCTGACGAGGCTTACCATCCACCATACGGTTATAATCATACACTCTGTAGGTAATATCACTATTCTGCTGGGTCTCTAAAATCAGGAAACCACCCTTAATGGCATGTACGGTACCCGGGTCAATCTGAATCATATCCCCCTTCTGTACCGGCACTTGACGAATCAACTCCTCATAACGGTTCTCTTCAATCATCTTTACCAGTTCTTCCTTGGTCTGTGCATGATGACCGATAACCAAAGTTGCATCCTCATCACAATCCATAATATACCAACACTCTGTTTTGCCGAAAGGAACACCTTCCTTATTCTGCGCATATTCATCGTTAGGATGCACCTGAATACTCAAATCGCCCTTGGCGTCAATAATCTTTACCAGTAACGGGAACTCCTCGTAGTTCAGATTACCAAACAAAGCTTTTTCTTCCTTGTAAAGCTGAGATAAAGTCTTTCCCTTATGACATCCCTGGGTAATCTGACAGTCTCCGTGAGGATGTGCACTGATTGCCCAGCACTCACCGATTGCCTCTGCATCTGCCTTGTATGGGAACTCTGTTACCAAACGGTTACCGCCCCATACACATTCCTTCAGTACCGGCTCCAAGAACAAAATTTCCTTGGTAGGATTATTTACTGCCAAACTTCTGCCATTGCTCTTCATAACCTCACGATACCAATATCCGGAATCCTTCACAATTCTCTTCTGAGTATTGTAATCTACATACACAATGCCAAAACGGTCGTTAAATCCACAATTCCACTCGAAGTTATCCGAAAAGCTCCACAGGAAGTAGCCGCGAATATCAATACCTTCATCCACCGCTCTCTGCACCCAAGCCAAATATCTCTCTAAGAAGTCAATACGGTTAGGGTCATGTACCTTTCCATCCACAGATACCGTATCATGACACGCCATACCGTTCTCGGTCAAATACATGGGAATATGATAACGCTCGTACAAAAATCTACAACTCCAATATACACATTCCGGTGTTACGGGCCACTGCACAGAGGTCTTCGGGAAACCATGGTAATAATCCACGTATTGTGCATTACCCTCTCCATCATCTTTTACGTAGAAGCCGTTGTACACATTCTGTCCCATGAAATCCAAAGGCTGACTGATTAACTTCATATCTTCCTCGGTAATCTCCGGCAAATACTCCTTAAATCTTTCCACACCCTGCTCCGGATACTTACCTAAAAATACCGGGTCGCTGAACCATGCCACATTCCATGTCCAGTTGTCCATGGGATTGATACAGCTGAAGTATGCCTTTCTGGCAGCTTCGATATCCTCCGGGCTCTCTGTTGCCGGAAGCTGAACGCCACAGGTAGGTGCATATCCTACCAAAATGGGCTTCTTCGCATACTTTCTCAAGGCAATAACCGCCTTACCATGCGCCTTCAACGCATTGTGCGCAATCTGGAAAGTGTCCTTATAAGGCAACTTAAATCCCGGTCCGTGCTCACCCTTTAAATGTCCCAAACCTACGAAGCACTGCGGCTCGTTCATGGTAATAAAGTAGGTACACAAATCAGAGAAATTCTCTGCAATTACTTTTGCATAATTTTCAAACCAGTCCACGCAGTCCGGATTTAACCAGCCACCCATATCCTGCAGTGCCTGAGGATACTCCCAGTGGAACAGAGTAAAGTACGGTTCAATACCGTTACGCTTCATTTCTTTAATCATTTCACGGTAGTAAGTAATACCTTCCTCACTTACCTCTCCGATACCATTCGGCAAAATTCTCGCCCACTGCACAGAGAAACGATAATGCTTGATGCCAAGTGCTTTCATCAAAGCAAAATCCTCCGGATAACGGTTCACTCTGTCACAGCCCACACCTACCTGGTGACCGCCATATACTCCGCCATTTTCGCAGAAATCATCCCATACACATTTTCCGCTGCCATCCTCACGCTTACAGGTACCTTCTACCTGATACGCACTGTCCGCAACGCCCCATACAAAATCTTTTCCAAACATAGATTTATCCTCTCACTAGTATTATTAATCTATACAGCCTTTTATACCCTGTACTATCTTATTTTACACTTTTACGAACAAAGGAATGACACCAAATAGAACGGCAGCTTATCATCCTCATGCACATTTACAAGCTCCAGACGCACGGTGTGCTTTGCCTTTTCCTCGTTCTCAAAGATGGTCTCCAAAGCAATCAAATCGCCCCAGGTTTCATCGAATTCACCATTAAGCACGGTTACTTCTTTACCGTCCACAAGTACCTTCATAGACGGTGCAGGGTGCTGTATGGTACGACGATACTGAATACCCAAACAAGTTGCATCCACTTCAACTTCTATGTACGCACCTTCCTCTGAGAACATCCAACCATTCTTAAAGATATGAGTAATATGCTCCTGTACGGAGGTATCTTCCACAAAATTCTTCGCTGTCTTTACTACCATATTTTTGTTGCGGTAACGAACAGAACTCTCATAACGGTTCTTGGTTATAGTCTCCTCTTTCAATGCAACCGGAGTCTCTTCCACGTCAAGCTCTGCATACACTTGATCCAAGAAATATCTTACTGTTTCTGCTAACAGAGCATGTCCCTTATCATTGGGATGTAAATGGTCCGGAGTAATATCGGTTTCCACGATTTCTCCATCCATAACTCTCTGTACTACCGCCTTCTTAAAGCTTACTATCGGCAAATCATAATACTTTGCTACCGGTGTATGAATTTCTTCTGCACACACACCATCATGGTAAAATGCATTCTGCAAAGTAATTACTGCCGGAGCCAGTTCATGACCGTACACCTTACGCACCAATCCTTCGTAAGTCTCCTGAAAATGTGCAGTTGCATCATCATTTACCGTAAACTCAATAAATACCACATCCGGCTTGTAGCTAAGTAAATCCTCTTCCACTCTGGCTACACCAAACTGAGAAGTAGTCGCACCGATACCGGCATTTACAAACTTAATATCCGCCTGTGGAAATGTTTCTTTCCACCACATATGGCTCAAATATGCATAACATTTTTCCTGAACAGTTGCCAGACTACCCATGGTAATAGAACCGCCCAAATAACCGATTACCAGCTTCTCTCCTGCCTGTGCACGCTTCATGCAAGCCTTTAAACGTGCCAGGTTTCCTTTATTTACAATACTTGACTCAATATATTTATTTGCCATTTTGTCCTCCTATTCCGGGAAAAATCCGTACTTTGCATTGATTTCTTCCACAAATACACTTAATTCCTCAGCCATCTTTTCTGCCTCCGGACGTCTGATATGTCCATGGGTGCCAACACTGTTATTCGTGTATTTGAAGTAATGTACCTGCTCATCCTTAAGCTCATTTACTACCTGCTCAATCGCTCTGTCCCAACCAAAATCATGGTTCAAAATAGTGGTCTTACAAATAATATGTGCTGCAGGATAAATCTCGCGGATTTTCTTGACAAATTCCGCATACTTTGCTCTCCAATGCACTGCCTTTTCACAATTGTAATCTTCTGCCATATAGTTTTCAGGATGGGCATCATTCTGTCCAAAAGCAAGGATTACCAAATGTGGAGTATATTTAGAAAAGTCCCAGGTCTTACCATCCGTAAACCATGGCTGGTACTGAATTTTATCATACATATATTCCATGCCCCTTGCATCCGGCTGGTTAAAATAACCGGTACCATCAAGAAGTGCAATACCGCCCTGTGCCACATCATGAAGCTCTGCATTCAGCTTACGTGCAGTAATCCATGCATAAGAATAGTAACTGTTGGAATATTCTCCGTTATGTTCCGGGTCTGCCAATCCACAGTATTCAATAGCTTCCGAAACCTCTCCGGCAGATACGGAATCCCCAAACACTTCAATTCTTCTGGCCGGTCTTGCAGGCGGCGTCAATAACTCAAAGCCCTCATCTGCCACAAATCCGTGGAATACTGCCATATGACAGCAATCCATACGCTTGTAAAAACATAGTTCATGCTCGCCCTCTGCCAAATCTTCTGCAATGGTAACTACACTGACGCCTTCGTCCTTAAGCAAACCTCTGCCTTCCTTACCATCCAGAATCCAGCCCATTTCACTGTTCCAATATCCTTTAATATTGGTCATAACCGCTTTAATGCTTTTACCGGTAAAACGAATCTTAACATAACTACAAGGGTACACCATCAAAGGTCCACCCTCGTACTCAAAGTCCATTCTACCGCTATACTGTAATTTCTCGTCGTAGGGCGAGATAGCTACCTCGCCTACGCCTACATATGTATTCAGAATCTCTGTATTCATTTTTATGCCCCCAATATAGCTTTTTACGAATTTTATTTATTCAACAATTCCAGATTCTTCTTAATCAAATCGCATCTCTGTGCTACGCACTCTACACTGCGAAGCGGATCCTCCGGTGTGTTAAATACATAGTCAACCAACTTATCGATAGTCGTGGTAGCCACATGCATTCTGGTATCGCTGGAAGCGTAGTAAATATAAACTTCACCGTTGTCCTTTGCAATTGCACCATTGGTAAATACTACGTTGGAAACATCACCAACACGTTCCTCACCTCTGGGTCCGATTAACAGTCCGGAAGGTTCTGCTATTACCTTAGTAGGATCTTCCAAAGAGGTTGCAAACGCATAAATAACATAACGCAGACCTGCTGCTGTATTTCTTACACCATGTGCAATATGAATCCAACCCTTGTCGGTCTTGATGGGCACTGCACCTGCACCATTCTTTACTTCAGTAATGGTATGGTACTTTCTCTTGCTGGTAATAATTTCTTCATCGATTACTGCATTGGTAATATCATCGCACAAACCGAAGCCGATACCGCCGCCGGAACCGGTGTCAATGAAATCATCCATCGGTCTGGTGTAGAATGCGTACTTACCATCTACAAATTCCGGATGAAGTACAACATTTCTCTGCTGAGGAGAATTCAATGTCTTTAAGTTCGGCAGTCTCTCCCAAGTCTTTAAATCCTTAGTTCTTACAATACCTGCTGCCGCCACTGCTGCGGAAAGGTCACTTACTGTAGTATCCTTGCTTTCTGAACAGAACACACCGTAAATATAACCATCTTCATGCTTGGTCAGACGCATATCATATACATTGGTTTCTTCCGGACAAGTATCCTCCAACAAAATAGGATAATCCCAGAAACGGAAGTTATCAATACCATTATCAGACTCTGCTACTGCAAAGAAACTCTTTCTGTCATTACCTTCCACACGAACTACCAAATAATATTTACCATTTAACTCAATGGCACCGGAGTTCATAGCTGCATTGATACCAAGTCTTTCCATAAAGTACGGATTGGTTTCCTGATTTACATCATATCTCCAGAAAATCGGAGCATGTTCTCTGGTAATTACAGGGTACTTGTATCTTTCAAATAAACCATTGTAAAATTCAGTATCTACTTCATTCTTACGAGTAATCAAAGCTTCCTGCTTTGCAAGCTCTTCATAATATTTTGGATGAATCATTTTCTCCCTCTTTCCTTGCGCATTATACGCAAACATTTATTTTTTGCCCTAACTCCCAGGCTTTTCTTCTTACTAAATCAATTCTGTTCTCTTAATAATTTCCATACACATACGTCCGTTATGATAAGGACACTTCCAAGGCTCCAATACCGGCTTCTCCATATCCGGCTTACCGAACTGATCCACTTCAGAGAACCACTCACTGCCCGGTCTCTTATCTACTACATACTCTTTAATAAACTCCCAAATGGTTTCCGCAGCCTCTAAGTAATGTGTCTTGGTGTTATCTTTCTGCCAGCCATTGTAGAAACCTACCACAGCTTCTGCCTGTACCCACCATACACGTCTCTCATCGTCTACACCACGTTCACACTCGTTTTTGAAGGAATTGTTGCTATAAGCCAGTTTGTACACACACTGCTCCAAATCTGCAGTAATCGGTGCCATCTTAGCAATATATGCAGCATCTCCCAAAACCTCTGCGCCTCTGTCGGTCAACCAGGCTGTTTCAATATCATGACCGTAGGAGTGTAAATCAATCAAAGATTTGTACTCATTGTCAAAGAATACTTCCTGACGATGACGCTCCGGATTGTAAATTTTTCCTGCGATCAAATCCATCATCCAACGAAGCTTTACCGCTGCAACTTCATCCTTTGCCACACGATACAGCTCTGTATATGCCTCAAACACATGAAGCAAAGTATTCATGGTTCTGTCTGCCATAACACCGTTTTCAGAAAGCTTATCATTTTCTGCCGGATTAAAGTTAATATCCAACGCTTCCTTATAACCCACTTCGTCAAAACACTTTTCTTCCACTACATTCTGTAACTTCTTTGCCAGTTCCAGCGCTTCCTTATTACCGGATGCATCATAGTAAGAAGAAAGTGCATAAATAGCAAATGCCTGATTGTAAGTATGCTTGGTAGTGTCTTCCGGCTTACCGTCATAAGTTACAGACCAGTAAACACCGCCTCTTTCTTCATCCACACAATATTTTTTCATGAATGCATAAGCATGGTCTGCATATTCCTTCAGACTATCGTCCTTCAAGGTCATCCATGCATTGGAAAAGAACCACAGAATTCTACTGTTTAATATGCATCCTTTTACTGCTTTCTTGTCCAAAGTCAAATCTTTGGTATCCATATAGCCGTAATAACCGCCAAACTCATCATCTTTTAAATTTTTCCAAAAAGGAATAATTACTTCTTCCAAATGTTGTTTCATTTCTACTGCGATACTCATCTTTTCCATTCCTTTCACTACTTTATGTGATTAACGCTTTCTTTAAGCACCAGCTTACCCTCTACTACCTGCATACTGCACGGAAGTGTGCTGCCTTCAATTCTTTGCATCAAAATCTCACTACCCATCTGAGCCATACGCTCCATATCTACGGAATATGTAGTAATACCTATGTCGCAAAGTCCCGGATACAAGTAGTCATCATAGCCCACTACGGAAATATCCTCGGGTACACGATACCCCTTCTCATTCAAGGTCTTTATCAGACCACTGGCTGTCAGGTCACTATTACAAACAAAGGCTGTCGGCATATCCTGTGGCAATTCCAGCTTTTCAAAAATACGGATATGCGATTCTCTATCCTGAATCAACCATTCCTTTTTAGGATACTCACCATTTTCCATCATGGCCTTCACATAGCCAAGATAACGGTCCGTAATACTTTCTGTTGCCAGAAGTGTACCGACAAAACCTATTTTACGATGTCCCATTTCAAACAAATAGCTGGTAATATTATAGGCACCATAAAAGCTGTTACTAATCACACTGTCCGCCATGGCTTTCTGATCATAAAAGTCCATATAGACTACCGGAATGTCCGCCTTCTTTTGAAGCATAATCAGGTATTCCGTAGTTAATCTACCTAAAATCATCAGACCATCGATTTTCTTTTCCTGTACCATCTTGGGTATTATCAAATCTCTTTCACTGTTTGCTTCCAACACTTCCAAAATCACAAAACAATTTTCCTTGCTGGCACTGATATTGATTTTCTGGTAAAACTCCCAATAAAAGGAAGAATACTTTTCAATATAGGTTTCCAATACCACCAAGCCGATGTTGTAGCTTCTTTTTGCTTCAGTCTTTAGAGCCGTACTGGACTTATAACCCATTTCTTCTGCCAAAGCCTTAATTTTTCCACGCATTTCCTCGCTAACACCTTTTTGATCGGAAAGCGCTTTAGAAACGGTTACCGTACTTACTCCCAATTGTTTGGCAATATCTGCCATTCTTACACTCTTCGCCATATGTCACCAACCTTCTATGCTTCCAGGTAGATTAGTTTGGCTCTGAAATCGCCCCACATGCGTTCCATTACCATACCACCCTGCATTAATAGTGCACCACTGAATGCTTTATCGGTTGTTTTTACTATGCCTGTCTTATCCTCTGCATTCATGTCTAATTCATTCACTTTATATACTGTCTGCGCATCCAATCCCTGAAGCTTCAAAATGCGCGACTTCATATTTGCTTCGTTCATTACCTGCACGCAGAATACCAGACTACGCTTTTTATCCTTGCTTACCACCTGATAACAATCATATAAATGATTTTCTCTGTAAGAAGCAATTCTGTAATAATCGCCTTCCCTTACAATATCATTAAACATATGATACATAGCCGTCTGCTTCTGTACCATAGCCTTGTCTTCCTCACTCAGCTTGGTAATATCCAGCTCATATCCAAAGGTTCCTGCCAAAGCCACATAACCTCTTGTCTCAAACGGTGTATTTCTTCCCACGGTGTGGTTCGGACATACACTGACGTGAGCTCCCATGGAAGATAAAGGATAAATCAAAGAAGTACCTTCCTGAATCTGCAGTCTTTCAATCGCATCCGTATCATCAGAGCACCAAATCTGCGGGCTGTAATACAACATACCCGGGTCAAAACGTGCACCGCCACCGGAACAGTTCTCCAAAAGTAAATCCGGGAATTCTGCAAGAAGTCTTTCCTGCATATCATACATACCCAGCACAAATCTGTGATACAACTCACCCTGATTTTCTGCCGCTAAAGCCACACTTCCCAAATCACTCAAAGGTCGGTTCATATCCCACTTCACATACTTAATATTGGCACTGTGAAGTACTTCAAACATCATATCTAAAATATAATCACGGACTTCCTTACGGCTGATATCCAGTACGAACTGATTTCTGGCAAGTCCCGGTGTTCTGCCCGGAATTGCAATAGCCCAGTCGGAATGCTCCTCATACAGCTTAGACTCCGGCGAAATCATTTCCGGTTCAAACCAGATACCGAATTCCATACCCAATGCATTTACGCCGTCTACCAGTTTCTTAAGTCCGCCTTTTAACTTCTCTTCATTTACCTGCCAGTCGCCCAGAGCACGGTTATCATCGTATCGGTTACCGAACCAACCGTCATCCATAACCAGCATTTCTATTCCCAGCTTGGACGCTTCCTTAGCAATATCCAAAAGCTTTTCTTCGTTAAAATCAAAATAAGTAGCTTCCCAGTTATTAATCAGAATAGGGCGCTTTTTGTCCTTATACGGACTACGGATTAAATGATTTCTGTACAAATCATGGAAAGCACGGCTCATACCGCCCAAACCTGCGGACGAATATACCAAAATCATTTCCGGTGCCTGGAAGGATTCTCCTGCATTCAACACCCAGCTAAAGTCCTCCGGTTCAATACCGCCAATCACACGTACACTGTTAAACTGGTTTACTTCTGCCATCATGCGGAAGTTACCGGAATATACTAAGTGGAAGCCATATACATCACCATAGGTCTGTGTAGCTGTTTTCTCCAAAAGTGCCATGAACTGATGATCCTGATGGCCACCCTCACCACGAACCGAAGCCACGCTATGCTTACCATGGCCTAGAGGCTTTCTTTCCATATGACGTTCTCTTGCCCAGGAACCGTGCATGGTAATCATGTCAAAATCACGATTGTCCATATCCAGACAGCTACTCATCACTTTATTTAATATAATCTTATCATTACCTGCATTAATTACTTCTACGCTTCTGGCAATGGCATCTACCTTTTCAAATACACTGTATCGAAGTATTGCCTTTAAACCAATCACCTTATCTTCGCAAGTAATTGCCAAAGTTGTTACCTCATCCTCGTTACCAAAAGTAGCCGGAAGTCCTTTCAGCTTATCTTTTCCCTTATAAATCTCGTGAGATACATAGGTTAATAATACCGCGCTGTGACCCCCTTTTGTTTTTACGCGGATACTACTTTCTCTGTAATCTCCTACACCATGCGCAGAATATTCTGTGGGGAAGCAATCCAAAAAGGACAATCTGTCCCTGGCATTGGTGTCCGGTGTAAAAGGAGCCTCATAAATACGCATAAGTGTACTTGCTCCCTGAATATCTTCTACCTTATTACCATAATAGGCATGTCCTAAAAATCCCTCTTCTGCAATTAACCCAATAATATAAGTTGTATTCGGTGTATCCAGCTTAAAAAGTCGTTCCTTCTCACAAAAAATAATTCCCATTGCAATACCCCTCCATTTAGCTAAATATTAATTTAATATTAGCAAATTTTAGTTAGTATTACAACAGGAATTTTAAGTTTTTAAGCCTTTACAAGGGCTTCTAATGCATTTTTGTTTAAATTGATTAAAATTGTGTCCTCACTTTTGACTAAATCTGCCAAAATCAGCTTAGCCGCTAGGGTTTCCACATACTTCTGAATATACCTTTTCAGTGGTCTGGCACCATAAACCGGGTCATATGCCTGCTCAATAATGAAGTTTTCAGCTTCCTGCGTTAACTCAATTGTTAACTCTCTGTCAGCTAATCTCATATTTAACTCAGCTACAATCAGCTTAATGATTCCACCGATATTAGCCTTGGTTAATGGCCTGAAAAGAATCGTTTCATCCAAACGATTTAAAAACTCCGGTCTGAAGTGTCCGCGCAGCTCATTCATTACCATTTTTTCAGCTTCCGGTGAAATGGTTCCGTCTTCCTCTATTCCCTCTAACAAATAATGAGCACCAATATTAGAGGTCATAATGAGTATGGTATTTTTGAAATCCACGGTACGTCCCTGAGAATCCGTAATACGACCGTCGTCCAACACCTGTAACAGTACATTGAAAACATCCGGATGTGCCTTTTCAATTTCATCAAAAAGTACAACACTATACGGTTTTCTGCGCACCGCTTCCGTCAGCTGTCCGCCTTCTTCATAGCCTACATATCCGGGAGGTGCTCCTATCAGTCTGGATACGGAATACTTCTCCATATACTCACTCATATCAATACGCACCATATTGTTTTCATCATCAAACAAAGAGGCTGCCAGCGCCTTCGCCAGCTCTGTTTTGCCAACACCGGTAGGTCCCAGAAACAAGAAGGAACCAATGGGTTTGGAAGGATCTTTAATCCCTGCCTTGGAACGAATGATTGCCTCTGTCACCTTAGTAACACCCTCCTCCTGACCGATGACTCTTTTATGAAGTTCATCGTCCAAATGCAAGGTCTTATTACGTTCACTTTCCGTTAACTTTGCCACCGGAATACCGGTCCAGCGGGAAATAATCTTAGCAATTTCCTCGTCAGAGACTTTTTCCCTTACCAGAGAAAGCTCTTCATTATTCACACGATTCTCTTCTGTTTCCAGCTGTTTTCTTAAATTAGGCAAAGTACCGTAGCTTAATTCGGCCGCCTTCTCCAGATTTCCTTCACGCTGCGCAATCTGAATCTGGCTATTTACCTCATCAATCTGTTCTCTGAGTTTGGAAAGATTTTCTACTGACTTCTTTTCATTATCCCACTGGGCCTTGCGACTTGAAAATTCTTCCTTAAGATCCGCCAGCTCCTTCTGCAGACTCTCCAGACGTTCCTTGCTGATACGGTCGTCCTCTTTCTTCAGTGCCGCCTCTTCAATCTCCAGCTGCATGCATTTACGCTGCAACTCATCTAATTCCGTAGGCATACTATCCAGCTCCGTCTTAATCAAGGCACATGCTTCATCCACCAAGTCAATAGCCTTATCCGGCAAAAATCTATCCGAAATATAACGGTGTGAAAGTACTGCTGCACTTACCAGTGCATTATCCATAATCTTCACACCATGGTAAACCTCATAACGCTCCTTCAAACCTCGCAAAATGGATATGGTATCCTCCACGGTAGGTTCATCCACCATCACCGGCTGGAAACGACGCTCCAGAGCCGGGTCTTTTTCAATATACTGGCGATACTCATCCAAAGTAGTAGCACCGATACAATGCAATTCTCCTCTGGCAAGCATGGGTTTTAGCATATTACCTGCATCCAGGGCTCCATCCGTTTTACCGGCACCCACAATGGTATGCAGCTCATCAATAAACAAAATAATCTGTCCGTCCGAATTTTTCACATCTTCCAGCACTGCCTTCAGACGTTCTTCAAACTCACCCCGATATTTGGCACCGGCTACCAAAGCTCCCATATCCAGTGCAAAAATCTTCTTATCCTTCAGTCCCTGCGGCACATCACCACGCACAATACGCTGTGCCAGTCCTTCTACTACTGCAGTTTTTCCCACACCGGGTTCACCGATAAGTACCGGGTTATTCTTGGTCTTTCTGGAAAGAATACGAATAATATTACGAATCTCACTATCTCTGCCGATTACCGGATCCAATTTCTGATTACGCGCCCGTTCCACCAGATCCTGACCATACTTCTCCAGGGTATCATAGGTTGCTTCCGGATTATCACTGGTCACACGCTGGTTTCCCCGAACGGTTGACAAAGCCTGCAAAAAACGCTCTCTGGTAATACCATATTCCTTCCACAGCTCGGTCATTTCTCTGCTGGGATTCTTAAGCAGTGCCAAAAACAAATGCTCTACCGAAACATATTCATCGCCCAAAAGCTTGGCTTCGTCCTCTGCACTAATTAATGCCTTATTCAGATACTGGCCCACATAAACCTGACCGCCCTGCACCTTAGTCCTTTTATTTAACGCCTGCTCCACACGATTCAGGAAATGCTCCTTATGAATCTCCATACGTTCAATCAGCTTTAGAATCAGACTATCCTCTATAGTTAATAAGCTATAAAGAAGGTGCTCCTGCTCAATCTCCTGATTACCGTATTCATAAGCAAGCTTCTGGCAGTTCTCCACTGCCTGCATGGATTTCTGTGTAAATTTAGAAATATTCATATGCACTCCTCCTTACATACTATCTGGCACAAATCTTCATTTGTTCTACAACTACTATAACACATATATTCTGTAATGCAAGCTTATTTTTCTAAACTTTTTATAAAATATAGACCGAAAACCACGAGGCAGGGGCAAGGTACACCCTATACGGACGTGCTCTCGCTCTGACGGAGGTCGTAGCCTCCAAAGATTGCCTTGCAATCTTTTGGGCTCTGAAAAAACCTCGCCAAGTGAAGACGACACTCCGAAGGTCCTTTATAGGGTATACCTTACCCCTGCCTCGTGGTTTCTGCGCCCTTACTTCAATTCGTACAGCTTCGTGTACTTCTCTTCGAAATATTTGAGTATGGGCTTAGCGCTGATTTCTTTGCCGCATACCTTTTCAATCACTTCCTTGGAAGTACGCAGCGAACCATACTTGTGGATTTTTTCATGAAGCCACTTGGTAATCTCTTTCACTCTGCCTTCTGCCAGAATTGTATCAATATCTCCCAAGTCTTCAGATATCGCTTCCAAGAACATACCATCATAAATATTACCCAAAGCATAAGTCGGGAAGTAACCGAAAGAGCCACCCGCCCAGTGAATATCCTGCAAGATTCCTTCCGCATCATTTGTAGGACGAACGCCAATCAACTCCTCCATCTTATCATTCCACATCTTAGGCAGTTCTTTCGCTTCCACACCCTCACGGAAAATTGCCTTTTCCAACTCATATCGCAGAATAATATGCAAGCTGTAAGTCACCTCATCTGCCATGGTACGAATGTAACTGGGTACCACATGATTGATTTCTCTGTAAAAGTCTTCCAAGCTGATTTCTTTAAATTTCGGCAGATACTCTCCCAGTTTTTCATAAATGGGTTTCCAGAAATTTATATTTCTGCCTAATATATTTTCATAAAAGCGTGACTGACTCTCATGCAGACCTAAGAAATCTATTTTTGCCACATCCGTATTTTCATAACATGCATCTACCCCTTGCTCGAAAATACCATGACCACCCTCATGAATCATACTATACATAGCGTCAATAGGTTCATTTTCTCTATAATGGTTGGTCACACGCACATCCTTAGGTCCAAAACCGGTAGTGAAAGGATGTGCACTTTCTCCCATAACTCCGGCTTCCATATCAAAACCGATATAGTGCAGTAAAAACTCACACCACTGTCTTTGTTTTTCAATATCATAAGAATCTTCAAACTGACTTGTGTCCGGCTCCGGCTTAGCTGCTATTCTCTTAAGCAAAGGCACCAGTCCTTCCTTAAGCTCTCTAAACAATCGGTCTACGGTCTCACTATCCATACCTTCCTCGTACATATCCAATAGAGCATCATATACATCCATATCCGGCTTAGTATAACCCACCAACTGTCTGCTATAATCAATCATTTTTTGCAGATGAGGCGCAAAGAGTTCAAAATCCTCCTTTTCCTTAGCCTCCTCCCAGGCTTTCTCAGAATGCGCACAGGCTCTCACCATTTCCTCATAAAAATCCTTTGGAATCCGCTTATCCTCTTCAAAGCTTTTCTTTCTGCGTTTCACAGTAACCTGCATTCCCTCATCCAGCTGTTCAAACACGGATTCCTCAGACAAAGCATTTAACATTTGTTCATATTCTTCGGCTGTCTGCATCCTAAATACTTCCGATGAAAAGTAAGTCATCACTTCTACTTTGTTATCATATCCCTTCTTTGGTGTCTGGGTCTGCATATCCCACTGAAGTTGCGTTACCACATGCTCATAATGTGCCAACACCTCTAAGTAATCCTTAAATTTTTGTAATGTTTCTGTCATTTCATCGACCTCCGTTTATTTCAATATGGTATTTAAAATTCATTCTTTCCGTTTTTGTATTACCTCATACTATATTACCATATTTTTACGTATCCTCTCAAGTACGAGCATTTCCTTATTGACAAACTTTTCTTATTACGCTACGATAACAAAAGTTTCATGTTTTTTCTAATTCTAAATATGAATGTAGTATAGGAGAACACTTCATGAATCTTATCAGCTTATTTATTATTGCCGTAGGTCTTTCCATGGACGCCTTTGCAGTAGCTATTTGTAAAGGTCTGGCTATGCAGAAAATCACTCTCAAAAAATCCCTGATTGTAGGACTTTGGTTCGGTGGTTTTCAGGCATTGATGCCTGCCCTTGGTTACCTGTTGGGCAGCCAATTCAGCACTTACATAACAAGTATCGATCACTGGATTGCCTTTATTCTTTTATCCATCATCGGCGGAAACATGATTAAAGAAGCCCTATCCAAAGAAGAGGAGTGCACAAACGATTCCTTGGCTTTTAAAGAAATGATTATCCTTGCTCTGGCCACCAGTATTGACGCTTTGGCTGTGGGTGTTACCTTCGCATTTTTAAACGTACAGATTGTTCCTGCCGTACTTTTCATCGGTGTTATTACTTTCACCCTGTCCGCTATCGGCGTAAAAATCGGCAACATCTTCGGTTGTCGTTACAAATCCAAAGCAGAGTTTGCCGGCGGTATTATATTAATTATAATGGGTATTAAAATTTTATTAGAACATTTAGGAATTATAGGCTAAAAACAAGGATGTCCTTTCGGGCATCCTTGTTTTGCTATTTATAACAGTGTTGGAAATCATTGCTGGTGGGCACAATAATTGCTCCACACTCTTTAATTTCCTTCTCAAAATACTCTTTGATCATCTTTTCTTTGTCTGTCAGATACTTCTTATCTTCCGGGTAACGCTCCAATAAACGGGCAAATAATTCACCGGCATCCTCATAGCGCATCCTATTATCTATGGCTATATTTTCCACCTTTGTAAAGTACTTTCCAAGCAATCCCAAAAAGTCATCCAGCTTCCTCTGTGCCTTTGCTTCTTTTTCCTTCATAAAATCTGTTTTTAGTCCCATCTTTTCAAAGTATTCCTGCCAAAAAGCATGTTCACAACTTACACCTGCACCATTGGTGGTAAACATACCTCCTTCTGTCAGCACATCTGCCACCCGGGCTACAAACTTCTCTGCATCCTTCAAAAAGCTAATCAGATAATGGGCTATAATACAATCATAAGAATCTCTCTTGCCTATCTCTTCCCATGTGTTTTCTGATTCTACATCTTCGAAGTACAGATTGATTCGTGTACCTTCTGCCAAGGTATCACTGTTCTCTTCCAGATATTTTTCAAAATCATCCGCCCAGCTTCCATGTAAATCATACGCATCTATCATAACATTTTCCGGAATGGTATCCCAATTGTTTCTCCAAAGCTTGGCAAATCCACATCCCAAATCTAACACTCTACTATCTGCCTGCAATCCCAAACTCTTGTAAATCATCACATACCAGTCTTCCGGTGATGCGTGATGCTTTAAAGCCTCCCAGTGTCTTTCATCCGCTCCCTGATCAATCTGCATCATTTTCACAATATCTGCCACACTATCCCAGTCCGGTTCTTCTCCCTGACGCACCAACACACTCTTTATGCTGGCAATGGCCTTTTCAATTTCATATTTTTTCCCTTCCAAAATATCCAGCTGACGTGTCAATGCCTCCGTAATATTTACGTCCTTATCCCCTGCCAGATTCTGATGAATTTCCTCCAAAGAAAAACCAATCTGCTTTAACGCTATGATTTTCTCCAATACAATCAACGCCTCTTTGTCATACAATCTGTAGTTTCCTTCAGAATACTCTGTGGGCTTTAATAATCCCTTCTCGTCATATAGACGAATTGCTTTTTGAGAAACGCCTGTTTTCTTTGCAATTTCTCCTGATGTCATCTTTTTTTCCATCATAAATCACCTCCGTAACTACAGCGTAAGGCGTGCCCCAAGGGAAGAGTCAACACTATTTTAAAATAATTTTAAATATTTTTCTTAAAACAAATCACCCTGTTCGATTCTTCAAATCCCATAGCCATATGGAATTTCAAACTCTCTGTATTCTCCAGCTCGCAGTCGCTGGCAAATTCCGTACACCCTTTTTCCTTGGCCCAGTCTTCGCATGCCTGCAACAGTTCTTTTGCAAAACCTGCATGCCGAAACTGTTCTTCCACAAGAATTCCTTCCAAGTATCCGACCGGCGAAGTATCTGTCCCTTCTACATAATCATGGCGAAGCTGACACTGCGCAAACCCTACTGCCTCATCTTCTACATATTTAAGGAAACATGCCGCATCTTCACTACGGACAAGTTCTGCAAACTCCTCCGCCAATTCCTCTAAAATATTATCTTCCCACATTTGTATTGCTAATTTTGCCAACGTAACTGCATCCTCGTTTGTGGCTCTTTTAATCATGGAATTACCTCACCTTCTCTATCAACAAATGATGAAAAAACGCAATCTGCTTATATTCTTCTATCTCTGCCACACGTTCCTCTACTTCCAGCATCTTCTCCTGCCAGGAAGCATCTTTATGTATCTCTTGATTTTGCTGCAAATCCCAAAAGGTTCTCATTCCCAAAGTTTTCCTAATCTTCAGTTTCGGGCACCACTTCTCAACATCTGAATCCTCATAATAATTGATTGCCCCATACTGGGAACTCACACCGGCATCACCATCCAGCAAACTGTGAGCGTGTTCAAAATTATTTAAAAGCACTACCATCTGCATTACCCGGCCGGGACGATTGTGCTTTACCAGTGAAATTACGCCATGGCCCTTTAGTATTCTGGCAAATTCCTTTACAATCTCTGCTCTGTCCTGTGCATACTCCAATACATTGTGACAAATGATCATATCAAAACTTTCGCTTTCCAGCATTCGCAGCTTGTCTGTACTCCCCACAAGTTGCTCGTAATGATAGTCTTTCCAACGATTTTCCACGTCTTCTTGGGAAGGCTCTATGGCAACCACCTGATTCTTTTCTGCCAGATAATTTGCAGTCACACCAATTCCGCTACCGAAATCGAGTATTCTCTTATTTCTGATGTCTCCCAACTGTCTCCAAACCAGACACTTCATCAACCCATCCCATGTGGGTAAATTTTGTAAATTATGCATTCTGTTTTCTCCTTTTGGAACTTACCTATAGTCGCTCCTCATTCCTCACTGACACCAATCTATCCGAAATCATCCTAAATACACTACACCACCGGTATAGCTCCCAAGCCCATTGCATAACAAATCAGGTATAATATGAATAAATGCAACGGATAAAACAAATAAAAGAAATACTTCATCTTCATTCCGCGCTTACCGTTATAGAACCCAATAAACAAAAAGGAAAGAGGTGCGGGTATTTCCCAAATAAAACTCAGGGCACCGCCAATCATCTGATAAAGCTTAAAATGACGCAGGAAATAAAGTACCATAATGGGTATGATTCCCTTGGCACCATAATCGGTTTTCAAAAGTTCTGCCACTATAGCCCCCAAGGCAAAACAGCCGCCCCACGCTACAAATTGTCCTACTTTGTTCGGTATCTTCTCTTCCAGCACTCTACATCCATACATGGTAAGCATACCGATAAGTAACGTAATCATTACGTTTTGGTATCCCCAAAACACAGGACTTGCGGCAAACACCAGGTCAAAGGGTATTTCCGCTAACAGTGCAAATGCTGCCATTCTCAAGAAATATTTACGAAAATCCTTCGTTCTAAGGAACCCTTCCACCAACAAAAAACAGAAAATCGGGAAAGCAATTCTTCCTATCGTTCTGGTCACACGCATAACATAGTATAAATTATTATACTGCTCTATAAACTGTGGGGTAACTCCACCGAAAGCCTCCGGGTTATCTCCCATATATAATAACTTCTTGGTCAGAATACTGGCTCCGATATGATCAATCAGCATGGTGACAATCGCTATCCACTTTAAGGTACTGCCGGTTAATCCAAACTTTTTCTCTTCCATCTTTTTCTCCTAAACAAACAAGGGAAAGCGCCAGCCTTCCCCTGCTACTTTGTGGCTATTATACCACTTATTTTTAACCTTGCAAACCTTAACCCACTTTATAACCGGTTCCCCACACTACCTTTAAATATCTGGGTTGTTTGGGATTCACTTCAATCTTTTCTCTGATGTGACGGATATGTACCGCTATAGTATTATCCGCTCCGATTGGAGTCATTTTCCAGATATTCTCATAAATATCATCCACGGAAAAAACTTTCCCTTTTTCCATTACCAAAAGCTTCAGTATCTTATACTCGATAGGTGTCAATCGCACCTCTCGCTTGCCCACAGTGACTTTTCTGGAGCTGTCATTAATCTCCAAATCATCTACCTTGTATATGTGGTCAATATTCTCACACATATTTACCAGGACCATATATCTGCGAAGCTGGGAATTAATTCGTGCCATAAGCTCTAAAGGGCTGCACTCTGTGGTACAGTAATCATCCGCTCCTGCATTCAATGCCTTTATCTTCGACCCGTCATCCTTCTTATCGGAAACCACAATCATGGGCATGTTACTGATGCCTCGTATTTTTCTGATGCACTCCACTCCCAAATCCATTCCCTTGGTACCGATGACTATATCCAAAAGAAGAAGCTGTGCCACATCCTGATTTAACAACTGTGTCAAATCATCAAAATCCTTTGCCACCAGTACATTCATACCCTCTCTGACAAACAACGGTTTCATCAATTCTACAATCCCTGTATGATTATTAAAAACAATAATGTTCGCATTCATCTTCACAACCTACCTTTCCTGTAATTGTATTGTACTTTTCAACACCTTTACACTACTCCATAGTCTTCACTTTAGTACAATACTATCATGCACTTCCCTATCATCAAATTCGCATATATTTTGCATAATACTTGCATCATTTCTTTAAAGAATTACTTAAGGCATCAAAAAAGAACCTTCTATACTATTAGACAGTACAAAAGGTTCTTTGGTTACAAATATTATTTATCTTATATGTTTTATTTTGACTGATTCGGTCATTTCCCTTAATAGAAGACTTCCTCTAAAACCAGTCCCTTACCGGGCACCAGTTCTCCGGCATTTTCACGATTCTTAGATTCCAGAACGACCGGAATGGAGTCTGCAGTTCTTACTCCGCGTCCCACCTCCAAAAGAGTGCCCACCAAAATACGAATCATATGATACAGAAAGCCGTTTCCGGTAAATGTAAAGGTTAGCATATCCCCTTCCTTTACAATCTCTATATTGTCAATTCTTCGCACAGTAGATTTCTTACCTTTCTTTGTGGAAGTAAAGGACTTAAAATCATGTTCCCCCAAAAGATAAGATGTTGCCGACTTCATAGCCTCCAAATCCAACTTATCTTCCACCGTATGGGCATAACGCCTCCAAAACACATTGGGTATGCTACTGTTCCATACGCGATAGCTGTAACGTTTCCCCTTTGCATTCAATCTGCTGTGAAAACGTTCCGATACCTCTTCAATTTCCACCACGGCAATATCTTCCGGCAAATACTGATTCATATACTGTAACATATCCTGTAAGCTCATGGTAGCGGAGGTGTGGAAATTCACAATCTGTCCCAAAGCATGCACGCCTGCATCGGTTCTGCCACTTCCCTGCACAGCAATTTCCTCTTCGCACATACGGCTGAGTAATCGCTCCAGTTTGCCCTGTATAGTATTATCAGATGTTTCCTGCTTCTGCCATCCCTGATAACGGGTACCTTCGTAGGTTACCTTAATTCGGATATTTCTCATTACACTTTACACCCTTAAATCTTACTTACTGACGAAAAATTGCTTCCACCTTATCTAATTCTTCGCGAATCTTCAAATGCTGGGGACACTTACGTTCACAATAACCGCAGTTAATACATGCATCCCTAAGCTTTCCGTCCTTCTCTACATATTCCTTAAACATATGCTTCGCATGATCTGTTAAACCATATACATTATGATAGGTAAACATATTAAAAATCTTAGGAATCTCAATACCTGCCGGACATGGCTGACAATACTTACATCCGGTACAATACAGCTCACTGAACTTCTTTAACTGCTCCATAGCATCGCCTAATTTCTTCCATTCTTCTTCAGAGAATGTGGTAGAACCGGAGGCCAGTGCCGTATTCTGCATAACCATATCCAAATTCTGCATACCGGACAAAGCACAATTTAAATCCGGATTGCCCAACACAAACTTAAATGCCAGCTCGTAGGTGGGAACAGATTTTCCACCGGTTAACTTTGCATACAATTCTGTAGGAGCCGCCAGTCTGCCGCCACCGACCGGTCCCATAGCTACAGTACCCAGTCCCTTCGACTGTGCATATGCAAGCATTTCTTCATTGCTTCTATCCAATAAATTATACTGAACCAACATACTTTCCATGGGTACACCGTAATTCTCAGAAGTGTCAATAATATGTTTGATTACCATAGGATCATCATGGAAGGAGAAGGAAATATGACGAATCAATCCTTCCTCTTTAGCCAGCTGTGCATCCTTTAAAAGTTCCTGAGCCATAATGATATTATCAAAAGAGCCTTTATTAATTCCCCAGAAATGATAGAAGTCCAAATAATCCGTATCCAGATTCTTCAAAGTACTCTCTAACTGCTTGCGGAAATCTCCCGGCTTCTTTGCAACTTCTGTAGGAAACTTGGAAGAAAGCAACACCTTGTCTCTAAAGGCTTTTACACCATGTCCCAAAGCTGCTTCTGAATTGCTGTTGCAGTAATAGGGCGCGGTATCAAAGTAATTTACTCCCTGCTCATATGCCTTTGCCAGCATTTCATCTGTCTTATCCAAATCTACGATTTTCTTACCTTCCGCTTCCAGCTCCGGAAATCTCATACAGCCAAAACCAAGTGCTGAAATCTGCTCCCCTGTGTTTCCGAACTTACGATAATTCATTTTGTACCCCTCCCTGTGATTCTTCTACTACTGCATCAATAATTTCATAAATCTCTTCTCTTCCCTGCTTACTGGTTGCTGAAAAGGGAATCATAATGGTATCCTTTTCTACCTGTAAGGTCTCTCGAATCAGCTTCAACTGCTTCTGCACCTGACTACGATTGATTTTATCCAGCTTAGTAGCAATAATAATGGGCTTGTATCCATGATTTAAAATCCAATCATACATAATACAATCGTTTTCCGAAGGCTTATGACGAATATCGATAAGTAAAAAAACTGCCTTCAACTGCTTGGATTTATGCAAATAATCCTCAATCATCTTGCCCCACTGTGCTTTTACATTTTCATTGGCCTTTGCATAACCATATCCCGGTAAATCCACAAAATAAATTGCATCATTCACATTATAAAAATTGATGGTCTGGGTTTTTCCCGGCTGTGCACTGGTTCTTGCCAGTGATTTTCGATTCATCAAAGCATTAATTAATGACGACTTACCTACATTACTTTTTCCTGCAAAGGCTACTTCCGGCTTCGTATTTGCCGGCAATTTACTGGTAATTCCACATACCGTTTCCAAACTTACATTTTTAATAATCATATCTTATCTCCTAAAAAACGCCGCCCATATCGGGCGGCGTCTGTCGCAACTTCTAAGCTTCTTCACGAACGGTTATCGGTTCACCCAAACCTTCTACCGCATCCTTCGTAATAATACAAGTGGTAATCGTTTCATCAGAAGGAATCTGATACATCACATCCATCATGACACTTTCCATAATGGAACGAAGACCTCTGGCACCAACCTTGCGCTCCAATGCCTTATCAGCAATAGCTTCAATGGCATCCTCTTCAAATCTAAGCTCTACGTCATCGTACTCAAACAACTTCTGATACTGTTTGATAAGCGCACTCTTTGGCTCCTTCAGGATTCTCACCAGTGCTTCCTTATCCAATCCCTGCAATGCCACATTAATCGGCACACGTCCTACGAATTCAGGAATCAAACCAAACTTTACAAAATCCTGTGGGGTTACTTCTTCAAACAACTCTCCGATTTCCTTGTTGGATTTTTGTGCCAGTTCAGTGTTAAAACCAATGGATTTACGATCCAAACGTGCTTCCACGATTTTCTCCAGACCGTCAAATGCTCCACTACAGATGAACAGAATGTTTGTAGTGTCAATCTGAATCAGTTCCTGATGAGGATGTTTTCTACCGCCCTGAGGAGGTACACTTGCCACAGTTCCTTCGATAATTTTAAGAAGTGCCTGCTGTACGCCTTCACCGGATACATCTCTGGTAATGGATACGTTTTCACTCTTTTTGGTAATCTTATCGATTTCATCGATATAAACAATACCTAACTGTGCTCTCTCTACATCATAGTCTGCTGCCTGAATCAGTTTAAGCAGAATATTCTCTACGTCTTCACCTACATAACCTGCTTCGGTAAGTGTGGTTGCATCAGCAATGGCAAAGGGCACATTAATAATCTTTGCCAAAGTCTGTGCCAAGTAAGTTTTACCGGAACCGGTAGGACCTATCATAATAATATTACTCTTTTGCAGCTCTACATCATCCAAATCTTTGTGTGCCATTACACGCTTATAATGATTATATACCGCTACGGACAAAACCTTCTTTGCCTTTTCCTGACCGATGACATAGTCATCCAGGAAATTCTTGATTTCCTGAGGCTTTAAAAGATTAATATCATATTCTGCAGAATTCTCTTCTTCCAAATCGCCTAATTCTTCTTCCAGAATATCTTCACAAATATCAATACACTCGTCACAAATGAAGACACCGTTAGGGCCTGCAATCAACTTACGTACCTGATTCTGTGCTTTTCCGCAAAAAGAACAACGGACATCGTTACCTGCCATTTTTCCTGCCATTACTTTACTCCTGTTATTAATTTCCTAAACTATCTTATACGGAAGCGTGGGATACAATTACTTTATCAATCAATCCGTACTCACAAGCTTCCTGTGCAGTTTTCCAGTTATCACGCTCAGTATCTGCACATACGGTTTCATAATCTCTTCCGGTGTTCTCTGCCAGAATACGATTCAATTTTTCTTTGGTCTTTAAAATATGCTTTGCAGCAATTTCAATTTCGGTAGCCTGCCCCTGCGTACCACCGAGAGGCTGATGAATCATTACCTCTGCATTCGGAAGCGCATATCTCTTGCCCTTTGCACCGCCTGCCAGAAGGAACGCACCCATGCTTGCAGCCATACCGATACAAACTGTAGAAACATCACACTTGATGTACTGCATGGTATCATAAATTGCCATACCTGCTGTTACACTACCGCCCGGGCTGTTAATGTACAAATGAATATCCTTTTCCGGATCCTCTGACTCCAAGAACAACAGCTGTGCCACAACCAGGCTGGCTGTCACTTCATTTACTTCCTCCCCCAAGAAAATAATTCTGTCTTTTAAAAGTCTCGAATAAATATCGTAGGATCTTTCACCCTTACTGGTCTGTTCAATGACATAAGGTACTAAACTCATAACTTCCTCCTATCTTACAACTATAAACAGAGGATTTAAGAAATCTTAATCCTCTGTTTGTGAAATCCAATATTTCCTATTGTTGGTTTGTTTTACCAAAACTATTCAGCATCTTCTGCTTCTTTCTTTGCTTTTGCAGACTTCTTTGCAGCCGGCTTAGCTTCCTTTGCGTTTTCTACTACGAAATCTACTGCCTTGCTGATGCAGATATCTTCCATAACCTGCTTCTTGCCGTTTTCGCCAAGCAATTCCTTAACCTTATCAGCTTCCATCTTGTAAGCTTCTGCCATTTTGGTTACTTCTGCTTCGAAATCTTCTTCACTTGCTTCCATCTTCTCAGCTGCAACAACTGCTTCCAATACTAAGCGTGACTGAATTCTCTTCATAGCCTGAGGCTTAACCTGCTCAAGCAGTGCCTGAGGTGTTAAACCGGTAAACTGCATGTACTGCTCCATAGAAAGACCCTGTGACTGAATTCTCTGTGCAAAGTCTTCAATCATCTGTCTCTGCTGGGTTTCTACCATTGCATCCGGAATTTCCATGGTTGCATCTTCGATAATTGCATCAATAACAGCTTCTTCTTTTGCATTCTTTGCATCAGCTTCCTTCTTGTCAGCAATTCTCTTCTTAATGCTTTCCTTGTATTCTTCAAAGGTATCATATTCAGATACTTCACTTGCAAATTCATCATCCAGCTCAGGAAGTTCCTTTTCCTTGATTTCCTTTACAGTACACTTAAATACTGCTGCCTTACCAGCCAGCTCGTCTGCCTGATAATCTTCAGGGAAAGTAACATTTACATCTGTCTCTACGCCGATTTCTGCGCCGATAAGAGCTTCTTCAAAGCCCGGAATAAATGCGCCGGAACCGATGGTCAAAGGATAATCCTCTCCCTTACCGCCTGCAAATGCCACACCGTCAACAAATCCTTCGAAATCAATAACAGTCATATCGCCATCCTTTACTGCTCTGTCAGTTACAGGAATGGTTCTTGCACTGTTTTCTCTTTCTGTAGCGATTTCTGCATCGATTTCTGCATCTGTTACACCTACATCTACCTTATCAACCTTCACACCCTTATACTTACCTAAGGTTACTTCCGGTTTCAAAGCCACTTCTGCAGTAAAGATGAAAGGCTTACCTGCTTCTAACTGAACCACTTCAATCTTCGGTGCAGATACGATATCTTCTGTACACTCATCCAAAGCCTTCTCATAAGCTTCCGGAATCAATTCGTTGGCAGCATCTTCATAAAATACTTCCTTACCATACATCTGCTCAATCATCTTACGGGGAGCTTTTCCCTTACGGAAGCCCGGGATGCTGATTTTGCTCTTATTCTTCTGATATGCGCTTTCAATCGCCTTGTCCAACTCGCCTGCTTCCACTTCAATGGTAAGCTTAGCCATGTTTTTTTCTAATTTTTCTACCTGTAAACTCATGGTTACATTTCCTCCTTCATTGCCCCTGTGTCGGCTCGTCTTCTTACCGTTTCTCCATATCCTTCACGGTACAAAAGCACATAGTCACAGTCATTTTACGATTATAGCATATGATTCCAAAATCTGCAAATGTTTTTCACAAGATTAAACCATAAATTGAGTATTTTTTCCATACAATACTTTACTGCTCACTCCCGGAAGCATACCTATCTTACCTGACAAAGCACTTATTACTCCCTGAGGTGCATCCATTACAATGCTGATAATATTCATATGTCGCTCTCTGTGAGGAATCCCCATACGTCCGATAATATACTGTCCGTACTCATGCAGTATATGATTTAATTTGTCTATAGCATCACTGTTTTCCACAATAATCCCTATCAGTGCTACTCTGTTTTCCATGAGATTCCTCCATACTTCATACGTCTTCCAAACGTAGTATTCAATCCACCGGTTACTGTATATGCGTTGCCGTAAGCACAATACTGTCTGTAGTATTGTCTGCAATGTACTTTGCTACTTTCTCTCTATTTGCCTCATCCAATCCGTTATACGGCTCGTCCAGAAGCAAAATATCCGCCTGCGCTACGATTGCTCTGACAATTGCCGCCCTGCGCTTCATACCACCGCTTAATTCCTTACAAGGCTTATGTATATCTTCCTCTGCCAGCAGGCATAACAGTGCTTTTTTTGCTTCCGGTTCGTTACCGGTAATCATCTCCACATTTTTCACAGCACTGTAATCCTCGCAAAGGCGGTCTTCCTGGAATAAATAAGATACACTTTGTCCCTGACCGTCAATATTTCCCGCATCCGGATTTTCCAAACCTGCAATCAGACGAAACAGTGTGGTTTTCCCACTTCCCGAAGGACTACTAAAAGTGTATGACTGCCCATGGCAATATTCTGCCGAAAACTCTTCCAGAATTTTCTGTTCATAATATTTTTTACTAACATGCTGCAGCTCCAAAGTCGCCCGGGATTTACCGTTCTTCACAATTCCTTTGCATGATGGCTGCCACGCAAAAAAGCTGTTACTCAAGCCTTTTATCAGGCGTTCAAAGCCCATACTGAGTAAAATAACCACAACCGTCCATGCCAAAACTCCGGCGGTATCCAGATAAATTTTTGACATATACAGTTGTTCACCAATAGCAAAATCCGGCTGCCCGATAACCTCTGCCGCCACACCGGACTTCCAGCTCATGCCGGCCGCAATCGCTACGGCACTGTCCCAAAAAGGTTTTATCGCCGGTCTGTATATATAGAAAAAACTATCCTTTTTAGCCATTTTAAAGACTCTTGCCATTTCCAACAGCTTTTTATCGGTGTTTTTCATTCCGGCCAGTGTATTTACATACAAATTAGGCAACGTAATACAAAAACTGATAACCAGTGCCAGATAAGCCGAACTCCACCAGATTAGAAAAAGTACCACAAAAGAAGCCACCGGTACTGCTTTCATCAATGTCATAACGGGCGAAAGTATTTCCTCCATTATTTGAAAACGGTAACTGAGTACTGCCAAAAGAATTCCTGCTGCCAGTCCCAGCAAAAATCCCAAAGAAATACGAAGCACAGACCCTAAGCACGCCTGCCAAAAAGAAATCTCTTTCAGCTTCCCGATTAAAGTGCCCACTGCCTCCAACGGTCCTACCAGTAGAATCTCATTTCCTACAAGCATACTGATTGCCTGCCATACAAGCAACCAGCCGAAAATAATTATAAATTTTCGAATCCACACACGCTTAAGGTACATAGTAAAAATCATCTCCCGGCAGACTTCCGCCCACTGCATTTGCATCCTGTTCAAACAAAATACTTAAGTAACCGGACAATGCCTGCTTCATTTCCTCGCCATCTATATAAGTAATATTACACTTCGGTATAGCCTTCTGTGCAATGGGTGCTTTTGCAATAATTCCTGCATTTACCACCAGCTCAGCGCCCTTTTCTGCATCATCGTTGATTGCCCGGGCACTTTCTTCATGCTCTGTTAAAAAGTTCAAAACTGCTTCTTCGTTTGCCTCCAAAAATTCCTTACGGACTACTGTAACACCTGTTACCATGCTACTTCCGTCCTCACCCTGCAAAAAAGACCACTGTTCATTCATATCCAGCACCACCTGCAAAGCTTCATTCTGTCCACAAGCTACTGTCACAAAGGGCTGAGGCAATAAGCCGATTGCGTCCGGATTTTCTGCAAGAAGTGCTGCAACTTCCGTAGCCTCAGATTTATATTCCAATGTATAGTCACCTTCCTGTAATCCATTCGCACTCAAAATATAATGTAACACATAATCCGGTGTAGTTCCCTTACCGGTCAGATAAATGGTTTTTCCTTTTAAGTCATCCACGCTATCTACTGCCGAATCTCCCGATACCATGTACAAAACGCCTAAAGTATTTATATCAATTACGGCAATACCGCCTTGGGTTTTGTTATAAAGAACACTTGCCACATTAGCCGGCACCAGTGCAATATCCATTTCCCCTTTAATCACCATAGGTAACAACTCATCTGCTGCCGTCACCATGGTAAACTCATAATCCTCCAAGGCATTTCCTGCTTCTGCCTTCTCCTTTAAAAACAAAAGTCCCATGGATGTAGGACCTTTCATACCACCTACGCGTACAGTTGTCTTTTCTTCTGCATTACCGCATCCGGTTACTGCCGACACTCCCAACGCCAGACATAATCCTGCCACTAATAATTTTTTTAAAAACTTCTTCATTTCTCCACCTTTCTGCTCAGAACGAATCTTCGCTGTCAGTTATTCTTTTTGATTGTGGTCAGAATGAATATATTTGTACTATTCTTCCCACGCTCATCTCTTATTATAGAAAATACTTTGTCCACTGTCAAATTTTCATGAAAAACTTACCAACATAATTTATTTTTCTCTGCTCATACTATTACCAAGATAAGTGATGACAACGCACTTTCGCGGACAAACACAGACGAACTGTACATCCGGGATAAGTGTAATGCACACTTATCTTGGAAACACACAAAAAGCAGAAAAATAGGAGGAAAAAGACATGAATAGCAAGTCTAACAGAATGGAAGTTCCTGAAGCTAAAGCAGCTATGGATCGTTTTAAAACTGAAGTTGCATCTGAACTTGGTGTAAACCTTAAGGAAGGTTACAACGGCGACTTAACTTCTCGTGAAGCAGGTTCTATCGGAGGCGAGATGGTAAGACGTATGATTAAGAAGCAGGAAGAGCAGATGAAGTAGGCTTTTTCAGCCAAAAAGAGAGCTGTCGCTTGGACCGGAAACGGTCGGGCGACAGCCTTTTTTTACATAACATATGGTTTATTCATGTCTAAGTGCTTCAATAGGACTAAGTTTTGCTGCTTTTTTAGCAGGATATATTCCAAAAAATACACCCACCGCAATAGAAAATAAAGAAGCTCCTAAAACGGTTGCAGCATCCACCTTTACAGTAAAGCCAATAAGTCCACATACTCCGGCAGCACCTGCCACACCTAATACAATTCCGATAAAACCTCCCAGCAGGGATATAATTGCAGATTCCGCCAAAAACTGTAACAGTATGGAACCGGTTCGCGCTCCCAAAGCTTTACGTATACCAATTTCTCTGGTTCGCTCGGTTACGGACACCAACATAATGTTCATAACACCAATACCGCCAACCAGCAAGGATATAGCAGCCACAAATACTACAAACAATGTAACCAGATTTAAAATTTCGTTCATTTGACTCATGTAGTCATTGAAATTTTCCACCTGAATCGCATCTTTTCCGTGCACATTGTGACGGTTTTCCAAAATACGCACTGCATCCGCGGCCACCTGGGATGCATGTTCTGCACCATCACAAATCAAAAGCATATCACTATAATAAGTTACATAATACCAACCCATGGTGGAAAGCGGCACCTCAATATTTACCATTCCGCCTTCCAGCATATTGATCAGACTTGAAGCTTTGTCTTTACGGATTCCTACAATAGTGTATTCCTCATCCGTGAAATTATAAGTGGTTACGTCTATGGTCATGCCGATGACATTGGTGGTTCCAAACAATGTTTTTGCACCACTTTCCGTAATAACGCACACCTTATTGGCCATATAAAAATCATTTTCCGTAAAATATCTTCCCTTTACCATAGGCTCCGCATTGGCATACTGCAGATTTTGATTTCCCGCATTTACAGTTCCGCCAAAGCTTCCCTTTCTACCGGTAATGGTTCCGCCAAAGCTCCACTGGGGTGTTACGGCTTTCAGATTTCTGACCTCTTCCATCAGTACTTCCATATCCTCATCCGTAAACTCCAACATAATACCTTCCGCATTATCTCCGTACGAATACAAATAAATCTGTCCTCCGGCAATACTGTTCAACTCATCATTAATACCGCCTTTGACACCGTTTCCGATAGAGATAATCATAATCACGGAAGAAATACCGATGATAATACCCAGCATAGTCAAAAAGGAACGTCCCTTATTACTCCTGATATTCATCAGCGCAATCTTTATATACTCCCAGATTTGACTCATGGTTCCACCTGCTCTCCGGCCATGCTGTCCATAGTGGTAACTGCCATACCATCTTCCAAAGTAATCAAAGAAGATATAATTACTTTATCTGTAGCTGTTAATCCTTCCTTCACCTCTATAAACTCTCCGGAAGATATACCGGTTACTACGTTTCTTCTGACTGCAATACTGTTTTCTTCTACGTATACAAAATCACTTTCCTTATCCGCATACAATGCCGCAATGGGTAAAAGCAACGCATTCTCTACCTCTGCCGCATGAATTTTTCCCTTTGCATCCAGTCCCAGATATATATATTCGTCCGGATTATCAATATGTATTTGCGCACTCAGCTGTGTGACTCCGGAGTTACTTTGTGTAGCCACATGGTTAATTTTGGTAATCGTTCCGGTGTACATTCTGTCTGCAATTTCGATATCTGCCGTCTGTCCCACTGCAATACGTGCCAAGTCATATGTACCTACATAAAAAGTTACTCTCACATTTTCATTACTTGCCAAAGTAAACAGCTGAGCATCTTCCATGACGGGCATGCCTTCTATAGCACTAAGCTCTGTAATAACTCCTGAAAACTCTGCAGTAATACCTTTCTGTGCGGTCTCATAGTTCTTTTGTGCATTTTCATATGCAATCAAATTCAACTGCTCGCTGACAGACAAATTCTCCTTTTGCAAATCAGACAACGCATCCATGGACGCTTCCTGCTTCTGGGCTTTCATCTCTGCCAGATATTCTTCATATCCCGCAAGTCTTTCCTGTGCTTCAGCTAATTTCTTCTGTAAATCAGCCTCTTCACCTGCAGTTTCCACTAACTGACTCTGGGTTTGGATGCACTGCAGAGATATTTGGATTTCTTCTATCCTTTCCGCATTAGCTATCGGATCGTTTTCCAGACTTACCAGCTCATTTTGTAATTGCAAAGCCTGATAAGCCAGTGTATTGTTCTTATTCGCCTGCACTGCTTCCAACTCTTCCTGCAGTTTTTTTACATTTGCTTTCTCATCAGTAATCTGTTGCTCCAGAATAGGAATATTAATATTGGATTCTGTTAATTTTGCCTGGGCATCCTTGTTATTGGCCAGCGTATTCTGATAACTGCTGTTGTCCAGGGTATACTGCAATCTTGCCTGTTCCAACGTTTCTTCCAAATCCTCCACATCATAGGCGATCAACAGATCTCCTGCCTTTACCACGTCACCGGCTTCCATATTCACTTGAGCGAGCTTACCTCCTACCGGTGCAAAATAGGTTCTCACTTCTTCACTTTCTACGATACCGTTTACACTAACAACTTCTTCCACACGGCCGATTTCCAACGTAACCGTTTCCACCATGTTAATCTCTGCACCGCCACTTTTCGTGCAGGCCCACAAGCCTACTACAACCAGTGCTATGATGAGCAGCCAAAGAAGTAGCTTTTTCCCTTTTTTTCTATTCTTCTTTACTTTCTTCTCCTTCATTTTTTCCATCCCTCTCCTCAATCCTATCTGTTTTATCTGTTAGCGTATCACTTTCAATACGACCATCCTTAATCTTAATTACACGTTCTGCCTGCGCGGCTATTTCATTATCATGAGTAATTAATATAATGGTTCTCCCATCCTCATGCAACGATTTCATAATCTGCATTATTTCCTTTGTAGAACCGCTATCCAAGTTACCTGTGGGCTCATCCGCCAGAATAATGGGGGGTGCCTGAGCAATCGCCCGAGCTATGGCAACCCTTTGTTGCTGTCCACCGGACATTTCTGCCGGCTTATGTTCCATTCTTGCTTCAAGTCCTACCTTGGTTAATGCTTCACTTGCCAGCTGTAATCGCTTTTTCTTAGATACGCCCCGGTAAATCAACGGCAACTCCACATTTTCTAAGGCTGTCAAATTCTGTATTAAATTGAATCCCTGAAAAATAAAACCAATCTCCTTATTTCTGATATCTGATAACTCATCATCATCCAGATGCGAAACATCCTGCCCATGCAACATATACGTTCCGCTTGTGGGTACATCCAGACATCCCAGCATATTCATAAGTGTAGACTTACCGGAACCGGACTGTCCGATAATCGCCACAAACTCCCCTTCTTCTATGGATAAACATATGTGGTTTAATGCCCTTACTTCATTTTCGCCGGGATTATATATTTTACACATATCTTTAATTTCTACCAGCATGCAAGCCTCCTCTTTTCTTTTCCTACATGAAAATACTTCCACAGTATACTACACTTTACTACATTAGCACAAGAAAAATTTTATAAAGTTTTTCTAAACAATATTTTCTCTGTTATATGCACATAAAAAAGCGTATGCATTTTTATATGCATACGCTCATGTGTTAACTATTATTTCTTGCCACAGCACTTTTTGTATTTCTTACCGGAACCGCATGGACACGGGTCGTTAGGATATACCTTTGCTTCCTTTACGATGGTTGTAGAAGACTTCTGTTCCTTATAAAGAGCCTTTCTGGTATCTTCATCAAAGATATCGTTCCACTCTTCCAAGCCATACAACCAATCAGCCTCTGCCGCTACCATGTTCTTGTATAAAAGCGCCTTGTCAAAGCCAAGATTTACCTCGGTATCCTCTTCCATCTCTTCGATAGGATTTGCTTCTACCAAGCTATCGTTAATACCATCCAGGAAACCTGTCATAACCATAACAGAAACATCGTACTTTTCTGACAGTTCCTTTACAGTTCCCTTAACTACCTCATCCGGATTCTTAAGTAACTGCTGATAAATCTCAGTTTCCTTCTGGAAATATGCATTCCAGAACTGCTGTAATCTTTCTCTTCCAAGTTCTTCGTTATAAGCAATTTCTCTCCACTGTTGTAATAAAGCCATTTTAAAATACCATACCTTTCCACAGCTTGTACTCTTCAAGCTTATTCCCGGAGAATCAAGTTCTCCTACTTTTGATAGTATATAACAAATTTTAAACAAACACAATAAAAACACAAAAAAATATTAAGAAAATATTGCATAAATTGAATAACAACTCTAAATCCGGTCATAATAATACTATCATTGGACCCCTCCTTTGATAATACTAAAGATACGAATAATACTTAAAATCCTCCCCTTAAAAAGAGTTCCGGGCATTTTTTCAAAGTGTCCGGGGCTTTTTTGTTGCGTAAAAACGAATATAATGATATGCTAAGAAAAGAACGATTGCAGAACACGTTATTTAAACCGGAAAGGATATTATATGAGCGAAAACAAAACACCTAAAAAGAAAAGAACCTCTAAACAGATTGTTGCCCTTGGCGGTGTCATTCTTCTTGTGGCTCTTTATATTTTAACCCTTCTGGTAGCTATTTTCGCCCCGCAGACTGCCGGACATTTATTTCAGGCATGCTTAATGGCTACTGTATTTGTACCAATACTCATCTGGATTTATGTATGGATGTACGGTAAGCTTACCGGCAAACATACTATGGCAGATACGGAATATTTACAGAATTCAGATACGGAAGAATAAATTGAAAATCCCCAACCGACCCGTCGGTTAGGGATTCATTTATTTTGCTGTAAGTTTAGTAAGCTCCTTCATTGCCTGCTCTCTATTCTGAAATACTATTCCATGAATACCAACATTTCTTGCTGCAATAATATTCTTCTCCACATCATCAAAGAAAACACATTCCTCTGCCGCCAAACCGTAGCGTTCCAGCAAGCACCGGTAAATAGCCGCATCCGGCTTAATCAACTGCTCCTCATAGGAGAAAATACCGCCATCCATGTATTCCACAAATGTAAGATTATCTGCACAGTCAGCTCTTGCTGTTCTTGGGAAATTTGATAAATAGTACACTTGGTACCCCTGCGTCTTCAATTCCTTTACCCATGGAACGGAATAGGAAAACTCCTTTACCAACCCCGGCACTCTGGTCAATGTTTCCCGGATTGCATATTCTATCTGCGGGTCATTTGCAATAAAGCCTTCTAAAACCTCTTCATCGCTTAACACACCTCTGTCATATTCATTCCACCAGGGACTTAATGTAGTGGCCTTTGCCAGACGTTCCAGAATTTCCTGCTCATAGCCAAAGCTCTTATAATAGTCTCTCCATGCAAATTCCGCCAATACATTCCCTATATCAAATATTATATTCTTAATCATATTAATCCTCCTGAAAGTGCCCTTGCCGGCAATATAATAGTCTATAAAGGACCCTTGGAATACGTCAGTACTTAGCGAGGTCTTTTCGAGCTTAGTACTGTTACGTGTTCCATGGAGCGAGAGCACGTCCGTATAGACTATTATATTGCCGGCAAGGGCACTTTTATTTGTTTTATTCTTTTCCGTCCCAACAATAAGTACAAAGCTTTGAGCGATCGATTCCTACCGAATCAATCATATCGTCCAATCTATGATAACGAAGAGTTGTAAAGTTTAATTTCTTGCAAATACGGTCTACCATATCCTGATACTCCGGAGTTTCCGGATTCACATAATCCATCAGGTTGATTTCTTTACCCTCCAGCTCAATTTCCTTCAACACTCTTCTGGTAATCAAATCCATCTCTGAAGTAGAGCGGGAGAAATTCAAGTACTTACATCCGAACATAATCGGCGGACAAGCCGGACGAATGTGAACCTCCTTCGCACCACTCTGATATAAAAACTCTGTTGTCTCACTTAACTGTGTACCTCTTACAATCGAGTCGTCAATCAACAAAAGACTATTGTTCTGAATCAAATCATGCACCGGTATCAGCTTCATCTTGGCAATCAGATTACGCTGCGTCTGAATTGTAGGCATAAAAGAACGTGCCCAGGTCGGTGTATACTTGATAAACGGTCTGGAGAACGGAATTCCCGAACGATTTGCATAACCGATAGCATGCGCCATACCGGAATCCGGCACACCCGCAACAATGTCCGGCTTCACATTATCTCTTTCCGCCAGCTTCGCACCACAATTATATCTCATCTGTTCCACACTGATTCCCTCGTAGGAAGAAGACGGATAACCATAATATACCCACAAGAATGTACATATCTTCATATCTTTTCCGGGATTCACCAGTGTTTGTACACACTCCGGTGTAAGAACTACGATTTCTCCGGGTCCTAACTCCTTCACATCCTGATAGCCCAGATTCAAATAAGCAAAGCTTTCAAATGCCGCACAATATGCATTTTCCTTTTTACCGATAGCTACCGGAGTACGTCCCAATTTATCTCTGGACACATAAATTCCCTTCGGTGTCAAAAGCATAATACTCATGGAGCCTTCAATCAACTCCTGAGCATACTGCATTCCTTCTACCAAATTATCTTTTTCATTGATAATTGCAGCAACCAACTCTGTAGCATTAATATCTCCACCGCTCATTTCCAAAAAGTGGGAATGCCCCTTACTGAAAAGCTCCTCTACAATACTATCTACATTATTTACTTTGCCCACTGTAGTAATGGCATACGTACCGTGATGAGAACGTACCAACAGTGGCTGCGGTTCATAATCAGAAATACAACCAATACCCATGGTACCCTTCATTGTATTTGCATCTTTATCAAATTTTGTACGAAAAGGAGAATTTTCAATATTATGAATTGCTCTGTCAAATCCCTTATCCTTACTGTATACCGCCATTCCGGCACGTCTGGTACCTAAATGTGAGTGATAGTCCGTACCGAAAAACAAATCAAATACACAGTCTTCCTTTGATGCTACGCCAAAAAATCCACCCATTGTCTTTTCCTCTCCAAATCATGAATTTATATTATACCATGATTCCACTTCGTTTCATCATGGTTCGTGCACATTCGCCAAATGTCTGCTTCGCAGCCGCTTGGCTCATTGTGTTCACGCATATTATGTCACACGTTTCCAAAGAAATCAATATGCGAAAAGTGGATTATTCGTCATTGTTTCTTATCGTATTTGTTCACTTTTTCTGCAATTTCTTCCGCATACTCAGGAAACAGGCGTGCAACATCCATGATTTCCTCTCTTGCCTGCTGTATAATATCTTCATTATATTCCATCTGTCTGCGAAGACTCTGCCTGCGCAAAATCAACTCATGACGCATTTCCACCAATTCGTTACGATCCAACAATGCGTCTACTCTGGCAGTAAATCTTTGGGGATAACGAACCCTGTAATGTCCCAGTTGCTCTGTTAATTGTTTTACGTAATATTCTTTTTTTGCCTCTGCTTCCGCATACTGGTTACGTGCTTCCTTTTCCTCCTGATACTGCGAACATTGCTTTTCCAATACTGATGCATTTTTCACCTGATATTTTAGATATAGGTAATTCAGTAAATTTGTATTATTTACATATTTGATTTTCACTTTATTCTGCAATTGTATTAAACGGTTCTGTGCACGTTCCACCCGATGCACTTCCCGTCCGGCGTCCATATATTTTACACAAAGTACTGTCATGGCAATCGCCGCCACCACTACTGCTACAAAATAGCCTACTGTTGCATCCAAGCTGAGAGAAAACTGTAAAACAGCCAGAATTACCACACACACAAGTAATGCTCCGATAAAAATAACAGCCATACCTCTAAAATTAGCCAGCATACCATACAGTTCCTCTTTGCGATAGGCATATGCCTGTTTTTCCCGGCTTAATCTCTGCAAATCCTGTTTGATCACTGAACTACGCTTTTCCGCATCCTTCATTTTGCTAAGAGCACCTTCCAGTTCCGGCTCCCGTTCCTTCATGCGATAATATACGGAATCCGGCATTCTGTCTTTCTTACTCAGGTAATTCTGCCGCTCCTGCTCAATGGCTTTTAGACGATTGGCAGCAATACTTAAAATATCCTTCTCTCCTGACGGTAATGCTTCAATTTCCTCTGTATCTGTCAGATAAGCTGTTACTACCGAATACTCTCCGTTAAGTAATTCGATTTCTTTCTTTGCATCTGACATTTGCTCCAGACAATTTTCAATATAGCCGCTTCTATCCTCTTTAGAATGGAAATCAATACCTTCTCTCGAATATATGATTTCTTCCCAATTCTCTTCTACCGGTTTTGCTTTTTTCCGTCCAAATAATTTTTGAAAAAACCCCATATTTTACTCCGTCCCGGTCCAGATACCGCTCCTATACTCTTCCTTCAGTATCTCTACCAATTGGTCTCCTTCTTCATAATACTTGTGACTGCGCCCCTGCACATTCCATTCCTTCATATTTTGAAGTCCTGCATAGGCAGATGTATTCACCCATGCTTTCTCCATCTCCTCAATTCGACGCTCTACCTGCAGAGATGCTTCATAATATTCCGGCTTTTGTGCAATCATGGATATATAATCCTTCTCCGGAAGCTCCATTCTTTTGGCACTTAAAAAGCTCAATAGATCTTCCCCATCATTGCTTATTTCATAAGCCTCCTGAAAACACACTGCCGCCTCACCATACATATACAGAGAGGTCAAAACCACTCCACGATTATGCAGGGTTCCTGCCAACAAAGAAGCAATCTGTTCCTGCTTCTCCACCTTTTTTAAATCTCTAATCAGTGAATCATATTCCTCCATGGCTGACGGATATCTTCGTTTGCCCGCCAGATGGTCTGTCTGAAGCTTGCGCTTTTCAAAATCACTAAGCCCTGACCCGCTTTTAATTGTGCTCTCCACTGCCCGTATGGTCTCTTTATCATAAAATCCCACATACTCCAGAATAATGGTAACGAACGCACTTAAGGAACCTTTCTGATGTACCAGAGAATATAGTTCTCTGGCCAGCTGAGGTACGTCGCATTCCACATCAATGAACCGCAACAATGCATCCTCCATAATTTCCGTTCCCAGCAAAAATGCATTCTCCTTTAAGCAATAGGACAATTCTTCCATGCTATACACGAGGATTCCGAGCTTTTCAAAACAATATGGATTTTTTGCATATTTTCCCAGACACACGATTGCCTTCATACAAACCTCACATTATCAATAAAGTTCCATTTCCTTTTCCCAATTCCGTTCGGACGGCGCTCTGAATTCTCCAAAGCCCAAATCCTCCACCTTAACTAAAAGCCTGTTTTCCTGAGTTAAGCGTAACTTCATTTTTATTCTGGTGGCCTGCTCTTCCGCTAATCCCAGTCCCTCTAACGGCATTTGTAAAAGCTTACTTTCTCTGCCGATTAAAGGAGTTACAACAAACTCTAACAAATCTTCCCCCTGCAAATATAATTCACAGGAATATTCCAGCTCATACCAATTTACGCCGGCATCCAGCAAGGCATAATACGCATCCTCACCTCTTTTTTTCACCTGCATGCCAATATTGGCTTTTAGCTTATCATTTCCTAAAAACACATGCGTTCTGCCGTTTTCACTTCCCTGCAGTCGCTCTATCAGGCAAAAGCATGCACCCTTACTATATAGATTATTTCCCTGAAATACTCTGCGTCCGTCGCACAAAAATTTCAGTGATTGCTTCATCCATCCTTCCGCAAACTTTTCTCCGATTAAGTACACTGACGAAACTCTGTCATTCCCCAAAGTATCTCTGGCAATTTCTAACATCTGTCCATCGCTTCCGTCAAAAGTACTCTGCTGTCTGTCAATATACACAACTACCGGAGATGTTCTCTTGTTACATTCCATACACATGTATTTTAAATCCCCGTTCCGGTAATCGAACAACAATGACTTAAAGTCCCACAACTCTTTCGGCTGATAAATCATATAGCTGTAAAAGCTCTCCGTATAATTCTGATAAAAGATTTGTGTCTTTTTTAGTGCCAATCCTTCCGAAACAATATTTAAGACTTCTATCATTCTCGGGCTCAAGGTATCACAGGTAAACATTAATGCCGTCACCTTCTCAAGCGGTGCAATGCCCGTAAGCAAATTCAGGCTACGCTTCACAAATAAAGCCAGCAAATTCTCCGGCTCATATTCCGTTCCCTCTAATTGCAGTGTTTCTCCGTCTATAGCCAACTGCAGTAAATTATCCACCAGAATTCCCTGCTCCGGATTTTCCTCCAGAAAACGACATGCTTCATTACCGATTAACCACTGATTTGTACCACACTTTTTGCACAATATCGTGGGAATATCATAGTTTTCTTCTCCTGCCACCGAAGACAAAGTCGCCACTTCATTGCCTTCTTTTATGTAACAATAACTAATCTGGGAACAGGTGTCCGCCAAATCATAACCAATAATTATTTTATCATTTCCCATGCCTAACAGCACCTGTCTCCCTCCTTTTCTACTTCAACTTAAACATTTTCCGGTTATAAAAATCCTTTTTAAAATACTCTTCCATCAGCGAATCAAAGGTATTATAATCCTGCATTACCCGGCTGATAACAATATCATTCAGCATACCATACTTACCGCCGTTCAAAGAAGCAAATTCGTCTCCCTTCAGGCAGGTTCCGCTTTCCGTAAGCTTTTCTACGCCACCGATTTCCTCTGTCACATAATATTGCAAACTCTCTCCGAAGAAAAGAACAAATTCTTTAAAGCACACATTACCGACTATCGGAATCATACTTTCCGTAACATACTCACCTACTTCACCGTTTTCCCGCATAATCAGATAATGTAGCCGGATTGCATTTCCTCCGTTTGCCCGATACTCTACAATCGTTTTATCTGCAAGAAACAGCTCATGCTCCGAATATCTGCGCAGCTCCACCATACATTGCAGGTGAATTCCCTTTTGCATCAGGGCATCGATAAAGTCCCGGATAATGCCTTCATCTGCCGGCTGTATTTCTTCCCGGGCTTCAGCGTAATACTTCAGATAAGCCAGCATACAGATTTCTCCCACTTCACATTCCGTACTATGCAGTCGGCCTACCTCCGTCAAAATCTCATTAGCAATAATACTATCATGCAGGAAGAAATCATGACATTTCTTTCTAAGATATGCCTGCTCTACCGCCACATCCGGTCCCGCATACACATATTCCTTGAAAATCTCCGTCAATTCTCCTACATAGTTGCCGGAAAACATGGCTTGTACCAAAAGTCTCTCGCAAAAATTCCGTCTCTCCATTTCATAGGTTTTGGAAGCCTTCCATATCTCTCTAAGATCCCGTAACATCCCCTGATAATAATCCATCAGATACTTCAACGTATTTTTGCTGAATTTCCCTTTTGTAAACAAACGATGACACTCATCCAGCAAGTTGCTTTCATACGCATACTCCCGACTCTCTAATATGACTTCCAGAAGGTGTAGTAATATCTTATCCTCTACCTCCCTACCGCCATAAGTCAAGAACCATTCGTATGCCTCCTCAAACATGCCGCACAATACCATATATCTGACTATTTCTGCATTTTCTTTGCCGGTCAGGATTTCACCTTGTATTTCCTGCAAATATTCCTGCAAATAAGCCTTGTCCTCTAACTCATAATAGTATTGCAAAACCTTTAGTATTAACTCTCTTTTAACTTCTACATCCACAGTTTCCTGTGCCAAAAGACGCTGCCATCTTTGTATATCACTCTCCAGCACCTTTTCTAAGGTCATTCTGCTCTCGCTAAAATATAAATCAAAGGCGCTATTTGTTTGTGTCAAATCTGCCACTATATTTAAATAACGACTACTGTCCATTAGTTTTTCACGGCTAAAGGTTACGCTTTTGGCAAAACGGTTTCCGTAAATATCCTCAAAAACAATATAGTTTTCCCTACCGTACATGGGCAGATAGACTTTATTATTTGCCACCTGATAAATACTTGCCTGTAAATTCCCCTGCTGATAAACAATGGCACTTCGCATACCACTCTGTTCAATCCGTATCTCATGCATAAAAAGAAGATACGATAATGCCTGCGCCATAGGAACATCTATCATTTCTTCCGTCAGAAAACGCTCATATAAATATGCTAAATGCTCATTTATATGATGCTTCTGTATCTGCTCTTTTACAAATAGTGCAATTCTTGAATGATAGCTTTCATATATATCCGGGTATTCTTTACGATTGAGCACTACATAATAATACAAGTAAGCACTGTGCACATAATCCAGATTACTCTGATAGCGGAAGTACAAAAGTACCTGTTTGGAGATTCGTGGTTCCTCCTGCAAATCCGCGGATAACATATAATATTCGTAAATATTCAGAATCCGCACTTCTGCAGCAATTCCCTTTTCATACCATTCAAAGTATTGCTTACCTACCTTGTTTCCTTTGATCAGTAATGTACAAATTTCTTTTAAAATTCGCACATCCGTCTTTCCCTCATATAGTCTCTTTAATATCAAAAGTAATACTTCCGAATATCCCTTGACTCTTTCCGCCAGATAAATAACCTGTTCAATAACCTCAAGAGAAACTATATTTTTACGGGTACCATAATTTAACACCTGTAATTCAAACGAATCCAGTTTACGCAAAAGCGCCGGATTCATATTCAGCAGTTGCATTGCCTCCACATAAATCAACGGACTTCGGCAACCATTCACAAACTGTTCTTCCAAGAAGGTCCACTTCGCCACAACATCCCGGTGAAACTCCTCTGAAATAAACAGAAGTAACCAGGCCACACGCCAGTCTCTGCCATCTTCCTTATAGATGCGCAACACCTTTTCTTCCACATCCGCCGTATAAATTTCATCCTTTTTTAACAAAGAACTCAAATATAAATAATAGGCCTCTAATGCCGCACTTGGGGTATTCTGCATCAACTCACCCACATGCTCTAAAATCCATCCTGCCTCATTATTTCTTTCGCAGGTAAGCAACATCTGCGCCTGAAACAATCTGGTAGCCGCATCTTTTTCATCCATTGCCACCATCTTATCAATAATTTTTATGGTTTTCTTGGTCCAGGTAGCCGCATTAATCTTCTTCAATCGAAACTCCTGATAAAGCTCTACCAGTTCCCAAATCTGCTTTTTACGATTATACTTATTATTTTTACCATTTTTCCCGGCTTTTCCCTTACTTACTGTCACCGGTACCGTAACCGTATGATACGCACTCCGCAAAACAATAACGCCATAGTTTTTGCCGGCATGTAACTGCGTGCCATCCACATATACCGGGAGACTAAAATGATTTCCGAAAAAATCATCCTCCGTAATTACACTCTTTTCCAAAAACAGAAAACTACCCTCACAGCTTACCTCCAGACGGGTATATCCCCAGCCGTTACGGGTAATCATCAATGCTTCCTCTGCAACCTCTGCAGGTGCCTCCCACATGAGATTACCTTCTGTTACCAGATATTCGATAGGTTTTTTCTTATTCATGGTAATCAGGAACTCCTCAACGGCCTGCTCATTACCTTCCTTGCGTGACAATCCCTGATAACAAAGCTGTGCCTGTCCGTCACAGCTTTTCAACACTCTTTCAAAGTCAGGTGAATAATACAGTTTTACCGCTTCCTGCCAGCTACTTTTCGCCAGATTTGCAAAATGAAACAAATTTCGGATAGGTCCTATGGAGGATTCATTGGTATGACGCATAATGGTCACCACATAAGGAAGATAGTATTCTCCTCTGTTACTCACCACACAGAACTCACCTTTTGTCACTTCCCCTTCTTCCAACAAATCACCGTGAAAGCAGAAATGTATTTCCTCCTCGTCTCCTACAAACTCCTGTGTCAGACACTCCATTCGCAAATCCGTACTGGAAACATACCCCTTGGTGTATGTACCTTCCGGAGAATAAATCACAAAGCTTCCCTCATAGCTCTCGCCCTGTTTCAGCTCAAGCTCCAGCTTCGTACACGAAAAGTCCAGAGTACCTTTTTCGTAGTCATATGTATTTTCCAAAATCTGCTCTACAACTTCCCGCATACCTTTCTCCTAAGTCGTTTTTTCTTCCATGCTCTGTTACCTGCTACGCCTTGATTTACCGATACATCGCTACTATCTATAACTCAAATCATAAAAAAGAGCATGGTCTACCACTATTTATAAGTATACCATGCTCATTCATTCTAGGCAAATGATTATTCACTTATTCCATACTTTAAAATTACATTTTGTTTGCCCTATTCTATCTGCAATTCTTCCCACTCGCTGACCATCCATTCAGTCATTTTTTTGTTCGTTTCATATAAATCCTTATACTTCTCCTGCTCTGCAAACCAGGCAAGTGCCAGTAATTGATTTGACAAAACAACATAGGGAATTGCTTTCTTCTCTTCTACAGTCAGTTTCACCACATCATCATATCCGTAGATTATATTTTTATAAATCTGAATCCACTTCTGTAGTTTCTCCGCATTGTCTGTCTCCAGACTTTCTGACAAAATAGCAGTGGCAGCATAACAGGGATCAAAAATACGCAGATTTTTCTCACTTAATTCAAAATCAATAAAGCCCCATTTCTCTCCTGCCAAAATAATGTTGCCCGGATTCGGGTCCCGATGAATCACTTGCTTGGGCAGTTTGGAATAAAGGTCTCCAAACTCCTTCTCATAGCTTTCAAATATGTTTTTAGGCACAGCAAGCTTTCCTTTTAATCGGGGAATGGCGTAGCCTACCACACTTTCATACAAATTCGGCTCATTTAACACTGCATCTATATTTGAAAGTGCAAGACTTAACCAGCCAACAATTTCTCCCACAAAACGTGCCTTCGCCGTAAAGTCCTCCTCATACATACTACCTACATTCAGCTGTTTCCCTTCCAAACGTTTCGTCAAACAATAATACAAATCTCCATCCACCACATATTCTCTTCCGTCTAACGTGTTTATGGGAACCGCCGCAGACAATCCTACATTTTCCAGTGCCTTAGAAATAGCAATATGACTTTTTAACTTTCCCGGGTTTGCCGTAAACTTCAGTACATATTCCTCCCCAATATAAAATGCAGACTCGTTTCTATTCCCTGTTTGTTCATAATAAATATCCGCTATTTTGGCCGTTTCAAGTCCCCATAAATGAAGAATTCCGGTCACTCTTTTATGTGTTACCATAATATGCTCCTCCTTCAAAAGTTCAATTCGATAAGGCTTATTCACCCTATACCTTTTCAAATACTGTGTAGGTGTACATCCCAATTCTCTGGAAAAAGCCTTATAAAAACCGGCATGTGTTTCAAAACCATACAGCAGTGCCACATCAATCATTTTGTTCCCACAGCTGATGTCATATATTGCATTCAACAATCTTCTTCTTAAAATATATTGCATCACCGGCATTCCTACCGCTGCTTGAAACAAACGATAATAGTGAAACAAAGAAAAACCCGCTCTTTCACTTAATTCCAAGGCTGTAATTTCACACTTTAAATTATCTTCAATATAATCAATGCTGTCCTGAATTATTTTTACGTACACCCTTACACCACCTTTCTTGTTCTTTCGTAGCTACATATACAGGATAACAAATATTTTGAGAAAAACCTTTCCGATTTTGCCAAAATTGAAAAACGGTGTAGCCCTTTTGGAACTACACCGTTTCATTTTACTCATTCACATACTTCTTTACAGTTGCTGCAACAGCACCTACGCCACTGCTCAGCTCTACAAAATAGCTCTTCACCAAATCGGCCAGACCTACCTCAAACAGGTCTACACCGAAAATCTTGTCATTCTTCAAAAGCTCATCCAACTTGGACAAATCCTTCGGTTCTTCGCTTAATTTGTAATCTGCCACATAAGGCATTACAGTATCTAATAACGGATCTGAGCTTGGCTCAAAGGAATTGCCGTTATCATCCACTGCCATTAAATAACGTAACCAGCCTGCATAAACCAAAGGAATCAGTTTTAAAGACTTCACATCCAGCTCTTCGCTTGCTGCATATGCCTTGATGGTTTCACCAAAACGGATTGCCAGCTTCTGTGAAGTATCTGTTGCAATACGCTGAGGTGCATCCGGCATAAACGGATTAGGAATACGACTATTTACTACCTCGTCAATAAACTTCTTCGGATCAATGATACCCGGATTTACTACTACAGGAAGACCTTCTTTGTAGCCTACGATTTCTACGAACTTCTTCAAATCCGGATTCTTCATTTCTGCGGAAATCAAAGTATATCCAAGTAAGCAGCCGTATACCGCCAAGGTAGTATGAAGGGGATTTAAACAGGTACAAACCTTCATCTTCTCCACCTTATCTACGGTTTCTCTGTCAGTAAAGATTAAGCCACCCTTGTCCCATGCACTTCTGCCATTGGGGAACCAGTCTTCAATTACAAGATACTCACACTCTTCTGCATTTACAAAAGGTGCCACATAGGTATTCTTAGAGGTAATCACTGCATCCAAACCATCAATACCATCTGCGTTTAACATTTCTTCTACCGTCTTGTCCGGGCGTGGTGTAATCTTATCAATCATACTCCAGGGGAAAGACACTGCATTCGCATCATGTACGTATTCTACGAACTCTTTATCTGCCACACCGTTCTCTGCCCACTTATCTGCAAAAACAAATACTGCTGCCGCCAGCTTATCGCCATTGTGAGAACAGTTGTCCATACTTACCATGGCAATGGGTAACTTACCGTTTTTATATCTGGTGTAAAGAAGTGAAACTACCTTACCCAAATAACTAGCCGGCTTACAAGGACCGTTTACAAAGTCCGCTGCCACAGCCGGTACAACATTGCCCTTACCGTCAACCAGGGAATATCCCTTCTCAGTAATGGTAAAGCTTGCCATTTGTAAAGAAGGATTTGCAAAAATCTCCTTCAAACGTCCGTACTGCACTTCGTTCTCACTATCCAATACCAAAGACTCCATAATACTTCCTACGATAGTCTTATCCACCGTATTGTCAGCCTTCAGCGTAGCCAGAATCCCCAGATTATCATGAGGCCAGTACATTTTTTCTACGATTTCATAGTCAAAACCTTCTGCCGCAATCAAGCCGGTATCAATAATCCCTTCATTTAACAGATTCTGTACTACATTTGCCTGGAATGCACGAAAAATATTACCTGCACCAAAATGTACCCAGGTAGGGCGATTCTTGGTGTTTTCCAAAATAGTATCATAATCAAATTCCGGCAGACTATATCCCGCATCTAAAAAATCCTGACGATGCTCTTTTAAACTTTTTAAAGTTAATTCCATGATTTTACCCCTTCCGACTTGCTTCTTATTTTCTTTCCTGGCTCTTCTGAATTGCTTCCCATAAACCGTTCAAATAGGTTGCGCCAAGTGCTCTGTCATACAAACCGTAACCCGGCATAGCTACTTCATCCCAAATCATACGACCATGGTCAGGACGGATAGGACCGGTAAATCCGATATCGTAAAGAGCCTTCATAATCTCATACATATCAAAAGTACCATCACTTGACAAATGTGCCGCTTCTTCAAAGTCTGTGGGCGAATTGAACTTTAAGTTACGAACATGTGCAAAATGCACTCTGCCCTTTAAAGAACGAATCATATCCGGCAAATCATTATTTAAGTTAGTACCGTAAGAACCGGAGCAGAAGGTCACACCATTATGTGGGTTATCTACCATCTTCATCATACGAAGAATGTTTTCCTTGTTGATGATAATACGAGGAAGTCCGAATACACTCCATGCAGGATCGTCCGGATGAATTGCCATGTTAATATCATACTTATCGCAAACCGGCATGATTCTTTCAAGGAAGTACTTTAAGTTCTCGAAAAGCTTCTCGTCGGTAACATCCTTATACATTTCGAAGAGTTCCTTCACTCTTGCCATACGTTCCGGCTCCCAACCGGGCATAACAGTACCGTTCATATCACCGGCAATAGATTCAAACATCTTTTCAGGATTAATAGCATCAATTGCTTCCTGATTGTATGCAAGTACGGTAGAACCGTCCGGACGCACACGTGCCAGCTCACTTCTGGTCCAATCGAATACAGGCATGAAGTTATAGCAAACCATGTGAATGTCAGCCTGTCCCAATCTCTCTAAGGTGGTAATATAATTTTCAATATACTGTTCTCTGTCAGGAGTACCTACTTTAATGGCATCGTGAATATTTACACTTTCGATACCGATTAACTTCAGTCCTGCATCTTCAACTTCTTTCTTCAATGCCAGAATATCTTCCATCTCCCACACTTCACCCGGAGCAGTACCGTAAAGTGTTGAAATAACACCTGTTACTCCCGGAATCTGTCTGATCTGCTTTAAGGTTACGGTATCGTACTTACTGCCATACCATCTCAATGTCATCTGCATAATTGTTTCCTCCTGTTATGAATCATTTAATTATACTTTCGCTACATTTAGGGTTCTTTCCCCTTATCTATTTGCATTATAGCACGAGCAAAAATGCTTTAAAATAATATTTATTGCTTGAAAACATGCAAAAATTGCTATATCATTGTGTTATAATTAAAATAATCATTTCTACAAACATTATGACTTATTTTTAGCAGAAATATGTGCGGAGAATATTTATGAAAAATACTAAAATCAAAACCTTAGAAGCCAGCGACGAACGCCAATATATGATAAATGAAAATTACGAAATTTATGAAAAACACGGTGCCCCCACAGGTGCCTCTGCTTTTCATTACCACAATTTTTATGAAGTTATTTACGTTTTAGAAGGGGAATACTCTTCTCTGTTGGAAAATCAGATGTATCATTTGAAAAAAGGTGACTTTTTACTAATTGACTGTAACATTATGCACCGCTATCATCCCAATGTCGAAAAGGATGCATCTTCCAAGCGTATTATTCTCTGGATTACCAAGTCCATGCTGGAGAAACTGTCCGATGGCGCCCTGGACTTGTCCGCCTGTTTTCACGGTACAGAATCCTGTGCGTATCACTTTCCGGTGTATTATGAAGAGATGCTGCGCGGTTATCTTATGAAACTGGTTATGTCCGAGCTGGTAAACGGTCAGTTGGAAAATTCAAAAGCTGTAATGGACCGTGGATACCTGACTTTATTTTTTGCGTACCTAAACCTCCTGTGCAGTCGCAGAGAATATCTGTTCAAAGAAGAGGAAACCACCTCCCATCCTTTGGTGGAGACCGTTTCCTCTTATATTGAAACACATATCCGTGAAAACATCACCGTAGACGAATTAGCCAAACAGGTTCATATGAGTAAATATCATTTCCTGCGCCGATTCAAAGAATTGACCGGAACCACCGCTCATGCCTTTATCATTGACAAGCGCCTGCTACATGCGGTAGAAGGATTGCGGCATGGAAAAAATATTACACAAGTATATCAGGATGCCGGCTTTTCGGACTACTCTTCTTTCTTAAGAAATTTTAAGAACGCCTTTGGTGTTTCTCCCGGCAAATATAAGGATTTTTATTAAAAGTCCCTGCCTTAATTGATTACTGCCCCGGTTCCGCAATACGGCTGACTCCCACATAAATATCCGATACTTCGTACCAGGTAGCATAATCTGTTACACCGGTCTGCGGCAGATTAAACACCCCCTGAAATGTACGGATGGCCTCTGCCGTCCTGGGTCCGTAGATACCATCTGCCGTAACTGTAGGAATCGCCGGATAATTTCTGGCAATACGATTCAGTTGGTTTTGCAGCTGGCGCACCTTTTCTCCGGAAGCGCCGATACCCAGACTATACCCCGGATAAGACGATGGCACGCCGGAGATAATCTCTGCCGTATTAATATACATATCATTGCCATAATAATAGCGCAAAATTTCAATAGCAGTATAACCTTCATCCCCTAAATATTTAGAGCCCCACTGGCTAAGACCACCACAAGTCACCCTCTGTCCGTCACAATAGGAAGTCAGAATGGGCTGACGGACTCCCGGTCTGGACAAATAATTCGCAAAAACTGCATCCACCAGCACATCTATATTTTCATAAGTATTTCTTCCATAAATCCATTTTTGGTCATAAGCCGTGGAGGAAGTAATTGTAAAGTCAAAACCCTGACCTCTGTACCTCGAAGCCACCGGTTTCAAGTAATAAATTATCGCCGGAAGCCTCTCCTTTTTCTTGAGTATTTATGAAATTTTCAATGTTTATTTTGAAGCGAATGGTAATATCGTCATCCTTGACAATTATCTTATCAATCAGTGTCGCAAGTATCATTTTCTTTTCCGGTACTTCAGCATTAGCATACAGCTCTTCCCAATTCGGTACATGCTTAATGAACTGTTGTAGTTCCTCATCTTGAAAGTCTACTGCCCTCAATTCTTCTTGGATTACCTGCACACGTTGTTTTCTTTCTTCCAAAGTCTTTTCCTTTTCCTTAATCAAATCAGACAACTTCCCTACGCTGAAAAAATAATCTCCACGGATGGCTTCCGGTATCTTTTCTTCCAGTGTTTCAATATCCAACTTTAAAGCATTTTGTTCTTTCTGTATCTGTTTTAGCTCCTTTTGCACCGCGACACGCTTCTGTTTCTGTATCGCCTGCAATTCTTCGGTCACATTGATGTTTTTTAAGGATTTCATATATGCAGAAACCACATTTTCTACAATATCCTCTAAGTAGCTTTGGGAATAGCTGGTACGTTCCTTGCATTTCTCCGGACATACATACCGACCATTAAAGGAAGTTTTTTTCTCTCCGGTGGACTTTACTTCCCAATGATTGCAGTAACTACCATTCTTCAGCCGCTTACCACAATAGCCACAGTGCACCATACCGGTCAATAATAACTTACCACTTGTAGTAAATGGTACACTATGTTCTTCCTCATACTGCCTGTGATTTTCTATTTTCGCTTGATTAATCTTATTTTTACGTGCCTCTCGAATCTCCTGCGCACGCTCCCAATCCTGCTGTGACACGATAACAATTTCCGGTATCTGCTTTTCAGAGAATATCCACTCTTTTCTGTCTAATCTCGTAAAATTAGGGTGATTCCTCCTTCTGTTAATGGAATAATACCCCATATAAATAGGATTCTTCAATATACTAGCAACCGTACCACACTTCCAAACTTCTGTTACCGGTGCCGGTATGTTATCTTCATTTAATGCCTTTGCAATTTTATCATAGCCCATTCCTTTATAAACTGCATAGTGATAAATCTTCTGCACTATATCCGCTTCCCTGGGTACTATTTCCAACTTCTTCAACAATCTTCCATGATTACTGACTTCCCCGGAAGGTACCAACCTATATCCAAAAGGAGCTTTACCACCTACAAACTTACCAGCCTTTACCATCTCTCGCTGTGTATCACTCACACGCATGGACGTCTTCTTGGACTCTCCGGCATTTTGCCAGAAACGAATGTAATTAAGCAACTTGTCAATATGTTCTTCTGTTTTTAATTGACCGTCTTTGATAGTCCAGACTTCAATACCTAAGCTGTTTAAAGTAGCAACATATGTACTATATTCTTCTTGTCTGCCTATTCTATCGGACATATAAGCCAACAAAACATCAAATTCCTTGTTACCGGCATCTTTTAGAATATCTTGCAACACTTCTCTGTCCTCCACACCGTTTTTATAAGCTGACACGGCTTTTTCAATATACTCTTTGTCAAACTCCCAATTCTGCTGTTTGGCTATAAACTGCTCTGCCTCCGCACGCTGAATTGGTATGTCATCATCATGTAACTGCTGTTTTGATGATACTCTTAATAAGGTTCGTACTCTCTTTTTACTCATAGTCTTTATCCCCCAAGTTATTAATTTTTAAATCTGCGGTCTTATCCGGTGTAGCGGATTGTAACGCTGCCTCCCCCACTTGCATAGATCCATATTTAATTTTTCTTAAGTAAACTTCCTTTAGCCTACTCTCCAATTCCATCTCAGCTTTAGGATTTGCTTCTTTGGGAAATTCTATATTAACCTTGATTTCCTTCTGTCGGTATGTGGCAAGCGTTTCTTTCTTCATTTTTTGACACGCTCCTGCTACCTGCTCTTGCTTCATTTTATGAGCACCGTCCTGCTCATATACTGCTTTTGTTTGCTTTTTTGCTTTACCATTGTAAATCATCAAAGTTACCTCCAAATTTAAAAGATAACTTCCATAAAAAATACGGGTCAAAAATAGGACTTCCTACCTTCAAGGCAATGAGTCCGACAATTCTACAACGATATGCCATTTTTCATCCAACACCGCTACCGATGCCACAATGCATCAGTAGCGGCTGGGATGCCTGTAATTATTTTCCTAAGGTATCTGCGTAGGCTATGGAAAACTCTTCATTTGGTGCATTATAATTCTTTTCAGGAATCACCTTCTTCAATGCATAAAATCTTATCGACTTGCCAGCAATCTTTTTGCTATACTGATATCCCATTGTATTACTGTCTTTTTTCCATAACCTTCTTCTCTCAAATACATTACGAATGATAAGAAAAGAGTACCCCATATCATCTGCCACCTTTTCTATCTCTTCTCGAGTCAAAAAAACGCAAGTTGAATCCTTCAATGCCTCATTCGTTGCCACCTTTTCTTCTCCCACCTCAATCAATTCTCGATACACTTCTTCGTAAGAAAATGATTCACAACATTTCACAATAGGAATAGAGTGCCACAACTCAATAATCCTACTCCATAATACCTTCATTGGAATTGGATAATCCGGACGTTCATACTTCTGAAAAGCATCATAATCTCCATAGCTAAGACTGTTCAATATATGAGGTATTATGTCTGGTAACTTGGTTGGTTTCAAAGGAAGTAGAGCTTCTTTCGGCAATACTCCCTTAACGTTACCCACACCATCTGCAAATTCTTCATTAACTATCTCTTTACATACATTCTTACATAAGGGGATCGCGTGAATCTCTCCATCTGGATAAAGAAATATCATTTGTAGAAATCCTTTTCCACTATTACTGCTAAATTGATAGTTTATATAAAAACCACCACCATATTTACCATCCATCAGTTTTATTGAATCACTTAACATACCCTTATCAAAGGCGTTACACATCATTACTTCCTTTTCCATCCTAAACTCTCCTTTTGCTCCTGCCTCGTGTACTTTGAAGCAGAGCGAAACCGTTGTTGCATCCTGTACAAAATGTAGTTACAAATTACAAGACCGTCGCCTTGTAATGGATATTTCGGTCTCATTTACAATAACTTCTGTGTTTTACGGAATACTAATGTATTTTACGGAAAATTGGTTGTAATCAAAAAAGAGAACGCCTAAGCATCCTCCTTATTTACCACTATTCTGTTCCTTAACTTCTTTCATTTGCTTATACACATTACACAATGTTCTGCAAATTTCATTATATTTTTGTCGGTCTGCTTTCCAAAGTCCTTCCAAGCTACTTTTAGATATTCCAGCTAAAGCGGTCAGCCACTCATCTCCTTCTTGCCGGTACCGCTTGGATAATTCATTTTCAAAAAGATGTTTTGTCAGCTTCCTATAAATATTGCAGGCACTCTCATTCATTTCCATATTATCAATTTTACTAAATACAAGTTCTTGAAATGCATCCTTCCGATGTTTTGCTTCCTTTATATATTTTACATCTGCACCTTCTTTCTTTAACTGTGCATACTTCTCACATATCCAAAAATATCGTTTCCACTGCTTTGCTGACACACCTACTATTTCCAGCCTATCTTCTCCATTAACCAATTTATTAATCTTTACATGTCTGAATGCCCGGTCGTGTTCAATTGCTTCAATCTTCTTTCCATTTCGGTAATTCTCATAATATGTCTCTTTCACATCCAGAAATTCATATAATTTATCATAATGCAAAGTTTTATTGCTATTATTTTTTCTAATGATGTATGTATAAATAAAGTCAATAATATTAAAATTGATGCGGCAATTTATACTACTCTCGCTGTCCTTCTTCGTTATACGGTACATTGAATTCAATTTTGGTATCTTTCTTGTTAAATCTATAATCATACAACCACCTCAAGCTTTTATTAATGTCATTATAAAACATTATATAATTATGCTACCAGAAACACCATCCCTATTTTAGATGCCGGTAACAAAAGAGTCCCAAAATCTTTTCAAAAATCATTTTCTATTTTTTGATTTTAATATTCCCGCAATTCATAGCATAATTACAAAAATCCACTAAAAAACTCCCATTTTGTATTATTATCATACAAAAATTTTAAATTTTTTCATATCCTTCACACAAATATATTATATTCCATTTTTCAACTTAATACGAATGATACCATCATATATTTGTATGCTACTCAAACATGCAACAAACAAAAATAACTCCACTGTATTATAACAATGGAGTTACAGCCACAACTTTTCCAACCAGTCCCAAAACTGTTGCAAAAAACACGCATCACATTTGTTTGGGAAATGCTTTCTTTAATCTTTTCTTATACAATTTTAGAAAGTCATCATAGGCTTCCACGTCTGCCCTAAAATCCCCTCGATAAGGAACTTCCATCCATGCCACCAATCTTTCCGCTCCGGTTGGAAACACCATTACAACACCAAGTACATTCCCTTCCCTAACGTTGCGAAACTCAATCACACTCATAACATTTACCTCACTTTTTTATTTTCTATTGTGAGGAATGTTGGCAAGCATGTACATTTAAAAAACTATTTGTAGAATACAAAAGGCTTGCCAGTAATCAAACCAACAAGCCTATATTGTTTATACTACTTAATGAGTGTCAACCCACTCTTGTAGGTTATCTAAAGTAACATGTCTAATTTCTATATCAACCGGCACTGTACCGTCAATAGTAGTAGCCGCACCTTCACTTGCATACCTGTCGCGTATACTTAATTTTTCCAATGTCTCTAACCCAAGCAGTATGCTCCAATCAAATTCCTTCCAGTTATCTGTGTGGAACTCTAAACTCTTAATCGATGTGAGTTTACCTAATGCACTGGCATCTGTCAGACTTGTACATCCCATAATGCTCAATGATTCCAAATTTGTAAGGCTTGATAACACACTAATATCCGTAAGATTCTCGCAGCCTTCTATAGACAGTGTTTCCAAATTGGTAAGACCAGATAATGCACTAATATCCGTAAGATTTTCACACTTTTCTATAGTCAATGTTTTCAAATTTGCAAGATTTTCTATTCCATTTAAATTTGAAAACCCACCTTTAACAGAAAGCTCCTCTAGTGATGTAAAATATCTTAACGCTGACAAATTATTATAATTTCCGTATCCTTTTAATTTGCAGGTATCATATTTTGTAATATATTTTACATCTCCGTACGTAATATCACGTTCTGTTACACCTGTAAAATCTTTTATATCATCTATGAACGAAGCATCTCCAAAACTAATGATTGTATCGTCTGCCCATGTCTCTTGCTCCGTAATGATTGGCAACAGCGGATTATTTCCTTCTTCGTCACGCTCTGCAAGCTTATCTTTAAGTTCCTCGTTTTCTGCTTCCAATTCCTCGATTCGCTGTTCAAGCTCTTTAATATCTACTCCATTGTCGCTATCTGTTGACACACCGCAACCGGCTAAACTACACATTAACATACCAATAACAACAATGCTTATGCATTTTTTCATAAGTGATTAACCTCCCTTTTTCCACTTGCACATATTAATACAATTACAGCAACTAATTTATGTCATACGCCTCTATGCTAATTTCATCACCGTCATTTACAGGAACATTTCTTGGGTCATCCTCAATTAACACGCCATTTACATAAAGCTCTTTAATTTCATGATATTTATAAAAATCAGCTGCTATCAACACATCATATACGGTCTCTGCTTCTATATAGTATTCCTCTGCAAAACCTAAGCCGTCTACACAAACATCATATCCAATTGTTTTTTTGTTACTCGGTGCTTCTCCATACATCCAAACATACATTGCATAATCCCACTGTTCCTCATCCCAAGTTCTTAATTCAGCTTCTGTCGCACCAAAGTTTTCGGTAAACCATGCAATGTCAGCCTCTTCATTTTCTTTGCTAACCCAGTTATAAAATGCAGGATTTGTATTATCATCACTCTGCTCCACTTCTGGCGTAGGTGTCTCTGTCGGTTCTGGCGTAGGTGCCTCAGTTGGTTCTGGTGTAGGTGCCTCGGTTGGCTCTGGTGTAGGCTCCTCTGTTGGCTCCGCAGTTGCTTCTACAAATTCAACGCCACTTCCTACTGATACCACTGTATCATCTTCCTTTGTTCCTTCAGAACCACAGCCAGCTAAACCAAATACTAATACTGCACTAAGTGCCCAAAATGCTAATTTCTTTTTCATAATATTTCTTCCTTTACTTTTCTTCTGTTTTATTCTCTTTTTTTCTAGTCAGTACAAATATCCATCTCATCAAAATAACTGTAACTACTAAAATTGCAAAGCACGTTAGGGCTCCTTTAAAATCATATGATAGAACAGTTATAAATACTGAAATAGCCATATATATTATTACCAGCATACCAACTACTGCTGTAACAACCCTTATTAATTTTTTAATCATACATCATACACTCCTTATCTTTTTGTACTTTCCTGCACATTATAACGCTAATAGTGCTTTAGGTCAACTCTTTTAGTGTTTTATCAGAACACCATAAGTGCTATCAGCTACTTTACAATGAGTGTAGGAGGTGTACACAGTATGATAAAAGATTTACCTATAAAGTTAAAAGAATTAAGAATTGCTAACAACTTATCCCAAAAAGAAGTAGCACAAAAGCTGGACGTTTCTCCCTCTATCATAAGCGGATATGAAACCGGTGAAAGAACCCCCAGTGCTGAAAATCTTCTTGCATTATCTTACCTTTATAAGTGTAGCACCGACTACCTTTTGGGAAAGACAGCAACAACTCCCAAAGTCGCATTAGACACAGACGGATTGACTACTGAACAGATACATGCGTTATTAACCCTTATAAAAACAATGAGGCATGAGTAATTCTGTTTACTCATGCCCTTTACTTGCCACTATCACTTTTATATTCATCTTCCCACTGTCCCAGACAACCATCTGCCAATGTCTTAATATCATTTACACAAAAATTGATACCTTCCACACAGTCAAGAGTTTGCCTGTCCATATTCTCTGCCTGCATCCCCAAGTGCAAAGTTGAAATCATATTATGTAAGACTCCCAGTCGTACTGACACCTTTTCCATGCATTCCTGCAATTCCATGTAACTCTTTTCGCTCATAAACTTTATCCACCTTTCCCTATAAGAGTGGTGTGAATTATACCGCCTCAGTTACATAATCGTCAATTACTTTCCCTCTATTCTTTGTTCTTTATTTTTCCTTAGCAGATATCTTATTTCTATGTGTGTTTCGCTTGTACACATATTTATATTGCAAATACAGTAGAGAAACACAGCCCACTACTTTTTGACTACAGATAATCACAAGATATAGTGATTCAGTGTCAAACCCACCTGTAATTATTGATTACTTCCTGCAATTTATTTTTCTCAAAATTCTGTATCCTATTATATACTGTCTGTCTGCTAACTCCAAAGATATTTGCAACTTTTGTAACCTCTATTCCAATTAGATAGAGTAAATACAACCTTTCATCGTCCACTAATCTTCGATACTCCTCGTTGTATTGATACAGTTGCCTCTCTGTTTCAAATCCACGTTCTTGGTACTTTTTACGATACTCCACAAATTTGCCATAGTCATAATACTGATTTAATACCCAGTCCATAACTGTATGTTTTCCAATCACATTGCCATTTTCATCTTGATACTCCACAACGCTGTTTTTGTTTTCATACAGTAATTGTATTGTCAATTCGTCCACAAAGAACTCATCATACAACACCAATACCTTACTCACTGTCTCCATAATATCCACCTGTCCTTTCAACATACAATTTTTTCTAATTTTTAAATCAATAGGCATTAATATACATGCCCCTTTTCCGGTAACAATTATTTTTATTCATGCTACCATAATCATATTGCAGTCATATTATCCTATTATCTTCTGTCTGCCGCTACCATAACAAATCTTTACACTTTATTAACTATCCTCTAATAATTTCACAAAATGCTAACACCGTACGGTATACTCTCTTTTTTCCCTACCCAAAACTTCTCTTTTATAATTGTAATAGGTATTACGGCTGATATCCTTACATTTGCTGTCCGGCAATTGCTTTTTCAAATCGCCGGCAATATTATTCATAATGACTTCATCCGGATACCCATTTGTTATTCCTTCCACTATTCGCTGTATGGCAATCACTTTCTTCTTGGTGGTAAACGTATCTCCCTTTTGTGTACCAATCCGTATTTTCTGCTCTTGTGGTAAATTTCTGTTTTCTGCAATCTTCTTTTGTAAAGCCTGACTTGTCCTTAATCGGATATCCATCAATTCCTTATTAGCTTGGTCAAAAGCGTCTTGTACTTGCTTTTCTGCCAACTGCAGCAAAGCCTCTTCCACGCCTTTTAGTATCGGGTCTACAAAAGTACCGGTACGAGGTATGGCTACATCCAAAGCCTTTCTGTAGTTTTCTGTGTTAATGTAAGGTTCATTTAGAAACACCAAATTTACATTATCTTGAAACAATCTCTTGTACTCCTGTGGTCCGGTAACATTATCACGTGAGAACCTGCTAACACTATCAAACACAATCGTATCTCCGGACCTTACCACCTTCAGCAACTTATCCAACACTACACACCCACCATAATCGCCACCGCTATGAGTTTCCTCATAAATGACAGCCTTCGGATACTCTCTCAAAATATTTACCCTTTGCCTGCCAATATCTTGATGTTTCGTTGACACCCTTAGATACCCATAAACTAAATTTTCCATTGCTGTCCGCTCCTTTCCAATGCCGATATGAAAATAATGAATTTAACCAACATTAAATTTATTATTTTTTCTTTTCTCATTGGAAAGTTAATTTGGGGGTAGATAATGGATATTTTTATATCTTTCATAATTAGCTTAAAATTAATATTAGTAATTAACGCCTTGGTAAAAAAAGACAATCCCACTTTTGCAGGATTGTCCCAAATCAATTAAATCGTTTCATCTGTTATCTCTATAAATTCAAATAAATTAGCCTCCATATATGCTTCCACTTGTGAGCGCCCATATAACTTAATCAAATTAATTACTTTTTGCTCGTAATCTGCGTCATTGTAATAAAATATAACAACTTTCTCTGGATATAGTACTAATCTCCCCTTATCATTTATTTTACCAATTACAAACTTCAATATATCGGCATCCGTCTCATCTAATGAATGTCCATAAATATACAAAATATAATTTGTATGAATCATATTATCATCTTTTGTCTTTCTTTCAAGAAGTTCCTTATATTTCACTCCCGATGCCTTTTGTATTCTTTGAAAATACTTCACAAAATAAATAAAATCAATATCTATGTTTTCCTGTTCATTAACGCCTACTACCATATTATTTTTACCAGCAGAAAAATCAGTACGTATCATTCCGTGTATGTGATGCACATCATTCTCGTCTATCCCATATATTCTTTCTGTTAATGTATAATTAAAACTAATTACCGTGGTAATTCCTATCTCATCTATTTGTTTCAGTTTTTTTATATCTTCTCTTTTATATACAAACTCATATAAATATATTTCAAATGCATGTATAAATTCATTAAAATCTTCCCTCAATGATTTAATTATTTGCTTTTTTAGAATTCCATACTGTCTTGATGCAAACGGACTTTTAATTTTTACCACAGTTTTATCAGAAACATCAAAATATTTAGGCCACAGACGTGCCAATCTCAATTCGTCTGGTCGAAATTGTTCTTTCATAATATGTACCTCCCCCATATTTTCTCCTGCTCTTAGCGTACTATAAATCATACCAAAAATGTTTTCTGCTAATTTAATAACAGGACATATCTCTCTCTCAAAATCAATCCAACCATCAATTTCTGCTTCGCACTTACAATAGTAATTCACCCAACTATTATTTGTAATAATATTTCCAAGCATATCTATATTTTTCCCATCCAACTTGTCCACATCCATTAGATACTTATAATACGGGTTATCTGTTCCTACTCTTTTCCCTCTCTTTGTATCTTTATAATTTGTAATAAAAAACGGCCACTCTTTCATTATAGTCAAAAAATCATTATAACTGGTGCATAATCCATGTGCCAAATCAAATCCATTACCTATAAGCAATAAATTATTCATGATAATTCCCCTTTATCCATTAATTATGTTTATTATAATACATCATCGCCCTATTTTCATCTATATTTGACAAGATAATACTACAATTGATACTTAATCTCCACATAAAACAGACTGTTACACCACCTAATTAGTGCAACAGTCCATTTTAGATAGACTCAATCATCATCAATAATATCAATAAATTCCATAAACCTTTTGATAATACCTATCCTGGTTTCCGCCTGTTTATTGTAATAATATGGTCCGCATTCGCCTCTAACATAATTGAAATATATACTAGCAATCCAAAAGAAAGTTTTTTCCTGCCACCTTTCTTGAACACTGTGTAGACCATTGTAACTGCGTCCATTTTGACATAATTCCTTCTCATATGACTCTATCTTCCCTTTTAGAACCGCTTTTTCACCTTCCAATCTCATGTGAATACTTTTATTCACAATCCATTTTATGTCGTGCCGCTTAAAAGATAGCGCACATGTTAAAAACAAAATCTCAAAAGTCATAATACTGCAATCTTTTATTGCATCATCTCTAATTAGTCTATGAATTACTTCCGCCTTATTGAAAATCCGTTCTTGCTCTCGCATATTCAAATCACTCATTATATCTGTAAAGAATTCCTCTATCTCCTCCTTTTCCAATGCAGTAACTTCAAACATAGACACGTAAGATACATATTTGTCAAAATATCTGTTTGCCACTCCTTTCTTTAAATTAACCTTAAATGATATAAATTTTCTAAGATATGTATCAACTTCAATAGTTCCATAAATCTCTTGTATCGAATGCGATAGCTGTTTTTTATCCATGGAAACAATCACAATAACATTATTTATATCTACAAATATATGATGTAATCTTTCTAGTACCTTAATAGCATACTCCGGCAAACATCGGTCTAATTCATCAACAACGATTACTACTGTTTTTTCTTGTGGCTATTTCCCGAATACCATCTCTAACTTTTTCTAGTGCTTTTTTAAAACCATACAATGAATCAAATTCTGCCTCATTTATATTGTCATTTTCTTCAAGTATTTCACTTGCAACTTCAACAAAATCAAAGCCTATCTTATTCTTGAATAACTCACTTGCTATTTTTAATAAAGTTTTCTTTACCGCTTCTAATGCCAAACGACCTGCATTTTCTATTTCTTCAGAGAACACACTAAGTTCTTTATCTGTAGCATCAAGCATTGCCGCAATAATTGCAATAGTTGGCTCACCATAATAATCATATTTCCAACAATCATAATGAAATACAAAATATTTATTATCTGTTGTTTCCTCTAATTGTATAGACTTAATTTGTTCTTCAAATGCCTCTAATACAAATGTTTTTCCACTTCCCCATGCTCCATCAATACCAAAACAACATCCCTGCTTTTTATCTGCCAATGTTTCAACCAATAAAATAAGTTTATTTATAAAATCTTCTCTGTTTAGTACATCAATCTTTTTTATCATTTTTCCGTCCTTTTCTTTTCTTTTTATCACGTATAAATTCACATTTTTCTATGTACACATCACATGTTATAGATTTATATCCCTCTACACGATCAGATTTCTCAATATTGTCAGCATTCTTATTCTTTTCATCAAAATATGCTATCCGTTTCTCCTGTTCCACCTCCAAAAGTGATATAAAAAAACGTTGTCTTTTAATACTTTTATTATATTGTGAACCGACCATAAAAAATAAAATCATGAACATTAAGGCAGTAAAAAATTGTTCTGTTCCTTCAATCCAAAACGACTCCAACTCTAGTTCAGTTACAATACTTATCGCATACATTTTTGCAATAACAGAGAGCACACTGGGGATAATACTAAAGAAAAACGAATCAATAACACTTGTTTCTAAACTCCCACGAGTCACTGCAATAGCATGATTAATCTCACTTTCTTTAGCCTTACCAATAATATCTGCATATGCCTCATGATGTTGAAATAGAAAACCATTATCGAAACTCATAAATAAAGAAAAGAGCTCTCTATATAATGGATTCTCTTCTGCTGGTCCAGTGCTTTTCTTCTCACTCTTTTTAATACCTAATACTATCAAAACAATTATAATGATAATTACCACTAAAAATTTAATAACTTTATCTACCATTCATCATTACCTCCTTAAAACAATACTACTACAATGTTTCAAAAAAGAAAATACCGGCTATTAGAATGAATAGCCGGTACAAAACCATTATATTATTACTTCTTATAATTATTCTGTCATCTTCATTTTATCCAACGGAGCTACTACAATCTCCCCATTCTCCAATTTCGCACCGGCGCTGATGATTTTCATATCCAGTAAGGTTTTGACCTTTTCTGCATTGAAGCTGGTTCTCTCATATCTGGAACTAATCACATCATACATAGTTTCATTCTTTACTTTATGAGTGCCGATGACAATATAAAATAAGTTTGCCAAACAATCTTCCTCCACCATAGGAACCAAAGAATTGATATGAAGTTTATTCATCATGTTAGTTACATAGAAGTTTTCGTCAAATACCAATTCTCCGGTATCTTCACTAATCTTCAATCCATAAACTTCATCGGAACCTCCAGTTTTAATAATGTCCTTTAATTGCTTACTAGTGAACTCCACTAACTCCCCTTTTGGCAAACTATAGGCTTCCCATCCAAGTTCTCTGTTACCAAGGCTTAACTTATTTGTTACAATTAACTTTCTACACATATTCATTTCCTCCTGTTTGTTTTACATTTTATTCCTGAGGTTTTCTATTCCTCATTTCCTCATGATAATATCGCCGAACTCATCTTCTGTCAGTGGTGCGAATAGCTAAAGATGCTTAAATGGAATGTACGAAGTGACGGTTTACACCGCCACTATCGTGTTACAGCATCTTAATGCTATCCGACTCCCTATCATAGTAATACAATGTATTTGACAAAAACTCTTCCGGGCGCACCTTTTTCTTATTCACTTCCCTTACTACTTCACAAAGATACTCCACTGACAGTTTTGTATTCGCTGACAACAGAAGTACTTCATGTATGGAACTTGGCAGAATAATTACATCCGATTGCACCATCTCTGCAAACATCTTGATTGAATTATCATAAAGCATTGCAGAAGCTCCTAGTTGCTTCTCTTTGTTAGTTAACACATAAATTATTTCATTGAAATTCCACTCTTCTTCAATGAATCCCATATCTTCAACCATATCTTTCAATGTCCGTAATACCATAGGACAAAGCATCGGCGTGTTTTGTTTCGCAATCTCTTCCAGCTCTTCCGCTGACGTATTCCACACTTCCATATGCCTATTATGTATTAAAATAGTACCGGTACCGAAAGACTCATCTTCTACCAATACATAAAATACTTTTGCCAAATCCATATATTTCACATGTGGTACCTGCTTTAATAATGCCCTATTCTTATTAAAATTGATTAACTTAAATGCAATCTTTCCTTTGACTTCTTCAAAATTTCTAAACCAGCCAATATTAATCGAATGTGCTATATTATCCCTTAAGTAGACCTCATACAGCCTATCTGCAACCATATCCACATCATAGGACATTAAAAATTGATACCAAAAAGGTTTTAAATAAATAGTCGGTGACAAATTACTATTTGTTTCCCTAATAGTTAGACCTGTAATCTTAACATCATTGTTTTTTGTTACTTCTGTAATGACTACCTCCTTTCCGGTTTTCTTTTGCAGCTGTTCCTGCACGATTACCACAAACTCTTTAAATTCCATACCATTTCCTCCATACGTATATTTCGTTTTTACGATGGAGGGAGTGTACCAGAATATATTTTGATTGTCTGTGGTGGGAATAGACGAAGATTATAAAGATTATTAGTGAATTTATAGAAAAAGAGTAAGATGACCATTATTACAACTTCACCTTACTCTTGTACCTTTAAATTATTCCATTTTAAATTTAATAGTATCTTGCCCTATTCATCCAAAACATTTCCTTGAATAAATCTGTCCAATTCCTTTAATATTATCATTGACATATCTCTTAACGCCATATAATCCTTTTTACTTCTAAATAATTCTCTCATCAAAGGATGCCCACATGTAAAATCAAATATATTTCTAAACTTAATTACTGCATCGATTTTAGCCTTCTTAGAAGCATTAGAACTTATTGTCCTTGTTAAATCATATCCTGCATCATAAAGCCATGGAAAATCCTCTTTATATACAGATAATGCTATCAATATCTTATACGGGAAAATACTATCACTTTCTTCATTCGAATAAGCTCCATATACTAATTCTTGAATGTACATAGGATTAAATCTGCGTGACGTACGATGTACATCAAATTCTTGCTGTCGTTCTATTTTTGCAATAATTTCATCTGTTCTTCTCTGAACTTCTTCTATATTGCTATACAATTTAGAATCAGTATTTCCCACTAATCGTTGAGTATTTCTAACCGTCTCTAAAAGTTCCTCCAGAATATTCGGGTCAAAATTTTGGTTTGACGCGTCATTTTCACCAGCTTCGTCCTCTCCAGCAGAAACCGAACGTAATTCATTTAAACTTTTTTCTAAATCTGGATAGCAAAGTTCAAAAGCTTTATTTAATCTTGCAGAGGAAAGACAATTTCCCGTTGCTGCATTTAAAGTTTCAACCAAACGCTTTACATCTTCTTCGTTAAATGATGTTGCTTGAAACTGTGATATAGGTGACCCCTTTAACTCAGACGGCTTCACATCAAAAAGTAATGGTGCTACATAACTATTATCTATTGATTTTGACAAGGCGCCTGCTTCAAAGTTTAACCATGGTGCAGAAAGATTATCTTTTGTTACACAAATAAGCCCAAACGAAGATTCCTTCAATTCTTGTGCTATATCTGTATTCCATCTTGCCCCTTTCTCTATATCTTCTGAGGAAACAAATGGCTCTAATGCTTGTATAACAGTAGGTAACCAATCTCGAAAAATCAAAGCTACTTTTTTACTCTTTGCACCTGACCAACTAATAAAAACTTTCATACTTTTTTTCCCCTTTCCACCATAATATAAATTCATACATTTATCTCCTTAATTATACATTTTTTTCCACAAACTGTCAATTATATATCTAGTCTTTTAGACGCACGGGGTGGTTTTACTTTATTTTCATAATAAGAGTATATTTTGCCTAACACAATTTATACATATTTACTATCATAAATAATTATTTTATATCCTCATTTAACAAATCTGTCTTTTAAAAAACAAATCATTTTAAAATCTATTGAATTAATAATTAAAATTTGGTATATTATTAGATGGGTGCTACCAAAACGGTAAGCGGTTCGCCTTTCGCCAAAATGAGTACATTTTGAGAACTTCCATGTCTTAGGAGGGGATGCAAATGGGAAATAAAAGCAAAGGACAAAAGATGATAGAAACAATAGTCGGTATTGTAAGTATTGTAGTAACGGTTATCAGCATCATCGTTACTACAATCAGTATCATACAAACCGCCGAGAGACATAAACATCAAAAAAGCAACCGCACCGACCAAAGTTGAGTTGCTTTTTTGAAGTAACAATATAAACTAAGGCGAACCGTTGCTGTACGGTAGCACCTATTCTATACAAATCATAACATTTTACTACTAGGATGTCAACAAGTTTTCTTTCACCTGCTTATCATTCCAGAAAGCAATTACATTACTTTCTATACTCCTTTATCACTCTCCCCGCAGTCTCGCTTCAATATCCGAAGCACTGTACAAAACATCTGTGACAATCACTCTATTCTCTTTAATTACATAAAACACAGAATAGTTATCAACCACCATTCTTCGTATTTCCTTTTCTTTTTCCGGCTCCGACTCAAGTAATCTAAACTTCTCTGGAAAAGTATCTAAACTCAATATAGCATCTGCTATACGATTGTACTGCCCCATAGCATTCTCCGGTGCCAATAGTTCTTCTGCAATGTAGTTATAAATATCTTCCATATCCTGCAACGCAGATTTAGTAATTTCTACTTTGTATTGCTTCATCTATGAGTCTCCCTAAATCTTGCAAATGCACCTGCCGCATCTTCCACATTTCCCTCTTCAATATCTGCATAACCCTTGTCCAATTTCCCACGTAATTCCTCTACAGTCATTGCATCCGCATTTGTAGAAACCGCAGACTTAGGTAATACTACAGAAAATGGAATTCCACCAACCAAAGAAATTTGTTTCAAATACATATCAATTGCCGTAGACATAGGTATTCCCAACTGCTCCAATACGTTTTCTGCTTTCTCCTTCAGTTCCGGATTTACTCTTAAATTTAATGTTGCTGTTTTTCCCATAATGCCACCTCCATTTTCTATATTGTAACGCAATCAGCGTTACAATTCAAGTCATTTATAGTATTTCACGAAAAAGACATTTTATAACCCAATTACCTTATATTCCTGCCCGCTTGTCCTATATCTCCTTACTTTTGGCTTCACTACAAGTTCCCGGTATATGTACTTTTTCAGCCTATTTTTATTACTTGAAACCATTGGTTTCGGTACCATTCAGTGTAAACCCGGTTAAGTGTAAATGACATAATTGCCAAAATATTTGCATAAATAGTTGCCTCAGGCCATGTAGAATAAATTTCACTGGAAGCCACATTCTTAATGTAATCTTTGTATCGTACCCAATAATTCGGTGCAGTGGAATCACTTGGAACTCCATCATGCACAATTATATATTCCGGTATGACTACTCTACTCAAAACAATTTCGCCGGTTTCTGCCATAGGTTTGATTTCATCCTCCGGTATTTTGGGCGGATATTCCCCAAACAAGGTATGCACCGGAATGTTTACAATTTCCTCTTCCTCACCCGCTACTTGAAGCGGACGCATGCGTATCTGCTGTAAAGACAACTCATCCGGAAAAATTTCCGAACCGGTTATCATAATCGGTTCATATCCATCTGCCTCCACTGTAATATTGTAATTCGTATAGGGCTGCACTTCCGAAGGTTCCTGCGATAAACTGAACGGCGGTGCCGTCAGCTGAATTACCTCTGTCGTACCGGAACTGTCCGTCGTTGCCGTCGCCACCACTGTCTCCGGTTCCGCTGTATACGCAATGGATATAGTAGCTCCTTCTACCGGAATGTATCCTATGGTAGAAATTACACTAATGCGCAACTCTCCAAAGTATTGTTCTGCTTGATTATTAATGTCCATATTTTTACCTTTATTCGTCCTTTATGGTAATATATGCCGGTCTCTAATAATTTTACACAATTTTAATATCCAATCACCTTTATCTATACTCTAAATTATGCTACAATGCATTATGATAAAGTGCAAAACATACTACTTTAAAGGAAATATAATAATATAAACTTAACAGAAAGGACTTCGATAGCATTGTTTTTACTTCGTTCTAAATTTAAAGAAAAATTAGAGGAAACCTTAAAAGCAGTTCTTCCGATTTTGGTCATCGTTTTGCTTTTATGTTTTTCCATTGCTCCTATCCCACCAAGTATTTTGGTCAGCTTTCTGCTGGGTGCAATACTACTGATTGTGGGTATGTTACTATTTAATGTGGGTGTGGAATTATCCATGACTCCCATCGGTGAACGTGTAGGTTCCATTATGACACGTTCCAAAAATTTATTTATTGTTATATTGGTCAGCTTTGTTATGGGTTTCGCTATTACCATATCCGAACCCGATCTGCAGGTACTGGCACAACAAGTTCCTTCCGTACCCAATCTGGTACTGATTTTGGCAGTAGCCATTGGTGTTGCCACATTCCTGGTGTTCGCCATTTTACGTATGTTGTTTGGAATACCACTTTCTTACTTACTGGTATTCTTTTATGCCATTATTTTTATACTGACTGCATTTGTGCCGGCAGATTTTTTAGCCATTGCTTTTGATTCCGGCGGTGTTACTACCGGCCCCATGACCGTACCATTTATTATGGCTTTCGGTATTGGTATTGCCGCTATCCGAAGTGACCGTCACGCTGCAGACGATAGTTTCGGTCTGGTTGCCATGTGTTCCATCGGACCTATCTTAGCCGTACTTATTTTGGGAATGATTTTTCACCCGGAACAGACGGAACAGGTTTCCGAATCTATTCCTATCATAGACAATACTGTTGATTTGTGGAAAACCTTTGCGGTAGAGCTTCCCACCTATATGGAAGAAATCGCTGTCTCTATCTTGCCGATTATTGTTTTCTACGGCATAGTACAGTTAATTGCCCGCGATGTTAATAAACGTACTCTTATAAAAATCGGTATCGGTATGGCCTACACTTATGTAGGATTGGTACTTTTCCTGACCGGTGTTAACGTAGGTTTCATGCCTGCCGGAAATTATTTGGGTCAGACCATTGCCGGACTATCCTACTCCTGGATCATCGTACCTATCGGCATGATTATCGGTTACTTTATTGTAAAAGCCGAGCCCGCTGTATTCGTATTAACCAAACAGGTAGAGGAAATGACTTCCGGTGCTATCTCTGCCAAGGCCATGGGTCTGAGCTTATCCATCGGTGTAGCCGTATCCGTGGGGATGGCTATGACGCGTGTATTAACCGGTATCTCCATCCTTTGGTTTTTAGTTCCCGGTTATGCCATCGCACTAATTTTAACTTTCTTTGTTTCAAAGATTTTTACAGCTATTGCATTTGACTCCGGTGGTGTTGCTTCCGGACCTATGACCGCCACCTTCCTGTTACCCTTTGCCATGGGTGCCTGTGAAGCCTCCGGCGGCAATATTATTACCGACGCTTTCGGTATCGTTGCCATGGTAGCCATGACACCTTTGATTACCATTCAGGTCATGGGTGTAATTGCCAAGGTCAAGGAATCCAAACTCCACAAAGAAGCTGTATATCAGGAAGTACATACCTCACTGGATGCATACGGCGACATGGAGATTATCGAACTGTAATATTTAACAGCATCTAAGCTGTGATAGAGGAAAGGAATGGTGATTACCATCGGAAATTTATATTTAATGATTACCATCGTTGATAGAAAAATCGTTAACAAATATATTGAATTATACCAGGAAAACAACTTACATGTTATGTATCTGACACTTGGGTTCGGTACCGCTGCCAATGAAGTATTGGATTATTTAGGACTGGACTCTACCGAAAAAGCAGTTGCATATTCTGTTTTAGAGGAATCCTCCTGGAAAAATATAAAAAAGCAGTTACAAAAGAAATTACAAATTGATGCCCCCGGCGGTGGAATTGCATTTACCATCCCGCTAAGCAGTATTGGCGGCAAAAAGACTTTACAATTTTTATTAGAAAGCCAAGATTATAAGAAAGAGGAGGAATCTACCTTGCAGAATACAGTTCACGAATTAGTTGTGGTTATCGCAGAACAGGGTTATACAGAATTAATTATGGACGCCGCCCGCTCAGCCGGCGCTTACGGCGGAACCGTTATCCACGCCAAAGGAACCGGTATGCAGGCTGCAGACAAGTTTATGGGAGTATCCCTTGCAGCAGAAAAAGAGATTATATATATCGTTACCAAAAAGGACCAGAAGAATGCCATTATGCAGGCTGTTATGGAACATGCAGGCATAAACACTAAAGCAAAAGCCATTACATTCTCCCTACCGGTAACGGATACCGCAGGTTTAAGATTGTTGGAAGATTAAGTTATCTCCCTATAGAGCAGAAATCCCCGCAAGGGTAACATATATATCCTATACGAACGCGCTCTCGCTTGGATGCAAAACGTAGCAGTACTAAGTTCGTAGTCGAGCAGGCTCGCCTACTCACTAAGTGCTGACGTTTTCATACAGTTCTTTATAGGATAAATATGTGACCCTTGCGGAGATTATTTACTTATGCCTCTGGTTCAAAAAAGCAGCCACCAATTTTTCGGTTGGTGACTGCTCAAAAATCCATCATATGGATTTAGATCTTATTTTGTCAACATCATCATAATATCATTACTTCTTGCAATAAACTTGCTCATTGCCTCCGGGGACAATGGTTCATGCTGAAGCTTTGCCAAATCATAAAGCTGTTCACAAATCATGGCAGTATTTTCGCCATCTTTATTTGCTACCACATACTCTACCAAAGGATGATTTGCATTGAGCACCAGAGTTTCACCCTCACCGCCAAATGCGCCCATATCCATACCCGGCATTGCATACATCTTCATCATATCCTGCATACGTCTGCTTTCCTCGGATAAGGTGATTACAGAAGCAATTTTCTTATTTTTAAGTTTCTGCAGTTTCACATTTAACTTATCGTTTTTCAACGCCTTCTTCATCATTTCCAGAAGTCCTGCTGCCTGCTCCTCCATTTCCTTCTCGGCCTTCTTAGATGTCTTAGCCTTAAAGGTATCCGTTAAATCTGCATCGATTCTCTGGAACTTAATTCCTTCGTTCTTGGACTCCAACTGTGAAATGAAAGGCTGGTCAATATTGTGTGTCAGGATAACTGCATCCATCTTTGCAGCCTTAAACATGCTGATATACTGTCCCTGCTGCTGTTCATCGGTTACGTAGTAGATAACCTTTTCCTTCTTCTCTTCTGCTTCTTCCGCGCCAGTTGTATCCTCTGTTACAACTTCTGCTTCAACCACATCACCCTTTTCGTCTACCGCCTCTTCTGCCTCATCAACAGGCTTAATCTCCAGACATTCCGGCAAGGTCAGATACTTACCATCCAGATTCTTAAAGAGAATATAGTTGGTCATCTTTTCACAGAACTTATCATCCTTTAAGCAACCAAACTTGATGAATGGACTGATATCATCCCAGTACTTATCGTACTCTTCCTTCTCGGTTTTGCACATACCGGAAAGCTTATCTGCCACCTTCTTGGAAATGTATTCGGAAATCTTCTTTACAAAACCATCGTTCTGCAATGCACTTCTGGATACATTCAGTGGTAAATCCGGACAGTCAATTACACCCTTTAACAGAAGCAAAAACTCGGGAATAACCTCTTTAATATTATCTGCAATAAATACCTGATTGTTGTACAGCTTAATGGTTCCCTCAATGGACTCGTACTCCATATTAATCTTCGGGAAGTACAAAATACCCTTTAAGTTAAAAGGATAGTCCATATTTAAATGAATCCAGAACAAAGGCTCCTTATAATCCTGGAATACCTTGCGGTAAAACTCCTGATACTCTTCCTTGGTACACTCATTGGGATGCTTGGTCCAAAGAGGTCTGGTTTCATTCATAAGCTCAGGCTCTTTATCCGTTACATCTGCCTTGGACAAATAAATTTCTGTAGGCATGAAAGAACAATATTTCTTAATTACTTCACGGGCTTCATACTCGTTACAGAACTTCAAACTGTCTTCATTTAAAAACAGAGTGATTACAGTACCAACTTCTGTCTTATCTCCGTCCTCCATAGAAAACTCAGTACCACCGTCACATTCCCAGTGTACCGGTGTGGCACCTTCCTTGTACGACAAGGTATCAATATGCACTTCATCCGCTACCATAAACGCAGAATAGAAGCCTAAACCAAAATGACCGATAATCTGGTCAGAATTGCTCTTATCCTTATATTTTTCAATAAAGTCTGTTGCACCGGAAAAAGCGATTTGATTAATATACTCATCTACTTCATCTGCGGTCATACCCAAGCCATTATCAATAAATTTCAAGGTCTTAGCCTGTGGATCTACAATTACTTCAATCTTTGCCTGATAACCTTCCGGCAAAGTATACTCGCCCATCATATCTAATTTCTTTAATTTTGTAACTGCATCACAACCGTTAGAAATTAATTCTCTGTAAAAAATATCATGGTCGGAATACAACCACTTTTTAATAATTGGAAAAATATTTTCGCTGTTAATTGACAAACTTCCGTTTCTTGTTGCCATATACTTCACTTCCCTTTCTTACTTACTATTGTTTGAAGAAACATCTTGATTTTCTCACTAAAAACAAGTTTAAAACCCTATTCCTAAAAAGTCAAGGATAAATTAGCACTCATTTGTACGGAGTGCTAATAAAATAGAGGAAAGTGCCGTAAAATCAACACTTTCCCCATTTCTAAAATTTTCCTAAACTAATTAATTGACCGGAAAATGCTTATTATAAACCTCAAAAAAGCTACTTGTCTTCACATCCTGCAAATGAATCAATTCCACACTTTTCCAAAGTTTATCATTTAACTTTCTGGCCAGTTTACTTACAAAAGCATCATATTCCATTCCAAATGCTTCTTTCTTACGTTCTTCAATGATTACCAGCTTATTAGCATCTGTCTGTGCTTTATCATATGTACTGATACATTTAATAATATGATAACCGGTCTCGCTTTCAATAACTTCACTTACTTCATCCGTTTCCAAATCAAAAACAACATCTTCAATTATGGGGGAGGCATCTCCTTTTTTTAAGGAACTACGGATGGTATCTTCTTCACTATATTTTCCTGCCAGCTCAGTGAAATCATATTCGCCGCTTACTGCCATTTCGCGAATTTCCTGTATTTTCTGCCGGCATTCCTCCTTTGTAGCATCAGAATATTCTATTACATTTCCTTCATAATCCTTGGTCGAAGTTTTTAATGCAATCTGCTCTACAATAACAGTTCTTGCCTCATCATCACTGATTTCCGGATTCACCTGTGAAACAATCATCTCATATACCTTTTGCGCAAGAGCATATTCCGTATACAATTGTAAAATCATGTCCTGAGAAATACCCATTGCTTCAATTTCCGTCTGGCTAAGAGAATTATAATACTCCTGTGCCGCAAGAGCCAGCCTTTCCTCTTCTCCGGCTTGCAAAGTCACCTCTTTTTCTTTTGCCAATAAATACATGGATTTCATCTGGGCTATCTGTGCCAATGCAATATCCTTCACATTTTCCTGTAACGTAGTATCTTCATAAGTCAATTCCCAAATCTGCGTTCCAAACACATCTTCATACTCATTCTGCATATTCGTCAGATACAACATATATTCCGGCATTGTACAAGAGATTTCGCCTATGCGAAACAGTTCATCCTCACCAAAGGCAGTGGTAAATACCACCTTGCCTCCGGAATCTTTCCCGCAGGAACATAGACAACACAGACTTAGTAAAACGCCTATTCCCATACATACAATCTGTTTTAACTTCTTCATTATATATCCTTCTTACGTTTAATATCTCTAGTTTACTACAACCTTCAAAGAACTTCCACTACCTGTTTTTTCAATAACAATCTGTTTATCAATTCTTTCCTTCAGTTCCGGCACATGGGAAATAATTCCAATCAGCCTTTCTGACTCTACTAATCCCATAAGCGTTTCACATGCCTGATCCAGCGATTCACTATCCAACGCTCCGAAACCTTCATCAATAAACAATGTGTCTACCTTGATACCACCATTCATCGCCTGAATTATATCACTCAAACCAAGTGCCAATGATAAAGAAGCTTTAAAAGATTCTCCACCGGAAAGCGTACGTACTGAACGCGCCTTTCCGGTATAATAATCCATTACCTCTATCTCCAGATTATCTTTCACACGCCCGTCACCCACTTCCCCGGTACGATACATTTCATAGCGTCCCAAAGTCATTTTACGAAAACGTATATTTGCCGCTAGCAATATTTGTTCAAAATATCCGGCCAGCACATATTGTTCAAATACCAGCTTCTTCTTATTATTCCCGGAAGCAATATTCTCCAATTCCTTTATCCGACCGTATTCTCTCTGCTGTTCCTCAATTTTTTCCTGCTTCTGAACAAATAATTTTCGAGTTCTTTTCAGTTCATTACCTAATTGTTCCCAATATTTTAAATTCTTTAAAATTCTCTCTTTATCGTACTTTGCTTGAGAAATCTCCTGTTCCAATTCACCTACATCAAAAAGTTCCCCGGACTTTACAATTTGCTTCAAATGCGCAATCATATCTTTTGTTGCATTAACACTTCTTTGATACTGCTCCAGTTCCTTTTCTAATGCATCTCGATTTTCCTTCTTTAACGAAGCATGATAATACTCCTCTTCTCCCGAAAAACCATACTGCACCAATAGGTTTTCAAATTTTCCCCTTGCCAAAAGCTTTTCTTTTTCCAAGTCTGTCAATTGATTCGTAAGCTTTTCTATACGTTCTGTCCTCTGCTCTACTAATGTTTGTAAACGTTGCATGTCTCCATAACGATTCTGCCATTCCCGTCTTGCCACATCTGCAGGCATTTTCAAAAAAGTAATACACACCGGCCTGTCCACTTGCTCAAGCGTCTCTTTCAGCACCTGTGCTTCGCCCGTTTCTTCTTCCAAACGTTTACTTAGCTCTTCTTCCTTGGTCTGCAACATAACAACCTGTGCATGACACTTTTTGGACTCTTCCTCTTTCACCTCATAAACTAATTTAAGCTCTTCAATTTCCTTATCCGATAAAATACCTTCTGTCTTTTTTGCCGGTTCAGGATGTTCTGTAGAACCGCAAACCGGACATGGTTTACCCGCTTCCAGCATAGAAGCGGCAACACCAATTGCCGCATATTTCTGCATACGCAAGGCATCTTCATAACTTTGCTTTGCCTTTAGGCTGTCCGTTTCCTTCTCAAGATACAATGCTCTTCCCTGTGCAAGTTGTTGCAGAAGTTGTTCCTGCATCTTTTTCTGCTTAGCTATATTTTCTGCCAACACTTCATAACGCGCCAGATGTTCAATAATGACTTTACATTCTTCCCTATAAGTCCAAAAGTCTTTCAAATTCTCCATTGCAAGCTTATCTTTTTCTATAGCTTCTGATACTTCTTCTTTCTCTTTCACTACAGTCTTCAACCGTTCTTGTACCTGCTTGCAGTTAACCTCTGATGCCTCTACCCATCCGGCATTTACCGCTTTCTGATAAAGCAAACTTTTTTCCTGATATTCTTCTTTCTGTTCTTCCAGCTCTTTTTCCTTCTCAAGGGCTTTTTGTAACTCAATAATCCTCTTATTCTCTTCTTTTTTTTGAATCAGCGTAGCGTTTCTTTTTTCAATTTCTTTCTCCGCTTTTGCAAATGCTTTCTGAAACTGCTCCTTCTTTTCTCCTATCCTCGTCTCAAGTGTCTCCAAGGATTTTCCTATTTGTTCATAATTCGGATACTCTGCATTTACCTGCGTTAGGAAGGCATCTCCTATGGACTCATCCATATCTGCATTTTGAACAGATGTTGCCAGCAATCTTAAATCTTCTTCCAGCTTATTTTTCTGTTCCATCATCAATACATACGCTTTTTTCGCACCGGATGCCAAATTCGCTGTAAAGCGTTCATAAATTCCTGTTCCGAAAATTTCTCTGAAAATCTTTGTTTTATCCTTGGGTGCTGCTGTCAAAAGCCTTGCAAATTCGCCTTGCGCAATCATGGACAACTGCTTAAACTGGTTGTAATCCAGTGCCAGCAATTCCCGTATATAGGCGTTTACTTCCTTCACACCCTCTACTACTTCCCCGCCGGGAAGATATAATACTGCATTCTCTTTTTCCTTCGTATAGGGATTTCCCTTTGAGGCATTCTTTTTTAAACGCATATATTCCGGATTACGAAAAATGCGATACTCCTTTCCGGCATGCGTCATTTCAAGCTCAACATAAGTAGGTGTCTCCACTGTTGCGAAGTCACTTCGTACGCTACTGCGCTCTTTATCTCGCACTTCTCCACTTAGGGCGCCGTATAAAGCGTAGCTTATTGCATCAAAGAGCGTAGTCTTTCCTGCACCTGTAGCCCCTGTAATCAAAAAAAGTCCTCTGTTTTGAAATTTATTAAAATCTATCTCCACTCTGTCCTTATAAGGTCCCCAGCCACAAATCGTCAACTTCTGCGGTTTCATATATCTTCACCGTTATGCCTTCCCCACATCTTTTATTCTTGTCCACCGGCTGCACTCGCCGCGTCTTTCACAATCTTCTTCTGTACTTCATCCAACTCTTGTCCGGTTAACATTTCATAGAAATCACCAAACAGCTCTTCCGTACTTCTTACTTCTCCCTGTACACGGCTTTCATATCGTTCTTCCTGCACCTGATAATTTTTTTCAATCAAAATCTGCAAGGTATTGGGGTATACACTTCGAAGAGTTCCGATTGGATCTATTAATTCTTCTTTGTCCGTCAAAGTAGCCTGAACATAATCCATAGCAGAAACGCCCTCTGAATTTACCACATCTTCTTTCATCAAATCCTGCAGTTTTCCTTTAATACAACGCATCTCATGTAAAGGTTTAATTACCCTTTGTTCCACTTCTACGTTCCCTGCTTCTTCCATCTTCACCAGCGTTACGGATTTTTGACTGTTTGCCTCTGAAAAAGAATACTTCATAGGTGCTCCGGCATAATAAATCTTATTCTTTCCAACTCTCTGTGCTCTGTGAATATGTCCCAATGCCACATAATCAAACCCTTCAAACACACCGGACAGAATATTATCAATTCCTCCCACATCAATACCGGTTTCTGACTCTGAAAGCTGTGGGGCCTGACCATCCTCTCCAGTTACAAAATAATGCGTCAAGAGAACATACCTTTTTCCGTCAGAAAAATCTATATTCTCCTTTTCCAGTATGTTCTTGACTGCTTCCGCACAATTTTTTCCTTCCGCTACCGCAGGCTTAACATAGGGAAGACAAACTACACACACTTCACCATTTTCATCCCAAAAGCTTACCCGTCGTAGTCTGCCTTCATAACTTCCTGCAATGTACAATCCTTGTTTTTCCAAAATCTTATCCGCAAATCCAACGCGTTCCGGTGAATCATGATTTCCGCTAATCATAACTACAGGTATTCCGCTCTTTATAAATTCTGTCAGAAAATCATCCAAAAGTTCCACCGCCTCTGTAGCCGGTACAGACCGATCATACACATCTCCTGCTATGAGCACCGCATCCACATCTTCCTGCACTGCAATCTCATAAATCTGCTTCAGCATATACTTCTGGTCTTCCAGTATCGAAGTCTCATATATTCTCTTACCTATATGCAAATCACCTGTGTGCAAAAATTTCATAATTAATTCCTCATACATACTACTGCGCAAAACGGAAGTTACTTGTATCATGCACCATATATGGGTTATAACAGAGTAAAACTATATCCGGTTGCACTTCTTCAATATATTCCTTTACGCTACCGGTAAAATAACGCATATCTATGGTATTTACCTGAGAAAATGTCATCCCCAAAAAAGCTTGTACAGGTCTGAAATAAGAATCTTTAATCAAAAGGATCTTTTTATCAGCAGGCGCTTCCTGACATATTTGTTCTGTTGTGGGATAATCTTCACCTATATAAACATTGTACTGCGACATCTCATATAGATTCTCTCCTTCCAGAAAAGAATAATCCATGAATGCTTCCTGAAAATCTCCTTCTCTATAGATTCCCTCTTCTATCGCCTCAAAACTGACATCTACATCCTTTTTCGGATAAATTAACGTAATATCATCTAAACCACTATAAGTTATACCGGTTTTTCTTCCATTACTTCCCAAAACACAGTCTTCATATGTTTCCGTATAATACGAAGTAATATCCGTATATTCCTGTGGCACCTTTATATCAAGTACCGTTTCCAAGTACTCTACAACTGTACCGTATGCCCAAAAGGATGTCTCTATCGTCCAGTGATGGTCTGTTTGAAAAAATGCATCATAATGCGACAAACCGTTTTCATGCATCTTCTCACGCAAATCTAAATACGGAACTCCCTCCTGGGTAATCAGATTTAAAAATATATCTGCATCAATATTAGAAAAATCCTCTACACCGGCCGGAAGCTGTCCATCGTATTTGCATATTTCATAAGGCACTTGAACATAACAAAACTCTATCTGCTTTTCCTGCAACCAATCGTAAAACTCTCCGGTGCTTTGTGCCTGCTGCCAAACCGGTCTTTCATCCAATACCACTACCAATTTTCCGTTATCCAGTCTGACCGCACCATTCATCTCACGTTGTCCTAAAATCTTATGAACCGCACCATTTAAATCAACAAACTCATATTTATTCCAGAATGTGTTTCTGTACTCCAAATCAATTACTGTAGACCACGCCTCATACGTATTTTCCTGTACAGCCTTTGAGGCGACAGCTATCAGCTGAGGTACATTTAGCAGCGTTCCCAGACCTATCATTGTAACAAATAATACAATATACAAAATTTGTGTTATTCTCTTCACTATAGTTCCTCGTTAAAAATTAAAATATATAAACGGATTATAATCATTTACAATCAAATAAGTAATTGAAATCACAAAGACTCCTGTCAGTAAAAATGGTTTCAAAACTCCCCACACCTTACTCAAAACAGAATATCTTTCATAAAGCCTGTTCCAATAGTCTTTTAGCGGAATACATAAGACAATTCCGGCCACCCAGAAAATCCAGTATTCACGCAAATAAAATACTACTCGCGTATCATGTAATCCTCTTTCCCCCAAACCAACAAGCATTCTAAAATAGCGATATCCATCTTGCCAAGTTGCACTTCGGAAAAGTATCCAGCCCCCTACTATCATGAGCAGTGTCAGTATCCGATATGACACTCGCATCCATGTCTTCTTCAGACATTTGGGTAAACCGGTCAGCTTCTCAAAAGTAAGCAATACAAAATAGAACAATCCCCATAATATGAAAGTCCAGTTTGCACCATGCCACACACCGGTTAAGGACCATACCACAAACAAGTTAAAAACCAATCTTCCCCGACTCACGCGGGAACCGCCCAAAGGGATATACACATAATCACGAAACCACGAACTCAGTGATATATGCCATCTTCTCCAAAAATCAGACACCGAAGTAGCTGCATAGGGATAATTAAAGTTTTCATTAAAGTGGAAACCAAACATCTTTCCCAAACCAATAGCCATGTCCGAATATCCCGAGAAATCAAATAAAATTTGCAAAGAATAAGCTATGGCTCCCAGCCACGCCAAATCAGCTCCTATATTAGGTCCTCCGGCAACTGTCTCAAATGTCACATCTGCTATCTGGGCAAAAGTATTGGAAAGAAACACTTTTTTACAAAAGCCTATCATAAAGCGTTCTGCACCAATTGCAAAATACTCTATTGTTTCTTTTCGCTCCTTTATTTGTTTGGATACCGTATCATAGCGTACTATCGGTCCTGCTACCAGCTGCGGAAAGAATGCTATATACAAACCGACATTTAATGGATTTGTCTGCACTTCACCACGCTTGTAATACACATCCACCACATAGGATATGGCCTGGAATGTAAAAAAAGAAATTCCGATAGGCAATAATATCCCGGGTACCTTTAACACATCTCCCAAAATAGAGTTAACAATTCCTACAGAAAAATTTAAATATTTAAATATAAAAAGAACCAGCAGATTGCTCCCCACTGCCACTGCCAGAAGCCACTTAACCCCCTTTGAATCACGGTACCTATCTACAGCAATTCCAAAGATATAATTCAGAAGTATGCTTCCTAACATAATTATAAAAAACTTTGGCTCTCCCCATGCATAAAAGAATATGCTAACCAGAAAGAGCCAAAAATTTCTAAACATTATGGGCAATGGTTTCATCAAATAATAACCTGCCAGTACAACCCCTAAAAAGGCAAACAGAAATATTAAACTTGAGAAAACCATTTGTCTATCCTATCATTATTTAATCACATGAATCCAACCTTCAGGAGCCTCAATACGACCCATCTGAATACCTGTTAAAGTATCATACAACTTCTTGGTAGTAGGACCCATTTCAGTCATGCCTGCAGGCAGGCAGATTTCCTTACCATGATCCACGATCTTTCCAACCGGAGAAATAACTGCTGCAGTACCACAGAGACCACACTCTGCCATATCCTTCAGCTCGTCCACATAAATTTCTCTTTCTTCTACTTCCAAACCTAAGTATTCTTTTGCAACTATCATCAATGAACGACGGGTAATAGAAGGTAAGATACTGTTGGACTTCGGTGTAACTATCTTATTATCCTTGGTTACGAAAATAAAGTTCGCACCACCGGTTTCTTCCACCTTGGTTCTGGTAGAAGCATCTAAGTACATATTCTCATCAAATCCCTGCTTGTGTGCGTCTACAATAGCATGCAAACTCATTGCATAGTTAAGACCTGCTTTAATATGTCCTGTACCGTTCGGTGCCGCACGGTCAAAATCACTGATACGAATTGTCAAAGGCTTTACACCGCCCTTAAAATAAGGACCTACGGGTGTGGTTAAAATTCTGAACTGATATTCATCAGCCGGCTTAACACCAATAACCGGATTAGAACCAAACATATAAGGACGGATATAAAGAGTTGCCCCACTTCCGTAAGGAGGTACAAATGCTTCATTCGCTGCAACTACTTTATTTACCGCATCAATAAATCTATCCTTCGGAAATACCGGCATTTCCAGTCTTTCTGCTGACTGTGCCATACGTTCTGCATTTAAATCCGGGCGGAAGGTTACAATGTGACCATCTTCCGTTGTATAAGCCTTTAATCCTTCAAAAACAGTCTGGGCATACTGTAACACACCTGCGCACTCGTTTAATACTACATTTGCATCCGTAGTGATTACGCCTTCATCCCATGCTCCGTTCTTAAAATTTGATACATATCTGTAATCTGTCTGCACATAACCAAATCCCAAATTACCCCAATCAATATTTTTCTTTTCCATATATAAGCATCTCCTTTAAGCATTTTAAGCTACTTGCCTTTGACAATTAATTATAAACCTTTCATGTTAAAAGTCAAGGCATTGAGTTTTATTTTAATCTATGATACATTATATTTGTTGTTATTAATATTATTTTATTGAGGTTATCTATGAATAAGTTTGTAAACTCACTCTACAATAGTACTTTTACTTTGTTAAAATACATTATTTTAATTATGTCCGTATTGTTGTTTACATCCGGATTATTCTTTACTTCTTATATCACAGACATGACCACACAAACCATGCTGCAAAAATCAGACAACCTCATTTTTAGCATCGTCGGCATCGGTGTGTTTCTGATAATTCTATATAGCATAATTCACCTACTACAAAATAAAACCGCCGGAAGCAAAAAAATTCTATTATGCTTTGTGCTCTTCTGGTATATTTTTGCAGGGTGTATTTTGATATTATTCTCCCGAAGTGCTCCGGCAGCGGATCCCAGGTCCGTATATGAAATTGCTGCCGCATTAGCTACCGGAAATACAGCTGTTATTCATCCTACCGACTCCTACCTTTCCTTTTATCCTCATCAGATAGGTCTGGTAGCCTACTACGAAGTTGTTTTACGTATTTGGAATCTTCTTCCCATAGGGTTACCCGGTTATCACGTTTTGAAGCTGTTGAATGTGCTTTGGGCATGCGCCATTATTTATTTCCAATACAAAACGCTGGAGCTTTTATTCAAGGATGATAAGGTACAAATTGTATATTTACTATTAATGTTATGCAATCTCCCGCTTTTAATATATACCTCCTTTGTATATGGTGAAATTCCTTCTTTTGCCTGCTTTACCATAGGTCTGTGGGCACTGTTAAAAATATTTGCTACTCCCTTAAAGAACTCTGACGGCAAATTTAAAAAAAGCCTGCTACTGTACACCCTTATAAGTTGCATCTGCTTTATTCTCTGCATAATGCTTCGCAAAAATGCTTTGATATTGCTGATTGCAGTAATAGGTGTCACTCTTTTTGAGTTGATTCGTCACAAAAAGACATATTTACTTCTTCACCTAATCGCATACATATGCATCTGTTTCTTTACATTACCGGCGGTACAGTCCCACTACGAGCAACGGGCTGATAATTATTTAAGTTCCGGCGTAACACCACTTTCTTACTTTGCCATGGGTATGCAGGAAGCTCCCCGGGGCGAAGGCTGGTACAATGGTTTTAATTTTAATACCTATCAGGAATCCGGTCTGAATACGGAGTTGGCTAATCAAATCAGCAAGGATGCAATTAACGAGCGGCTGAATTACTTTGGCGAACATCCCGGAGAAATGTTACGTTTCCATACCAACAAATATCGTTTACAGTGGTGTGATGGTACTTATGCCTGCTTACAGGCTACACAAAATGACGGTGGCGGACGTATCAGTTTTTTCCGGCAACTATACTCCGGTGAATTAGATAAATTTTTTATTCCTTTTTGCAACATAATGCAGACCATACTTTACTTTGGCACTTTACTGTTTGCAATTCTGCATACTAAAAAGAAACAGCCGGAAAATGATTTATTACACGGGTTTCCCCTTTACCTTTGTGTTATCGGTACCTTAGGCGGACTACTATTCCATATGCTGTGGGAGGCAAATTCACGATACATTTTCCCCTACGCATTGTTACTATATCCTTATGCTGCATACGGACTTGCAGATTTTATCTCCGGTATAAGAATACATTTTAACAAGCATAAATAAAAAAGTTGCTCTTAGATGAATCCATCAAAGAGCAACTTTTTTACATATCTTTTTTATTTACACATGCATATACCAGTAAATAAGGCAACGCAATCATCAGAGGATACAAATATCTAAGCTGTACCGTAGGTCCTAAAAACAATGTTAAGAAATACCCTAATACAAATGCAAGCGGTAACATTTCTTTATATTTTTTGTGAATAAACAACCATGTAGCCAAGAGCAAATAACACCACAAGTAAGCTCCCGGAGCTATTAAGTAACACAGTACCGGTACTTTTAAATATGTATTTTGATCTGCAAAAGTTTCCAGAGCATTTCTCAAACCGCTCCACTTAGAATCTTTCACTATACCCTTCGGATTCAACTCTGCATCTACCCAACGCGTCTGAATGTATCCTAATCCCACATCCCGACCATTCACATTAATTACTGCATGGGTTTTATCTCCCGGATACAAAAAGCCTGCATTTGTACCAAGCGTAGCATTAATATAGTCTCCCGGGTACGCCACCAAAAGACTTAAATACGTTTTCGCAAATTCCACCGGACGATATCGAACAACAGAAGTGTTGGTCCTCTTCTTTACCGGATCTGAAATATCTACCCGATAATATTGATAACCATCCTCCATAAACAAATCCCGAATCAGGGCTTTGTCCACTTCATCTATGGTATTATCATCCTCCGGAAGTACGTCCACTCCGCCATGATAAATCATGGTACGGGCTAATTGCTGGATGGGCATACTCAGCATCTCTCGCTTATCCCCCTCCTGCGCATTCGTCACTTTAGCCAGAGCAGTTACCAATAAGAATCCTACACATAAGGCAAGCGTTGTATCCAAAAGCAGCTTTTTATAAACCTTTATTTTCTGCTTTCGTGTAAAGAAAACCATCATTCCCAATACAACCCACAATACCGCCAATGCATATAGACCATTATTTCGAAATAGGATAACACCTATATTTACCAAGATAAAACTAATATGCCACTTAATGTCTTTACCATTCTCCTGACTTAAAATAGCGTATAAAAAGAAAAAGCTTAGGAGAACAAAAACGGAGAATAATACATCTTTTGTAGCCGTAATCCCTAAATACCAGTTTACCGGTAAAAAAGCTTCATAAACGGTCAACAGAATAAGTGTCAGGCGATTTGCGTCCCATTTAGCAAACAGGGATGATACTGTAGCAAAGGCAACCGCCAACACCGCCATTTGTAACAGGCTGTATAAGCCCACTCCAATATTTACATTACCAAGCAGCTTACCCAAATTCCAAAATGCGCCAAATAATAATGTATGTGCTAAAGGGTGATGTGTATTATAACTCCCTCCGGCTATTTGTCCCATTTGAATCGTTATATCGTAGGAACAAATTCCGGGATAATAAGCCAACCATGCAGGAAGCCAACATAGGAAAAGAATTCCCCATACAAGCAAAAATGTCTTTTTCGGAGAACACTTTCTATTCCACCATTTTTCCTGCACCGTTCTTCTTTGTATGACTTCTTCCAGTTTGAGCAACACAAGACTTAATATACACCCTGTTGCCACACCCAAAAGAATACTTTTGGCCAATAGTCCGACTGTCCATTTCGCATCCCAGATAATATTACCGTTCTGCTCCAATTCCTTACATGCCAAGCTGAAGAAATAAAAAAGCACACCTATTACCGAAAACCATATGCAACCTTTCTTCTTCAACTCAACTGTCATCCTATAGTCCATCCTTTTGTACTCTTTCATATTTTAAAAACTCATATGCAATATCAAAATAAGTTTGTTCCTCACTATCCGCAACTAAACGCCAGGAAGCATCCTCCTCCAAATTTGGAAAGCTTTTGTTGGAAGCATAAACGTGGTCCATTTTTGTCACATGCACTACATCACAGTAAGGAAGTAATTGTTCATAGATACTTTCTCCTCCTACTACATAAACATCCTCCGTAGGATACTGCTCCAACAAAACAAACAACTCCTTTAGAGAATGAACCACTGTAGCACCTTTTATTTGCAAGCCTTTATTCTGTGACAATACAATATTTGTCCTTCCCTGCAAAGGAAGTCCCTGTGGCATGGTCTGAATTGCTTTTCTTCCCATGATTATCACTTTTCCGGCGGTTTCTTCCAAAAATAATTTATGATCGCGGGGAATACGAACCAACAACTGTTCATTGTTACCAATGGACCAGTTCGCATCTACGGTTACATATATATTCATGCCCCGTCCTCCTAAATAGCTATCGGAATATTTAAAATCTGTTCGCCGGTTTCATACCCCTCTACCCGCACATCATTTCTGGTAAACTGATAAAAATCCTTTATTTCCGGGTTCAGCCAGAATTTCGGAGCAGGTTTGGGTTCTCTGCTGATTAACTCTTTAATAATCGGTATATGTCTGTCATATATATGTGCATCTGCAATCACATGTACCAACTCACCCACATTCATATCGCAAACCTGCGCCAGCATATGCACAAGTACAGCATACTGCACAACATTCCAGTTGTTTGCTGCAAGTACATCCTGGGAACGCTGATTCAGCACTGCATTCAGTGTCAGCCTATCCTCTCCCGGCTTCTGGGTTACATTAAAGGTCATACTATAAGCACAGGGATATAAATTCATCTCATGCAGATCCTGATGTACGTAAATATTGGTCATAATACGACGGCTGAAGGGATTATTCTTCAAATCATAAATCACCCTGTCCACCTGATCCATCATACCTTCCTTATACTGATGCTTTACACCTAACTGGTAGCCATACGCCTTACCGATGGAGCCATCCGCATCTGCCCACTCATCCCAGATATGGCTGTGCAAATCATTAATATTATTGGATTTCTGTTGCCAAATCCAAAGTATTTCATCCGTCGCGCTTTTCAATGCGGTTTTACGTAATGTCAAAATAGGAAACTCCTTGGATAAATCGTAACGATTCACTACACCGAACTTCTTAATGGTATATGCCGGCGTACCATCTTCCCAGTGAGGACGTACTTTCTCTCCCTCCGTACTGGTACCGTTCTCCAAAATGTCCTTACACATATCTATAAAAATTTTATCCGCTAAACTCATGTCTCTTCCTTTCGTTTCCCTTACACTGTCTGTATTTTATTTTTCCAGCTTATCACACAAAGCAATCACTTGATCTGCCATCTTCGCCAAATCCTTGTTCGCATAACCATCGGATTTCTTAATAATGGAAAGCAATCTCTGGCCTGCTGCCAAAAGCCTTGCATAAGCGCCTGTTGCAGGCTGCGTCTTCTTCTGGATAGGAATGGGGCTGGCCTCAAATTCGAATTGATTACTGAGCAAATTAAAAACTGTACCACTATATGGTGCGTATGCTCTTTGACCATGCTCAATTTTTAAGCACTCGGTAAATGCTACACAGGCATCATCATCCCCGTGCACCACAAATACTTTCTTGGGCTTCTCTTCAAAAGCACTAATCCACTCTATCAGACCATCCTTATCTGCATGACCGCTAAGTCCTCTCATACTCTTAATCTGGGCACGCACCTCAATAGATTCACCAAAAAGCTTTACTTCTTTAGCTCCTTCTAAAATCGCACGTCCCAAAGTACCTACGGACTGATATCCCACGAAAAGCACCGTACATTCCGGTCTCCACAGATTATGCTTCAGGTGATGTCTGATACGACCTGCCTCACACATACCGGAAGCTGACAAAATAACCTTCGGTGTCTCATCAAAATTGATTGCCTTGGATTCATCACTGGTAATGGATAATCGTAATCCGCCGAAAGATATAGGATTGATTCCTGCATTTACATATTCCATAGCCTCTTCGTCAAAACAACTGTAACGATTCTCCGTAAATACACTGGTTGCTTCTACTGCCATGGGACTGTCTACATATACCGGGAAATTTTCATGTCCCTCTACCAGACGATTCACCTTAATCTGACGTAAAAAATAAAGCATTTCCTGAGTACGTCCTACTGCAAAAGAAGGAATTACCACATTACCGCCTTTATCAAAGGTCTCTTTTAAAATCGCCGCTAATTCTGCAACATAATCCAAATCCACCTTATCATGGTTCCTATTACCATAGGTAGACTCCATAATAACATAATCTGCTTCCTTTGTATAAATCGGGTCACGCAAAAGCGGCTGTTCCTTATTTCCGATATCACCGGAAAATACCAGTTTACGTGTAGTACCATTCTCTGTTGCCCATACCTCTATACTGGCAGAACCGAGCAAATGACCAATATCCGTAAATCTGATTTTTACATTTTCACATACCTCTATAATATCGTCATAATGACATGGTACGATCTTTTTAATACATCCTTCCGCATCCTCCATGGTATAGACAGGCTCTACCAGCTGAGCTCCTGCCTTACGGCGAAGCTTTCGGTTTTTCCATTCTGCTTCCATAGTTTGAATATGGGCACAATCTCGAAGCATAATGCCACATAAATCTGCTGATGCATCTGTAGTAAAAATCTGTCCTCGAAAACCTCTGGCATATAATAAAGGCAACATACCGGAATGATCCACATGAGCGTGGGTCAGAAAAACATAGTCTATCATCGCTTCTGCAACAGGCAGTTCTGCATTCTCAAACGTATTTACCCCTTGCTCCATGCCATAATCAATTAACATGTGCTTTCCGGCAACCTCTAAATAATGACAACTTCCGGTCACTTCATGTGCCGCACCAATAAATGTAAGTTTCATATTATACCCTCCATTCCTGCACAGATTCCTCTCTATAATATATTATTTTACCATACAAACAATTCCCTTGCAATGTAGACGAAAAGACTTTTTACAAAAGGATTTTCTATTCCTTCGCCCTTTGTTTTCTGACAATTTGCGTTATTTATTTAAATTCTTTTTTATATTGTTCCCAAAATACCAAAAAGAAGTACACTTTCACTGTTGACAAATGACCACAAATCATGTATATTAATATTTGTCCGTAAGACATGCGCGAGTGGCTCAGCGGTGGAGCACCTCCTTGCCAAGGAGGGGGTCGCGGGTTCGATCCCCGTCTCGCGCTCTTCTTATTTGTAACGGAAATGCTTTAGATTAAGGCATTTCCGTTATTTTTATGCATTTGAAAAAGTGGGGACATTTGAGGACATTTTGGGGACAGTTAATTTCTTGCTTTGGAATGCTTCGAGGGACACTACATTATCAGTGATATTCACTGTTGTAGCAACTGCATTGTCTGGCATTGGCGCTGATACGATACTGTCGGTCTTCTGCTCCGGTGCCGTATCTTTCTTTCGTGATAATGCATCGGTTAACATCTTGTAGCTTTCCGCCTCCGTCAACGGATTGTAGATATATCCGTAGGTGGTAGACAATGAAGCATGTCCTAACTGTTCTCTGATGAAATCGATTGGTACGCCGTTTGCATTGCACATGCTGGCATAGGTCTTTCTTAGCTTGTGGGAGCTTTTTATCTGCAAATCAAACCTTTCCGCATATTTTTCCAACACATAGTTAATTTGCCTTGAAGTCAGCCGCTTACCATCTCTCATGAAGATGTATTCGCCTGCTTTGGGAAGTTTTTCGAGAATCTCCAACGCATCCGGTATCAGATATACAAATCGGTCTGTGTGGGTCTTGGTGTGGTCTGCCACGGTAATCTCGTTTGCCACTTGGTCACGGACTTCCTCACGGACGATATGTATCTGATTCCCTTCGCAGATATCTTCCCATTTTAGGGAAACCAGCTCTCCCACTCTCAGTCCCATAAAGAAATTCATCTTCACAGCCATGAAAGCAACATCACCGGTCTGCTCATACATCTCATCCAGATAGGTATTGAGTTTTTCCAGTTCCTCGGTGCTGTAAGTTTGCGTCTTGCCTGTCTTCTTCACTATCTGTCGGAATTTCATGCTGATGCGAATCTTCGGCATCAGATTTTTCTGTAGATACTTCATGCGGTAAGCATACTCAAACATGCCATTTAGAATTGTTTTCAGATTTACCCATTCCTTATTCGACAGATTGAAGTCTTTCACGATTCGATTGCACTCTGTCTCTAACAGAATCTCCGTAATCTTTAAAATCCGAATCTGATACAGCTTGGAAGAAGCGATATACTTCTTAAAGTGCTGCCTGTACCGAAGAATGGTGTTGGGGCTTGTAGTAATCTGCGCCTTGTACGCAATCCACTCCTCAAACAATTCCTGAAAGGTTTTCTTTTCAAGGTTCTCCCTGTCAAGATATAAAGGAATCAGCTTATCCAGTAAAGCTTCTTCCGTTTGTGCACGAATGGTCTTTCTCTTGCCATTCCTATCAGTGTAATTGGTTCTCCACCGCTCACCTTCTTTTGCTGGTGGCGTAATGGAATACGGATGCAAGGCTTTCGCCTGTTCTCTATTAGATGCCATACACAGTTCATGCACTCTATCCAAATCGAGTATACCATTAGAAAGTGCATAAGATAAAGTGCTTTGTGCTTCAAAATCTAAACTTTTCATGATTCTCCTAAAAATGGGTAATAAAAAAGGCACCGCTTGTAACGATGCCAAACAACGGATGCCACGCTCTGCAGGCATCCTTATGTTACAAAAAGACAGATTCCCTAATTAGAAATCTGCCTTGTGTAAAATATTGTTTTTGATATTTTTATGATTTTTGTTACTTACACTTTATCACATTTAGAAACATACCACCATTGACAAAAGGTAGACAAAATATCTACAAAACATTGACAATTTATTAGCCGAAGGCGCAGCTTCTTCAAAATATATTTTGCAGAATTCGAAGGGTTTGGGATGTTTCCCAACAAGCAGATTTGCGCAGCAAGTGCAAGGTATATACCTTTGCACTGCTTGCTAATTTGCAAAACCTGTACAGGTTTGCATTGCTTGCTACTTTTGTGACAGTATAACTGTATCATGTTTTGAATCTGGCGATAAGATTGACTTAGGATGGATCCTCTACTTCGAAAGCAGCTCAACCAATCTCTTTGCGGCTTCTTTTGTATCCTCCGGTGAACCGAAAGTAGAAAAACGGAAATATCCTTCCCCACAGGCTCCAAAACCCTCGCCCGGTGTGCCGACTACCTGTATCTCATTCAGCAGATAATCAAAGAATTCCCAGCTTCCCATATTATCAGGGCATCTCATCCAAATATATGGCGCATTTTTTCCTCCACAATACCAGATTCCAAGCTTATCCAGTGCCTCCATAAGACATGCTGCATTCTGCTTATAAATCTTTATATTGTCATGAATTTGCTGCTGTCCTTCCTCTGTAAAGATTGCTGCTGCACCCTTTTGGATAATATAAGATACACCATTTGTTTTCGTTGTGCGGTTTCTTACCCACATCTTGTTTAAGTTCATTCCGTTACGTTCCAGTTCTTTAGGGATTACAGTATATCCACATCTTGTACCGGTAAAACCTGCCGTTTTAGATAAAGAACATATTTCTATGGCACACTTTTTTGCTCCATTCACTTCATAAATACTATGTGGAATATCACCCTCTTCAATAAATGCTTCATATGCCGCATCAAAAAGTATAATTGCATCGATACTATCTGCATAGTCCACCCATGCTTGAAGCTTTTTATAGTCGAACACAGCACCTGTCGGATTATTGGGCGAACATATATAAATAACATCTGCGGTTATACTTGGATTCGGCATAGGCAGAAATCCATTTTCTTTTCCGGCCGGCATATGAATAATCTTGTTTCCGGCAATAATATTAGCATCAACATAAGCCGGATATGCCGGTTCCATAATCAATACTGTCTTATCCCTGCCAAACAAATCAAGAATATCTCCCAGCTCATCGCTTGCTCCGCTTGAAACGAAAACTTCCTCATCTGAAAGCTCTACGCCTCTTTTCTTGTAATAATTCGCAATAGTTCCCCTTAATGCAGGATCTCCACACTCCGGCATATAACCATGAAAGGTATTCTTATCCGCCTGATCACCTACAGCCTCATGAAGTGCCTTTATTACAGCATCACAAAGAGGTAGCGAAACATCTCCGATACCCATTCGATAGAGATGACTACCCGGATGCTCTGCCAAATATGCTTTGGTTTTCTGTGCAATATTGTAAAATAAGTAAGAATCCTTCAAATTTCTGTAATTCGTATTTGGTATCATATTATTCTCCTCTTTTTCTGCATGTTTTTTCTCAACATAATTATTGATTAATGGTTGATACCCCTATGGTTATCTCTTCCAAAACATCAAGCAATACCCTGACGGTATCCAATGAAGTAAACATGGTTACATTATTCTCTATCGCTGTTCTTCTGATAGCCAGACCATCTTCATAATGAATGCCCGATAAAATCGCACGAGTGTTAATGACATAGCTTACATATCCGGCACGTATGGCTTCCAGAATTTC
>JBGVKL010000095.1:0-1725 GCA_045123675.1 Acetatifactor sp. | reverse complement strand
TTCTTCTACTTCATCACCTTCATCTTTCCGAAGCAGTCCATGATCTACAAAGACGCAGGTAAGCTGTGAACCTACTGCTTCCGCAAACAATGCTGCGCAAACAGAAGAGTCCACACCACCGGACAAAGCCAGCAACACCTGGCCGGAACCAACTTTGCTGCGAATTTCTTCTATGCAGCGATGCATGTAGTCTTCCATTGTCCAATCACCCACTGCACCACAAATCCGATATAAGAAGTTATGAATCATTGCTGTTCCATTTACTGTATGATTTACTTCAGGATGAAATTGTACTCCATAGAATTTTCTTTCTTCGTCACAAATCGCAACATTCGGACACTTCTCACTATGAGCAACCAATTTAAAACCATCGGGTACCTTTTTCATATAATCGCCATGACTCATCCATGAAATTCCTTCTTCTGCCAAACCGTCAAACAAAAGGCAGGAATTCTCATAAAAAGTAAGCGTTTTTCCATACTCTCTGGCATTTTCATCTTCTGCTGCCGTAACTGCACCACCCAAATGATGTGCCAGCAACTGACAGCCATAACAAATTCCTAAAATCGGAATACCTAACTCAAATATCCCCTCTGCCGGATGATAGGAATTATCCTTATACACACTGTCAGGTCCACCTGTAAAAATGATACCGATAGGATTAAATTCCTGAATTTCCGCAAGCGTCATAGTATAAGACCTGACCTCACAATACACTTTGCATTCTCTTACTCTACGTGCAATCAGCTGGTCATACTGTCCGCCAAAATTTAAAATTAGTATCTTTTGATTTTGCATTATTTTACCTTTCTTAAAACATAGTGATATATGCATCACGCTCAGCACCAACTGACACATACTTGATTGGACATTCAATCATTTTTTCAATGTATCTTATATATTCCAGTGCCTCCTTCGGAAGGTCATCCACTGTCCTGCAATTACTTATGTCACATTGAAATCCCGGCATGTATTCATAAATCGGCTTTGCGTTATTTAACTCTTCTATACCGGACGGAAATGTCTCTATTCTATGTCCATCAACCTCATATGCTACACACACAGGAATTTTTTCCATATAGGAAAGCACATCCAATTTTGTCAGTGCCACATATGTGCAACCTTGCATTTTTGTACCATATCTGGAAGCCACAACATCGAAACCGCCTACCCTTCTAGGTCGCCCCGTTGCTGCACCATACTCCCCGCCTGCTGTACGAAGTTCTTCCGCTTCCTCACCAAACAGCTCACAGGTAAATGGTCCTTCTCCTACACAGCTTGAATAAGCCTTCATTATTCCTATACTTTCATCCAGCTTCGCAAAAGGCACGCCCGCACCAATTGGTGCATAGGAGGCCAATGTCGTGGATGCTGAAGTATACGGATAAATTCCAAAGTCAATATCTCTGAGAGCACCAAGCTGTGCTTCAAACATAACGGACTTTCCTTCTGCAATGGCATTTCCCAAATACTCAGTAGTATCACAAATAAATGGAATAAAGAACTCTCCATAGGTCTGTAACCATGTAAGCATTTCCTCTGCTTCAATAGGCTCATGTCCATATCCTTTTTCCACAGTCAGGTTTTTCCACTCAACAAGATCTTCTAACCGTTCCTCCAGACATTCCATATGCAACAAATCTCCCATACGCAATGCTTTTTTCATATACTTATCTGCATATACAGGAGAAATACCCCTACGAGTAGATCCAAATTTCTTATCCA
>JBGVKL010000094.1:0-4177 GCA_045123675.1 Acetatifactor sp. | reverse complement strand
AAATAAATAAGAAAAAACAATAGAATCCCATGCGAAGCTATTGATTTTCTTTTATTAACTATATCTGAAACATTCAAAAGTTCTGCTGCGTGGCTCTTTTTCCACTGAACTACCGCATCATAGATTTCCTCGTAATGTTTTAGCAAATAGATTTTGTGTCTTCTCCATAAAAGCCGCATTATTTCTCATAATATTCCATATGATACTCGTTGCCATTCCTGCCTTATAATCCGGTTCTTCACGCATTGCTAAAAATTGTTTTTGTGCCTGCTCCATCATAGAAACAGCGGTATCTCTGTATTCTTTCCGTTCCGTAGCATCCATTTTCATATTTGTGCTTTGGAAAAATTTAGAACCATCATTCGTCTGTTGACACACAATATACCCTGCTAAATTTGCCAATCGCCTATTATATGCCCTGTCCAACCCCGCTAAATCTTCCTCAAGCGTTAATATATTTTCTCCTGTAAGGTCATACAAAACCTGTCGATCTCCATTTTCGTGTTCCTTGATAATCTGATTATAACGCATTTCATAGGCATCCATCATAGATTTCATTACATCTTCCAGATTGTAGTTTCCGTCTTTCAACGTCAACCCACTATATTCTCTCATAGCGATATAATGTTCCCACTCAACCTCATTCGTATCTTGTATTGTCAATTCATATCCTATTGGTTCTTCCACATCCGGGTGTACTTCTTTTAGGTTCTCCCGTAATGCATTCATACCCTCTTCCGAAATTTCCACATTGTCTGTCTGTTCATTTACGGCATACGGTTGAACTTCTTTCATGCTTTTCAAATTTTCATTCGTTTTTTCTACATCTAACAAGCGGAACCTGTCATAAGAAGGTTCGTGAAATATTTTCATAGTATCTGCTCCTTTATGCTTAGACTGTATCATTATCTGCATCATTTTTCTCGACCAATGCCTTTGTTCCACCCCAATCCTTTAGTTTGGACTGCGGTTTTTCGTAGGTAATGGAATAATTGTAGGTTGAATTTCTTGTTATGTTATGTATCATATTAGTTTCCTCACTCAAGCCCTTGCATCAAAATTGCTCTGCATACAATCCACATCAATAGCTTCTCCGCATGCAAGCGGCACTCCTTTTTTGGCATTTCCCCATGCTTCATTGTAGATCATGCACATTTCCGTCTGTCTGGATGCCTCCGCATTGGTGGTATACATCGTCCACCCATTATTTGAATAAGTCGCGACAATCTCCCCGTTCTTATCGTAAAACTCTATGTAATCGCTGTTGCCTGACGGCAATTTCTGATATTTCACTTTCCCTTCAAGCAGCGTTGCCACAAAATCTATCGGCTTTAGCACATTCTGTCTGTTTCTTGAAACAGCTTTCAGCCCGGAAGTGATGATTCCTTTTCTGTCTGGGGATACTTCTGATGTGTAGCTTTTCATCAACCTGTTAAATCCTTCGGATTTGTTTTGGAACTGCCCTTTTGCAAAATCCTCATAAGCCTGTTCCCTGATCTGCTTCCGATATTCTTCATCGCTGATACCACTTTTCTTTTTAGAGAAAACATATTTGTCATTGAAGTCCGGCAGATGGATGCCGCCTATACTGCCTGTTCCAGAAAAGAACCTTTGTTGTAATGAACCATTGGACGAATTAACTTGCATTATACCATCCTCTCCTGTAAATACTAATTTGCTTCTGTGGGCTTTTATACCCATCCAATCTACGAAAATAATTTTTGTGTAATTGCCACAAAATTTGCATTCTCATTCAAAATATCTGAAAGTATACCTGTCGCTGCTCCTTTTTTGTAACCAGAACTTTTGAATGCTGTTAAAAACTTTTCTCTGGCCTGCTCCATTATTGATACTACGGTATCCCGATATTCCGTATCAAAATGCTGATCCTTATCTTGTGTTTTTCCTTCATTTTGAGAACCAATTCTACGGAAATACCATGAACTGTCCGGATTTTCAAATGCTTTATTTGTCTGCTGACAGGTAATATACCCCGCCAGATTTGCCAGCCGCATCTTATAAGCCTCATCCAATCCAGCCAAATCTTCTTCAAGTGTCAGTGACCTTTTCCCCGTAAGTTCATAGGAAACATCACGGTCTCCATTTTCATGTGCTTTTACAATCTCATTGTAACGGGTTTCATATGTATCCATTATGGATTTCATTACATCTTCAACATTGTAATTTCCATCTTTTAATGTCTGGCTGCTGATTCCCCTCATTGCCATATAATGTTCCCATGCAACCTCATTTGTATTTTGTATTGTCAGCTCCCTTGCATTGATGTCATCTAACGCAGGCTCAAATCTGCTTGACATTTCCCGCAACATATTTCTTCCTTCATCAGAAATAGAAAGATTTGTTGATTGCTCCACCGTCCTCCTGTCTGCATCCTTGACGGTTGCCTTCTCCTGCATATGATTTGTTGCAGTCCTCATATAACAATAATTGCTTCTAATTTGATTAACACTCATCTCCAAATATCCTCCATTATGCCTCTGTCACTCAGAACCACCCCTGTTCCCTCGCATTCCGCAGAGGCAAAGTTTTATGCGCCTCTGTGGAATAGGGTGTAAAGATTATTTACAATCAAACCACATCTCCACTTAAACCTGCACATCCAAGGAACTTCCTGAGACAGATGACCGTTTCACAAATGTATTACCACTTTTGACAAGCGTGCTTTCCACGGATTCCCTTGTAACGCTGTCCAGTATGCCGGGATCAAACGGCTGTCCCGGTTCCCATTTCGGATTTGCCGCCTTTACCGCTGCATACATCGCAGAGCAATATTTTCCCTCATACTGCTGCAAAGTCCATGTCCCTTTCGCACGATCCTCTTTCTTTACGCTTAACTGGTATTCCCTGAAAATCTGCGACCTTTTCGTAGTATCTCCATTTGAAATCCCGTTCTCCTGAATGAACTCCCTTTTCACATTGTCGAACATCTTCTGCCGCATCTCGTCAGACACGGGTATCAGTTGCTGCCATGTCGAGCGGTCAACCTTTCCATCTTCGCCATGATACATTCCCGGAACCACCACGCCACCCGGTCCTATAAAATCCCCGTCAGAATTATAATTCTGCATCACATTCCTCATGTGGGCTTCACGCCCGCCCATTAACTCATACAGCACCCTTTATTCAGGTGTCATCATAGATTCTTCTTCCATAAGAGCCGCCAGATGATCCTTTGCTGCCGCTTTATACTGTTTACTCTTTGTGTCAGTATTTTTGTAAGAATAATTGCTACCTGCACCAAATCCATTGATGTTCATTGACATAATCACTACCTCCTTTACGCTTCCTATTTGTTACTCCGGATACTTTGACACCTTTTTCTCGAACAGGCAATGTAAATCCACCCGGAACTTTTATACTCGCACGTTCTCGTGTTTCACACCATCTTCTGTCTGGCTTTCTGCATCAGCTTCAGATGTACCACTTAAACCATTTGCAGCTGCACTAAGCGCTGCCGCCGAAGCCGCAGTTGCTCTCATATCTGAATCAGCCTCCAAAGCGGCTTTCTGAGCGGCTTCATCTTGTATTTCTTTCAGCTGTCTTAGGCGTTCCTTAAATGCGTCTATATATTCATCTACACCCTCAAGTAATTGTTCCCATTCTTCATCTGTCATTTCACGCCAGTCTTTTTCTTCTTTAAGTTCCTGTGCGGTCAGCCTATTGTCATCACGAAATTTCTCAACTGCTTTATTTAATAAATCTCTGCTGCTTACCTTTGTGTTCCAGTTATCAAAGTATGATAAAAGCTTTCCACATTCCACTGATTGCGAATATGTCTCCGTCATTTCTGAAAATGTCTGTTTTGCATTGTCAATAATTGCAAACCAGTTCTGTTTTTTATCCCAGAAAGCCTGTTCATCATAAATTCCGGAACAAACTCCATCGTATTCTGACTGCGATGAATATGCCTTCATCTTTGAATATGAAGCCATACCATGTTTTTCTATCATACCCACATCTTCCATATAAGACATCAGAGCAAACATCTCTAACTCTGTTGCATTATTTGGATCTACATCATTAACACGAACCTCATAATTGCCCACTTTGATTACTGGTTCAGCTGGTGTAGAAGAGTCAGCATATTTTGCTAACAATCCTGTATTCCCTGCTGTTGTAACACCAATTGTTTTTCCATTGTTAGACGATGTAGTCT
>JBGVKL010000093.1:0-5530 GCA_045123675.1 Acetatifactor sp. | reverse complement strand
TGTCAGTCTTACAATGTCTGTTCCAGTAATTGAAGCACGAATAGGCCATCAGCAACAGATTCGTTATGTTCCAATTTCTATCGGGTATTCCATGTGGACATCTGAAAAAACAAAGCTGGAACTTGCAACTGAGTTGTTAGCAGAAATTATGCCTATGCTTAAAGATAAGCAGGTAATACTTTGCTTTGACAGCTGGTATGCCAAAAAGAAACTGATAGATTGGGCATTATCACATAGCAATGTCAACATAATCTGCAATGCCAGACATGATACTGTTATGTGGAATTTGCCTGAACCGACGTCCGGAAAACGTGGACGTCCTAAAAAATATGGCGACAAACTTTCTCTTGATTCCATTAATGATTTTTATGGTGAGATAAAGTTTGGAAAATATAAGGTAACCCATCGCATTGTTAAGACGAATCTTTTTGGAAATCGCTCTGTGCATGCATATGTAACATCAAACTCCAAAGGTTCACATCGATTGTTTTTCTGCACGGCATCTGCTGCAGAACTGCATATGTCATGTGCATGGCATGAAAATTCAGAATTAAGAAATTGTCCGGCAGAAGAAGCATTTCTTTATCCATTGAAGTTGTACAAACTTCGTTGGTCTATTGAAACCAATTACTATGAGCAGAAAACATTCTGGTCTATCGATAAATATATGGTGCGAAAACATATAGGGATTGAACGGCTCTAAAACATGATAAATATTGCTCATACCATGACAAAAATACTGCCATATATAGATAATATGTTTTATGAGTATAGGAATATGAGTGCACAAGAATGTAGACATAAGTTAAGGGGGTTGATAAGCAAGGAAATATTTTTTTGCCAGTTTGGCTAGTTGTGCCCAAACTGCCAAAAATTCCGTCATCATCATGGAGTTCTTGGCTGATATGGGCTGGAATGAAGGTTATGTCGCGTAAAAGTTGTAAAGTGTTGTATGAATTTATAAGTAAGGATTGGTATGTGGATTTTGTATTTTTTTATAGTATTTATGTTTAATAAATTACAGGAATGGCGAGAAAAGTGTGCTGTGCTGATGAGTGTGTTCAATCAGTTTTACAATCGATTGAAGGTAGAGATGGTTAGATTAAAAAACATTGTATTTAGTAATTACAGTTTTGCTGTTTGTGTTATAGTTTTAATAATTTGCGGTTTTTTTCAGAATAGCATATCTGCGAGCTGGATTATGCCATGTTTGGTATTTCTTTTTTTAAATTTTATGGTAGTATGGTTTTTGTATCATATGTACTTTGAAAATAGTAAAGTATATGCGGTTATATTATTCATAATATTAATTGCTTATTTAGGTGGTTTAATATTAAATTGTCAATTGTGGCTAAAGAGTGCTATCGAATTGGATAATATATTTGGATTATTATTATTTATTTGCATGGGGATGGTACATCTTTATTTTTTGTTATACTATGTAGTTGCAAGGATGCCTGATGAACATCCAGCATGGTCATTTTGTAGAGTATTATTTTGGTACGAATATGTATTATTTATTCAGATTTCTGTTTTGTGTATACTAGGTGTTTTTGATGAGTGTTACTGGGATAACAATACATTTGCTATAGATTCTACTAAGGATATTGTGCGATATATTTGTGTTGCATTAGAAAAAATGGATATATCTAAATTGTCTACACATGTTGATGAAGGTATTAGTATCCTTGGGCATTATTGTGTTTTGTTGGCTGGATTAGCGTTAAAGAATGTTCCTAAATATAGGAAGGAAATGTTGCAGGGGGAATATAAAACATAAAACGAATGTTGTGTTGCTATCTGCGATTTGGTATAATATACATAGGGGTGCATACAATGGAAACAGGGGAGTACAAGGCCACAATTTACGATGATGTGTGGCGCACGATAGTACATGATTTTCCAAATCTCTTGATAGCTTTCGTGAATGAGCTGTTTTCGGAAAGCTACAGCAGGGATGCGAGAGTAGAGTTCTTGCAGGATACTCATGAGCAGAAAATGCCGGATGGCAGTGTGGAAAAACGTATTACAGATACTTATTTTCGAATTATTGACAGGGATGGCACTGTCAAGAAGTATCATTTGGAGTGCCAGAGCACGGCGGATAGCAGCATGCTGGTAAGATTGTTTGAATATGGCGCCTGCATAGCTCTGGATGATGCTGTGCAGGAAAATAATCGGATTGTTCTGGAATTTCCCAATGCAGCGGTTTTGTTTTTGCGCTCAAATCGCAATACTCCGGATTATATGTCTATAGAGCTGAAAACACCTGATGGCAGCATAAGTTATAGGATTCCAGTTGCCAAGATGCAGAATTATACTATAGATATTATGTTCAAGAAGCGGTTGCTGATTTTGTTGCCTTTTTATTTGTTTGTTGTGGAGAAATCTTTAAAGGAGTGCGAGTCAGACAGCGATAATCTGGCAGAATTGCTGAATTCCCTGCAAACTATAGTTAAAGGCCTGGATGCGCTTATGCTGCTGGGAGATATTGATGAATTGACACGAAACTCTATTTTGGAATTTAGCAATATGGTAAATGTTCATTTAGCAAGAAATTATGCTATGGTCAGGAAGGGAGCTGAAGATATCATGGGTGGCAAGATTTTGGAATACGAGGCGAAGACTATATTTCAGAATGGCATACGCTTTGGACGCGAGGAAGGCCGCGAGGAAGGGCGCGAGGAAGGCCGTGAGGAGGGACGCGAGGAAGAACGATATGAAATTATAACAAATATGCTGCGTAATGGTATGAATATAGATATGGTTGCTAAAATTGTCAAGATGACAGTTGAACAGGTCATGGCAATCGGCAAGAAAGCGGCAGTATTGTGAGCATGAGGCCATTCAGGGGTTATTTCTGGGTGGCCTCTTATCTAAGGCTAGCGCATCGGAGATAGATAAAATGGACGGTTGAGGTGAATGAATGTGTTTGGGATGGAAGCATTTTGGTATGGCTGGCAGCAAGATTTGCGGTTGGCAATAGTGCCACCAATTATATGTGCCGTGTTCCGTTTTTTGTTTATATATATACACGGTCCGCGCAGGTTTGGCGAGTGGGATAAGGGAACGTTGCAAAAATGTTTTTCGTATGGCTTTTGGTGGGGGATGGATATAAATTCACGCTATTATCTGATAAGCCTGATTGTAGCTACTTTGCCAGGGATGTTTTTTTCTGTATGGTATGATGTGGGACAGGCAGTAAGATTGTTGTGGTTCAGTTTGTACCTGCTGATTTTGTATATAGCGTTTATTGGTAAAATGCTATTTTTTTATCACTTTCATGACATTTACAATAGGAATATTTGGTTGGGAAAAAATGCGGATAAAAAGAACTTGCTGGATATTTTTTTCAATCAAAATCATGGTTTATTGATTTTGTTTAGTATTGTTCCGTATATGCTTATCGGTGCCTGTCTTGGGCATTGGATACAGGAAATTCCATCGTTGCCATTTTTGTTTTTTGAAAACAACGTAGTGCAGTATGGCTTTAATGTTTTTGTGTTTTTGTTTTCCATCGCTTTGTACTACTGGTTTAATTTTGGCGGTACTTTTCGTCATGGATTGAAGCCGGAGTGGGATGAGGTTCCGCCGGAAGTTAAAAATGATGTGTTTTTGGGAAAAGCAACAGTTGATGATTTAGTGGCTTTGAAAATACTTTGGCGAAATCCTGTGCCGGAGTTTATGAAAAAGGATGAGCAGAGTGTATTGCAGGATATACAAAAAATAATTCCTGAGTTTACGGGCGCTGCGGGAGAAAATCCACTAACATTTTGTAAGCGTAAGGCGGAAGGTGCAAGAATCAAAAAGCCTAGTCATATATTTGTGATTTTAGAAGAAAGTCATTGTCAGTTGTTATATGATCAGTTCTATAGTATGCTGGATGTGGCGAAATACACAAAAAAACTGCGTGCTGAAAATAATGCTGTGGCAATTAATAATTTTCAACCTGGCGGAATGATATCCCAGACATCATTGAGCAGTTTTTTGCTGGGCATCTATGATTGCGATATAGAGCTGAATGAAAATGTGGATATCTGGAATTGTAATTTGGCAGGGATTCCCACAAATTTTGCCGGGCAATTAAAAAAACTAGGCTACAAGACACATTTTTGGTACGGAGGCGGTCTTAATTGGGGGAGTTTGGTGCATTTCCTGCCGGCGGTTGGCTTTGATGTGTGTGCCGGAGGCCCGGAGTTTTGTCCGGTTGGTTCGCCACAGACCTGGCTTGGTGTGTACGACCATATTTTTTTGAATCAATTGTCAAAAAAAATCAAGGCGGAAGCTTCAAATCTGCCGGAGCTTCATTTCATATACACAACGTCCAATCATGGGCCATACAACATACCATACGAAGATTATGGTATTCATGAGCAGGATGCAGTGCAGCTGCCTTTGGGCAGGCTCCAAAATGGCGACATGGATATGAGGCGGTTTACTGGAATATTGTATGCTGACCGGGCTGTAGCTGATTTTGTTCATGATATGCGCGAGGCATATCCGGACAGCTTGTTTGTCTTGACAGGTGATCATGCTTCGGCTGTGGCACCTTTTGATAAGGGGATACTGCCGCGTAATGACTCATTGCTGAGGGAGCGCATTTTGACATCCTTTTCCATGCACCATCCTGGTTTGCATAGTGGAATATTCGGTGACACCATTTTGGGAGAACACCTGAATATTTTGCCTACGCTGATTGAGCTGATAGCACCAGAAGGCTTTGAATATTATAGCCTCAAGGGCTCCCTGTTTGACAATATAGAGCATGTGGTTACGCCGTATAGCTGGATGAATAGCGCCTGCATAGGATATTATAATGACAATATATATCAGCAATTAGGAGAATCTTCAGAAAATGCTGATATGGTTTATGGTGATATGCAATATGAAGATGAGCGTAATATGTTGATTGGTATAACGAATTGGCTGGTGAAGCACCCGGAGCTTTTAACCTAATCTGCCAGACGTCCTCCACCTCTTAGGTAGGGGATGAAGGCAGGTCTGGCGAATTTACGTAAGTAATTGAGCCAGACAATTGCTTCGAATATAGTTTTGCAGTATAATCAGTAATAGGATGGAAAGGATTGATTATACTATGGAATTAGATACTAATAATCATTCAGTATTCTTGCTATACTACCATCTTATACTGGTGGTAAAGTATCGTCGCAAGGTATTCTCTAACCAGATGAGCCAATATGCAAAAAATATATTCATTCGCATAAGCTCTGCTTATAACATCACTCTGGAAGAATGGAACCATGACAATGACCACGTTCATATCATGTTTCGTGCCCATCCTAACACAGAAATATCAAAATTCATAAACGCTTACAAGAGTGCCAGTTCAAGGCTGATAAAAAAGATTTTCCCGAAGTCAGACGGAAGTTGTGGAAGGAAATGTTTTGGTCAAGAAGCTATTGCTTGCTGACAACAGGTGGCGCTCCAATAGAAATAATACGTAAATACATAGAAAGCCAGAGCAGGTGATTATGATGAACAAGGCGTATCGATACAGGCTCTATCCGAC
>JBGVKL010000092.1:0-8574 GCA_045123675.1 Acetatifactor sp. | reverse complement strand
GCCTTGCCACTCATGCCTAAGGCATAGTGTTTTGTAATGATGTCTTTGTAATCTAACATACATTACCCTCCTAAAATAGTGTATTTCCGCTGTTGCGGATACCACTATTATGAGGGGTAATTCAACTATCTCAAACCGCTACCGCTGTCACCGCACTGCTGCCGTTGACCACCGCACCAGCTGCCGCTGGAGACCGCCGTATGCACTGCAAGCGAATTTCTTTAATTCTGGATCCCAAATCATACATAAAAGCTACTCCTAACTCATATACAGCACATTTCAATTTTACTACGTAGCATTTCTGTATAGTTGAAATATAAATGTTATTTGATATAATTATACTGAACATTGGCGAAATACAATTGAAAAACCGGAGGGTATCAGTATGATTGAAAACAAAAAAGAAACTGTATGCTGGCGCAATAAGCGCGAAAGCGTGAAGGAGAAACTTATGTATCGGGTATTAATTTGCGATGATGATACTATACCTCTGGAAAAAATGAAGGAACAGGTAGAGAATGTGTTTCTTGAATGTGGTATCAAAGCGAAGGTTCACGCATATTCAGATCCCCAAGGCATCAGTGACCAAATATTATCGAGTTGTGATCTCGTTTTTTTAGATATTGATTTGTCCAACAACCAGTGCAACGGCATGGATGTGGCGAGAAGATTGCGGAGATTTAGGAATGATTCTGTCATCATCTTTGTTACGAATTTTATTGAGTATGCACCAGAAGGCTATGAGGTGCAGGCTTTCCGCTATATACTAAAAAAGGACTTTGAATACGAACTTGAACCCTATATTCGCCAGGCAATTGCCCAGTTGCAGTCACATAAAGAGAAATTTAAGATTCAGGTAAATGGAGAGCTCATTGACATTTATCTGGAAGACATACTTTATTTTGAGGTCCAACAGCATAATGTAACTGTCCATATACTGCGCGATCAAACGCGCAACAATCTCAAGACGTATAGTTTCTATGCGTCGCTATCGGATATTGAACAGAAACTGGAGAAACACGGCTTTTTACGAATACATAAGAGCTACTTGGTAAATATGTACCATTTGAAAAAGTTCCAATGCCGGGAAGCTGTGTTGGACAATGACATAATACTGCGCGTGGGAGAGAAAAGTTACGCTGAGAAAAAGAAGCAATTTCTTTTGTGGAAGGGGTGGAGATAAAAGAGTGTATCTTTTAAGTGCAATTTGGGTTGGGCTTGAGTTGGCAGGTTGTTTGTTATTTAATGGCGCATTTTTGACAAAGAAAGAGAAGCGAACTCAGGATGCAAAGATAGTTGTAGCCGCATGGGTAATTATGAGCATATACGCGAATATCCCTGTTCTTAATTTGGTTAAGCAATGTGTTACAATTCTGATATTCATGTTTCTTTCCATTCAGTTCTACCAAGGAAAGAGTATAGTACACCTTTTTCTAACAATTATATGCTATATTTTTATTACCGTTATAGATACTGCGTCGTTATATGGTATTTGTGCACTATTGAAAATGAGTTATACTGAATTCGTTTGGCGCAAATTGTCGTATAGTACACTGATAACAGTCGACAAGCTTTTGTTTGTTTTTTTCGCCTGGCTTTTTTTCCGCTTTAGATCAAAGGGCGATTTTCAAGGAGTAAATAGAAAGTGGCTGTTTTTGTCAATTCTGTTTCCCTTAACCAGTGTCACAATGCTTGTAGTATTATTCTTTGTTTCCCAGAACAATGAAGACTTATCATTAAGCACCGTGATCTTTAGCATTGTTCTGGCAGTGGCCAATATGGCAATGCTTTATATTATTACAGCGATTGAAAAGACGACAAAACAAGAAAAAGAAATGGGACTGCTGAGACAACAAATTGAACTTCAGACGGAAAACTATGATGCTCTCAAAGAATCCTATAGCCTGCAGAGAAAAGCAACACATGAATTTGAAAGGTATATTCAGGTAATACGTGATTTATTGGACCGACAGGAGTACGATACTGCGAGTAACTTTGTTGATCAACTTCGAAATGATAGAACGTTGCGCATTTTCAGTATTAATTCTAAGCACCCGGTAATTGATGTGATACTCAATCAAAAGCACCAGTTGGCACAGAAACATGGAATAAAAATGCGTGTTCAAGTAAATGATCTTTCTCAGATTTCTATACAAACAGACTCGTTGGTTGTGCTGCTTTCTAACTTATTAGACAATGCCATAGAAGCGTGTCAACGGTATACCGGAAAAAAGGAAATATTCTGTAGCATCATTTTTGAGGATGGTGTGTATATTGCTATCCGCAACACCTCATTACCTGTTGAAATCCTGAACGGAAAGATTGCCACAAGCAAGAGAAGTACATCAGAGCATGGATATGGAATTCCGGCGATTAAATTTGTTCTAGAGCGACTCAATGCAGAATATACATTCGAATATGATGAGGGGTGGTTTCAATTTGTGGCAGAAATCCCCTAAAAAAGGCAGCACATGCGTGCTGCCTTTTTTAGATTTTGCGGTAAAAAAATCGCAGTTGCGACGAAAAGAAGGATAAGTAAAAACGGATTGATATAATCCTTCTATGGGGGTTGTGTGATGAGAATAGATACAATTTTGAAGTACTGTCTAGTGCGTGGTTATGTGTCTGAAAAACAAGCACCATGGTTGTCGTATGCACTAAAAAAACACTTGAGTTCACTCGCCGGCACAATTCCAATGTTAATTCTTGCGTCCTTGCTAAGCACACCAATTACAGCATGCGCTTTTTATTTTTCATTTGTCTGGCTGCGCAGTAGGACAAATGGAGTTCATGCCAAAACATTTTTAGGATGCGCCGTTGCATCTTTGCTTAGCGTATTATTTTTTGTGGGAATATTGTATCCGCTGTTTTCGGATATTGTAATGATTATATGCATTTTGGGATCAGTGGTCATCATTTGGCATTTTGCGCCATTTAATCACCCGAATATGCATCTGACAAGGGAAGAAAAGATAGCATGTGCGGGCAGTGCAAAACGACGTGTCGTATCTCTACTGAGTGGGGCATTTGTTCTACGAGTTTTGAACCTACAAGAAGCATCAACTGGAATTATACTTGGCATAGCAATGGCTGCAGTGTTATTGGCCCTAGCATATTTATTCAAAGGAAAGGAGGGAGAAACATGAAGGATAACAACGCTAAAATCGAAACCATGATCAAAAATGTTGTAAAAAAGGTGGTCGAAGGCGAAGAACGCGGCTGGCCCCCTGGATGTGCTACCTTGCTGTACCAACCCCAGCGACCTATGCGCGTAACTGAAAAGGAAGAGAAAATACATCAGTAGGCACTAAGCGTATTTTAATGTTTCCACACAGGGACTACACCGTGGCTGAAACGACTATCTGTACTATGCCAGATGTAATTTCATTCAGAGAAAAACGTTAATATTATTCGGCAAATATCAGGTTATTAAATAGGAGGCTCTTATGAAACGAACAATTGCTATCATTATGTTGCTTGTCATATTGCTGACAACTGCTATCCTACCTGTATATGCATCAGAACTTTCGGGAGAGAAAGCAGAAATCATTGACTTAGCCTGCCAAGCATTCCCTGAATATACGGATATCATTTGCGGCAGAGTTTCCACCTACCGAGCTCGTCAAAATACAAACGAAAAGCCTGAAATTGTGTTTTCTGAGACTCGTTCTATTTCTGATAATCAAAGCATTTCAATTACTTATTATTCGGACGGTGGTGCATTGCTAGCAAGTTCTACAATCGAGTGTGAAAAGACATACGAAGATGTTGAGCAATCTGGCGGAACCCTATATTACTGGACTGTCAGCGGTAAGTTTACAACTACTTATGATGACTACCCAGGTGTTTGTACTGTGTCAAATGTCGAGTGCACCATTAGGACTACTGGTGCCGATACTGTCACCGATACTGGTAGTGTTTCCACAGACTCCTATTGTGTTTATAATAGCAATTTGTCATCAACGACAAAAGCAAAGCACAGTGTTTCGTTTAAAAACTATTACCTCCCATCTGGGTATTACTTAAAAACTGCGGTTGTTGGATTCGAAATTGCAAATGACACTGTTGTTCCCATTGTAGATGAAACAACCTAATTGGAGGATTAAATGAAAGCAACGTTCCGCTTCTGCATTTTGTTGTTCCTTGTTGTTATTTTTTCAGCCTGTACCAGAGCGCAGACACCACCTACTGTATCCATCTTTCCCACCGGAACTATATCGGAAGCGACAGAACCTACTGTGTTTGATTCCGCGGCACAACGATTAAAGTTTTCTGCCTCTTTTACAACCGATAGCATAAACTTTTCAAAAGAAGACCTTGGTGGAAATTATGATAGCCTGCGTTACAAGTGCATACAAGATGTGACGCTTGAATTAAATAATGAGGCTATCAGATTAGAAGAAGCTATCAGGGATGGACGGATTGCAGTTGACGAGCTGATTGCGAAAGCAAGATTAGATGCGCGAAATGGCTGGTGTGTGGAGTCGTTCCAGTCTGAGAATGGTCTTGCATGGCTTACTTACACGTATGGAAAAACTTGTGAGATCAATTACCTTTATGATGTTTACGAGTCGCCTAACGGTGAACAACACCTGTGTGAGGTTTTAGAAATCACTACACCTGGTTACTTTAGGTCTAGTGACTATTTCTTTTATGATGAAGAAACCGGGGAACCCTATTCACTGGAAGATTGGGGCGTTGAATTTGAGGTAACCGGCTATGCCAATGGCAAAGTCACTATCGCCTGCACCCAGTCTGGCGGACAACAAATCGGAGCGCTCTTCACAGATGGGTATGTAATTGCTACTGCAGATTCTGGCTTTGTCAAGTCCAAACCAGGAAGAGATATGGCAAGTGAACATGGCGTGCCAACCGAATTGGTTCGTAATACCACTACGGAACTTGTGCTGGATTTAAACGAGGATTACGATCCCCTTCCTTCTGGCACCTATTATCTCACTCTTTTCGTCAAAGATGTCTATGCATCAGAGGATGTGCATCCTCTGATGCGCAATTACCGGGATAATATGCACTATGGCGTTGAATTCATTGTCCCATAGCCTCTGGCAAAAGATATGATATCTCGTTAGGTAGTACTGACAATTATCGATTTCATAATTGAAACATCAGAGTGAAAAAGGGCACAAAGTGCTGGTGTAATTTGAATCAGACATGCAACGCGAAGGAACACTGTTGAGGTATACATGGAAAGAGAAACACTATGGGTGCCGTGTCCAGTTTGCGGCGGTAAAACGAGGATCAAAGTCCATTCAGGAACTGTGCTTGTGCACTTTCCACTCTACTGCCCAAAGTGCAAAAAGGAAACCAACATTGATGTTGTACAACTCAAAATGGTGCCAAGTAAATGAGCCAGACGTAAGAAACGCAGAGCCAGCTTCTCCCGATTACCGGGAAGCTGGCTCTTTTCTTATTCAAGTGTGATTCCGTCTTTGCTGCGCATAACTGTAAGTACCGTTTCGCACACAGATAAAAGGGCGACTGCTTCCGCTTCATTGCAATTATCCAGTAAGAGCCGAAGCTGATAATGTGCTTTGGACTCCCGGCCCAGTTCGGGGTGAAAAATTTCTCTGGGATCGATCCTTAATTCACGGATCAGCGGATACAGAATCTCCATGGTGGTATTTGCTTGATACTTTTCGATGCTTGAAATAGAGCGTTCATCCACATCGATTTTATCAGCAAGCTGCTTCTGGGTATATCCACGATCAATACGGGCAGCACGAACAGCATCGCCAAGGGGACGAGAAAAATCCTGCATTATATTTCACCTCGTGCCTATTTTACAATACGGTTTCATTCGATTGAATACGACATAATACAGTTGCTAACATGAATATATTACAGGTCGAATCAAAGGGGATTAAAGATGATAAAATCAATTTTTCTTGATTTAACTGAATATATGTCGCATTTCAATGTGTACCACGGGGTTATTCTGCCCTAACACCGGAATTATATTGCAGGTCACATCTACATAACTACTGTTACTCTCTGGTAGCGGACATTCGCTGCCGCAGTCCTCCGGTCAATCTGATTTCTTCGGATTTCAGATTGATTGGAGGTACTACAAATGGATGGAAACCATCCGAACCGAAAGAAAGATAAGTTCAATCCCTACACATTGTCCGTTGAGAATGACACTTACTACATATCCTTTACTGATGGACAAGGGACTTTTCATAAAATGGTAATCAGCATGGAACTCTATGCTGCGTTTAACAGCTTTGAACTGGACGATATTTCTCAGATGAATGTATTCAGCCGACATCTGGAGCAATCGGAACTGACGGACGAAACCTTGAACCGCAGAGCTGTCAATCCGCCGGAACCCGTAGAAGATCATGTGTTCCGCAGACTTCTGTACGGGGAGTTGCATAAGGCAATTGCACAACTCCCAGCTACACAACGCAGGCGGCTTCTGCTTTATTATTTCGGAGGGTACACCTACGAGCAGATCGCCCAGATGGAGGGATGCAAGCATCCAGCTATTATGAAGTCGGTTGCGTCTGCAGAGAAGAATATCAAAAAAATCTTGTCGAAGTAATCATATAACTTGGTCATCATAAAAAGGGCCTGGTGCAAAACTTAGGTTTTGCACCAGGTCCTTTGTTGTCTATTGTTCCTTCTTCCACATATCTATTAATATACACAAAAACAGAATAGCGATACTAAATTTGGATAACCACTCACTAGGGAAATTTACAAATCGAAGTATATAGCTAATCAGCAAAGAAATTCCAAACACAAGTACTTCCTGTATTCCTTTAAACACAACATCCATGTATATGTATATGATTCGACCTTTGATTTTCATTTTGAGTAGTGGATTTCGTTTATTAAAGAAAACTCGCAATTCAAAAAGAATTGTATATACAAGTGCAGCGAAATCTAAGTTAACCTTGAGGGCGGTTTGTTTGTACGACAAAAGCAGGAAGATTGCAAAACAAAATAGAACCATGATAAATGACGGCCAATAATCATATCGTTTTATTGCACGCATTAAGGCTGTTGCATTCTGATTGCTTTGTTCCTTAACGCCGTCATCAAATGGTAAATCAACAGAATCTGTTCTTCGTTCAAAAGAGTTACTAATAAAAAGGGCTACCTTTGTCCTTTTAAAGAAAGTTCCTTTATTAAATAAGAAGAATTTATGTAATGATACCGGATAATGAAGATTCGAATTATTAAATTCTGTATTTTTGAAAGGAGTGTTTTCCTGTATTTGTAAAGCTATCTCTTTTCTAAGCGCTTTATTTCCGGTGTTAAATAAACCTCCTTTTTTTACTGTGTACTCAGGAAAAGCGAAGTGATCTTCGGTAAACTTTCTGCTTATATAGTACTTGCTGTCATGTCTAATAAGAGCAATATATGTGTGTTCCGTGGTACCTCTGAATTCATCGAGTATATTCTCGAACTCGGCAGCACTCATTCTCACATACATTTTGGGAAGATATTCATAAAGAAATTTACAAACTTTTTTATAGGATAGCTTGCATAGGCGAATCACTTTGATACGATGGTTGATTTTAAGCTTTTTATCATCTGGCTCTTTGAACCCCATCCGCAGGAAAAGGAGTTCATACTTTGCATACAGTGCAAAAAAATACGCAACAGGCAAGTATATTATTGATAGTATTATTGGCAATGCCAGACCAACTAAGATGTCTACAAAATAAACCTCTCCAATTGAATCAGCCATCGATTTTATTGTAAGGCCAATTAATATGAGCCCTGCGATTCCAATAAGACCATCAACAACCTTTTTTGTAGCCTCTGTTTTCTTCACCAGTGACGACTCCAGAATCACAAAGAAAACTAAGAGTGGCTGCAATATCAGTTCTCCTATAATTGGGAAGGTAAATGTACCGGTAACAAATTCTACTAAAGTAGTGAACTTAAGATTGTCAATTAGTATATTCCTAAAATAGTGCTCCTCTAATTGCCTATTTGTTGCGTTAAAACAAATAGGTACACCCGCAAAAAGCACCCAAAAAACAATGTCCTTTACGTAGATCCAATCCCAAAAAGGCAGATATGTACATACCCATACAAAACCTGCTGCAAACAATAAAACCATACAAAAAGGAATAATAAGCTTTATATGGCAGGCAGCTTTGATAACAGGCATCAAAATATCCTTTCCTTTTTTACGAACCAAAACATATGCAAGCAGAAGGATGCCATAAATGAATATTGCGATTTCGCGCGTTGTAAAAATACCCATTTCAACTTCATCTCTCTCAAAAGAATTTTTATATTATTATACCATGGATTTCAGGAAAAGTAAGTAGCTGTATATGAAATGCTCAGGTAATTCTACAGAAAAGAATACAAATTCATCCACATCCATTACGCTCTCCTAATCAGACATCTGTCAACAATTCCTCAAAAAAATCAAATTTTTTTTGAAAGTAGGGTTACAATTTAGCCGATAAGTGAGCAAACAGGTGAAGGGACTTTTCCTTCACCTGTTTGTCTTTTTAGATGAGCGGATCTGCATCTTGAAAACAGCATACCCATTCATCAAACACGTTCCTGTTGTTATTGTGATGA
>JBGVKL010000091.1:0-1842 GCA_045123675.1 Acetatifactor sp. | reverse complement strand
GCCTCTGGTTCAGGGATTTTCGGAAACGAAATGTCCCGCAGCTACGCCGTCTGGGATAATGGCTGAAGGCCTCTTAAGCCAGAAACTCATCTAGAAAGTGATGGATAGGACCATCAAGCCCTGGGAAGAATAGCATTGCTTGGAACAGGGCAGGTCTCGGTAACCCAATGTAGAAGACGTTGTATCAACGAGGGTCCTGTAAGTATGGGAGTGGCATTAAGTCACGACCTACTGAGGGTCAGCCTATGTTGTAGTGGTTATTATGTTGTAAGGCAAACTCTTTGTTTGCTATAATATCAAAGTGTCACTTTTACTGTATCTCGTGATGTAGAGGGTTTAGGAGCAAATGGACTACGCCATTCGATTGCTCAGCGTGTGAGGAATCTAAATATGACCTCGCCACCCGGTTTTCGAGACTTTAGAAAGCACAAAGCGCGCGAGAAGTGGCCTATGCGTCCACGTTTGGATGACACGATTTCCATAATGCACGGGCAGCGCGACCCATTATTTTCCGGAAATTTCGGTGCAGAACAATATCGAAACATGTATACACAACATATATACAGAGGATACTGGGACAGTCACTGTAGGTACAGAAATCCGATTTGCAAATAGGGACTATTGCGTAGCATTAGGAATATTTAGGTTCGTATGTATTATACATGCGTTATTTAGTTAGTTGTGCTAGTTTATCTGTCCCAGTACTCATCTCGTGGAACAAGGCCAGTGTTGAAACCGAGATTTTGAAGGCCTCATTAGGGGCTTAGGGCGAGGATCCATCCTTTTCCTTACTATGCGGCAAACAACTTCATATGGGGTCCTAAATACTCCTGCACCGTCTTTTTTTGGAGATTCGGATTTCTGTCCAGAGATTCCGAGATCAGATATTTGGTTCTGAGTCCACGTTCTTATTTTGCTTCCATACCGTATGTATGTGATAATTATATGTATTACATTACGTGTGCAAAGTATTATCCTTCTCACTTGATTGCATAGTGAAATTTCATGACCGGAACCTGCGCTTTTTTTCGGGCCTTTCGCGCACCCCTGGCTAGAGTCTGGTAGCAGTGAAAGACTCTACTCTTTGTGCATTTGCATGCTCCATCCTATGTAGATTCGATTGGTGTGCTTAGCTTTGGAAAACGTGAAGCGGATCGATCAGCGCCGGAACCCTCTATTTTGGCAGGAAAATCTGATTTTTGCTAGGGAAATCCAGGTTTGGGTGATTTTAGCGAAAATCACATATTGTGCATTTCTCGGCTCCAAACTCTGCACTTGTGCTTTATATGCGTATCTAAACTGGTTTCCGTGAAAACAGGGTAATTTTTCATCGGCTCCATCAACCGACTGTTTGTGCATTTCACATCTCTAGCACCGGTTGCTCATCCTGCTCCCATTCTCTGTATATAATATCCTTATGTTATATCTAACATATTTAACCGTCTGCCTTCCGTACATTTCGACTTTTCTTGAAATTGCGATTAGATGCTATCTCGGGTTTGCGAATTGATCGTCGGCTGCAATTTTGTATTTAGTAGTCATATTGAGCATGCACTATTTTGTGGTTATCGCTATTGCGATTGCATGCTCTCTACATAGTGTTTTGGGGTACCCAAAATAGGTTGACTGCCTGAGTCGTAAAAGTGACAAAAAAAGCATACTTACGTATGTAAAAAAAGTGTGGAGTAAAGCCGAGTTGCGTGCCATCTACAGGGAAGAGTCTGAAGGAACACAAGGCAGTAGCTGAGTGTTCTGGATGGGAACATGGCCTGTACAAAGGGAGAATCACCTAGGTTATGTTCGCAGCTGTGTTTAGTGGGCGCAGTTGTTAGAGTTCGAGCA
>JBGVKL010000090.1:0-1909 GCA_045123675.1 Acetatifactor sp. | reverse complement strand
TGGCTCCAATATTTCAAGCTTGCCGATATGAAAGCAATACTGAAGAACGTTGACGAATGGATAAGGCGCAGGGTAAGAGCGGTGTACTGGAAACAATGGAAGAAAGTAAAGACAAGATACCGTATGATAAGGCGGTATGGTATTCCAGAATGGAAGGTGCATGAAATGGCAAATTGCCGCAAAGGAGCATGGAGAGCGGCACTAATGCTAAACTCTGTTCTAACGAATAAAGAAATAGCCAGTCAAGGCTATATGCCCATGACCAGCTATTACCTGCAAATTTATAAAAACTAGAGAACCGCCGTGTACCGAACGGTACGCACGGTGGTGTGGGAGGTCGGGAGATTTTATAGAATCTCCCTCCTACTCGATAGTGCCTATTAACAACAGGGAAAACTTGAATGCTTACGACGGAAGAAAGTTAGCATTAGACCAGAGGCTTATCAACGATATGCTACCGGATGATGAAAATTCAAAGGCAAGCACCTGTGTGGAAAAGGTGTTTGAAATATGGGAGCAGACAAAGGAGCAGAAATCAACACAGCTTATTTTCTGTGATCTGTCAACAACGAAAGGAGATGGTACATTTAATGGTGATGAGGACATCCGAAATAAGCTGCTCGAAAAGGGTGTTCCACCGGAAGAAATTGCATTTATACATGAAGCTAATACAGAGCTTAGGAAGGCGGAGTTGTTCGGGAAAGTAAGAAGCGGACAGGTCCGTTTTTTACTTGGTTCCACACAGAAGATGGGAGCTGGAACCAATGTGCAGGACAGACTTATCGCACTGCACCACCTTGATGTGCCTTGGCGTCCTCAGACTGCGAAAGCAAATCTTCCGGTGGATAAAGAGCAGTTTTCCATGAAAGTAGGGGACAAGCTCTATACAGATAAAAAAGAAGCCGGAACAGCCCTTGTGGAGATGTGCAAAGAAATAAAAACAGTCAATGCCCCTGCGGTCATTGGCGAATATACAGGCTTTAAGATGGCAGTATCCTTTGATGCATTCAACCACAAATTTGTGATGAACCTGAAAGGACAGCTTTCACACAATCTGGAAGTCGGTTCAGATCCACTCGGTAATATCTCCCGTATCAACCATGCACTGGAGTCCATGCCAAAGCAGCTTATGGAAGCACAGACAAAACTTGAAACTGTGGAGCATCAGCTTGAAACCGCAAAGGTGGAAGTAACCAAATCCTTTGCACAGGAAGCAGAGCTTGCAGAGAAGTTAGAGCGTCTGTCTGCATTAAATGCCCTGCTTAACATGGATGAACAGGGCAATGATGGGATTGATATGGATGATGAGCCGGAAGCCCCAAAGAGTGAAAAAGAGGTTGCAGACCGTCCGGCGAAGAATATTCCTCTTGCAGAAAAAACAGTGGGGACAGAGCAGGATAAGGGCATCAGACAGTATGCAGATGCACCCATAGAAAGAGTGTCCCTGAAAGCGAAGCTGGAAGCGTTGAAAGCAAAGGTTGCTGGAGAAGATTCAGAGAAGCTTATGCCACAAAAAGCAAAGGGAAAGGAAGAAACCTTATAAGAAAATTTGAATTTTTATATTTTTATTCCCAACTTTATTCCCAACATGTTATAATTATTTGGGTTGGGAATAAAAGTTGGGTAAAGGAGCATACTAATGGATATCAAACAAATTGTTTTAGGTTTATGTGCCTTAAGTGATGAACAGGAATGGTTTGAATTTAAGGAAAACTGGTTTCAGCCTGAGGCATTAGGCGAATATGTATCTGCCCTGTCAAATGCGGCGGCTTTTCATTATAAAAAATATGCGTATTTCATTTGGGGAGTAAATGATAAAACTCATGAAATTGTAGGAACAACATTTAACCAGTATTGTGAATATAACAAGGAACCGTATCAGAATTATCTTGCGAGAAATCTGTCACCA
>JBGVKL010000089.1:0-3770 GCA_045123675.1 Acetatifactor sp. | reverse complement strand
TCATCACAATAACAACAGGAACGTGTTTGATGAATGGGTATGCTGTTTTCAAGATGCAGATCCGCTCATCTAAAAAGACAAACAGGTGAAGGAAAAGTCCCTTCACCTGTTTGCTCACTTATCGGCTAAATTGTAACCCTATTTTCGAAAAAATTATTAGTACCACATTACTCTTTAATTTGCACTAATACGATCAGTAGCAACAGTCATCCACCATCCAAGGGTTCTACTAGATTTTGCTCTAATGGATATTGTTGCATCCGTAGGCGCCTCAATGTTAAATGACTTTCCTGAACTTAAATCTGATGCACTGCCACATGACTTATTGCTAGTTGTATTATAATATTCGATGCTGTATGTATAGCCATAATTTCTTCCTACTGTACTAATCTGGTCAACGATCAGACCAGCAAATTCTCCAGTATCCACGGTATGGAACTCTTGAAAAGAGCTAGAAAGCGTTACACTGTTAGAAAAACTTTCTTGCCAAGATCTGGGTGTAACCGACTCTACCGACGAAGTACTAGTAGGATAAGTCGGAATCTCCCAATCTGCGGGGAAGATCTCATGAAAATGTGGAACTACTTCAATAATATTACCCTCTTCATCTTCTATCCAGCCATTTAAATCATCCGCTACCCACGTCGAATTCTCAATAATTACACGACGAGCCTGCAGAATTGATGCATGGGTATCAACATTTGCAGAATCCAAATCCATATATGCGAGATTTACCACCTCTGCCGAAAAAGGACTATCCGTTACCACACCAGCCGCATACGCAGGCGAGATGCAGCAGCAGGCCATAATAGTCGCCATGATGATAAGCACTATTTTTTTCATAATCTTCTCCTTTATTTCGATATCATTTTTTACCATCTTTGGGTTTATGCTTCGGAAACTACTGGATTCCAAGGAACTAACGCCTCATCAAACAGGTCCTATACTACGGACTTTTACTCAGCGAGATTGGTTGTGCTCCAGCAGTCTATACTATAGTATCCTTGCCCTTTAATATAAGCCTCGTCCCGGCTGAATCTCCCAATCTTCTGGGAAAATATCATGAAAATGTGGAACGATTTCAATTATATTCCCTGCCTCGTCTTCAATATGACCATTCAATTCATCATCAACCCAGGTTGTGTTAGAGATAATACGCCATCTTGCCTCCAGAATAATCGGCTTCAAGGTGTCATCGGCCTCGTCAAGAATCATATATGCATAGTATTCTTCACCGTGTTCTTTCAGATATGCATCGATTTCTTCCCTCGTATAACATGGTATATCTGTTGTGGCTGCGCTGGCAGAAAACCGGAAGATACATATTGTCAAGGCCATAGTGAAAATCACAGCTAACACAACCAGACTTACTTTCTTTCTGATAAGAATCATTTTCAGTACTCCTTTCTTAAACTATGATGAGGATTGCATAGCAGGTATCATAATGTCTACATGTTCCTGTGTTTCAGAAAAAGTTAGATCAAAGAAATATACTGGCTGCAAGAAGCCTTTCGTATCTACGGCATAAGACAATATACAGGAATTTACAATTACCTTTTCTGGATTATTTCGTTCAAACGATCTATCTGGATCTCCAAAGCGACCTTCACACAACCTATCATATGCCTGTTTGGGTGAAATGATGGTCGTATCCTTGTAATACTCGTAGATTAGAAGATTGTTCTTGACTTCCGACAAGATGCCACCCTCATTATAAACACAACTGAGTTGGCCCTCGCATATCTTCGTGCCAATAGTAATGTGATCTGCCACAAAGATATGCCATCCCGAATGCAGATAGCTAAATTCTAATTCCCTCGGAACAGTAATGGAAAATTTGTCTAAGAGGTGTTCAATTGTTTCTCTGTTTGTCTCTGTAGGAATCAGTTCTTCTCCCCAAAAACCCATGTAGTGATAAGTTCCGTCAATTCGCTGAACAGTCAAATCTCGGAAACCGGGCATTCCCTGCTGATCCATATACATAATTGACTCGTCATAATAATCTGTTCTCTCAAATTCAGTCCCCAGTGCGCTCTGAAATATATCCCGGAGATCGTCACATTGTTCCTGAGTTGGAGGATCCAGTTTATAAACCGAAAAAACTTGTGGATCAATTGACAGTTCGCATTTCTTAACCCATTCGATACCAGAAGTATCAATTTGATGTGTATAGGCATTTGGTAGATTGCCGTATTCCTGCCTATCATAAGCAATGAATAGACCTGCAATTCCAAGAATCGGGAGAAGAAAGAATATCAAGTTTAAAGCTGACAACCATAACTTCCTTTGAAAAACTGAAATAACAACCCTTAATAGATGATAACCTATCATGCTGCCGAGAGTATTGGTTAGCAAATCATCAATATCGAAAATACCGTTGCCTGCCAAATACTGAATGGATTCTATGGATAATGCCGTAATACAAGCTATGAGAAGCATAGAGATCCATTGATTGCATCGTTTGAATAACATTGGAACAAAAATACCATACGGAATCATCATTACAATGTTTAGTAAAATATTCAGCCATCCGGTAATAGAGTAATTGTTCCATGCTTCACGCCATGAACGAAATATGTGAAAGCTAAATCCACTTGTCCCCATACCACCAAGACGGCCATTTGTAGCATACAGAACGATAGTCAAATAACAGCTAAAAAAGATCCAGAGAACAGCTCTTTTGAATGAGAACGCCTGCTTGTTTTTGTATCTATCTTTGTGCTTTACATAAACATAAACCGCAATTCCTACCGCTAGCAAAAGGACAAAAATTGCTTGCCCGATTGCTTCTTGCAGTTCATTTAAGACCATTCTGAGAAATTCATTCATAGGTAGTCCTCAGTTGACGAGATATATCCTCGATTCTATACTGGCAGTTCAATTATGTTCAGGAACAGACTAAATCCCAGAAGCTACATCACGTGGATGTGTGAATACCACAGTTACGATCCCTTGCGGATATAATTCGAATCATCTCTTCTGGGAAGATAAACACGACCTGCTTCCTGAGGAGAGACTGTAAAGTAAACCTTATCATTTACACCTAAATCATCGACCGTAATAGAGCCAGAAGAATTCCGTTCAATCGCTACTTGACCATAAAGCGTTCCTGTTCCCGTCCATCCGCGAACAAAAATTTTTACTAGGAATTCCTGGTTGGTAGCCGTTCCACATGCTTCTGTGATATCCATTGTAACAGCACCATCATGACCGATGAATACCTTATTAGAATAGATTACAGAAGACGAAGTATCCACCTTGAAATAATATGGACCATCATCAGTCAAGTCATATGTACTGGATCCGCTAGGAATTTCTGTACCAAAGGGAACTAAGTCACTGCTTCCCATGTCTGTATTAGCAAACGCAGACATGACATCTTGGGGAATAATACCCTCAGATTCATCGTCCGGAATATACTCGACGGATACTAAGCGCACATTATCTCCTCGAACAGTAAAATGCGGAATTTGGCTTTCTGCCAAGTTTTCAGTTTCAAAGGCAAACGCATTAATAACAAGCGAGCCGCAAAGCATAATACACAGAATGATAGCCAATAGTTTTTTCATAGTAATTCCTCACTTTCTAATTATTATTCTGTCAATGATCTCATACACTAAGGTTGATTGTGTTTATGGTAAATTAGAAATACAGTAAAAGGGCTCGAAAAGTGCATAACCTGACTGGTGTAAAAAAAGCCATTGTCAGCACCTGAATCCATCGCTACCATAGTGGTGTCCAATCACTTAAGGAGGTAGCAGAAAGGTGCT
>JBGVKL010000088.1:0-2437 GCA_045123675.1 Acetatifactor sp. | reverse complement strand
AGAAAATCATGTAAATGATGATTTGGTTGGACGAGCACATGCAGTTTTGAATGCAGAATGCAGAATGAGGATAATCCTTTATTGGATAATATCATTTTGAAATAGCTTTGGAATCAGGATTTTATCAAGAAAGCTTCCTGTATACTTTAAATAGGTTGAGAAATTGACACAAAAAAATACCTCAAGTAAATTTAGATTATTACTGACCTGCCAGTTGGTAAAAATCTAAAGAATACAAGAGGTATCTAGAATGAATGTTAAAGCCACAAAGAAGAAAAATCAAGTAGTAACAGTAAATATTTTTGAACAGCAGGAGCTTTTGAAAAAAGCGGAGGTGATTAGGGCAAACCTCACAGCTTCAACCTGGCGTGAGTTGGAAACCAGTGGTAAGTTTGATAAAAATGAAAAACTCTCCTTTATCAGTGATGATATGCTTATTTTAGGATGCGATGTAGGCAGTGAAACACACTATCTGAGAGCAATCGATACCAGAGGCAGGGAACTCAGTAAGTCCGCATTTTCTTTCTGCAATGATTCTGAGGGATTCAATCATGCAAAGGAGTGGGCACTGGAACTGGCGGCAAAGCACAATAAGAGTCAGATAGTTCTTGGCTTAGAGCCGACCGGACACTACTGGTTCTGTCTTGCCACATGGATGGTTTCCAATGGTGTCAGCGTTGTTCAGGTAAATCCCTATGCGGTAAAGCAGACGAAAGAGGTTGAGGATAACAGCCAGCTGAAGGATGACAGAAAAGATCCGAAGCTGATAGCAAATCTTGTGAAGGATGGAAACTTTGGTATGCCGTATATTCCGGAAAAAGTATATGCAGAACTTCGCAGATTATCTATGTTCAGGGATCAGCTGAATGAGGACAGGATCCGGTCATTGAACCGCCTGCACAGGGAAATGAAGATTTATTTTCCGGAGTATAAGGAAGCACTGGGAAAAGTGGATGGTACATTCAGTCTGGAACTGTTGAAGCAGGCACCATTTCCTGATGAACTGACGGCACTTGGTGATGATGGAATAAGACAAATCTGGCATGATGCAAAACTAAGAGGACGCGGTTACAGCAGAGCCAGGGAAATCTTACAGTACGCAGAAAGAAGTGTAGGGATGCGCGATGGAGCGGATGCTGCCAAAACAGCTGTAAAGTGGTTTGTAGAAAAAATCCTGGAACTGGATGCTGAACTTGCTGATGTGGAGAAACAGCTTAACCAGAAATGTCTTGAGCTTCCTCACACAGGCAATGTTTTGGAAATATCCGGAATTGGAGAAAATACACTTTCCGGGCTCCTTGCAGAGATGGGAGATATTTCGAGATTTGACGACGTAAAAGAAATACAGAAGCTGAGTGGACTGGGGCTTGTAGCATGTAGCTCCGGCAAACATAAGGGAGAAACCAGGATCAGCCACAGAGGGCGCAAACGGCTTAGATATTGGTTATTTCAGGGGGCAAAGTCGGTGGTAGCACATGCAGAGGAGTTTAAGGAGCTTCACGTTTACTACACGACACGAGCGGATAATCCGTTGAAAAAGATGCAGTCGCTGATAGTAATAGCCTGTAAGCTGCTAAGGATAATCTTTACTATCTTAAAGAATGGAACGGTCTATGATCCGAAAAAGATGTTAATGGACATCCGGCGTCCGGAAAAGCAGACGGCGATTGCAGCATAAGTCACAGGCAGAATGATGAAATCCAGAACCTTGCCGGGGTTCAGATGATTCTGGAGTCGGGCAGGGTTCTGGAAAGGAACCCGGTAACGATGGAGTGTGGAATGCACTGCATCAGCACAATGACCAGCTGAGTGAGACAGGGGAAGCGTCCACGGAATATCCGTACCCTGTGGAGTCATCGGTCAGTAAGAATCAAAATACAAACAAGAGCTGTAGCCAGCAGTAGTTTACTCCGTAGGGCATGACCCTGTTAGAAAGCTTAGCCGGCACTCAGTGTATGAACAGGTGGGACGAAGGAAGTTGGTACACGATACCATTAGACACGGAAGGTTCACCATCATAGTTAAACAGAGAATTTATAGCCTTTATAAAGCGAAAGAAAAGGATGCTTTATAAGCTGTACTCATTTTTAACTATTCAGTACAGGATACAATGACTGTCATACACTTTTTGCTCTGTTTATAGAGGTAACTATTTAAAGAAAAGCCCGAAAAATCAATGATTTAGGGCTTGACATTATAGGAAGGCGTAAAATTTCAGGTTTCTGGAGAAATTGAAAACGCTTAATAATCTTGAATTTATGGAGATAATAGTGATGGTAAATATTAGAGTAATGTCTATAAATGATTATGATGGAGTATATAATTTATGGATTAACACTCCAGGAATGGGATTAAATTCAGCAGATGATAGTAGAGAAGGTATTGAGAAGTATTTAAAGCGTAACCCTGCATCAAATTTTGTCGCAGAGTGTGATGG
>JBGVKL010000087.1:0-2464 GCA_045123675.1 Acetatifactor sp. | reverse complement strand
TATTTACCTATCTGACCATAAATCAAAAGAGAGGTCATTTAGGAATGGATGCAGCAGAAATTCTTCCGCACTATACAGGGATTATCGTTCACGACTGCTGGGCTTCATACTGGAAGTATGAAGATGTGAAACATGCCATTTGTTGTGCTCATCTGCTTAGGGAACTAAATGGTATCATTGAAAACCACCCTGAGCAAACCTGGGCTGTAAGCTTTAAGAACCTTCTTCTCGAAATGAAAAAGGTAAAAGATAAAGCTGTAATCAGCGATAAGGATGAATTAAGTTATTATTATCTTCATAAATTCGATATGAAGTATGATAGCATCCTCAAAACAGCATATAAAGAAAATCCACTTCCTGATGAAACGCCTAAAAAGCGTGGTCGCAAGAAGAAAAACAAAGTATTAAATTTGATTTGCAGACTGGATAAATACAAGGAATCAGTCTGTCTATTTATAAAAGATTTCTCTGTTCCATTTGATAACAACCAGGCAGAGCGAGATATTAGAATGGTTAAAGTAAAAACCAAAGTATCTGGCTGCTTTAGGAATGAATCAGGAGCAAATGAATATCTAAAAATAATGAGCTGCGTTGGAACAGCCAGAAAGCATGGAATTAATGCATTCACAACTATCCGAGAAGCACTAAACGGTAATACCGAAGTCATATTGGGCTAATGGGGGTTCTGAATAGACAATATGTAATGACCTCCACATTGTAGGTTCGTGGATTTACCTGTATACTAAAGTTTGACAAGAACAATGGTAACAGGGATTACCGCATACAAAGGGAGGTCATCAAAATGAATTATAACACAGTTTACGTAGGAATGGATGTACATAAAGAAAGTTTTACACTTTGTGCATACACAATCGATGCTGAGAAAGGTTCTCACTTCCAGAGAACAGAAGCTGATTACAAAAATGTTCTGAAGTATCTGGAGTTTCTTCGTACCGTCTACGGAAACGATGCTAACTTCATATGCGGTTATGAGGCTGGTTGCCTTGGTTATACTTTATATCATCAATTAACAGAGCATCATGTTAACTGTGTGATACTTGCTCCAACTACGATGCTTGAGCAGCGCAGCAGAAGACGAATCAAGACCGACAGGCGCGATGCAGAGATCATAGCTAAATGTCTCGCACAGCATAATTACAGTCCAGTTCATATCCCTACAGCAACAGACGAGGAAACAAAAGAATTCCTCCGAATGAGGGATGATCATAAGCTGGCACTCAAAAAGGTCAAGCAGCAGATTCTGGCTTTTTGCCTCCGCCACAACTATCGCTATGATGGAAAAAGTCACTGGACAGCAGCACACATCAAATGGCTTAAGTCATTAAATCCTGAGGCACTTTACAAAGAAATCCTCGACGAATATCTGCTGACCTATAATACCCTTAGTGATAAGCTTGAACGGTTGGATAAGCGCATTGAGGAACTTGCTTCCAAGGATGAATACAAAGAGTCAGTTAAAAAGCTCTGTTGTTTCATCGGCATCAAGACGCACACAGCATTATCCGTACTTGTTGAAGTCGGTGATTTTCAGCGTTTTGCGTCTGCACAGAACTTTGCTTCCTACCTTGGACTTGTACCAGGTGAAGATTCCAGCGGCGATGGACAGACAAGGCTTGGTATTACCAAAGCCGGAAACCGCCATGTCCGAATGCTTCTCACGGAAGCTTCACAGTGCTATGCCCGTGGTCAGATAGGATTCAAATCCAAGGAACTGAAATCACGTCAAGCCGGTAATTTGCCACAGGTTATTGCTTATGCAGATAAAGCTAATGAACGCTTAAGACGCCGATACTACAAAATGGTTCTTGGAAAAAGTAAGAAACACAATGTAGCTAAAACAGCGATTGCGCGTGAACTTGCCTGTTTCATGTGGGGCATGATGACGGATCATATCGCCTGATACAGGTATAACACCGTGCTGCCGATATCAAGGCCAAGCCGCCGCAGGCGGTGCTTCGCAGCCTTGACATCATCATCCCTCTGTTATAGTGGGTAATCAAGCAGATGTAAGATGGCTTACGCCACATACATCTGGCCAATAATAAAAGTAACAACTGAAGACATCCTGAAAGGGCTTCGGCCATTTCAAGGTTCGAGCTATCTACGACGTAACTATGTTGGCACAGAGAAATCTGTGATCCACGCGAATAGACGATAGAGCTCACGGCGGACCATTGACCTGTAGGTAACCAATCCACGTATATCAGAGTGGCCAAAGCCGGGAACTGATACTCCGAGGCTCTTTCCGGGTGCCTTCAGACAATTAAATAAATTTTTGTGGTGATTTCTGTTAATTTGTACTTGACAAGAGGTCATTACATATCAGTTACAATTAAATTAACAGTTGCAGATGGAACGATATTAGATGAAATGGCAGAAAAGATAGGAAAATATAGAGGTAAATTGCCATCTGGAGTAAAAAATTCGGGTGATTTTGCGTATG
>JBGVKL010000086.1:0-102320 GCA_045123675.1 Acetatifactor sp. | reverse complement strand
CAGTAATGTGTTCAGCTGACATTTACTAATCGGTCGAGGGCTTAACCAATGGTTGGAGAGGAAAAAGTTATTCTTAGAGAATAGCGAGATGTTTTGTGAAAGATTAATTCAGTGTTCGGTTTTGAGTGTATAATGCACTTTTTGGCCTAGTGGCTCAGTTGGTTAGAGCGCCGCCCTGTCACGGCGGAGGTCGAGGGTTCGAGTCCCTTCTGGGTCGTTCGATTGAACGAAAGTTTAATTATACCAGCATTAATGGGGTCTTAGCTCAGCTGGGAGAGCATCTGCCTTACAAGCAGAGGGTCACAGGTTCGAGCCCTGTAGGCCCCATTTTCTATTAACTAAATAGGTGTAGAAATACGCCGATGTGGCTCAATTGGCAGAGCAGCTGATTTGTAATCAGCAGGTTATCGGTTCGAGTCCGATCATCGGCTTTGATGTGAAGCATCATTAAAACTTCAAATGGGCAGATTCCCGAGTGGCCAAAGGGGACAGACTGTAAATCTGCTGCAAATTGCTTCGGTGGTTCGAATCCACCTCTGCCCATTACATATTTTAATGAATATGTGCATAAATTAATATTATATCGCGGGGTGGAGCAGTCTGGAAGCTCGTCGGGCTCATAACCCGAAGGTCATAGGTTCAAATCCTGTCCCCGCTACTCAAATGCCCAGATAGCTCAGTTGGTAGAGCAGAGGACTGAAAATCCTCGTGTCGCTGGTTCGATTCCGGCTCTGGGCATTTTTGCTGTTCTTTTATATGTATTTGTGATAGATTGTTTTATGTAGAAATACGTAAACAGTCTTTTTTTGTAATATTTGCAGTTGGATTTATTTATGATAATAATCCATAATTGCATTGGAGCATTTATTGAAGAAAATAATGCGAGAGTGAGGAGGAAGTATATGCCACCAAGCAGGAAAAGTTCAAGTTCCAGAAGTTCGCGTAGTAGTAGCTCACGAAGTAGCAGTTCACGCAGTCGGAGTAGTTCAAGAAGAAGTACTTCGTCACATAGCAGCACATACGGCAGTTCCTATAGAAGTTCATCCAGAATTTATGACAGAGATTCGTCGGCAGCTACTCCAAGAAGAATTCGTAGAAATCAGCCAACAAGCATTCCGTCGCATATTAAGACGAAGTCAGTTGTTATGCGATGTAAAAATCATGATTATCTTTATGTTCACGATTCCTGGAAGGATAAACAGACCGGTGTATTGTACAAAAAGGGATATTATGACGAAGATGGAAGATATTATAATGCTGATAAAGTAGCTTTCAAAAAGCCCGATGGTTCTTATGAAGCTCATTATGTTTGTGAATATTGTGGCACAGAGCTGGAGGCAAATTGGGAAGAAGGTTTTTACCCAACTTGTAAAAATTGTGGCGCAGAAATGAATAAGACACCGGTATATATTGATGAAATTGTTAACATTCGAAATCTTGAGCCTTCTACAAATAAGTCACAATTTTCACTTAAACAGATAGACCGCTTCGATATTGCCAGGATAGGTATTTTTGCTTTCATGATAGGTATTTTTATACATCTGTCTTGGATAAGCATAAAGTCCATGGGGCGGGATAACCTAGTATCAACAAGTCAGGTACAAGTAACGGAAACAAATTTGGATATATACGGAAATACAATTTACTTGGATGAAGTGGCACCGAATATGTATTCTATTTGTACAAAACAGGATGAGTATGAAAAAATTATCATTTGGGACTATGATGCAGAGGCTTACTATGATTATGATAGTGATTGCTACTTGTGGTACAATACCTATGTTAGTCCCAATCTGTGGCAGTACTGGTATGACGATATAGCGGGTAACGATTACTATGGCTGGATGGAATGCGAGGGTAGTACTTGGTATATAGAGGTGTCGGATACTGAGTGGGAAAAATATGAAGGAGATACTTCAAAGCTTTGGCACATAAAAAACTCCTTTGATTGATTGTGAAAATTTTGAATAGTATAAAGGAAAGTTATTTTGTGCAAACTGTCCTTGAAAGGATGGTGTAGAATATGGACATGGATAAAACAGTCTGTTATTGTATGAGTGTTACAAACGGTATGATTAAGGATGCTGTTTACAGCGGTGCAAGTACGTTAGAAGAAGTACAAGCGGCAACGGGAGCATCTACAGTTTGTGGCGCATGTATGGAAAATGTGCAACGTTTGGTCGATTTTTTTGTGGCCGAGCGAGGCAGTAAGTCGTAAATTCATGCGGAAGTACTGAGGATTCAGTACTTCCGTTTTTGTCTGCTTTTCATGCAATAATGCATGTGCTATAATCGTGTTGTTAGCGTAAATTTAGATAGTACATATTAGAATTGTTTATTGATGATTAATTAATATAAATGTGTGGATTTACATAGGAGGATGTATGTCTCAAAAAAGCAAGGGAATTAAATTAGCATTTATAAAATCCCTGCCGGTAATGGCAGGATACATAGTTTTGGGTATTGGTTTTGGAATTCTGTTAAAAAAAGCTGGATATGGGTTGTTTTGGGCATTTTTAATGAGTTTTACTATTTATGCAGGATCTATGCAATATGTGGCAGTTTCTCTGCTGACATCCGGTGCCTCTCTGATTTCTGCAGCACTGACTACGCTTATGGTAAATGCCAGACACTTATTTTACGGAGTGTCGATGATTGATAAGTATAAGGGCGCAGGAGCCAAGAAACCATATTTAATATTTGCTCTGACGGATGAAACATATTCACTGCTTTGTGGAGAAGAACAACCGGAGGGGATAGACTTCTTTTGGTACAGTTTTTTTGTATCGTTGTTTAATCAGTGTTACTGGATATTGGGCAGTGTTCTGGGAAGTGCATTAGGTACATTAATTGCTTTTGATACTGCAGGGATTGATTTCTCCATGACAGCATTGTTTGTGACGGTGTTTGTGGAGCAGTGGATAACTACAAAAAATCATTTGCCTGCTATTGCAGGTTTAGCTTGTTCGGTGGTATGCCTTTTATTTTTTGGTGCAGATAGTTTTCTTATACCTACTATGATTTCTATTACAGTAGTTCTGTTCTTATGCCGGGACATAATGGAGAAGGAAGGAGGAGCGACTCATGAATAATTTGTCTGTGTTATCAATGATTTTGGTAATTGCATTAGTGACCGCAGCACTTCGATTTCTGCCATTCGTGATTTTCGGCGGAGGACGTAAGGTGCCGCAATTTGTAAGTTATCTGGGACGAGTACTGCCCTATTCCATTATGGCGATGTTAGTGGTGTATTGTCTGAAAGGCATCTCTTTCATAAAGGCTCCATTTGGAATACCGGAATTGATTTCTGTGGTTTTAGTGGTGGTTTTACATGTATGGAAAAGAAATACGCTGCTTAGTATCGTGGGTGGAACAGTGTGTTATATGGTGCTGGTACAGTTGGTATTTTAGGAGAACTGAAAATGAGTAATGATATTGAGAAAGATTTGGAAGATAATATGAAAAGTATCGAGGAATTTCCAAAACGCCTGGATAGAAATGTTATTTATGAAAGTGATTGGGTGTCATTATATTTGGACAAGGTTAAGATGCCTTCCGGCTATGTTATAGAAAGCTATCACCAGCTACATTATCCCCATCATTCTGTAGCGGTTGTTATTGTGAATGAAAAGAACGAAATTATGATGATACAGTCCAAGCGATATACAACAAAACGTCTGGAATGGGAGATTCCGGCAGGCAGAGTGGAAGAAAACGAATCGCCTGAAGTTGCGGCACGTAGGGAATGTATGGAAGAAGCAGGCTGTAAATTAAAGGACTTAACATATTTATGTTGTCAGAATCCCAGTAATGGTATGTCGGATTTGAAAATTCATGTGTTTGGAGCCAGAGTAGATACGGAGAATATGCATTTTGATGAAAACGAAGTACAGCAGAAGTGTTGGATACCTAAAGAACAGGTGCTGGCTATGTTGAAAACGAATCAGATGCAGTGTGGAGTATCCATGCTTGGATTATTATATGCAATGCAGTTTTATGTTTAGGTGAGAAAATGAGTTATATTCATTCGAGTGACAAAATAGTAGATAAGAATACTTAAACATATTCCAATCTATCAAACCGGTAGCAACAGCAGGTTGCTTTTCAAACTCCAATCCTTAAAGTATACTCGTTGTGAGGTGATGAACAGATGGATACAAAAGATATTATTCTTAAACTTAGAACGAAGAAAGGTATGTCGCAGGACGAGCTTGCAGAAAAAGTATTTGTAACCCGTCAGGCAGTTTCGCGCTGGGAAAACGGGGAAACTACGCCGAATACCGAGACCTTAAAACTGTTATCAAAGTTGTTTGATGTTTCGATTAACACACTTCTTGGCTCGCCAAGACAGCTTATTTGCCAATGCTGCGGTATGCCACTGGAAGACGCTAATATCAGCAAAGAAACAGACGGTTTTTTCAACGAAGAATATTGCAAATGGTGCTATGCTGATGGTGAGTATATGTATCATAATATGGATGATTTAATTGAAGTCTGCGTGAAAAATATGGTAAGTGAGCATTTTTCTGCCGAACAGGCACGGGCATATATGAAGGATATGCTCCCCAAACTCGATTATTGGAAACAGTATAAGTATCTTGATGGTGCAGAAAAGTTTGAAGAATTCAAGCAACAGCTTATCAGTGAGTTTAATGAATTGCATGTTGAAGGCATGCCAAAGGTTGAAAAGCTTAATGCACTTGTGGGCGGATACATCAACCTTGAATACCGTCTTCCAAACGGTCAAACTATAAAATTCCTTGATGACAATGCAACATATCTTGGAAATCAACTGGAATGTGAGTTTGGTGGTGACCGTTGCTTTGGAATCGCCGCAAATATGGATTTTCTACTTGTCTGCACTTACGAAGAAGGCGGTGCAAACCCAGAGTTGGTTGTATATAAAAAGAGATAGTTAAATAAGTATTTACATAGGAGAATTCACATGATTTACTACAAAGGTGACAATATTACCATCCGCGATTTGCAAGAAGCGGATGCGAGGATAATTACGGACGAGGAAATTGCCCAAGGCTGGCATGCTACTATAGATAAATATTTGGTGCGTTTGAAGGATCAGGCAGAAGGACGGGCCATTACCTTGGTGGCAGAGTATCAGGGCAATGTGGCAGGCTACATAAATGTATATCCGGATTCCACGTGGGGGGCTTTTGCTCATCAGGGACTACCGGAAATTGTGGATTTTGGCGTATTAGAAAAGTATCGCAAACGGGGCATTGGCAACAAGCTGATGGATGTGGCAGAGGAGATTGCCGGTAAGTATGCGGATACAGTATATCTGGGAGTCGGTTTGCATTATGGTTATGGAAGTGCACAGCGCATGTATGTGAAGCGTGGTTATATTCCGGACGGCAAGGGTGTCTGGTATGGGCCACAGGTGTGCGAGCAGTACGAAAATTGTTGCAATGATGATGATTTGGTATTATACTTGTCGAAAAAACTCAGGTAGAGGAAAATGTATGAATTGCAAAAGAAATGTTGGTTATTATGCGAAATATAAAATCTTAAGAAAAGGAAGGATGCCCATTGAATAATAAATACACGAAAATAGCTGCAATTATAATACCTATTCTGTTAGCAGTCATTTGTCTTGTTTTAGTAGTAAGACAGGATAATCAGGCAAGTCTGCCTATTTCGATGAAGCTTACGTTTACAGGAGAATTCAGTTATGATGAAGAAAACTGGTATCCATACAATGAAGATAGTGATATGTCTGCACTGGACGGAGATGTTACGGTAAAAGGGCATTTTGATGTGGAGATATCAGAAGGAGCAATATTAAATTTCTACTGTAATCATATCGGGGTAAGTATGTATGTGAATGGGGAGCAGGTGTATATGGATGCTCCCACAGAGATTAAGAACTTCGGAATAGACTTAATGCCTTCCATGTGCGGAAAACGATGGGCACAGATACTTTGTCCTGAAATTACTGTAGAGGATGAGGTTGAGTTTCGTTTTATTAATTACCATAAACACGGAAATAAAGAGGCATATAAAGAACTTTTATCAACATGCCTTCTTGCGCCTTTGGATAAAGCCGTATTGGAGGCTTATTTAAAACCATATATCCATCCGTTTGAGATAATGGGAGCTGCACTTTTGATCGTGGGGATAATGTTGCTGGGATCTTCCGTTTATGCATCCGGTTTAAAAAGCAGAATGACAAACCGTTTGTTCAAAATAGGAATCATGACATTGTTGATAGGCGGATATACATTACTTGATGTAATGATGGTATATTTTACGGATGAACTGTTAGTCGTGAGAACGTATGGCGGACAGCTGTGTCTGATGTTGGGAGTTTACTTCCTGGGGCTCAATGTATGTGACGCTATAACAGAGAAACCGAAAAAACTTGCAGAGATAGTAATGGGAGCGTCAGGTATTATAAACATGCTGATTATCGCAGTTGTTATCAGCGGCAAAGCACTGCTGTATGATACAAGAATTGTTTGGGAATGTTCGCAGTGTATTGTCAGCCTGATGCTAATAATATTGTGCGTTTTAGAGTTAAAAAAAGAGAAGAAAAAGAGAATGGAACTGATTACATATGTATTCATTCATACTGCTATCTTACTTGATTTTATAGGAGTGGGTTATCATATGTATTATTCCGGTATTTGCTTTAAAGTATCGTCTATGATTATGCTTCTTATTATGCTCTTGCGAGGAGCAAAACAGGTATTTATGGATCATCAGGCGGCCATAAAAAATCAAAAGATAAAAGCAGAATTGGAGAATAGTCGCATTACGGTGATGCTAAGCCAGATACAACCGCATTTTTTATATAATTCGCTGACCAGTGTAATGGATTTGTGTGATAGTAATCCTAAGCAGGCAAAAGCTGCTATTGCAGATTTTGCGGATTATTTGCGGGGAAATTTATCTTCTTTAAAGACAGAGAATCTGATATCATTTGGAACAGAGCTGGAACACATCGAAAGGTATTTGCGATTGGAAAAACTTCGATTTCAGGATGAATTGGAAGTGGTGTATGATATTCAGACGCGGGACTTTATGCTGCCGGCATTGTCTGTACAGCCACTTGTAGAAAATGCGGTAAAACACGGTGTTGGTAAGAAAATAGGCGGAGGTACGGTCACTATACATACCACCGAAACGGAAAAGGAGTATATCATTCGTGTAACAGATGATGGTGTCGGTTTTATAGAAGGTGAATATGTAGATGATGGCGGTACACATGTAGGGATTGAAAACATTAAGAAACGATTAGATATGATGATAAATGCCGGATTGGAAATGGAAAGTAAAATAGGAGAAGGTACAACAGCTTGTATCCGGATTCCGAAAAGGAGAGATTAAGCATGCATATCATTGCAACAGATGACGAACAAAGTGCATTAAATGTATTAATGGGAGCTGTTAGGGAAGCTGTACCGCTTGCTACGGTTCATGGTTTTCGAAATCCAATGGAAGCACTTGAATTTATGAAAGAAACAAAATGTGAGATTGCTTTTTTGGATATACAGATGCGGGAAATGAGTGGCATGGTACTTGCCAGGAAATTAAAAGAAATATATCCGAAGGTAAATATTGTATTTGTGACCGGATATTCCCAGTATGCCAACGAAGCATTTGCTCTGCATGCAAGTGGGTATGTGTATAAACCGGTAACAGCCGATAAGATTATAAATGAAATGGAGAACCTGCGTCATCCGGTGAAATGGAAGGATACGGGAATCTATGTGAATACCTTTGGAAATTTTGAACTGATTGTGGACGGAGAAGAAGTTTCTTTTGGAAGGGCAAAGTCGAAAGAGATGCTTGCCTATCTGGTGGATAAGAAAGGAAAAAATGCAACCAGAAAAGAACTTGCAACAGTATTGTTTGAACGAGAAGATTATTCCAGAGCTACACAGGATTATCTGTCAAAAATAGTGAAGGAATTAGTGGATGTTTTGGAGCGTGTGGGAGCAGGAAAAATATTGAAGCGGGGGTTAAATAGTTATGCCGTGGATGTGGAGGCTTTTTCTTGCGACTATTATGAGTATGAAAAAGAAAATGCTACGCCTGATGAGTTAAATCGGTTTCGGGGAGAATATATGAAACAATACAGTTGGGCAGAAATAACACTGGCGAGATTGTATTGGGAAAAAGAACTTATGAAATAAAAAAAGCCTGTTTGAGAAAAATATTCTCAGACAGGCTTTTTTGTCCTACATTTTGTCCTATAGCATGAGTTAGAATAACAACTAAGTAATTTTAAAATTATAGAAAGGATAGTTAGAGAAGCATGAAACAAAAAATAAGAAAGATAATAGCAAAGGTGCTTAGCTTTGTACTGGTAATGTCGTTTTGTTTGGGAACGGATTTGGGTGTAATGACGGCTTACGCAACAGATTACAGCCAGAAAGAATGGTACATAACCACCGATGAAAACGGTGTTTTGCAAAAGGTTCAGTTCAAATTTACTACAAATGATACAGCCCCAGGAACATGGTATTTTTACTTATGGGATAAGAACGATACCTCAGGAGAAAATGGAAGACCAGCTATTTTAGCTCAAACTTCAGTGACAACATCGGATGGTGAGCATGAAATAACGCTAGAGTATCAAGGTGAAAAAGGCAAAGAATATCTGGTGGGTACAGTTTTAAAAAATTCAAGCTACAGCAAACTAAATACAGGTAGTGCTGAATACTCGAAGTGGCCATATCTTACTGCTGTATGTGATATGATGGATTGTGATAAAGATGCATTAGCAGGTTCTGTTTATGTAAATGGCGAACCCGTATCCGGTTCTGTTTCCGATGCACTCAAAACGGAAATACAAACATATAACATTACCATTGACAGCACAAACCTTGCGGAAGGAGCTTTATTAGCAGCTGTGAAACTTGATAGTGATGGCAATGATATGGATGAACCTATTGAGCTCACTAATGGAAGTACAGTTGAAATCCCAAAAGATGGTGGGCTTCTAGTAATGAGCAATAGTAGTAATTTCAAAGTAACAGTAAGTGATACTACTTTGGCAAAAGTAGGTGATCTTATGGTTGGTCAGGCGGAGAGTGGTTATTACATATCTGAAATCAAAGGCAATATCACAGTCGTAGTTGAATCAACAACTCCAACAACTGATTCATGTACAGTTACTATTGACAGTACAAACCTTGCTGAAGGAGCTTTATTAGCGGCTTTGAGATTTGATAGTGATGGCTATGAAATGGGTGAACCTATTGAGCTCACTAATGGAAGTACAGTTGAAATCCCAAAAGATGGTGGGCTTCTAGTAATGAGCAATAGTAGCAATTTTAAAGTAACAGTAAGTGATGCTGCTTTGGCAAAAGTAGGTGATCTTATGGTTGGTCAGGCAGAGAGTGGTTATTACATATCTGAAATCAAAGGCAATATCACAGTCGTAGTTGAATCAACAACTCCACCAGCAGGTGAAACAGTTGCTGTTACATTGGATAAGTCAAACTTTTCTGGAGAATTATATTATTGTATAAATGAGGCTGCCTCATTTGAACCTGTTGTGGAGAATACAATTAATATAACAACAAATGATTTTCTTTCTTTGGCAAGTTTTGGTGTTGAATATGAAGTAACAGCATCAGATAACGGAGTAAGTATAGATAAGATTCCAGATGATGCAGGTGCATGTATTTATAAGATAAGTGGTTTTACAAATGCTACTACAATTATAGTAAACGATGCAACTACACAAGAACCAGAAGGTGGAACTGCTTCATTTAGTGTTAATGTTGTTTTTGAAGATAATATTATAACCAAGGGTTGTGATAAGCTGCTCGTAGCATATGTAGAAAATAATACTAATGGAAGTAGCCCAAAAACATACGAATGGCACAAATATGATGGTAATGAAAATCCTGTTGTAGACGATGGTGGGAACGCTGATGAGTTCCATGTAAAGGATTATGTTACTGTTGGAGATAATTATTTTTATTGTGAAGTAACAATTGGAAATGAAAAGGTAAAATCTAATACTGTAAGAGTACATGTTTTGGATGAGGCAGGATTTGGTACTGCAACGGTTACAGAAACAACAGGAAATGCAGAAGGTTTTGAAGATTTAATTTCTTTATTAAGTGCGGAAACACTTGACATCGAAGAATTTTATAATTGGGAGTTATATGATTTTAGTAATCTTTTTAATGTTACTATAAAAGATAAAGATAATTGTACAGAATTAGAATTTGATAATAATTATTTTAGAACTTATTATTTAGGTGCTAGAGAAAAAGGTACAACGAATACATGGACTGAAGTGTGGAATGAAAGTCATCTTCCTGAACTTTCTGATAGTTCAAAAGAATATGAATATGCAGTTGTATATATTACTCACTGTTTAGATGGGTATTTATTTGCCAATAGAAACGAGGTTGTAGATGCATCTGCTATTAACTATGAGTCTGATAAACTAGAGATAGATAGTATATGGTATCCAAGTAATACTGATGGATTGCATGTAGCATTCGTTCCTAAGGATGAAGCTGGTGGAACTCAAGAAGTTACATATGATATCACCCTTGACAGAACAAATTATGCAGAGGGATATGTTGATCTCTATACATATGATAGCGAGGGAAGTAATGTAGCGAATACTCAGGAAAATAATGCTGCAATCGCAATGCCGGAAGGTGGAAAAGTAAGAGTATTTGCAGATTCAGAGTTTACAGTAACAGCAGAAGGCGCAACTGTAAGTGAAATGTTGAGTGCAGGTGAAGAAGGTTATTATTATGAACTCACCGGTATTACAGCAGATACAACAGTTGTTGTTAATAAAGTAACTACACAAGAACAAACATATGAACTTACAATTGACTGTGAAGGATTTACTGAAGATGCTCCATTAGCAGTTATAAGATTTGATAGCGATGGATATGATATAGATGCTATTGAGGTCGCTAATGGAGATAAAGTTGAAATCCCGGTAGGTGGTAGTGTTATAGTAGCTAGTACTACTCCTAATTTTAAAGTGGCAGTAGAGAATAATTTAGCAGATGTAAGTGATTTGCAGCAGGGCGCTGCCGAGTGCGGTTATGTGATAACTAATATCCAGGGTGATATTACAATCGTAATTGAATCAATTACACAGGGTGGTGACCCTACATATAACATTACCCTTGACAGAACAAACTATGCAGAGGGATATGTTGATCTCTATACATATGATAGCGAGGGAAATAATGTAGCGAATACGCAGGAAAATAATGCTGCAATCGCAATGCCGGAAGGTGGAAAAGTAAGAGTATTTGCAGATTCAGAGTTTACAGTAGCAGCAGAAGGCGCAACCATAAGTGAAATGTTGAGTGCAGGTGAAGAGGGTTATTATTATGAACTCACCGGCATTGCAGCAGATACAACAGTTGTAGTAAGTCCAAGCCAGAGTGAACCGGTTATAACTGCTCCTATTATTACAATTCAGCCTGAGAATAAGACTGCAGAAGATGGTAATACCACAACCTTTAGTATAACAGCAACCGGTGAGAATTTAACTTACCAGTGGAAGATTGATAGAAATGATGGTAACGGATTTGTGAACCTTAATGGTGCAACAAGTGCATCTTATACAACGTCTACAGTAGATATGGATTGCGATGGATTTAAGTACCAGTGTATCGTATCAAATGAAGGCGGAAGTGTAACATCAGATATCGCAACTTTAACGGTAACAGAAAAACCTTCTGTTCATACTCATTCTTTGACCCAGGTACCTGCAAAAGCAGCAACCTGTACCGAAGAGGGTAATATGGTATACTACACATGTTCCGGTTGTGATAATTTATTTGCAGATGCCAACGGAACTACTACAACTACAGCAGAAGCAGTAAAGATAGCAGCTCTTGAGCACGACTGGACAGGAGAATGGACAGTTGTTAAAGAAGCGACTGCGACAGAGGAAGGAAAGAAGGAGACCCTTTGTACAAGAGGCTGTGGAGAGAAGAAGGAAGAAGTTATTCCTGCAACCGGAGTAGAGGCTGTAGATGCTCCTGTGATTACAATTCAGCCTGAGAATAAGACTGCAGAAGATGGTAATACCACAACCTTTAGTATAACAGCAACCGGTGAGAATTTAACTTACCAGTGGAAGATTGATAGAAATGATGGTAACGGATTTGTGAATCTTAATGGTGCAACAAGTGCATCTTATACAACGTCTACAGTAGATATGGACTGCGATGGATTTAAGTATCAGTGTATCGTATCAAATGAAGGCGGAAGTGTAACATCAGATATCGCAACTTTAACAGTAACAGAAAAACCTTCTGTTCATACCCATTCTTTGACCCAGGTACCTGCAAAAGCAGCAACCTGTACCGAAGAGGGTAATACGGTATACTATACATGCTCCGGTTGTGATAGCTTGTTTACAGATGCAAACGGAACCACTACAATTACAGCAGAAGCAATTAAGGTAGCAGCTCTTGAGCATGACTGGACCGGCGAATGGACAGTCATCAAAGAAGCAACTGCGACAGAGGAAGGAAAGAAGGAAACCCTTTGTACAAATGGTTGTGGCCAGAAAAAGGTAGTAGTTATTCCTGCAACCGGAACAACAGACGATAATGATAATCTTGAAAAAGATGCAGAGGTTGAGCCGGAAGCACCGATTGATGAAGTAACACTTAATAATTCAAAAGAAGAATTATTAGACGCCGGTAATATCTTTACAGACGCAGAAAAAACACAGATTGAAGATGGAGCAGATGCAAGAATCTGGCTTGAAATCGGCAAGACGGATGAAGGTGCTATTGCATCAACTGATAAGGCTAAGATTGAAGAGGAAGCAAGCCGGATTATGGGTGAGAATCCGGAGATTACTTATTTTGATGCAGATTTGTTTAAACAGGTAGGAAGCGGAGCTAAACAAGAAATTTCAGAGCCAGGTATTCCAATGAAAATTACCATAACCATTCCCGGTAAATTGATAAATCGTGATAAGAATATTTTACGTGAGTTTAAGATTATCAGATTACATGATGGAAAGGTAGAAATAATCAGTGGAACCTTTAACGCCGCAACAGGTGAATTTACATTTGAGTCAGATAAGTTCTCAACTTATGCGATTATTTATAAGGATGTACCGGTGGATGATAATACTAATACAACACCGGGAAATAATGACAATAACAATCCGACTCAGGGAAGCAATGGCGGTCAAACATCAGGAGATGCAAATGTAAGCAAACCCGCGGATGATAAGAAGGACGAAGTACCAAAGACAGGATATAATACCGGTACAGGGTATGCGTTCATGCTTATGCTATTGAGTGGCTTAGGTATCGTTATTTCTTCAAGAAAAAAGAAGATTTGGAATAAGGAAGCTTAAATGAAATTATTTCACAGAGAGAAATCTGTTGATACCGGACAGAAGGCAGGTGGTGGTTTCCACCTGCCTTTATGGTCTGTTTTTCAACAGAAAATTCGGATTATTTTTGTCATTGTATTTTCTTTATCAATGGTATGGTTTGTAGTAATCTATCTTTCAGAAATAGAAGCTGATAAGGAACTGGAAAATCAACAAACCACATTACAAAAAGACATGCAGATGGCAACGGAAAGTACTGAGACAACACAGGAAAGTACGGGGATCACACAGGAAAGTGCTGAGACAATACAGGAAAATACTGTGACTCCCGAAATAAGTATAAATTCGGTTGAGGAGATCAGTCCTATAATGTTGCCGGAATATGAAGTGTTGTGGCAACAAAATGAAGATTTTATAGGTTGGCTTAGGATAGAAGACACAGTCATTGATTATCCGGTAATGCAGTGTGCAGAGGATGAAAATTACTATTTATCACGTGATTTTTATAAGGAAGAAAACAAAAATGGTTGTCTGATTCTGGATAATGATTCAAATGCGGGAATTGGTACAATAGACCAGGAGTATATCAATGGTTCCGTGCCGTCTACTAACCTTATCATTCACGGACATACCATGAAGTCCGGACAGATGTTTGGTAGCTTGAAATTATATAAGGATAAGGAGTATGGACTATCTCATAATATTATCTGTTTCGATTCTCGTTATGAGAAAAGAGAGTATGAGCTGATCGCGGTTTTTTATTCACAGGTTTTTTACCAAAGTGAAGATGTATTCAAGTATTACATGTTCTTTCAGGCAGATACGCAGGAGGAATTTGATGATTGGTACAACAATATAAAAGAGATGTCACTGTATGATACGGGAGTGACGGCAGAATATGGGGATGAGTTTATCACTCTTTCGTGCTGTGCGTATCATGTGGAAGATGGAAGGTTTGTTGTTGTAGGAAAGAGGATTAAGTAAAAATAGTAGAAAGATTAGAGATAATCTTTCTACTATTTTTTGTCCTACATCTTGTCCTATTAAGTGAGATAAAATAAAAGTGGATAATTGTGTTAATTTAGGAGTGCATTATGAAAGCTTTACAGAATAAATTGCTGATACTCATTATTTGTAGTACTTTGATTCCGGCATTAGTAGTTATGTCGATTTCGATTTCTAACTATAGTCGCATTGTAGAAAATAATTCGGGACAGATTATGCAGTTGATGTGTTCTGAAAAAAGACAGGTAATAGATGAAAAATTACTAAACATCGAACAAAGTGTTCATACGATATATCATTTTGCAACAGAACAATATAGTAATACAGATAATCTATGGCAGGATGAAGAACAGTTTTTAAAGCATATCAGCAGAATGCTGGAACTTATGAAGACAACCGCCAAGTATACAGATGGTGCGGTGACGGTTTATTATCGCTTGGATCCGGCGATAAAAGGACCAAAGCAGGGAATATGGCTGGTACAGGATGGAAATGGTGATTATATAGAAAATGAGATGACGGATATTTCTCTATATGATGAGGGGGATATAGAACATGTTGGGTGGTATCATATTCCGGTATCTAATGGAAAAGAAACGTGGATGAATCCGTATTTTAACCAAAATATGAATGAAGAAATCATTTCGTATGTTATTCCGATTATTTTGGATAAGAAAGTTATTGGCGTAGTGGGTATGGATATCTCTACAAATTTCTTATATGAGAATACAAAGAATGTTGTGGTGTATGATACGGGATATGCTTTCTTGATGGATAATGAAGGTAAGTTTGTATATCATCCTGACATGAAAGGAAATACCATTTCGGAAGAGTTTAATATGCAACACACATATCTTTATGAGAAAAGTATATTGTCAGTAGAGACGCAGAGTGTAGAAACCTATCACTGGAATGATATAGATAAAAAAATGGCTGCGCAAAAATTGCGAAATGGGATGATTTTTGCAGTATGTGTTGCAGAGCAGGAGATAAAGCAACCACAGCAAAAAACGTTAATAGACTCTCTTTTGATGATATTGCTTATAATGTCAGGGTTGGTTGCAGTGACAGTTTGGTTTACAAAAGTGATCGTAAAACTGATATATACTGATGCAATGACACAAGTGGGGAATAAAACTGCATATAATGAGTGCGTTGATTTGTTATCTAAGCAGATAAGAGATGGGGAACAAATTAATTTTCTGATTGCAGTTGTTGATATTAATGATTTAAAAAAGGTGAATGATACATATGGACATGAATATGGAGATAAACTGATACAAAACGGAGCTGCTATTCTAAAAAAGGTATGGGGAAGTGATTCCATTTACCGAATAGGTGGCGACGAATTTGCAATTGTATGCTCCGATATGAAAACAGAATGTGCGAATGAACGAATTTTACTATTTGAAGAAACAATAGAAGGCTATAATCGTCAAAATAATTGTGAAGAATTGAATTTGCAAATGGCTATTGGAATGGCGGTATATAATCCGGAAACAGACAAGGAATATATGGATGTGTTCCGTAGAGCGGATAGTACCATGTATGAAGATAAAAAACAGAAAAAAGAAACATAGGTTAAGCAGATAATATTACTAAAAAGGAGGATGAAGTGTTATGAGAAAGAAGATGTTATTAGTGGTATGTAGCATTATTTTATGTACTTCCATGATTGGGTGTGGTGCAACAAAGGAGAAAGAAAATAGTGCAGAAAGTGAAACAGTAGTTGACGAAACAGAAGTCAATAATACTATTTTGCCGCTTCCGGTTTCTGTTGACGTTAATAATTTAGATAATTGTACACTGGCGGTATCTTTGGAACAAGGTGATGCCTATGTGGATGATACCGGTGCTATGCAGATGGATGTAACAGTTTACACTTATGATTTGTATGACATGGTAGATATGGCTGCTTTAAAAGAAGGGGATACCATTGTAATAAGAGGGCAGGAAGTGAAGATTGCTTCAATTGAAAGAAATGAAAGAGGACTTCTTATTAATGGCGGTCTGGATAATGGCGGTTATGAATTTGGAACAGATGATACAACCATCTGGTACGAAAGCGGATATAGCGATGCAAAGTCCTATTACGAGTTGGGTGAGTTTACAATCCGAGTATCGGCGGATATGAGATTCTATGACAGCTCCGATTTGGATAAGGGAGAAGTTATGTATTATCCCGGTGATTTCCTGACCGATAAGGCAGGTATTGTATATCATTTTGTACCGGACAACACCAGCATTGTAATTGAAGATGGAAAGATAATAGAGATGTATCGAAGATATATGCCATAAATTAATATTATTTTAGCAAGATATGAGTTGACTTAAAATTGCTTCTTAGTCAAAATATATCATAGATGGATGTAAAAATAATATTTTTGCCAAAGTATGAAAAATGTTAAAGAATAAAGAAGCAGGGGGTAAAGACGGATGATTCAGAACTCATACAACAACGTACCGGAGGATTATAAAGAGAGAAAAGAAGGTGTGGCATATGGAGAGATACAGACCATTCGCTACTTTTCTACCACAGTGGGTAAGGAAAGGGATGTGACCATTGCGTTGCCGCCCAATTATACAGAAGAGAAGAAGTACCCGGTGGTTTATCTTTGCCATGGATTGGGACAGGACCACACTCAGTGGCATTATGAAGGCAAGGTAGATGTGATTCTGGGCAATTTATTGGCGCAGGGTAAGGGCGCAGAGATGATTTTTGTTATGCCTAATTGTCGTGCCAGAATGAATGATGAAGCCAACCCGAAGGATGAGTTTTCTATAAATAATTATGAGGCATTTAACAACTTTTATAATGAGTTTCAGAAGGATTTAAAACCTTATATTGAGAGTCATTATTCGGTAAAGACCGGTAGGGAGAATACCGCTATTGCAGGCTTTTCCATGGGTGGACGAGTGGCTTTGCATCTGGGACTTAAACTTCAGGATACTTTTGGCTATGTAGGAGCCTTTTGTCCGGCACCGGGTTTGTTTGGATATACGCTGAACAATGTAACAGAGGAAGGACTATACAAAAGGGAAGAGTTTAGGGTGCAGAAGGAGTATGTAGGTAAGACTTTGGTAATGATTACTGCCGGCGATGAGGACTGTGTAGTAAAGGGACATCCGGTGAGTTATCATGAACAGCTAGATGCAAACGGCGTGGAGCATGTGTGGTATGTGTTACCCGGCGGGCATGACTTTAATGTGGTAGGTAAGAGCTTTTATAATTTTGTGAAGGAATTGTTTGTATAGTAGTTTGGAAAGTAGGTGAACTTTCATGGAAGAAATTTTGCGCGTGTATGTGAAGATAGAGGAGTCTTTTACGGTAAATGGTCAGAAGACAAATGTAAATATGTTGCACTTCAGCGGTCATGCCGAGAGTAAATATTTCAAAGGTGTGATTATGCCCCATGGGATTGATTTACAGCGGGGAGCGGTAGGGACGCCCATGAATCTGTCTGCCCGGTATATGTTAGAGGGTGAGGATTGTGAAGGTAATAAGTGTCGCCTGTTTATTGAAAATAACGGTAGTAATAACGAAGCCGGTGATTGTGACAGACAGCAAGGCTTTAGCATGGATGGAAGAGGCGGAGTTTACAGGGAGTTTGAGCTTTGAGGAAGATTTGGTAATTATACATATTTGTAAGATAGGGTAAATTGTAAAGGAATCTCGTGAGCGAGGTTCCTTTTTGCATGGTGTCTTATAAGTAATTACAAATCTTTTCAGGATGGTCTTGCAATTCTGTATTGTTTGTATTATGATGAATAATACAAAGGGGTGAGTGTACATGATTATTATTTTACAGGACGGCTCAGAGGTGCCGGTATTTAAACAAATTCGTAATCAAATAGTGATGGGGATTTCTGATGGGAGACTAAAGCCGGGGGAGAAGTTGCCAACGGTGCGGGCACTGGCGGAGGAAATCGGTATTAATTCCATGACGGTCAATAAAGCGTACCAGCTCCTGAAGCAGGAGGGGTACATTATGACGGACCGCAGAAACGGTGTGCGGGTGAAGGAGAGCTTCAGCCTGACGCCGGAGCTTTCTGCAGAAGCAAAGGAGCAATTGAAACAGTTGATTTCGGAGGCGCGTATCCGTGGTATAAGCAGGGATGCCTTTGTGGAGGTAGTAGACAAGTATTTTGCTGGCAGGAGGGATTTGTAATGGGCGAAGCGATGGGAATTAATCTGATTATGGTTGTGTGCTTATATCCCTTTGTGTTGATTATGTATGCGTTGTTAAAAAATGATGCGGCGCCAAAAAAGGATTGGTATTTTGGGGTAAAGCTGACGAAAGAGCAACAGAAAGCGCCGGAGGTAGAGGAAATTTGCAAGACATACAATAAGCAGATGCGCAACTGGTTTATTGTATTAATGCTCATACCCATTCCTATGATATTTATACCCTGGTTTTCAGTGTTTATGAGCCTTTGGCTGAGTTGGATGATGGTGTCGATTTTTGCATTTTTTATTCCCATGGGTGTGGCAAATACAAAGCTGAAAGAATTAAAGATGGAAAAGGGTTGGAAGGAAGCAAAGGACATTCCGGTATATGTGGAGTTAAAAGAAGCAGGAAATATTCGTAGAGTAAAGTGGTATCATTTTCTGCCACAGTGCCTGCTTAGTGTAGTACTTTTTGTAGTAGCAATGTTGTATTGTCCGGAGGGAAAAGAGCCGGTAATGTGCATCCTACAGGGAAGCTTTGCAGGAATTTCTTTCCTGTTTTGGCTGGCGGCAATTTGGATGGATAAGCAAAAAACGCAGATTATCAGCAGTGACAGCGATGTGAATATTAATTACAGCCGTGCCAAGAAGAATTTGTGGAAAAATTTGTGGGTGACATGTGCATGGGTAAATGTAGCGTATATGATTTGTATGCTCTTTGCACTGGATAAAGACGGCAGATTTGGTGCAGTGTTTACGGTTTCAACGATTGTGTATATCGTGGCCACTTTTGGGCTGCTCTTGTGGTTAATAAGGAAGTTGTCATCCTTGGATAAGAAGTATCAGGACAAAACGGATTTGGATGCTACAGAGGATGAGGATCATTGGATTTGGGGACTTATTTATTATAATCCAAAGGATAAGCATTCCATGGTAGAAAAGCGTGTTGGAGGTATGGGAACTACGGTAAACATGGCAACACCGTTCGGAAAGGGTTTTGTAGCGGTGATGATTTTGTTACTTTTGCAGATTCCGGTATTAAATGTGTGGATACTAATGCTGGAGTTTACACCCATACAGCTGAGTGTGGAGGGGAATAAGGTGATTGCCGAGCACTTGCGGGAGGAGTATGTAATTCCCATGATTAGCATAAAAGAAGTGGAGCTTTTGACAGAGCTTCCCAAGATGTCACGAAATCATGGCACCAGCATGGAGGAAATTAGGAAGGGAAGTTACCGAATAAAGGAAGAAGGAAAAAGCTGTGAAGTATTCCTGAATCCGCAGAATACGGTATTTATCCGGATTGAAACTTCGCTGGAAACGTATTATATCAGTGGTTTTGATGATGAAGAGACCAGAGATGTGTATGAGATGATTAAAAAGTAAGTGAAAGGTACGAGTTGCACATATTTGTGTGACTCGTACCTTTTCTGTTGCTTCGTATATTATGTGAGTTATATGTTTGAGAATATTATCGACACACGCTCAAAATCTTATCCGCAGCACCTTTGGCGCCGGAACATGCTTTGAATCCATCGGAAATCGCAGTTGCGTTTTTCTGATAGGTTGCATCGTTCAAAACAGTATTCACTGCATTTAGGATAGATGTGGCATCTGCCTTTCCTAATCGGATACCGGCGCCTACCTGTTCTACGCGTGTGGCTACGCCTCCCTGCTCAGGAGTTTGTGGCAGCATTACAAGCGGTACACAGAAGTACAGGCTTTCATTGACGCTGTTCATGCCGCAGTGGCTTAAGAATGCGTCGGCTTTTTCCAAGACCGCTATCTGGTCAACACTTGGATAAACAGATACATTTGCCGGCAGCTTGCCAAATGCATCCATGGAAACCAGATTGCCTACAGACATGATGACTTGATAATCTGTTTCGGCAAAGGCATTGATACATTCCTTATACAAGGGTAGCATGTCGTTATTTACGGTGCCCATGGAGATATAAACCAATTTGTCTTTTGCTTTTATGATTTCACTTGTAGCAGGTCGGATAGAGGGACCCACGAAGGCGTATTTGTCCGTAAAGGTTTCTGCACAGGGCTGGAATTGTGGGGAAGTATAAACCACGGTGTGGGTATTTTCGTCATTCTGAATAATGTCCAAGACACTTTTGATAGGGTACCCCTTGTCCTGCAAACGCTTAATATCCTTATTAATCTTACCCATAGAGAAAATCATCTTAAATAAATCGCCCAGCCCCTGTTTCATAATTTGGGCTGAGTACCGGTTAAAGGCAAAGGTAGTGGTAGAGGATACGAAGGGAATGCCCAGCTTCAATGCAATAGCTTTGCCCCATACGGCCATGGAATCGGCTACGATACAATCCGGCTGCATCTGCTTCATGTCCTCCAATACGTGTTCATCCAAAGACAAGGTGGTTTCCACCAAAAGATTGGTGGAGAAAGCCAAATCCTTACCCACACGGACTGCATCCTTAGGGTCTAGCTTCTGTTCCATATCATAATCATCGCAGGAAACAAAGGTGGCACCTGCGGACTCGATTTTTTCACGCATTACGTTATATGAATAATACAAGACTTCATGTCCACGGTTAACCAGTTCGCGTACCACACCTAAGGTTGGATTGGTGTGACCATGGGCAGGGATGCAGAAAAAAACGATTTTACTCATTTCTTACACCTCCTCATTGTCATTAAATTCGGAGAAAATTCTGGCGATATATTCACTTTGCATTGCCTTGGGCAGAATGGCTATGCCTCGTTTAGTATCTCCTAATACTAAAATCTCACTTCCCGGCTGCAAATCAAACATATCTCTTGCTTCCTTGGGAATGACAAATTGTCCTTTTTCACCTATTTTAACCATCCAGGCGTATTTACCATCGGGAATATTCATGTGATTACCTCCTGTATTTGTTGTATATATAGCTGAATCATGTTTGTACAGTATGATTAGTTATACCAATCATACTTTATAAAGCTGCAAAAAGCAAGAGGAAAAATTATTAAATATTCCTATTCAAACTTGTACTGCTGAAAAGAAAAGTATATAATGACGCTAGGTGGTACTTTTGAAGGCAGGAAACAGAATGTTTAAAGGTAAGGGGGAAATTAGGATGAACGGGAACTATGAAGCTGCACAGGAGAGAATAGAAAAAAATAAGGCTTTTCGTAAACGATTGAAAAATTTTTATATTGGTTTGTATGGATTGTTGGGTGCCATGCTCTTATGGGGTTGCGGTCTGGGTGCGTTTGGTGATTCTAAAATAGCGGTTGTAATAGGTGTGGGCGTACTGGCGGCTCTTTTTGTGGCATGGATTCTGTGGTGTGTTCTCGGTATTCCCAGAATTTGCTGCCCGCATTGTAATAAATTTATCGGCCGTTCCAATCCGTGGAATATTGCGAAATGTCCTTATTGCGGAACGAGTCTGGAGATAATTGAGTATTTTGAGAGAGAAAAAGTATAATGTAATAAAAAACACCATCCGGAAGTGTAAATGATGCTTTCGGGTGGTGTTTTGCATATATATTGATTTTACGGTTTAAGCCGTTTTCCACTTCTTGCGCAACTTCAGAATAACAACCACTGCTGCTACTGTCATAACGGACAGGAAGCTGTAGCATAAAATATAGCTCATATTGGTAGATATTTTGTTGCCTAAATAAGGAGTGGCCAGGGAACTTAACAATGGAGTGATAAAGTCCAGTGAAAAGTGCCATGCGATACAAATGAGAGAGCCTTTGAGCGCCTGCTTATTCCAAACAAAGTAGCAGACAATCAAGCTCATGGCAATGTGCCCGATAACGGTTAATGCACGCTCAAAGCCGGCCAGATAGAAAGTGAAAACCGGGGTGGATAGAAAGGTTTCCGGTAGTGCAACCAGAGCACTTACATCTGCACCGGTGGCTGCTGCCTGCGCTACTACTGTATCAAAGGCGCCACTGTTAATCATTAGAATATACAGCAGGTTATTTACATAGGTCATACCCACGATAACCATGGCCTCAATACTTCCGTGTCCCAAGCCTGCGGCAAATCCGCAGGTAAAGGATGCATTTTTCTGTAAAAGCTTTGCTACCACGAAACGTCCGACGAATTCGAACAGGGCAGCAGTCAGCGCCAGAATAAAGCAGTATAATATATAGTTATTCTCTACAAAGCCCATGTAGGCCTCATATCCCAGTGCCAGCTGAATGACGCTCATAACAGGCATTCGCACAATAATCTGTGTTACAAAGAAGCCTGCGGCACCGGCCAGCCATGCCAACCAGACGATTTTGTTCTTGCTTTTTATACCATATACAATGTAGATAATAAGTGGCAGTATTAAGGTGATAAATAAGGTAATTACTACCGCTGTAATGGTAGATGCTCCGATCATAGGAAAATCCTCCTTGTATGTCGATATAACTATATTATGTCAGAAAGGGTACTATTTTTCAATTAATTTTACGGCTGTTCCGTAAGCAATTACTTCTGCAGCACCGGACATCACGGATGAGGTACCATAGCGCATATTAATAATTGCATCGGCGCCCAGTGCCTGTGCTTCATCCACCATACGCTTTACAGCAATCTGTCTGGCCTCGTTCAACATCTGGGTATAACCTACCAGTTCTCCGCCGACTAAGGTTTTCATGGCAGCCATAAAGTCACGCCCTACGTTTTTGGTGTGCACTACGGTTCCTTTTACAATACCAAGTGCCTCGATTTCTTTTCCCGGTACATAATCAATATTTAGAAGCTTCATCTAATTCTCCTCCTTCAATTTCTGAAAATCTTTCTTTTAATGCAAGTATGGTTCCTACAATTCCCAACAAAGGGAAGGAAACAATTAATATAACCAGTATTACAGGTATCTCAGGCTCCGTATAGATTGCCCAGAGCATTAATAATAAAAACATTACCATAAATACAATGGCTACAAGCGCTGCAATCAAAGCGTCTTTTTTACGTCTTGTTTTATCCTTGCTTTGCACATTCACAAATTTGGTACCTCCTTCTTCCATTTGGTCCATTTCAGTCAGGAGCTGGGATATGGGAAGTGTTCGCAATTCAAAAGATTCATTAAGAAGCCGGTTGCAGAAGCCTTCCATAGCATTTATATTTTTGCTTCGCCTTTCCAGTACAATTAAATGTCTGCGCAGACAATCTTCTAAGGTTAATGTACCGGTTTGCAGCTTCTTGATTTCTTCAATAGGAATATCCAGTCTTCGAAGTAGCTTGATTTGTTGAAGAGTAGTTACATCTTCCTCTGAGTATTCCCGGTAACCGTTTGCACCCCGGGAAGGGTTCAGTAAGCCCTCTTGTTCGTAGAAACGAATATTCTTTTTGGTGATGCCGATGGACTGCTCCGCTTCGTTAATTTTCATAATTTTTCCCCGCTGAAATGTTGTTTGTGAGGTTACCATACACCTTCCATAAGGTGGAAGGTCAATAGTAATTTAAAAATTTTTTAAAAATATTATATCACATGTCTATTATACATTGTTACTATATTGTAAAAATCGGACACTTGGTCTAAAATATTATTAAGTATGTCTTTAAGGAGGATAATGTTATGCAAAACGTATTGATTGTTGTAGATATGCAGAAAGATTTTATTGATGGTGCGCTGGGAACGGCAGAGGCAGTGGCCATTGTTCCTAAGGTAGAGGAGAAGATTAAGAATTTTCAGGGAAGAGTAATTTTTACCAGGGATACTCATGAAGAAAACTATATGGATACTCAGGAAGGTAAGAATTTACCGGTGCCTCATTGTATTCGAGGTACGGAAGGCTGGGAGATTGAAGAATCCCTGCAAAAGTATATTACGGATGTGTGCATTGACAAGCCTACCTTTGGCTCTATTGAGCTGGGATTGTATCTGAAGGGGCTGAATAAAAATGAGCCAATTGAGAAGATTACTTTGATTGGCTTGTGCACGGATATTTGTGTGATTTCCAATGCCATGATTGCTAAGGCAGTACTTCCGGAGGTAAAGGTGGCAGTGGATGCGTCCTGTTGCGCAGGTGTAACACCCCAGAGCCATAATAATGCATTGGAAGCCATGAAGATGTGTCAGATAACTGTGGAATAAGGAGAAAAACTTATGAAAAAAATTGTTATCATTGCTATTACCATTGTAGTGGTGGTGGTGATAGGAATTGTGGCTATCAGTAATGCATTTGACAGGGATGCAGATAAAGAACTTACGGTAGGCGTAATTTTTAATGGTAGTATAACGGATAAAAGTTGGACGCAAGCCCATTATGAGGGATTGGTTGAAGCAACACAGAAATTGGAGCTGCCTCTTTTGTACAAAGAGAATGTGACGGAAGCTGCGGCTGCGGAGGAAATTGAAGAGCTGATAGAGCAGGGGTGCCAGATTATAGTAGCAACTTCCTTTGGTTTTGGGGAGGCGATGCAGGAGGCTGCAGCACAATACCCCGATATATGTTTTTTCCATGCAACGGGAGTAGTTAGCGGAGATAATCTGACTACCTATTTCGGAAGAATGTACCAGATTCGGTATTTATGCGGAGTAGTAGCAGGATTGCAGACACAGACGGGAGAGATTGGTTATGCGGCGGCGTTCCCATATGCAGAAGTAAATAGGGGAATTAATGCATTTGCAATGGGGGTACGTGCAGTAAACCCGGATGCTGTGGTTTATGTAGAATGGTGTCAGTCCTGGGAGGATGATGCGGCGCTGGTATCTGCAGTAGGACAGCTGATTGAAGAGCATAACATTGATGTTTTAACAGTACATTCAGATTCCATAGCTTATATGGATATTTGTAATGAAAATAATATTGATATCATCGGTTACAATATGGACTGCGCGCAGGAGTATCCGAATACATATCTTACAGCTGCAGTATGGGAGTGGGAGCAGTTTTATACGCCCTGCTTTACAGAGTGTGTGCAGAACAAAAGTACCGGCAAAAATTATTGGGAAGGGTTGGAAACCGGCATTGTTTCCCTGGCTCCTTTAACGGATAATGTGTCAGCAGACGCGCAACAAGTGGTGACTCAGTATAAGGAACGTATTGAAAGCGGAACCTTCGATGTATTTTATGGTCCCATCTATGACAGTACGGGTACTTTGCGCATAGCGGAAGGTGAGAATATGAGTGATACAAGCTTATTAAATGAGTTTGACTGGTACGTTGAGGGGGTAATTGTCTGTGAGTAGGAAAAAAACGTTTACATTAATGGTGATTATTGCCCTTTTTTTGGTTGCAACTATTACAGTAATGCTGGTGATTACCAGAGAAAAACCTGAGGATAAGCACATTGTGGGAGTAATCCTTACCGGAAAAGAGACGGATATAGGCTGGAACGGTACCCATTATAGCGGAGTGAAAGAAGCATGTGATACCTTGGGGGTAGAGCTGATTACGAAAGAAGATGTTTTGGAAGAAACCTATGAATGTGAGGGAGCCATTGAAGAGTTAGCAGAGGCAGGAGCAAGTATTATTATCTTGTCGAGTTACGGATATCCGGCACAGCTTCAGGGGATTTTTGAACAATATCCGGAAATCGCTTTTTATGGAATCAGTGATGAAGCGGAGGGGGATAATTATAAGGTGTACTTTGGCAGAATGTATCAGGCCAGATACCTTTCCGGAATTATTGCAGCCCATATGAGTGAGTCCGGCAATATCGGTTACGTGGCAGCTATGCCTAATAATGAGGTGAATCGCGGAATTAACGCATTTACATTGGGTGTACGCTCTGTGAATCCGAAGGCTACCGTTACAGTTATGTGGTCTAATTCCTGGGATAATCAGGAAGCGGAAAGACTGTGTGCAAATAAATTGATGGATTTGGGCGCGGATGTATTGGCGTATCATCAGAATCAGCCATATGTAACGGAGGAAGCAGAGGCGCGAGGAGTGTACTCTATCGGTTATAATGAACATGCCGCAAACTTTTCAGAGAAGTATTTAACTTCTGCTGTATGGAACTGGAGTCAGTTATATACAAAAATTATTCGTGAAAAAATATCGGATAGTGAAAAGAATAATAAGCGACTTTGGATTGGTATTGAAGATGAAGTAGTGGGATTGGCGGACTATTCTCCATTGGTTACGGAACAAATAAAGATGGCGGTAGAGTCGGCTAAGGCAGAGATACTTGCGGGAAATGATGTGTTCTCCGGACGAATTGTGGACACGGAAGGTAATGTACGCTGTGAGGAAGGGGAAAGCATTAGTGATAACGCATTGATGAATGATTTTGACTGGTATGTGGAAGGTGTAATAATTTATGAAGAATAATGATTTTCGTAAGAAGATAAAAGAATTTTCATTAATATCAGTTGGCTGTTTTTTTGTTTTGGGATTGGTATGGTTTGTGCTGTACTTTAAAATTACAGGGATTGTCTCAGAACATATTAGTTCACAGATTTCAGATTTTGCGGAAACATTGGCAGGCGGTGTAGATGATAAGTTAGTTGAAGAGATAGAGAAGTTGGAGCGTCTGGCGGTTTTGGCGGATGAAGATGAATCGAAAGATTTTTTGACACAATTATCCGTGGAAGGTGAGCAGTATGGCTTGGTTCGAATTAACGGAGAAACTGTATTTGGAGAGTCTTTGGATTTCGTGGAGTATGAAGGGATTAGAGAGTCATTTCATGGTAATGCGGCGGTTTGTTACGGTAAAGATGGCAGAGTAGTTTTCTCCGTGCCTGTTTTTAATGGAAATAATGTAAAGTATGCATTGTATAAGAGCTATACCAAAGATACGTTTATTGCAGAAATGGATTTGGTATGCCATGGTGAAGATGGATATGTATGTGTAGTGTCAGGAAGCGGAAAATGTATTGCTCATTCCGAGAACTGGCCGGAGGCAGAAAAGTTTTTGGTTCGACCGGATATTGTAGCATTGGGTAAGGAGCTGAAAAGTATTATGAACGTGCAGCCCTCCGCAGCATTAGCACTGGGGGATGGTAATTATTTATTTGTTGCAGAATTAAGCTATTCAGATTTCTATGTGTTGGGAGTGCTTCCGGAAGATGCCTTGGGAAGTGACATATTTGTAATTCAGCCACTAACAACTTGGGCTTTTGGTATGCTTTGGGTATTAGTGGTAGTGATTGTGGTATATATGTTTAATGCAGAAAAGAAGGCAAAGGAAAGTGACAGACTCAGAGAAGCAAAAACACTGGCAGAGGAAGCGAACCGCGCCAAGAGCGATTTCCTTGCAAATATGTCTCATGAAATCCGTACGCCGATTAACGCCATTATCGGTATGAATGAAATGATTTTAAGAGAGTGTGGGGACGGAGAGATTATCGGATATTCAGAGGATATCCGCAAGGCGAGCCATAATCTGTTAGATATTATTAATGATGTGTTGGATTTGTCTAAAATAGAGTCGGGTAAAATGAATATTGAAGAAGCTCCCTATTCCATCAAAGAATTAGTGGACAGTGTAGATAATATTATCCGTATTAAGGCGGAGCAGAAACAGCTGGAATTGGAAGTGGAAATTGATAAGGAATTGCCGGATACGTTAATGGGTGATGCGGTCAGAATCCGTCAGATAGTTACAAACCTGTTAACCAATGCGGTGAAATATACCAATGAAGGACGAATCTCTCTGAACGTGTACCGGATTCCCGGAGGAGAAAAGGATTTTCAGCTGGGGATTTCGGTGGCAGATACGGGTATCGGTATCAGCCCGGAGAATATGGAGAAGCTGTTTGGACGTTTCGAACGAATTGATTTATCGAAGCATCGCGATATAGAGGGTACCGGTTTGGGACTTTGTATTACGAAATTATTGGTAGAACTTATGGATGGAAACATTGATGTAAAAAGCGTGTATGGTTCCGGTTCTGAGTTTACAGTTGTAATCCCGCAAGTGATTGCGGGCGAAAAAGAAAAACTGCAATTAGCAGAAAAAGTCAAGGTAAGACATTTTACTGCTTGCAAATCTAAGGTGCTGGTGGTTGATGATAATAGTATGAATCTGCGAGTAGTAAGCGGATTGATGAAGAGAAATAAAATTGTGCCGGTTACTGCCGGAAGCGGTTCGGAATGTATTAAACTTTGTAGAGAGAAAAAATACGATTTAATACTTATGGACCATATGATGCCTTATCCGGACGGTATTGAAACATTGCATTTAATTCAAGAGGATAAGAGCGGACTGAATGGGGAAACGCCGGTTGTGGTACTCACAGCCAATGCTATCGCCGGAGTAAAAGAAAAATATATTAAAGAAGGTTTTGTGGACTATTTAAGCAAACCCGTTGAGCCGGAAGCTTTGGAAATCATGATGATGCGCCTTTTACCACAGGAACACCTGATTTTTGAAGACGACGAGATGTCTGAAAGTGAGGTTTTGGAAGAAGCCATACATACAGAATCTGATGAAATTATTTTACCTATGCTGGGCTTGAAGTTCTGTGGCGGAAGCAAGGAACTGTATAATGATATTTTAAAAAGTTATTGTGAAGAAGGTGCAAAGTATCGAAAACAGTTGGCAGAAGCGTTTGAACAAAAGGATTGGAGCCGTTATACCATTATTGCGCATGCGTTAAAGAGTACATCTTTAAATATAGGTGCAGAAGGTTTTTCAGAGTTGGCTAAAAAGAATGAAAAAGCTGCGAAAGCACAAAATGTTCAGGAGTTGGAGGACGGCTTTGCAGACTTTATAAGTGAGCTTGACAAGGTATTGGCAGAAGCAGAGGGACTTATTTATGTGGAAGAAGCGAAAAAGGAGGCTGATGTGACTGTAGAGAAATATCAGGAAATGTTAGCAAAGCTTCTTGGACACGTGCAGGATTATGAGATGTTGGAGGCGCTTCATTGCGTAGACAGTCTGCGTCAAATGACAACCGGTGCGGCAACATTAAAAAATGACGAGCTGGATAAGATAGAAGTAGCAGTGAATGAATTTAACTATATGGAAGCAGAAGAAATTTTAAAATTATTCATTCAAAAGCATAGTTTGGAGATGTAGGAATGATAAACAGTAGCAAAAGAGAATTGACAATCGGTAAAAAAATAATAGTAATTCTGCTATGTGTTTTGCTTAATGTAGTGGGACGTTATGTCAGCTGTAAATTGCAGCTTCCTATATGGCTGGATACCATAGGAATCGGTATTGCGGTATACTTTTTGGGACTTAGCGGTGCGATTCTGGTGGGGCTTGCAGGAGGACTGCTGGCTTTTATCGGCAAGGTGGGAAGCCTTGCGTATGTGGTTGTCAGTATTGTAGTGGCGCTGTTTCAAGCTTTTTATCGTCGCAGAGGTGTACCGGATAGATTGCCCAAGGCCTTGCGTATGGGTTTTTGGACAGGTTTGCTTTCGATAATTATTATCGTGCCTGTTTACATGTTATCCGCAGGAGGAAAAAGTGGGAATGTGTGGGGAGATGCCTTTTTCTCAATGTTGGAATGGAGCGGTATGCCGGTACTTGTGTGTTCTCTTTGTGGCGCGCTAATTGTTGAAATTGCAGATAAACAAATTACTGCAGTATTGGCATGCGGAATTGTCAGATTGTTGAACAAAATCTTTTTCAGGAGTAAAAAGCCCAAATCAGTCAAGGCGGCAACGGTTGCGATTACATTTTGTCTGTTAGTGAATGGCTGGGGCTGTATGGATTTGCCGGTACAGGCGGCAGATACGACAGAGAAATATGTGAGCACAATCTATGATAATACTACAGGCTTGTATTCTTCGGAGGCAAATGCCATCGGAGAAACAGAGGATGGATGTATCTGGATAGGAAGCTATGCGGGATTGACTCGTTATGATGGAAAAAACTTTGAGTTTATTACGGATGGTGGTATTGTAAGTGTTACTGCCATGATGACAGACAGCAAGGGACGTCTTTGGATTGGTACCAATGGCGGAAGAGTAGCCGTGTATAATAACGGAGAATTTGAATTTTATAACTTGTTTGATGAGATTAATATGAATTCAGTACGTTGTTTCGCAGAGGCATCAGACGGAACACTTTATATAGGTACTACCGGTAATATTTGTAAGATTGATACAAACAATATATTGCATATTTTGGATGCAGAAATTCAATATGTAAATTCTTTGGCCGGTATCGGTGAATTGTTGGTGGGCTCCACAAATGAAGGTGAGCTGTTTGTAATGCGGGATGACGTGGTAACCCACGTCTATGGTAGTGAGGGTGCAGGAATTTATTATACCTGTGTTAGTAATACTTCGGATAAAATATGGGCAGGAACTTCAACGGATGAGCTGGTGGAAGTGCGTATTGTGAATGACAAAATTGCAATTGCTGACCGAATGGATACGACCCCTCTTTCCGGTATTTGTGCTATTGAATCGGACAGTACCGGTAAGGTGTGGCTGGCTGCAGATACGGGCTGTGGATATCTTACAGAGCAGGGTGTTGTAGCTTTAAACATAAAAGGCTTTGATAGTTCTGTAGAAAGTATCCATGAGGATTATGAAGGCAATATATGGTTTGCGTCCTCCAGGTATGGTGTTTTGAAGCTGTCAAGAAGTGTGTTTGGTGAGTTGTTTGCAGAAGCCGGCGAGGAACCGGCGGTAGTTAATACGATTTGCCTTTATGAAGGAGCTTTTTATTGTGGTACGGATAATGGTTTGGTAATTATTGACCGTGAAAATGGTGATATCATCAATAATAGGCTTACAGAGCTTCTGACAGATGCAAGAGTACGTTGTATAAAAACAGATTCTCATAATAATTTGTGGATTTGTACTTATAGCGATGCCGGTTTGGTAAAATACTCTTCGAGTGGTGGAATAACTACTTTCACGGAAAAGATAGACGGAACTACTTCAGATCGTTTTCGATGTGTAATAGAGCTGGCAGATGGAACAATTGTAGCAGGTGCCAGCAATGGAATTAACTTTATTCAAGAGGGTAAGGTGGTTAGAACCCTGACACAGGCGGATGGGTTACAAAGTCCGCAGATACTTTGTCTTCAGGAAGTGGAGAATGGTACCTTGTATGCAGGCAGTGACGGCGCGGGAATTTATATTATTAAAAATCAGGAGATTATTGGGCATATCGGCAGAGAGGAAGGATTGACTTCCCAGGTGATTATGAGAATTACTCCGTATGGGGAAGGTTATTTTGTGGTATCGGGTGATTCATTGTGTTATATGAAGGATAAAAATGTAACCTCACTTCAGGAGTTCCCTTATTATAATAATTATGACGCCGTTGTCATGGGAGATAACCTTTGCGTGTTGTCCAGTGCCGGAGTTTACATTACAAATGCAGCACAATTGGTTTCAGGAGAACCCATTAAATATAAGTTATATAATTATTATGATGGTCTTATGGATGGATTAACAGCAAATTCGTGGAATTATGCGGATGAATCCGGTGTTTTATATTTTTGTACAAACAGTGGTGTTAATTATTTTAACCCGGATATTAATGCTACCGGTTCGATAGAATATAAATTCGGACTGTCTTCCGTGATGTATGATGGAATACAGGTGAAGGGACAGGATGGAGTGTATCAGATCCCTGCGGATGCTAAGATGATTACGCTGGAAGGTTCACTTAGAAATTATTTGAGTACAAATGTGAAGCTGCGTTTCTTTATCAGGGAGTTGACCAATCAGCCTCCGGTAGTCGGTCATACAGAGCTGGAAAACCTGCAGATATCTAATTTGGAACATGGAAGTTATACGATATGTATGCAGGTCTTAAGCGATGATGAGAAAACCGTGGTGCAGGAGAAGTGTTATACACTTGTAAAAGAAGCACATGCATGGGAGAATGCAGGATTCCGCTGGTACTTGATTTTAGTAAGTGGCTGGCTTGGTATTTCTATTGTCTGGATGATTGTAGATGCTCAAATGAGCTTTGAGCATGAGAAGGAAATGGAAAAGATTAAGTATCAGGCTAAGGGAGAGTTCTTGACTAATATGTCTCATGAGTTCAGAACTCCTGTTAATACCATTCTCGGTATGAATGATATTATTATGCAGGAGGCTCCGGGAGACAGAGTTACAGAATGTTCTGAAAATATTAAGCAGGCAAGTGTACGATTGTTAAATCTGATTAATGATGTACTGGATTATTCTGCTATTGAGGCCGGAAAGCTGGAAATTTTTCCGGAAAGGTATTTCCTGGAAAGTATGCTCAACAATGTGATTGGCTTTTTAAAGGATTCTGCGTCCCAGAAGGGAGTTGAAACAGAGTTTAATGTAGAAGACAATTTACCGGCAAAGCTTTTGGGAGATGAAGGAAGAGTAAAGCAGATTATCATGAATCTGTTGTCCAATGCAGTGAAATATACGGAAGAGGGACAGATTGTCTTTTCGGTAGGCGGATCGGTAATCAAAGATACTTTTTATATGAACCTAACGGTGGCGGATACGGGTATTGGTATCCGGGAAGATCAGGTAGAACAGATTTTTGCAGAGTTTGACCGTTTGGAATTTGATAAGGACCGCAGTGTAGAAGGATGTGGCTTGGGACTTTCCATTACCAATAGTCTGGTAAAACAGATGGGCGGTACCATTACCTTGCAAAGTGTGGAAGGAAGCGGTTCCGTATTCAGTGTAGTCATTCCGCAAAAGATTATCGGAAGTAAGCGGATTGGTATTTATACGTATGTGCCGGAGTCTGAGAGCGCAAATCGAATCATGAAGTTTACGGCACCGAATGCCAGAATTTTGGCTGCGGATGATAATCGTATGAATTTAAGTGTAATCAGCGGTTTGTTAAAGCGTAACGGTATTTCACCGGATGTGGCGTTTGGAGGAGAAGAAGCGTTAATACTTAGCGAGAAGAACAAATACGATTTGATTTTGATGGATCACATGATGCCATATCCGGACGGAATTGAGACCTTACATCGAATCCGGGAAGGAAAGGGTATCAATGTATCTACGCCTATAGTAGTGTTGACTGCAAATGCAGTTTCCGGTGCCAGAAAGCGTTACTTGGATGAGGGATTTGACGATTACCTCAGCAAGCCTGTTGATGTAGAAAAGCTGGAAGCTATATTGTTGCGTTATCTTCCTATGGAAATGACCATTGAAGAGTGTGCGGAAGTAGAAAAAGCACAGACAAAGCAGGAAGAAGGAACTGGCGAAAAGAGGACAGAGCAGTCTGATATGCAGGAAGCATTGATTTCTAAGGAGACCGGTTTAAAGTTCTGCGGAGGCAGTGAAGAGTTATACAATGAAATTCTGGTGAGCTATTGTGAGGAAGGACGCAAGTACCAAAAGCAGCTGGAACAGTATCTGGCAGAAGAGAATTGGGGGGATTACGGAATCGTTGCCCACGCTCTTAAGTCTACTTCGTTAAATATTGGTGCAGTAACTCTTTCTGAAGCAGCAAAGAAGTCGGAATTGGCTTCCAAGGCAGGGGAGACAGAAGAGATTAAGAGTAATCATGAATTGCTTCAGGAGCTTTTAGAACAGGTACTTAGGAAAATTGAGAATGAAATGGGTTTACAGGAACCGGATGCAAAGGAGCAGATGGGACATTCTGAGTATGTGCAAAAAGTAACACAGCTGCTGGACTATGTGGTGAATTACGAAATGACCATGGCGCTGGATAGTATTGAAGAATTGAAAGAGAATGCTTTACAGGATAAGCCGGAGGCAGACGAAATGGTTCGTAGTGTTGAGGCGGCGGTGAATGATTTTAATTATGAGGAAGCGGAACAATTGTTGCGGGCTTTTTTGAAGAAATTTGAGGAGGAATAAAATGAAAAAGACAATTCTGGTAATTGATGATGACAAGTCCAATCTGATCATTGCACAGAAGCTACTTTCTGATGAGTACAGGGTGGCTGCAGTTAACTCAGGGGAAAAAGGCTTGGAATATTTGAGCAAAAATGAACCCAGTCTGATTTTGTTGGATATTCAGATGCCGGAGATGAATGGCTATGAGGTAATGGATAAGCTTCGGGCACACGAAAAATGGTGCAAGATTCCTGTTATTTTTCTAACGGCGGACAGAAGTAGTGAAGCAGAAGAAAAATGCTTTGATATGGGAGCGGTGGATTATATCGGTAAGCCATTTGTTCCTCAGATAATGATAAAAAGAGTGACCCGTACCATAGAATTGGAAGAGTACCGTAAGAGTCTGGAAAAAATGGTAGTGGCGCAGCTGGCACAGATTACCAGAATGCAGCACGATGTCATTGTGACCATGGCAAACGTTATTGAAAGTCGAGACGGTACCACCGGTGAGCATGTTAAGCGAACCAGTATTTACACTATGCTTCTTGCCGAAAAAATGCTGGAGAAGGGTTTGTATAAGGAAGAACTGACGGTACAATTTCTGGAAAACATGAGAAATGCGGCACCGCTTCATGATGTCGGCAAAATCACCATTCCGGATGCAGTGTTAACCAAGCCGGGCAAGCTTTCTGTGGAAGAGTATGAAACGATTAAGACTCATGCGAAAGCAGGAGCTGATATGCTAAGTAAGAACATGAATCAGATGGTTTCACCGGACTTTTTGAAGGTGGCCTGTGATATGGCACAGTACCATCATGAGAAATGGAATGGTAAGGGATATCCGGAGGGATTGGCAGGAAAAGATATTCCTCTTTCTGCAAGAATTTTGGCTGTGACAGATGTATTTGATGCATTGGTATCCAAGCGTCAATACAAGGAGGGGATGAGCATAGACCAGGCTTTTGCCATTATGGAAAAAGACCGGGGAGAAAGCTTTGAACCGGAGATTTTGGATATTTTCTTTGAAACAAGAGGGGAATTGGAACGTTTGCTTGTAGAATAAGAGGGACAGTATGGACGGAATAAAGGAGTTCTGGAAGTATATTAATAAGCTTCGTGAAAAAGGCAAAAGAGTAAAAAGGGAAGTATATGCCGGTTGTTATATGATTTTCGGTGTATATTCTCTGGTAATGAGTATTGTATGCCTTTTTACGCAAAATAAAACGATGGTGATTGTGAATGCAGTGATTGCTGTATGGTTGCTTATCAGCATGTGTTTTCTGTATGCAACTAAAACCATGCGCTGGGCTACCTATAATACCATTATCTTTTTTACGGGTTTGATGACTTATTTTATGGTAAGTGGAGGTGCTGACGGTTTCAGTATTATCTGGATGTTTATGGTGCCGGTAGCGGGAATGTATTTTCTGGGACTGTATTACGGAACGATTGTTTCTTTCCTGGTCGGTTTTATTTTATCATGCTATATGTGGACTCCTTTGCACCAGTACGGTTATCGGTATACGGAAGAGTATCTGTTACGTTTTCCTATGGTTTATTGGGCAATTGCAGTAGTGTGCCTCATTATTTTTGTAAGGATTAATGAGTTTGAAGACGAACAGAATAAGCTGCTTCAAAAAATGGATGAAGCGAACAAGGCGAAAAGCAATTTCCTGGCAAATATGAGCCATGAAATACGTACCCCCATGAATGCAATTATGGGTATGTGTGAATTGTCTTTGCAGGAAGAGCTTTCGGAGAACCTTCGTGAAAACTGTGAAAACATTCGGTCATCCGGAGAAAATCTGTTGGGAATCATTAACGATTTATTGGATTTTTCTAAAATCGAGTCCGGAAAGATGGAGCTGGTTTGTGAAGAGTATAGTTTGTCGGCACTGTTAAATGATGTTATTAATATGACGGTGGCCCGTAAAGGCGGTAAAGCCTTAGAGTTTATGGTAAACGTGGATCCTAAGGTGCCGGAGCGTTTATATGGTGATAAAATCCGATTGAGACAAATTATAATTAATTTGTTGACGAACGCAGTAAAATTTACCAATCAGGGTGGAATTCTTTTATCGGTCAGTGCCAGACAGGAAAGCTACGGAATCAATCTGATTATTTCGGTAAAGGATAGTGGTATTGGTATTGAAGAAGAGGCGATAGGAAAGATTTTTACTTCTTTCAGCCAGGTGGATACCAAAAGAAATCATGCAATTGAGGGAACCGGTCTGGGTCTTCCCATTACAAAGCTGTTGGTTCAGATGATGAATGGTGTAATTCTGGTAGATAGCGAATATGGTAAGGGAACAGAGTTTAAAGTAATTATTCCACAGAAAGTAATGCAGGAGAAGCCTATTGTTTCTTTGAAGGAGCCGCAGAAGCTGGAGCTACTTTATTATATCAACATGAAAAAGTTTGGTTCGGAGTTTGTCAAGGAAGGTTATCAACAGATTATCGAAACCATGGGCACGGGCTTCGGTGTAGAAGTACATTGTTGCACAACGAAAGAGGTAACCGGACGCTGGCTGGATACGCATAACTGTACCCATCTTTTTACGGGGAAGGAAGAATATCTGGAGGATAAAGCTTTTTTTGCAGAGATGGCGCAGAAGCTGGAGGTTATTGTTTTACAGGATAGGATTGGCTATGAACCCACGGAAGGAAAAGTGCAGACCTTGTACAAGCCGTTGTACTGTCTGACCATTGGGAATGTGTTGAACAAGGAAAAAATAAGTTTCAACACAGCGAAGAAGATACAGCCGAGTATCCAATTTACGGCGCAAAATGCTAAGGTATTGGTGGTGGATGATAATCAGATGAACTTGAAGGTGGCAGTAGGATTACTGCGACCGTATCAAATGAATGTAACCACTGCAATGAGTGGAGAAGAAGCAATTGCTTTATTGAACAGTCAGTCATTTGATTTGGTATATATGGATCATATGATGCCGGAGATGGATGGAGTAGAAACGGTAAAACACATCCGGGAATCAGAGAAGGCGGAATTACGCAGGATACCGATTGTGGCATTTACTGCAAATGCAGTCAGCGGTATGAAGGAAATGTTCTTAAGTTCGGGCTTTCAGGATTTTGTCTCTAAGCCTATAGAAAAGGTGGAACTGCAGAAAACCTTACTGAAATGGTTGCCGGAAGAGTATATTTGTTATGAGGAGGAGGGAGAAAATGGTAAGTAGAGTCATTATCTCCACAGACTGTGTCTGTGACCTGCCTCAGAATTTGGTAGATAAATATTCTATTCCCATTATGTGCTATTATATGCAGGTGGGAAGTGCGCGTTTTCAGGATATTACGGAAATTAATTCGGATAGTATTCTGGAGTATATGGCACAGGATGACACAATGCTTGCGACTATGAGTGCTTCTGTAGAAGAATACGGAAAGTTTTTTCAGGAGATTTCAGGGAACGGGAAGCATAGTGTGATTCATATATCCGTGGCAAAACATATCAGCAACGGTTATAGAAATGCAATGGAGGCCGCAAAGAATTTTCCCTGTGTTCAGGTGGTGGACTCCGGTAAGGTGTCAGGAGGCATGGGTTTGTTTGTTCTGGTGGCAGCAGATTTGGCAAAAAAAGGAGCTACAAAGGACATTATTTTGCAGAAGCTGGAAAGTGTCCGAGAGCGGATTAACTGCAGTTTTGTGGTTCGTTCCCTGAAGTTTTTGATGTATAACAGGCGAATGCGCGGAATAGGGGTCAATCGTTTGGAGGCATTGTCGCTGCATCCTATGGTTACTCTGCATAACAGTGCATTTACCCATAGCGGATTTTGCTTTGGAAATGAATATCAGTACGCAAGAAGTTATATAAACAAGAGATTGAGCAATGTAAATAAAATATCCGACGAGGTGCTTTTTATTGTAATAGCAGGTTGTGATTACGATTTACAGCAATTTATTGTAACAGAGGTCAGGAAGAAAGTGGAGTGGAAGCATATTTATGTGGTAAAAGCTTCGGCCACCATTTCTTGTAACAGTGGTCCGGGAACCTTTAGCCTGGCTTATTTTAATAAATAATAAAGGAGAAGATAAAGCTTATGATGGAAGACTGTCAGATATTAGTTGTAGATGATAATGCAATGAACTTAAAATTGACAGTATCGCTTTTAAAAGGATATGGTTTGCATGCGGACACAGCAGACAGTGGTAAAGTGGCTCTGGAAAAGGTGCAGGAGAAAAAGTATCACTTGATTTTTATGGATTATCGGATGCCTCAGATGGACGGTGTGGAAACAACACAGAAGCTTCGCGAATTGGAAGGAAGTGATTGTCGGGAGGTGCCGGTTATTGCATTGACGGGGGATGACAGAGAGGATGTCCGGGATATTTTTTATGAGGCCGGAATGAATGATATTTTGTTAAAACCTATAGAAAAAGCACAGCTGGAGACTATTTTAGAGAAATGGCTGCCTCGGGAAAAACGATACGCAAAGGAAGGAATGGTGACGGAAGAAACCGAAGAAGCTTACACAATTTTGAAAGAGGCGGGTATTGATGCTGCAGAAGGCATTAAGAATTGTGGGGGTAAAGAGCTTTTTGAAACGCTTTTGAGTGATTTCTATCACTTGATTGATTTAAAGTCTGTGGTATTGGTAAAGAGCTTGGCAGAGAAAAAACTGAAGGAATACACCATAGAGGTCCATGCTTTAAAAAATTGTGCCAGATTGATTGGTGCGATAGAACTGTCAAAGGATTTTGCCGACTTGGAAAATCTGGGAAATAGTGGTAATATGGAAGAGGTTAAAAAAGGAACACCCAAGGTACTGAAAACGTTGCGACAGTATAAGGAGATTTTGGCACCGTTTGAAAAGCTGGAATCTTCGCAGAAAGAACAAGTTTCAAAAGATACAATTATAGAGTGTCTGAGGAGCATGGAAGAAGCAGTAGAGGCGTTTGACATAGATAGTGTGGATGCGGCGTTAAAGTGTATAAATACCTACGAACTGCCGGATAGTTGCAGGAAAGCGCTGGAGCTGTTAAACGCATACGTGGCAGATGTAGCTTTGGAGAAGATTTTAGCGATGATAAAAGAGCTTATACAGAATTTGGAGAATACATATTAGGCGGAGGGTCATATGGCAAATGTTTTATTAATTTCACAAAAGAAATATTTTATTGTGTCATCTCTGGTAAGACAGTTGGAGGATTGTGGTCATGTAGTAACTTGCGTGGATAATAACCCCAGTGAAATTGAGAGGGTAAAAGATGATGTGGATTTAATCATTCTTTATGTAGAAGATGTAGACATAAAGGGATATGTCTATTTGAAGGATGTATTAATTGAAACCAATATTCCGCTTTTTGTTATGGGCGATACAAACCAGATAGAGGATGTTAAGACTACGATTGCGGAGCAGTTTATTAAAAAGCAGTTTCCGCGACCGATTAATCTGAAGGAAGCGGCAGAGACAATCGATGGATTTTTGCGGGAAGATACTAATTCATACAAGAGAAAGATTCTGGTAGTGGATGATTCCGGCGTGGCACTGCGTAGTATCAAGAGCTGGCTGGAGGACAAGTATCAGGTGATTCTGGCGAATTCCGGTGCCATGGCAATTAAGTGTATGGTTATGAAGCGTCCGGATTTGGTACTGTTGGATTATGAAATGCCTATATGCGACGGACGGCAGGTATTGGAGATGATTCGCGCAGAGGAAGATTTTGCGGATATTCCGGTAATTTTCCTGACCAACAAAAATGACAGGGAAAGTGTATGCAGTGTTTCAGCGCTTCATCCGGAAGGATATTTATTGAAAACCATGGATCCGAAGCAGATTGTAAAGTCGATTGATGATTTCTTTGACAAGAAAAAGTGGAATTTTTAAGAATAATAATTAGAGGTTGAGATATTGGGTATATTATTAAAGAAGCTAACTGAATATAGTGAAAGTGATTTTTACCCATATCATATGCCGGGGCATAAAAGGAACCCGGTAGGCGAGCTGCCGGAGAAATGGACGCAGTTCGATATTACGGAGATAGACGGTTTTGATAATTTGCATCAACCGGAGGAGATACTTAAGGAGTTGCAGGAAAAGGCGGCAGAAGCCTATGGGGCGGACGAAAGCTTTTATTTAGTGAATGGCAGTACCGGAGGAATTTTGAGCGCGGTCAGTGCAGCGGTTCCTTTTGGCGGAGAGTTGTTGATAGCACGCAATTGTCACAAGTCGGTGTATCATGCTGCTTACTTAAGACAGCTGACCCTGCGGTATATTTATCCGCAGATATTGGAAGAGTATGATATATGTGAAGCGGTAACTGTAGAGCAAGTGCGTGAAGCACTGGAGAAATATCCGCAAGCAGGTGCGGTACTGATTGTGTCACCCACCTATGAGGGTAGAATTGCAGATGTGGCGGAGATTGCCAAAGTAGTACATGAAAAAGGACTTCCTTTGATTGTGGATGAGGCTCATGGAGCACATTTGGGTTTTGGAGAGGATTTTGCGAAGAACAGTTGCCAAATGGGTGCGGATGTGGTGATTCACAGTCTGCACAAAACATTACCTTCTATGACACAGACAGCGCTGTTGCATTGTAATGGCGAACGTGTGAACCGGGAAATATTGAAGCGTTTTCTGCATATTTATCAGACCAGTAGTCCTTCCTATGTGTTAATGGCAAGTATGGAGGAGGCAATCCGTATTGCCACGGAACAGAAGGAGGCATTTGCTTGCTTCATGCAACAGTGGAAGCGTATGCTGAAGCGTCTGGAAGCTTGTGAAAATATAAATATTTTACCGAAGAGTTTTGAAGAGTGTGCGGAAAAAAAGCACGATATTGGGAAATTAGTCCTATCTGTGAAAGGAATGGGTTTATCAGGACGTAGGTTTTATGATATATTATTAGAACAGTATCACCTGCAACTGGAAATGGCTTGCGAAAGCTATGTATTGGCCATGTTTACGGTGGGGGATACGGAGGAAGGATTTGAACGGCTGACACAGGCAGTATTAGATTTGGACCGGAAGCTTGCAAAAGATTCGGCAGTGAAAGAGCAGAAAATGCATGAAACAGGGGTGACTGTGCAAGCGTGTGAAGCGCTTTCTATATACAAAGCTTGGGATGCAGAGAAGGAACGAGTAGAGCTTACCCAGGCTATAGGACGTGCGGCAGGTGATTTTATCAATTTGTATCCGCCGGGAACACCTATTATTGTGCCGGGAGAACAGCTGAGTAGCGAAATTATTCAACTGTTACACAATAGTTTGGAAGCAGGCTTGTCCGTACAGGGAATTGACGCAGAGACGAAAGTCTGTGTATTAAAGAAGAGTGAATCAGGTCAAAAGACCGATAGCTATATATAAGTAGAGAAAGAGGAGCATTATGAGAAAGACAAAAATTATTTGTACCATTGGACCATCCAGTGAAAGTGAAGAAAGATTAAAGGAGTTAATGCTGGCAGGTATGAATGTTGCCAGATTTAATTTCTCCCACGGAACCCATGAGGAGCAGAAAATAAAGTATGAACGTATGGTAAAGGTTAGAGAAGAGCTGAACATGCCGGTAGCAACATTAATTGATACCAAGGGTCCGGAAATCCGTTTGCGTGATTTTGAAGGCGGAAAAGTAGAATTAAAGGCAGGACAGACCTTTACATTGACCACCGAAGAGATAATGGGTAACAGCGAGAAGGCTGCGATTTCTTACAAGAATTTGAAGAATGATATTGAAGTAGGTTCTACCATCTTGATTGACGATGGTTTGATTGAAATGAAGGTAGAGGAGATTACCAAAAAGGATATCGTCTGCCGTGTAATCAACGGAGGCTTTGTTTCCAACCATAAGGGCGTAAATGTTCCGGGAGTAGTACTGTCCATGCCTTATATCAGTGATGTGGACCGTGCAGATATTGAGTTTGGTGCTGAAATGGGCTTTGACTTTTTGGCAGCATCCTTTGCCAGAACCAAGGAAGATATTTTGGAAGTTCGTAAAATTCTGGATGCTAAGAACAGCCCCATGAAGATTATTGCAAAGATTGAAAATATGCAGGGTATTGAAAATGTGGAAGAAATTCTGGAAGTAGCTGACGGAATTATGGTAGCGCGTGGTGACTTGGGTGTTGAGGTTCCTTTGGAAGAGGTACCGGTTTTGCAGAAGCGTCTGATTAAGAAGGCTGTAGCAAAAGGTAAGCATGTTATTACTGCAACACAGATGTTAGAGTCTATGATGAAGAATCCCAGACCTACCCGTGCGGAAGCAACGGATATTGCTAATGCGATTTATGACGGTACTACAGCAATCATGCTTTCCGGCGAATCCGCAGCAGGCTTGTACCCGATTGAGGCAGTAAATACCATGGCGAGAATAGCAGAATGTGCGGAAAAGGATATCGACTATCGTGCCAGAATGTATCGTTTTGGTGTGGAGGGACACAGTGACACTACTACTGCAATTTCCTTTGCAACCTGTAGTGTGGCAATGGATTTAAATGCAGCAGCAATTATTACCGTTACCTTGTCCGGATTTACAGCAGAGATGGTAGCAAGATATAAGCCGGACTGCCAGATTATCGGTTGCAGTACCAATCCTCAGGTTTGCCGTCAGATGAACTTGTTATACGGTGTGAAGCCTCTCGCGATTGATAATGAGTATTCTGCAGATGTACTTTTCGTACATGCGGCAGAAGAGGCAAAGAAAGCCGGTTATGTAAAGAGTGGGGATACCGTAGTAATTACAGCCGGTTTACCTCTTGGTGTTGCGGGTAAAACTAATATGATTCGAGTACTTGAGGTAAAATAATTTATGGGAAAAATCATCTGCCTGATGGGGAAAAGCTCCTCCGGAAAGGATACTATTTTTAAAAGGCTCTTAGAGCGGGAAGATTTGGGTTTGAAAACCATCGTTCCCTATACAACCAGACCCATTCGCGTAGGCGAGAGGGAAGGCGTGGAGTATCACTTTACGGACGAAACCGGGTATCAGAAGCTTCTGGCGCAGGGAAAGATTATTGAGGCCAGAGCTTATAATACGGTACATGGTTTGTGGAGATATTTTACCGTGGCAGATGCTTCCGTAGATTTATGTGCAAACAATTACTGCATTATCGGTACATTGGAGGCATATACACAGATTCGCGATTACTTTGGAAAGGATAAGGTGCTTCCGGTCTTTATCACATTGGATGATGGTGTGCGTCTGCAAAGAGCCTTGGACCGGGAAAGGGCACAGGAGAGTCCTAAGTATGAGGAAATGTGTCGTCGGTTTCTGGCAGACAGTAAAGACTTTAGTGAGGAAAAAATAGCCGAGGCAGAAATCACGAAAAGTTTTTACAATAATTCCCTGGAGGATTGTCTGGAAGAAATCGTTACATATATTCAGGAAAATGCCGATATATAATACAGGTTGGCAAGCGTAAGGTTGTACTTAAGGCAGAATAGTTGGAAGAAGTCCGGAAAGGGGGCTGTATCATGGATATAAAAGTGAATCAGGTAAGTTCAGCTCCGCAGATTGAGCATACAACTCAGGCCCCGCAGGGGGATGGAAGCTTTAAGTTTACACTGACCAGTCAGATTCAGGAAACAGAACTGCAGGCCAGATTACAGACCTTAATGGAAGCTATTACCATGGAAGGGGATAAAATTTCCAAGAAAAAAGACCTGCGGGATATGAAACATTACCGTGGGCTTGTGAAGGAGTTTTTGAACGAAGTGGTGAGTCGTTCCCATGCGTTTTCCAGAGAGAATTTTCTGGACAGAAGAGGAAGGCATCGTGTGTACGGTATCATTCGGTTGATAGATGAAAATCTGGATGCACTGACGCAGGAGCTTATGAAAGAGGAAAAGGATAATCTGAAGATTCTTTCTACCATTGGAGAGATTCGAGGGTTGCTTTTGGATATATTTACGTAATAGGTATGAATGGCTTAATGCCGGTGACATGGTAATAAATTTGCAGAATAGGAGGGACATACTATGGCAGGATTTCAAAACATCATAGGACAGGAACAGATAAAGGAGCATTTACAAAATGCAATTGCAACAGGCAAGGTGTCCCATGCTTATATACTGAATGGGGAGAAATCTTCCGGTAAGGAGTTTATTGCCAAGGTATTTGCCCAGACACTGCAGTGTGAAAAAGGCGGTACGGAACCTTGTAATGAGTGTCGTTCCTGTAAGCAGACCGTATCCAAAAACCAGCCGGATATTATTTATGTAAGTCATGAAAAACCCAATACTATCAGTGTAGATGATATTCGTGCACAGGTAAATAATGATGTGGCGATTAAACCCTACAGTAGTAAATATAAGGTTTACATAATAAATGAAGCAGAGAAAATGACACCTCAGGCGCAGAATGCTATTTTGAAGACCTTGGAGGAGCCGCCGGCGTATGCAGTGATTATGCTTTTGGTTTCCAATGTGAATACCTTGCTTCCTACGATTCTCAGCAGATGCGTAGTTCTTAACATGAAACCGGTGCGGGATGAGCTGGTGAAAAAGTATCTGATGGAAGAATTGCAGATACCGGATTACAAGGCGGACGTGTGTGTTGCCTTTGCCCGTGGAAATGTAGGAAAAGCGAAGCTTTTGGCGTCTTCGGAAGAGTTTGAAAATGTGAAGGCGGAGGCTTTGTCTTTGCTGAAGTATATTAAGGATATGGAGATTCAGGAAATTGTTTCTGCCATAAAAAAGATAAGTGAATACAAGCTGGAGATAAACGATTATCTGGATATTATGTCCATTTGGTATCGGGATGTCTTATTATTTAAGGCTACCAATGATGTAAATCACCTTGTATTCAGGGAAGAAATACAGTCCATTCGAAAAGTGGCAGCAAGAAGCAGCTATGAAGGTATTGAAAAAGTAATCCGGGCGCTGGATAAAGCCAAGAAGCGTTTGGATGCCAATGTAAACTTCGACCTGGCGATGGAACTGATGTTATTGGAAATTCAAGAAAATGGTTAAGTAAATTAGGATGGCGTGTGGAAATATATTTCTGCACGCCACTGTGGTTTTAGGAGGCAAATGTATGCGAATAGGTGTGGATTACTATCCGGAGCATTGGGATAAATCCCTTTGGGTGGCGGATGCAGATTTAATGAAGAAAACAGGGGTCAAGGTTGTCCGTATGGCGGAGTTCGCCTGGTGTAAAATGGAGCCGCAGGAGGGTGTTTTTGATTTTGAGTGGCTGGATGAAATAGTGGAGATTTTGGCGAAAAGAGGAATGGAGATCGTATTATGTACCCCTACCAGCTGTCCTCCCTTGTGGTTGTATGAGAAGTACCCGGATGCAGTACAGACGGGGAAGGACGGTCGCAAGATTGCTACCGGTATCCGTGGACACAGATGTTATAATAACCCGGATTTCCTTAGATATGCAGATCGTATTGTAGAAGTAATGACGAAGCGTTATGCAAACAATAAGGCAGTGATAGCATGGCAGATTGACAATGAGCTGGAGGCTAACTTCTGCTTCTGCGAACGTTGTATCGGACAGTTTCGTGACTGGCTGAAGGAGAAATACGGTACCCTTGAAAATTTGAACAAGGCATATGGTAACAATGTCTGGAGTGGAGAGTATTCTTCCTGGGAGCAGATCAAACCTCCTTACGGAAGCTATCCTCATGCATGGCTGAATCCGGCATTCATGTTAGATTTTAACCGATATGCTTCCGATAGTGTCATTCAGTTTGCAAACAGGCAGAAGGAAATGATTCGTCGTAACCACCCGGGCGCACAGATTACCACCAACACATGGTTTTGTGAGAATATGCCGGACTTTTATAAAGAATTTGAAGACCTTGATTTTGTATCTTATGATAATTATCCAACCTCCAGAATCCCGGACAATCCGGAGGAATGCTATACCCATGCTTTCCATTTGGATTTGATGCGCGGAGTGAAACGACAGAAGTTCTGGATTATGGAAGAGTTGAGTGGCGGAATGGGTTGCTGGTCACCTATGTCCGGAATGCCCTCCCCCGGTATGCTAAAGGGATACTCTTTGCAGTCCTTTGCCCATGGTGCGGACACGGTCGTTCATTTCCGTTGGAGAAGTGCAGTAAGCGGCGCCGAAATGTTTTGGCATGGCTTAATTGACCATTCTAATGTGCCCGGCAGAAGATTTGAGGAGTTTGCAGATTTGTGTAAGCAGGCAAAGGAGCTGGAAGCAGTACAGGATACGGAGATTTGTAGTGATGTGGCAATTCTCTATTCTGCGGATAACGAATGGGCATTTAAAATCCAGCCTCAGACAAACGGTATGTATTATTACGAACAGATACAGCGTTTGCATGGGGCATTCCTGAAATATGGTTTGAATGTGGATATTATCGGAGAGCACGAGGATATTTCGACTTACAAGATTGTGGTGGCACCAGAGATGTACATAACTAACAGTGGTGTGGCAGAGCGGTTATATAAGTTTGCAGAAAAAGGTGGTACGGTCATCCTGACCAACCGAAGCGGTGTGAAGGATGCCAATAATAACTGTATTATGGAGCTGCTTCCTACCGTATATCGTCAGTTGGCTGGCGCTTATGTGGAAGAATACAATCCCATTGGTTATGATAAGGCAGTTTTGCATCTGGCAGACGGCAGTACCTGTGAATGTAAGCAGTGGTGCGATATTCTGGTACCGGAGACTGCGGAAGTGCTTGCGTATTACGATAGTGAATATTACAAAGGCAAGGCAGCAGTTACTTGCAATTCCTACGGTGCAGGTAAGGCGTATTACATAGGAACCGTCGGAGAAAAGACGTTTTACAATAAACTGGTTAAGGATATTTTGGATGTAGCACAGATAGAGTATGTGGAAGGCTTGCCTGATAACGTGGAGCTTACCACCCGTATGGGAGCCGGCAAGAAGGTCTCATTTCTCTTTAACAACACCGATAAGGTACAGCAGTTTGTGTATGGTGAGGAACAGATTAGCATGGCACCTTTTGAGATGAAAATTGCCACATCCGTACAAGGCTAGGGCAGATTTTCCGTCAGGACGAAGTCGAAGACAATTACTTCGTTAATGATTTCCGATTCGCCTGTTGTTTTGGATGTGCCAAAGCCCTTGTAATAAACATAGGTTTTATCGTTTTTAATTTCAAATTCATTAATGACCGCCATAGGCTTCGTATATTTGTTGCCTATGGCGATTTCCATGTCAGTAACTGCCACATGCCACTCTTTAAGCTGTTGCTTGACTATGTCGGAGTAACCGAACAGGGATTTATCAATGATAATAACATGTGGGTAAGTCTTTAAGATATCATCGTCATGTGCAGTACCGCAGCGGATTTCCAGATAGGGGTTATAATAAGCATAAATCTGCCATCCGGCCCAAATGCAAAGGCAGAGAAGGGCACATGCAATGAGTCCGCGAAAGATATTTGTCCTGGTCTGTAGTTTTCTGGCACCTTTCAAAAAGGAAAAAATGTCCTTCGCAGCAGAATCTATCTCTTCTGAAGGGATGGAGGTTTCTGCGCGCTGCGCTTTCATGAGTTCAATAATGCTGACACCAAGTGCCGCTGCCAAAGGTTCCAGTGTATTAATGTCCGGCAATCCTTTGCCGCGCTCCCACTTACTGACCGCCTGCACCGTAACATTTAATTTCTGCGCAAGCTCAGCCTGCGTCATGTTCGCATCTTTTCTTAATTGCGCAATAAAAGCTCCTAATTTCGCTGCTTCCAAGTTTTGTCCTCCGTTGATTCATTTATAATATTTTGATACTCTTCTTGATATGAGTAATTTGGCAGTGCCTTATATAAAACATTTTAGTATAAACAGAGGAAAAGTACAATCAACGTTGCGTTTATGTGGTGGGAATTATTTCCCAACTTTTTCACTTTGCATAAATCAAAATATATGATATACTCAAAAAGTAAAATTTGTGGTGATAGATTGGAGAGTATTATGATTAAAGTAGTTGGAATCCGTTTTCGTACAGCAGGTAAAATATATTTCTTTGACCCGGGCAAATACAATATCAAAAAGGGTGATAATGTTATCGTAGAGACTGCCAGAGGTATTGAGTTCGGTACAGCGGTAAGTGATATGAAGGATGTGGAGGATGATAAGGTAATTCAGCCTTTGAAGCCGGTACTTCGTATTGCAAACCAGCGTGATGTGGAGCAGGAGGCTGCGAACAAGGAAAAGGAGAAAGAAGCATACAGGATTTGCTTAGAGAAGATTCGTAAGCATGGTCTGGAAATGAAGCTGATTGATGCAGAGTATACCTTTGACAATAATAAAGTGTTGTTTTATTTTACCGCGGACGGTCGTATTGACTTCCGTGAGCTGGTAAAGGATTTGGCAGCAGTATTTAAGACACGTATCGAGCTTCGTCAGATTGGTGTTCGCGATGAGACCAAGATTGTGGGTGGTATCGGTATTTGTGGCAGACCCCTTTGCTGTCATACACATTTGTCTGATTTTATTCCGGTATCTATTAAGATGGCGAAGGAGCAAAATTTATCTCTGAACCCGACCAAGATTTCCGGTGTATGCGGACGTTTGATGTGTTGCTTGAAGCATGAAGAGGAAACTTATGAGGAGCTGAACCGCAAGCTTCCGGGTGTGGGTGACTTCGTAACTACCGACGATGGTTATAAGGGTGAGGTACAGAGTGTGAATGTGCTTCGTCAGCTGGTTAAGGTAGTAGTTGAGAATGGTGACGAGAAGGAAATTCGCGAATATGAAGCAAGCAAGCTTCGTTTCAAGAAGCGTCATAAGAAAGAAAAGATGGAGTTATCCAAGGAAGAAATGCGTGAATTGGAGCGCTTAGAAAAACAGGAAGGAAAATCAAAACTCGATGACAATTAATCTGAAGGACAAGGAACGTTTGGATGAATTGCAGAGAAATGGGTATCAGATTATTCAGAATCCTGAAAAGTTTTGTTTCGGCATGGACGCAGTGCTGTTGTCCGGCTTTGCCAAGGCGAAGAAGGGTGACATAGTGCTGGATATGGGCACCGGAACCGGTATTATACCGATTCTTATGGAGGCGAAGACAGAGGCTGCGCATTTAACAGGCCTGGAAATCCAGGAGGAAAGCGCAGATATGGCAAGGCGCAGTGTGGAGCTGAACGGACTTTCTGAAAAAATTGATATTGTAACAGGCGATATTAAGGAAGCAGACAGGATATTTAAGTCTGCTTCTTTTGATATTATTACCTGCAATCCACCCTATATGATCGGTCAGCATGGGCTGACTAACCCGGACGCCCCCAAGGCTATTGCGCGCCATGAGGTACTTTGCACGTTGGAGGACGTGATCTCTCAGGCGGCGAAGCTACTTAAGCCGGGCGGACACTTTTTCATGGTGCACAGACCTTTTCGTCTGGCAGAAATCATGACTACGCTGGTGCAGTACAAGCTGGAACCTAAGCGTATGCAGTTAGTGTATCCTTACATAGATAAAGAACCTAATATGGTACTCATAGAAGCTACTCGTGGCGGCAAGTCACGTATGACGGTAGAGAAGCCTCTGATTGTATACAAGGAACCGGGCGTGTACATGCCGGAGATTTATGATATTTATGGGTATTAGAGAAAAAATTACAAAAACCCCTTGACTGTAAACCTTGTTTATACCTTACAGTGTGCTCATCATCAAAGAAAACAGGAGGATTTTGTTATGACAATTAAAGAGGTTGAGCAACACTTAGAGGTGCCCAGAGCGACGGTGCGATTTTATGAAAAAGAAGGATTAATCAATCCTCAGCGAGGCGAGAACGGTTATCGGGAGTACAGTGAAGAAGATGTGACAAGGCTTCGGGAAATTATTATTTTTCGAAAGCTTGGTATGTCTATTACAGATATTGAAGATGTGCTGGATATTTGGCTGGTAATGCCAAAGGGATAGCTATTTGAGAATGATCGGAGAAAGGATTAATCATGGCAGGAAAATTATATTTATGTGCCACCCCCATCGGTAATTTAGGGGATATTACGCCCCGGGTGGTAGAGACTTTGAATATGGTGGATGTGATTGCGGCGGAGGATACCCGAAATAGTATCAAACTACTGAACCACTTTGATATACATATACCCATGACCAGTTACCATGAATATAATAAGGTGGAGAAGGCGCATCAGCTGATTGGGCAGATGCAGAACGGACAGAATATTGCGCTGATTACGGATGCCGGTACACCTGCTATTTCGGACCCGGGAGAGGTGCTGGTGCGGATGTGCCATGAGCAGGGAATTACGGTGACGAGTCTGCCGGGACCGGCCGCCTGCATTACAGCGTTAACGTTGTCGGGACTTAGTACCAGACGATTTTGCTTCGAAGGATTTTTGCCGGCAGATAAGAAAGAAAAGGCAGCAGTATTAAAGGAACTTCAGAATGAAAGCCGTACTATGATTTTGTATGAGGCGCCCCATCATTTGGTGAGAACCTTAGAGGAGTTGTACAGTGCATTAGGGGAACGTAAGATTACTCTTTGCAGGGAGTTGACCAAGAAGTTTGAAACCATTCTTCCTACCACTCTGGAGCAGGCGCTGGAGTATTATAAGACCGAGGAACCCAGAGGTGAGTATGTGCTGGTATTGGAAGGTAAGAGCTTGGAAGAGAAGCGTAAGGAAGAAATTGCGTCTTGGGAAGATATGAGTATCGAGGAGCATATGGCCTACTATGAAGCCCAAGGTATGGATGAGAAGTCTGCCATGAAGCAGGTGGCCAAGGACCGAGGTGTAGGAAAGCGGGAGATTTATCAGTATTTGCATGTGGAGTAGAAAGTGACTTGTAAAGAAGTCATATAACAGCGGAGGCGTAAAATGAGCAAGGAAAGAAAATTATCCAAAGCAGAAGAACGCAGAAAGGCGCAGTTGGAAGCCTTGTGTGAAGAAATGGATAAGCAGGGATATAAGCCTGTAGAACTAAAAATCGGAGTGTTGGCAGCAAATGTTCTGGCTTTGGTAATTGCGTTACCATTTTTGTTGATTGTGTTTGTTCCCTATGTATTGTTACACGGATATCCTTTTCTGCCGCCAAGCAGTATGGGTTTATTTGTAATAGGTATGTTAGTTTGCATTGTGCTGCATGAACTGATACATGGACTGACTTGGTCTTTTTATGCTAAGGATGGTTGGAAGTCCATTGAATTTGGTGTAATTTGGCAGTATTTGACACCGTATTGTACCTGTAGCACTCCTATGAAAAAGGGACCTATGATTTTAGCGGCCATTATGCCTACAATAGTGCTTGGATTTATACCATCGGTACTGGGAATTATTTTGGGCCAGTCATTGCTTTTATTGCTTGGTGTGGTTATGATAGTCGGCGGTGGCGGTGATATGATGATTATTTTAAATATTTTGAAATATCGCACAGAAGCGAAAGAGATACTGTTTTTGGACCATCCTTATGAGGTTGGTACGTTCGTGTTTGAAAAGTAGGGGATACATATGATTTTTAGTGTAATTTACGGGTTATTATTGTTTTGGATTATCTGGAGTGTTACAAAAAGTACACGGAACACAGAGGCATATAAAAAAAGATACGGTTCACATACTGCCACAAGAATTAAATATGACAAACGCCAGGTAAGGCAGTATGCCATAGGTGCAGCCATTGCAGGAGGTTTTTTGGCAGTATCGCTGGTGCTTATCTGTACGAATATCTATTGGATATCCGGTCGTTTCAGTGCAGTGTTAATGCTTATTACCCTGTATGGGCTGTTCCTAGGTGGTATGTTACTGATTATCTTTGGCTATCTGGTAATTTCCGGATGGGCTTATTTTAAAAGACTGGAAAAGTACGGTTATTCGGTGCCGGAGGATAAGCGGGCCTATGAGTGTGTGCTGGAGCAGATGCCGGAAAACAAGGGACGGATGCCGGGACAGAACTTTCAGGGTCCGGATGTGCCACAAGCAAGTAAAACCAGTAAAGTATTGATGGGGCTGAGCATTTTGGCATGTTTAGCAATGGTAGGTGCCAGCTTTTATTATTTGTACAAGTGGTCTTTTATGGGAGATGATACCATGGTCCTGTTTGTGCTACTGCTGATTATGGATGTGCTGTGGCTTGTGCCTGTATTGATTTTCCGTAACCAGATGAATGTGCAGAAATATAAGGATGATGTGGAAATTGACGCAAACCGCAAGAACAGAATGAATATGTGTAGTGGTATTGCCGTAATCGTAGTGCTGGCAGGTGTATCATTATGTGCAAAATGGATGGCCTATGATATGTCGGAGTATGTTTTTAAGTCTCAGATGATAGAGGATCAAAAAAAGATTAGCGAGATACGTGACGTTATGGAGATTGCCTATATGGATCCGTATGTGTCAGAAAGTGATGATTGGTTAGAAGAGACCAGATATAGCTTAGAAGCCGGTGTGGATATTACAAACTGGGATGAACCGGAAGGAGAGTTTCAGGAAAGTGTTGCCAGAATGCTGGAGATTACGGATTTTTCTGAATTGAAGGATGCTTTTTATATTGCAGACGGTCCTGCGATTGTGCATGTGAAGCTGGAAGGCAAAAATTTTACCGTGCAGCTGATGAACGTGTATCCGGCAGCGGACAGGGAGATTATAGCGGGACCACCCGGGAAGTAATGGAATGGTGTCCGGGGGAATTGAGTTAGGAGAGAAAAGAAGCGTGAGTAACAGTTTGATTTTGGACAAGGAGTGTCTGGAAACGGCAAGAAAGCAGTTTTGTCTGGATGTGGGACTTCCTTGGGAAGAATATTGTGCTAAGCGGGAACGCAGGGTGTTTATTTGTAAAAATACGCCGGACATGAATGCAGGAGATTCTGATAGCAAGGCCGATAAGAGCAAAGGAGAGGATATGCTAAGGCAGAGCGGTGCCCGTATCTATGCGGAACGCAGTAGTTTCTTTTGGGCAATTATCTGTTTGGGGCAGTTGTTTATTTGTTGTGATGAGAAGATTTATGATTGGGTGCTAAAGCAGTACGCCCAGTATCCGCCGGAGTGGTTCTGTAGTTTTCAGAATTTGAGGAAGCTGGACGAGAAGCTGAAAGAGTTCGGACATGAAATTCAGGATACACATGTGTTTTTTTTGCCGGAAGAAGTGGAAGAGAGTTTGCAGAGGAAAGAGTCGCTCAATTATGTCTGGTTCGAGCAGGAAGAAATCTTACAGTTCAAGGAGAATAACCGTTTCGCCAGCGCGATTTGTTTCTGGGAAGGGACGCCGGATGTGTTGGCAGTAGCAGCATTGCGGGAAAGTGCAGAGAAATGCGGAGATACAAAATCCTTCGACCAGTCTCAAATGGCAGGTATGGCAGGTGTCAGCGGGGATGGTAAGTATCTGTGGCAAATTGGTATTAATGTAGACAAGGGCCATGCCGGACAAGGTCTGGGACATAAATTGGTCAGAACATTAAAGGAAGAAATATTACGTAGAGGTAAGGTTCCTTTTTACGGAACCAGTGAATCGCACACGGTATCCCAGAACGTGGGGCTGAAGGCGGGATTCGTGCCCGCATGGACGGAAGTATGGGTAAGGGAACTTAAGGGGAATTCATGAGAATGCTCGATGACAGAATAAATCGTATTAGGGAAAGTGAAAGAAAATCACATACTGAAATATATTCCGATGAGAAGCTGTACGCAACGGATAGTTGGTTGAAAAAGCCCATAAAGACAGTGCGTGATATTGTGCCACTGTTTGAAGATTATGAGGCATTGCGGGTTTTGGATTTGGGCTCCGGTGTAGGGCGTAACAGTATTTACGTTGCAGAGTTTTTTAAGGATAAAAATTGTGTAGTGGAGTGCGTGGATTTGCTGGAAATTGCAATTGAGAAGCTCCATGAGAATGCGCAGGAGCGAGGCGTGTCTGCAAGTATTCGGGGCATTCAGAAATCTATAGAGGAATATGCAATTGCTGGAAATTCCTATGATTTTATTATGGCGGTTTCTGCTTTGGAGCATATCGATACAGAGGACTCTTTTCGAATGAAATTGGCAGAAATCCGTGACGGACTGAGGGAAAAGGGCGTGGTCTGTCTAGTAATGAATTCTGAAGTAAGAGAGCAAAATAGAGATACAAAGGAAATGGTGGATGCGCAGTTTGAGGTGAATCTTACTACTGAAAAATTGCAGGAGTATCTGAATGAGGTGTTTGAGGGCTGGAGTGCTCTTAAATCTACCGTGAGTGCGCAGGAATATGATATCCCAAGAGAGGGATTTGTCAGTCGGTTGAGTACCAATGTGGTAACATTTGTAGCGAGAAAATGATGAAAGATAATTCGTTGAAGGAATTGAAGCGTAAGCTGAATGTAGAATTTGACAAGCTGTTGTAGTATTTGGGTATATATGGAGTTTATTTTTATCTATGCCCAGCGATTGTACTAAAATAAGCCGAAAAGTGCATGATTTATAGGCAGTTGAGGATGTTTTGGGTAGGGGCAAACAATTATTGTGTCCATACCCACAAATACAGGGGATTTCTGGGTATGGTGAAAATGGATGATTCCACATGCCCAAATGGGTGATATAGACTTCAAATTAGCGAGTAAATCAAGGGGGATTGCTGTATTATTGGGTATCGCGGAGAAAAACGACCACATATACCCAATAACGCAAAAATAGGTATGGCAATAATAACAAACCATACAACAGGAGAAATATGAAGACAAGTGGCAGAGGAATTGAAACAAGCATATACGAAAAAGTTTGAAAAAAATAGGAAACGATGGTAGATTAATAGAGAGTTATAAATTATCGATTTGGGGAGAGAATACTATGGCAGCAACAAGTTGCGACAGTTGTGCAAATTATGTATATGATGAAGATTATGAATGTTATTGTTGCATGGTGAATCTGGACGAGGATGAAATGTATCGCTTTTTGTCCGGTAGCCAGTGGGAGTGCCCGTACTACAGTGCAGATGATGAGTATGCAGTAGTGCGTCACCAGATGTAGCGAGGAGAAAAGCATGGTAAAATATATTAAGCAAATCTGTATCATTCTGGTCATTTGCCTGATTGCGGAGGCAATGGAGTATTTGATTCCTCTGCCTATTGCGGCAAGTATGTATGGACTGGTGTTAATGTTAATTGCGTTGACTACTAAAATCATACCGTTAAAGGAAGTAGAGAATGTTTCCGATTTTTTGACGGAAAATTTGTCCATTATGTTCATACCGCCTACGGTAGGGATTATGGCAAGTGTGGAGGAAATCAAGCAGATGTTTGTTCCGCTGGTGGTGATTTCCGTGGTTTCCACATTATTGATTATGACAGTGACAGGCCGGGTGGCGCAGGCAATTATTCGCAGGAAAGGCAAACAGAGCGAAAGCAAACAGAGCGTTGAAGGAAACACGAAAAAGAGTGATTGAGAGAAGGTAGGCTCTGAGCAGAGATTAATATTTTTATGGAGGAAAAAATATGAGTGAAAACAAAATGTATGCCCTTCATATGGGCAAGGCAAAATGTGCAGTAGATTTGGGGGATGGTTCTGAACGAGGAGAATATGTGAATCAGGATTATATTTTACATACCTTGGGCAGACCCCACAGAAGTATTTCTTTGATGTACTGTTATTATCCTCTGGATGAAGGATGGCCGGGCAGAGCCAGCGTAGTACATGCAGACCCGAATGTATCCTTTGCATGGGACTACCCATATGATGATTATTTTACCTATAAGGGTGGATTGGGCGGAAATACGGAGGGAGAGCCTTTTCAGTATATGCGTGAAATCCGTCAGCACGGACAGGATGTTACCCTTACTTTAACAATCGATCCCCATGTTTCCGATGAACATTTAATTGCTATTGCCAAGGATTTAAAGCCTTTTGGTCGTTTGATGCTTCGTATTAATCATGAAGCAACCGGCAACTGGTTCAGCTTTAACAAGCGTTGTACCTATCAGGAAGTGGCTGATTTTTATTGCCGCGCTCACCGTATTATCAAAGAGCATGCACCTAACGTGCAGACCATTCTTTGTACCGGCGGTGTAGAAGGCGACAGCGGCAAGATTGAAAAAGAAGAAGAATTCGCAGAAGCTGTTCGTTGTACCGATATGTGGTCCATTGATAAGTATTTTGCTCTGCATTGGGGATGGCCCTATGATATAGCAGAACGTGGCGGCAGCACGCATAGCAGAGGTAATATCAGGGAAATCTATGAATATACCAAGAATAGTTACAATCGTTTCTCAGAGCTTTGCGGCGGTGCCAAGAAGCCTATGATGATGAGCGAAGTAAATGCTGACGGCGATGTAACAGGACCTTTTGAGCAGGCTGCTATGGTGAAGGAGTTCTGCGATATTTTGAAGGAAGAGAACGCTACATGGTTTACCAATTTCTCCATGTATCAGTTCCGTGACAGAGGACGTTTGGGACTGGAAATCGAGGATCCGAATAATCCGGAGGTAGGTATTGCACAGCCTATTTTGAAAACCTACAAAGAAATTATTCATGACGAATATTTCCAACCGGCCATGACTATCGGAGAAGAAGTGGCACTTCCGCTCACTCTTCGCTGGGGTGGTGCCGAGGATGCAGAGGGTATTGCGATTCCTATTCACTTTGAAAATAACCCTCATTTCTTCGAATTGACCTTTGAAGATGATTCGAACTTAATGTTAGAGATTAACGGAAAGTGGTTTTATAAATCACCTAAGGCTAAGACCATCGATATGATTAGTGCATTTTTTGAAAAGCCACTGGATGGTCCCTGTGATTTGACTTTAAAGATTTTTGCACCGCCCGCTACCGGTGAAAACGATATTTCTACCGAGGATGGTTTGTATAACAGCTATACCACTATCGAGAAGCTGCCTAAGATCCGACTGAGATTGGAACCTACGGAGCTTGCGAAGTAAAATACGTGGAAGATGTTTGCGCGCCTGGTAAAGGAATATGGGTAACGCGAGAAATTAAGAAGCAAGGAAAGTAACTATGAAAGAAATGTTAACCGGCTCCGTTTACTTTGGAGTAGTGCTGACCCTGATTTTTTACGAAATCGGTCTGGTAATAAAGAGAAAAACAAAATGGGCGCTGGCAAACCCCTTGTTGATAGCCGCACTATGCATTATTGGTGTTTTGGTGCTTCTGGATATCGATTATGAGGTATATAAGGCGGCGGTACAACCGATCAGCTTCCTGCTGACACCGGCTACGGTGTGTCTGGCCATACCGCTTTACAGACAATTAGAGCTTTTGAAGAAATACCCGGTGGCAATCTTTGGCGGGATTGCCTCCGGCGTACTGACTACTATGGTAAGTATCTGGCTGATGAGTCTGGCATTTGGTTTAAGCCATGAACAGTATGTGACACTTTTGCCGAAGTCCATTACCACTGCAATCGGTATGGGGATTTCGGACAAAATGGGTGGTATTGTAACCATCACCATCGTGTCCATTAGTATTACCGGTATCTTGGGAAATGTCATAGCGGAGCTTTGGTTAAAGTGGATGAAGATTGAGGAGCCCATCGCCAAAGGCTTGGCTATCGGAACTGCTTCCCATGCCCTGGGAACTACCAAAGCCATGGAAATTGGTGAAATAGAGGGCGCTATGAGCAGTCTGTCTGTCGTAGTAACCGGTATTTTGACCGTGATTGCTATTCAGATGTTTGCGCCGTTAATTTAAAAGTTGGAAGGGGAGCTGTGTGGCTCCCTTTTTTGATTTCTTAAGGTTTTCGAAAGAGTAGTCCCATTTATTGACAGGAATTTATGGAAAATATAAAATAAAAGTAGGAAGACACGGATGAATTGCACTCGAGAGGAGGTTGCGTATGAGAAGGAAGATAAAAAGCTGTGCGTTTTTGTTAGCACTTACTTTGACCTTTTCCGGCTGTGTGGCAGTGAAGGTGGAGGAAGGTCAGATACCGGTGAAGCCGGAAGTGACGGAGGCACCTGAAAAGCAGGAAACACCGGAAGTGACGCAGGCACCCGAGACGCCGGAAATCACAGAGCAGCCTGAGGTAACATTGGAACCGGAAGGAAGCGGAGTGGTTGAGCAACCGGAGGCGACATTAGAACCGTTACCCAGTGATTCGGTAGAATTTCCTGATGATACAGTAGTACCTTTGGCTATGGGAAGTACCGTAGGTATTGATTTGAATGGTGATGGTACGCAGGAACTTATTCAGGTTTCTTTTGGCATATTGAGTGAAGGAAGTACAACTGCGGGAAATGCTTTGTATCACGCGGTACCGACGATTCGCATTAATGATTATATATTTGATGAAACTTATTTGCAGGAGAAGAATAGTTATTATCCGGAGAATGCAGATATTGCAACCTGGTATATTTTTGATGTAGATGTAAATGACGGCTATAAGGAAATTGGTTTGTATGAGGATGGCCCCAGTGATGATGCATATACGACACTGTTTCGGTATGAGGGAAGCGAGCTTCGTAAAATCGGAGGCTTTAGCGATTGCCCGATTGACGGCGGTGTAGCCGGTTGGGGATTACAGGAAGGTGATGATTATCAGGCTCTTGTCAATTCCATCGACCGCAGTAATATTCAGATTCAAGTGCCGGGAGACGGTACTGTTTATGCAACGCAGCGTATTGATATTTTAGAAACAAGTTTTGCGGAAGGTATGTGGAAGCTGCAAAACAGTGAGAACTTTGAGGAAGCAAGGCTGGAACTACAGGTGAGGGAGGAATATACATTTAAGGGCTATGAATATCGAATGACAGATACAGAAGTTTGTCCGATGGTAAGAGAAGAATTGCAGATATTTTCTGACAAAGATTTTACATCGCAGATAATGGTGCTTGCGCAGGGAGAAAAAGTAATTCTTTATCGCTACTATCCTGACAAGGAAGACGGGGAGAGAAATGGTTGGGTAGAGCTTAAATATGGAGAGGATTTTAAGACGAGCGGTTGGATTTATGTCACGAACCAAATGAATATTTGCCAGATAAATGAAGACGGAGGAATAAAAGATATTTGGTCGGGCGATTTATTGGATAATCTAAGCTTTGCAGATTAGCGAAATGTGACAAAATCTATTGACATAGTACATAGCAATGTATGTATAATAAGTCGGAAGATTTTGGAAGCTTAGAGAGGCGGGAAACAAATGAAAAAAGTAAAATGTAGATTGCTGGTGTTTTCAGCAGTAGTGTTACTGTTTAGTGGTTGCGGAAAGATAGAACCGGAGGCCCCGGGGGATTTTGAGTACAAATATTCAGAGGAAACACATTCTGTTAAGTTTACATGGGATGAGGTGTCTGATGTAATAGGGTATCAAATAGATTATGGAATCGGAAACGGCGCGCAAAATGTCGGAAATAAAACAGAGAGTGTTTTAAAGGAACCCATGGATGGTGATACTTTTACTGCCAGAATCCGGTCTGTTTATAAAGATGATGATGAGTATATTTATTCAGAATGGGTTGACTTGAAATATACAGTTCCGATTTATTTGGGCGTGCCTTCGAATATTACATATCAGGTGAATGGAAGAAAGCTGGAAGTTACATGGGATGAGGCAAAGGGGGCAACCGGTTATGAGGTAACTACTGCTTTAGATAAAGAGGGCGTGGTTTTAACAAAATGCTTTGCACAAAAGACGATACAGGCCGGAGAAGAAGGAACAACTTATATACGTGCAGTTCGTACAACGGAGTCCGGCACTTATTACTCCGATTGGATAACAGCCAATTATACGATTCCTGTTATTGATTATGCAGAGGTTAGTGCCAAGGAAGCTTTCTTTTTAGATTATAACAGACTTTTAGACTGGGCAGACTACAACGAAATGTCTTATAAAGTATCAGAGAAAACCATGGATGATACCGTATATATGGTGGTTGATGTTTATTATGAAGATTCTTTAAATAGTGGTTTTTTCAATACTGCCGGCAGAGTAATAGATTCAGCTGCTGAAAGCTTTTGGAATAGTTATGTGGAGGAAACAGAGAGTTCCTACAGTGATGATTTTGCAACAATCGAAGATACAATTATAACATTTATAGACAATGATAGTGTCCAAGAATATGTGGATAAAGTGGATGAAAGTGCAACGCAGCATGGTGCGCTGAGTGCAATCGGCGATGGCTTGGGAGCTTTGTTTTTGGATACTAATATACATTATTTGTTCTATTATGAGAATTATGATAATGCAGCACGTTGCTGTTGTGGTAAGCTGCTGAAAAACAATCGAGAGAATTATGATGTTAATTTCAGAGAACTGAAGACGGATGCAGAAGGTTTTTATGATCAGTATTCAGGTGATTTTGAACAGGCTTACAAGTTTAAAATGGAAGTAATGAATATCAATGGCTATGATTATTGGGTTGTATTTTCAGGAAAATAGCAGACACTAATTTTTCTCTCCAAATATGTACAAAAATAGCATAGTAATTTAAAGTCAAATATGATTAAATAAGTTTAATGGGATATTATGCAAATATTTGACTTATGGAGGGCTATGCATGAAGATTACCAGACAGATTGAATATAAATACAAAAATGCACCGATTCCGGGAGGCGGCTATGTGACAGGATTAATCTATCACCAGACGCAGCCCGGGATTTTGTATGCCCGGACGGATATCGGCGGAAGTTATCGTTTTAATACAGGAGATAAGAAATGGGAAAGTTTGATTAATCACGTAAGCCACGAAAATTTGGCGGAGACCTATCCTATCGCTTTGGCATTGGATGATAAGTACCCGGAGAGGTTGTACATAATTAGCGGTATTACGGATAGAGGTTACGGTGTACTTAGTTTTTCTGAAGATTATGGAAAGACATTTACATACAAGAAAGTACCAACCACAGTGCATGGAAATATGAGTGGCAGAGGTACCGGATACCGTCTGGTTGTGGATAAAAACGACAGCAATGTGCTTTACTTTGCCAGTCAGCTGGGTGGCCTGTGGAAAACTTCTGATAGAGGGGATACTTGGGAGAGACTTTCTTTGGAAGAGGGATACACAACATTTGTCTGGGTGTCTGACGATTCACAGACCCTTGTAGTAGGTACGGCCGGTTACACCACCAGAGTGGATGACAGCCTGCGCGGTCACAGCCTGTATGTATCTTATGACAGGGGTGTTACTTTTGAAAGACTGATGATGCCGCAAAACGTGATTGTATCGGATAGCAAGATGAATGGTTTGGTGGCTTCCCGCTATGATTATGATGGCAAATATTTGTATGTAACCATGAATTCTACTGGTCGCTGGAATTATATTGTAGATTTGGGCTATAGCTGTGACACCGGTGACGTGATTGGTGGTAAGGTCATTCGATATTATTTCGAAAATGGTCGGATTGCAGGGTATGATGATATTACACCGGATAGGGATGGTACACATACCAAGGAATATTTAAATTATGGTTTTGGTGGTGTATGCTCTTGCAAAGCCAAGCCGGGGCTTTTGGTTTGCAGTACTCTTTGCAGAGAGAAGGAATATCCGGAAGGAATTTATGTGTCAGAGGATTATGGCGATACCTGGAAGGTAAGCCTGTGCGGCTTGGAAGAGGGTGGTATGTATTTCCGTACTTCTTACATGTTGCCGAAATATAATGCGGGTGTAAGTTTACTACATTGGCAAAGTGATGTAAAAATAAATCCGTTCAACCCAAATGAGTTGTGGTTCAATTCAGGTACCGGTGTATTTACGACCGATGCGTTGCTTTCAGAGAATCCGGCGTACCATGACTGGTGTGATGGTATTGAGGAAACCGTGCATTTGAATGTGTATGGACCGGTGGACGGAGAGGTGCAACTGGTAGATATTGTTGGTGATTTGGGAGGTTTTGCCTTCCGTGATTTAGATAAGCCCTGTGACAATTCCTTTGATGATGAGGGCGGTAACCGCTACATCACCTGTATTAATGCAGATTTGTCGGATGTGGACAGTAACATGGCGATTATCACTGCCAGAGGTAATTGGAAGGGAATTACCAAGGGTGGTTTGGTTCGTACTACGGATGGATTTAAGACGTTTAAACGTATCCCCATGCCGTTTGATATTGGTGGAAAGATTGCAGAGCAGTTGCATGCGATTGAACGACCGAATACAAATCCCGGCTGGGTGGCCATGTCGCCGGACGGACAAAATATTGTATGGTCTGTGGCGGACGGGATTCTTTTACCTGTGGATATGGTGATTGTCAGCAGAGATGGTGGAAAGAGCTTTAAGCAGGTGGAGGTTTTTGACCTGACGGGCAGTAAGGTAACAAAAGGATATTTAAAGGTATTTTCTGATAGAGTTAATTCTAAGTTGTTTTATGGTTTTGGTGGCGAAGGACAGCTGTATGTAAGTACGGACGGCGGTTTCAGCTATCACCAGAAGCAGCCGATTGCAAAGGCGGCCTTCGGTAGCGAAGGCAGGGAACGTTCATTGTTTGAAATAATTGTGGAAGAATGTAATAATCAAAAGGTGGAACATTTTATTGATTTTCCTGCCAGTCATTTCGGCAAAATTGACACTGCAAATCGTACGGAGATACGCGGTGTGGCCGGAGAAGAAGGACTGTTTTATATGGCACTTGGCAAGGACGGCTTGTGGAAATATCACTATGATAGTGCACATGATGTGATTACCTGTACGAAGCTTATGGCAAGTGGAGACAATTGCTTCCGTATGGGCTTAGGTGTAGGCCGACCGGGTGGCAAGTATATCGGCGAACCTAAAGCAATTTACTTCTGCGGTAATGTGGACGGACAGTATGGATTTTATCGCACCTTGGATGAGTGCAAGTCTTATGAGCGGCTGAATACAGCAAATCAGATGTATGGTGAAATCAATAGTATGGATGCAGACAAGCGGGTGTTTGGCAGATTCTTCTTGGCAACAGGTTCGCGTGGTGTGCTGTATGGTGAGCCGGTGAAGGAAGGTAACTAGTCTTTCGGACTATTCCGGGCAGCGAAAATAAGCCGAAGAAATGAAAATATCTGCTTTATCAGCAGGAAACAGGAGGAAAAACATGCATATTTCAGTAGAAAACAATCGCCTTATTATAGGCAATGGAAAGCAGACTCTGTGGCTGGAGCCATGGGGAAAGAATTCTTTCCGTGTACGTATGACCGGAGAGCCGGTGATGGATGCCAATGATTGGGCATTGACAGAAAAGGTAGAGGAATGTCAGGCAGAAATTACCGTAGAGGAAATCGATACTACGGATCCTTGGTATGCCACCGAGGAGTTTGCACATTATCATTCTACAGGTAAGGTTTATACTGTGAAGAACGGCAAGATTACTGCCAAGATTAACCCAGAGGGCTGGATTAGCTACTATAACCAGAAGGGCGAGCTTTTGACGGAGGAATACTGGCGTAACCGTAATCGTATCAACCGTTACTGTGTGCCCCTTCGTGTAGATGCGCGTGAGTTGAAGCCCATTCAGGGAAGTACTGATTTTGAACTGACGGCACGTTTTGAAGCCTTCGAAGATGAGAAGATTTTCGGTATGGGTCAGTATCAGGAGAAGAATTTGGATAAAAAGGGTGCATGCTTAGAGCTGGCACATCGTAACTCTCAGGCTAGTGTACCGTTCATGATTTCCAGCAGAGGCTATGGTTTCTTCTGGAACAACCCGGCCATCGGTACCGCTACGTTTGCTACCAATAAGACCGAGTGGTATGCAAAGAGTACCAAGAAGATGGATTACTTTATTACTGCAGGAGATACTCCTTTTGAAATCGAGGAACAGTACTCCGCAGCTACCGGACGTACTCCTATGATGCCGGAATATGGTTTGGGATATTGGCAGTGCAAGCTGCGTTATCGTACCCAGGAGGAAATTTTGGCAGTAGCCAGAGAGCACAAACGCCGTGGTCTTCCTATGGATGCTATCGTGGTGGACTTCTTCCACTGGACCATGCAGGGTGACTTTAAGTTTGAGCCAAGAGATTGGCCGGACCCGGATGCCATGGTAAAGGAACTGAAGGAATTGGGCATTGAAACGGTAGTTTCCGTATGGCCTACCATTGATGAACGTAGTGAAAACTTTGGCGAAATGGCTGACAAAGGTTATCTGGTAACACCGGACAGAGGTAACTCCTACCACATGTCATGGATGGGCAATACGGTATTCTATGATGCCACTCATCCTGGTGCACAGAAGTTTGTCTGGGAGAAGTGTAAAGAGAACTATTACAAGAAGGGCATCCGTTGCTTCTGGTTAGATGAGGCAGAGCCGGAGTACGGTCCTTATGATTTTGATAATTATCGCTATTATGCAGGTCCTGCTTTACAGTGTACCAATACTTATCCGGTAGGCTATGCAAAGGGCTTTTATGATGGTTTGAAGGCAGAGGGCGAAACCGAGATTATGAGCTTGGTACGTTGTGCATGGGCAGGCAGCCAGAAGTACGGTGTATTGACCTGGTCCGGTGATATTCATTCTTCCTTCCGTGCCATGAGAGAGCAGCTGCAGGCCGGCCTTAATATGTGTGTAGCAGGTATTCCCTGGTGGACCTCTGATATCGGCGGTTTCTTGGGCGGTAATATTAAAGATGAGCATTTCCAAGAGCTGCTTGTAAGATGGTTTGCCTGGGGGGCATTTTGCCCGGTATTCCGTATGCATGGAGAACGTTCACCATGGTATGAAAGAGAGCAGGAATTTATCAACAATGTGCGTCAGCTGACTTCCGGTCAGGACAATGAAGTTTGGAGCTTTGGCGAAGAAAATTACAAGATTTTGAGTAAGTACTTATTTATCCGTGAAAGACTTCGTCCGTACATCCGTGAGTGCATGAAGCAGGCAAGCGAGACCGGTGCGCCGGTAATGCGTCCGCTGTTCTTTGATTTTTCAGAGGATAAGCAGTGTTGGAATGTAGAAGATGCATATATGTTTGGTCCGGACTTGCTGGTGGCGCCTGTCATGGAAGAGGGAGCAAGAGAGCGTAAGGTTTATTTGCCGGCAGGCTGCAAGTGGACCGATGCCAATACCAAGGAAGTATACGAAGGCGGCCAGTACGTAACGGTACCCGCACCCATGGATATTATTCCGGTATTTGTAAGAGAAGGCAAAGAATACAATATTTATGAGTAATACAAAAGAAGCCCCCGATAGGGGCTTCTTCTTTTGTATTACATTTACAACTCAATCAATTCATATTCCCTGCGACCCACACCTAAATCAGCGGCAGCTTCTACGGTATGCACACCGTTTCGGGATTCGATACGTTCTAACAAATGGTCGCGTCCCGGATCTTTCGAAGCATACACTAAATCTAAGCAGGCCTGGTCTAAAGCTACCGGGTCCAAGGATGCCAAAATACCGATATCTGCAATGGCAGGGTCTTCTGCCACAGCACAGCAGTCACAATCTATGGACATATTGCACATCACATTGATAAAAGCCATTTTGCCGGCAAAATAATCAACAATGGACTTAGAGGCATCTGCCATGGATTCCAGGAAGGAGTCGTGGTCTGCTGTCCAAATTTTGGATGGTTCTCCGGCACCGTGAATATATGCTTTGCCGTGGGAGGAGGCGATACCGATGGAAATATTTTTCAGCGCTCCGCCGAAGCCGCCCATAGGATGTCCTTTAAAGTGAGAAAGTACCAGCATGGAGTCATAGTTTGTCATATGACTGCCTACATAATTTGTCTGAATACGTTTGCCGCCGGGAATATCCAAAGCAAGTTCGCCGTCGGCATCCATAATATCCACTTCGGCAATGTCTGTCCATCCGTGAAGCTTCATGGTTTCCCAGTGTTCTTTGGTGGTATTGCGTTTGCCTTCATAAGCGGTATTGCTTTCCACAATGGTTCCCTGTACATGCTCGATAACAGGCTTCATAAATGCAGGGCGTATGAAGTTCTGATTGCCAACCTCGCCGGAGTGAAGTTTTACTGCCACTTTGCCGGGAAGCGGATTATTCAAAGCTTCATAAATTTTAATCATATTGTCCGGTGTAATGTCTTTTATAAAATATACTTTTGCTGGTTCCATGATAATCATCCTTTCTCTTTATATTTAAATCAAATCATTGGCCTTTAATATACTTAGCACAATGCCCAGAAGTAGTCCGATAGTGTAGCCGATTGCCATTTCCTTACTCCAATAAAGAAATGCCTCGGACCGTAACTTTATTTCCCCTTCTTTGGAAATATCATACCGAAGCTCTACAGAATCGCCGATGTTCAGGTAGCTGTCTTTCAGTTCTGTTTCTTCAGAATATTCTTTTCCATTCAGATAAAAGGAAACTCTGTATTTGTGAAATACCCGGTATCTGGGTACGCCGATGGCAACACCGCCTACTGCTTTTTTCACCGGGCCTAAATCGTCAGTGATTTGGCCGTTAACCTTCGAGGCAGCCTTATATTTCTTTGAAGTACTAAGGTACGTCAGTAAAAACAATATATATACAATTAACAGTATCGCTATGATGATTCCAAGTATAATGTAACCGATGAAACCCATTTCTAAGATTCTCCTTTGTGAAGAAAAGGTTATACCTTTTCCTATGCATTAATCTGCAAACAAAACCATATGGTTAATATAACAATACAATGTTATTTTCAACATTTCAAGGTGATATTTATGTTAAATTATTTATGGGCTGCCATGATTCTTGTAGGCATTGTGTATGCCATGTTTACCGGCAACATTACATCGGTGACGCAGGCGGCATTAGACAGTGCGGGAGAAGCTATTTCCTTATGCATAACTATGGCGGGTGTTATGGCATTCTGGATGGGGCTTATGGAGATTGCAACAGCAGCGGGCATGGTGGAGAAGCTGACGGGGGCACTTAGACCGGTATTAAAGTTTTTGTTTCCACGCCTGCCCCGTGACAGCAAAGCCATGGAATATATTGCCACCAACATGGTGACCAATATGCTGGGGCTTGGCTGGGCTTGCACCCCGGCAGGGTTAAAAGCCATGGAAGAGCTGAAAAAAATCGAAGTACGTAAGGGGAACCATTATGTTGCAAGCAATGAAATGTGTACCTTCTTAATTATGAACATATCTTCTTTGCAGCTGATACCGGTTAATATGATTGCCTATCGAAGTCAATATGGAAGCGTAAATCCAACGGGGATTGTGGGACCGGCCTTATTTGCTACGGCCGTAAGTGCTTTGATGGGAGTGATATTCTGCAAAATAGCCGATAAAACGACCTATAAGACCTTGGATGTAAGCATTTACAAAGAAAAAAACGGAGAATCTTGACAATTAATGCAGGATAAGGGTATACTTGTTGGGTAGTTTGTTGATGATTCTGAGGGAAAGAACCCTCGGAGGGAGGAGTAAAAAATGGTTTGTGAAAAATGTGGCGCCCAGATGGGTGACGGTGACAAGTTCTGTGAACAGTGCGGATGGCAGGTTCCGGAAGCACCTGTAGTAGAAGAGACACCTGTAGTAGAGGAAGCTCCCGTAGTAGAGGAAGCACCTGTAGTAGCAGAGGCACCTGTAGCAGAGGAAGCACCGGTAGAGAAAAAGAAGGGTATTTCCGGTAAGAAGTTAGGATTGGTAATCGGCGGTATTGCACTGGTTGTTGTGTTGGTGTTAGTATGCTGTTCTTCTTCACTGGCACACTTCTTTAAGAAGACATTCTCTTCACCGGAGAAGTATTACAGCTATATCGAAAAGCAGCAGGCAGAAGAATTAATCGATATGTACATGGCTTACTATGAGAACTATGTATTAGACCTGTTGACTATTACCGATAAGAGCGTAGAAGCTGACGTAAAGGTAGAGCTGAGCGAAGATTTACGTGACCTGTTGGGTTATTCCGGCATGGATTTTGAGTGGTTGGAAAGTGCTGATATCGGCGTGAAAGCAAATGCAAAGGATATGGGCATCAGCGGAGACGTGGCTTTGGCAATCAACAATGTAGATGTAATTTCTGCAAATGCAATCATCGATTGTAACGAAGAAGGTATCTATTTCCAGATTCCGGAATTAAACAAGACATATTTTGGTGCAGATTTTGATGATATGGGCATTTCTATTGACGAAGATGACTGGGAAATGCTTGAAACTATCGCAAAGTATATGCCTGCAAGCAAGGATTTGGATGCATTACTTACCAAGTATGCAGGTATTGCACTTGATTGTGTAGAAGATGTTGAAAAAGACAGTGATGAATTAAAGGCCGGAGATGTTTCTCAGAAGTGTACTGTTTTGGAAGTTACTTTTGATACCGACACCGTTCAGGCAATGGCTGAAGCTGTTTTGGAAGAAATGGCAGAGGATAAGGACTTAGAGAAGTTAATTAAGGATACTTTGGCAATGGCTGAAGAATTCGGTGAAGATGTAGACGTAGACGATGCATATGACAACTTTATCGAGTCTATTGAAGATGCATTGGATGAAGTAGATGACATTGACATGGGCGATGAAGAAATCCTTATGGTTGTGTATGTAAACAACAAGGGTGAAGTAATCGGTAGAGAAATCGAAATGCCCGGTATGAAGATGACCTTTGCTATGCCTAAGAAGGGTTCTGACTTCGGTTACGAATATGTAATGGAATACGAAGAGTACGGCGATGTTGTTAAGATGGTTGTTGAAGGTGAAGGTAAGGACCGTGGCGGCAAGTTGAGCGGTGAATTCGAAGTGAAGATGGATACCTACTCTATCATTGAAATGACTATCGAAAACTACGATATGGATAAGGCAAAGAAGGGTGAGTTCGTAGGAAGCTATACCATTAAGCCTTCTAAGTCTTTGGGAACTTTGATGGATATGGCCGGTGCTCCGGATGCAACTGCTATGATTATGGATTACAGTCTGGTCGTAGATATGAATGTAACCCCTGATAAGGCAGATGTGGCAATCACTGTAAATGATGGTGATGAAATGTTCGCTAAGGTTGCTGTAACCGGCAAGGACGGTAAGGGTAGCAAGGTATCTGCTCCTTCTGAGAAGAATGTTGTAGATATGACCGACAGCGACGATATGGAAGACTGGTTGGATGAAGTTGACTTTGATAAGCTGCTTGAGAAGTTAGAGGATAAAGTTGGCGTAGACGGAGACATCATTGATATGCTTGAGGAAGCTCTTGACAGCATGATGTAATCAGTACCGACTTAAGGTATAAGGATAAATCCTTGTACAAAGAGAACAATAAAATAATGAATGACTAGTAGATGGAGGGTATGTTGTGGATTTGGAAATCAGCCATGTAAAGAAAGAGTTCAAGAACAAACCGGTATTGCAGGACATTACGTTTTCTGCAAAGAAAGGGGATTGTGTGGGAATTCTGGGCGGCAATGGCTGTGGCAAAACCACACTACTCTCCATTTTAGCTGGAGTATTAAAAGCAGACGGCGGCAGTTTCTGCCTAAATGGAAAGGAATTGTTAAACGGGAAGAGTGTGAATCGCTCGGAAGTAGGTTATGTGCCGCAGGGAACACCGCTTTTTGAAGAATTAACAGCAAAGGATAATCTGCGGTTGTGGTATGGTAAAGAGGAGTTAAAAAAGGAGCTTTCGGACGGCGTGCTGGCCATGTTGGGGATTCCGGATTTTTTAAATGTGCAGGTAAGCAAAATGTCCGGTGGTATGAAGAAAAGATTAAGTATCGGTTGTGCAGTAGCAGGAAAGCAGCCGGTGCTTCTGTTGGATGAGCCTACAGCGGCTTTGGATTTGGTATGTAAGCAAAAGATTTGGGACTACCTTACGGATTATCGGAGTAAGGGTGGAATTGTTTTATTAGTTACACATGATGTACAGGAAATAGAACGTTGTACAAGTTGTTTTTTGATGAAGGAAGGTAAGCTGGTTCCCTACGCTTATGACGGTGATGTACGTCAGCTGGTGGAACAGTTGTAATAGATATGAAAAAAGCAGGAAGATATTTGGAAGTTCAATTAAAGAGAGTACTTCGCCACCTTCCGGCAGTTTTTTTGGTAACCTTTGTTTTGGTGGGAGCACTTGGTCTGGTAGTAAAGGGAGTGCTTTCAGAGAAGCTGTCTGACGATAAGCAGACCATGGTGGAAATCGGTGTCTGCGGAGATATTCAGGACAGTTACCTGGGTATCGGTATTGTGGCGCTGCAACAGCTGGATTCCTCCAGATTTGCAATCAATTTTCACATGCTGGAAGAAGAGGAAGCCAGGGAGGCTTTGGAAAAGGGAGAGTTGACGGCGTATCTGGTAGTGCCGGAGGGCTTTGTGGATTCGGTGGTACGCGGTGAAAATTACAGTATAAAATATTATGCCGCCAACGGAGAGGCCGGTATCGGAACCATGCTCATGCATGAGCTGGCAATGATTATTTCAGAGCTGATTACCAAGTCCCAGAGCGGAATTTACGGCATGCAGAGTCTGTGCCTGGAGCTGGGTTATCGGGATATTTACTGGGATGTAACCAACGATTTGAATATGCAGTACATTAATCTTTTATTGGACAGACCCAGTCTTTTTGAGGTAGAAATTTTAGGAGTAGCAAATCAATTGTCTACACAAGGGTATTATATTTGTGGGTTTGCGGTACTCTTTTTTATGATATTTGGTATCAACGGATGTCCTATTTTTGTTAGAAAGGATATGTCCCTTTCAAAGATTCTGACCACAAATGGTGTGAATGCCTTGACTCAGGTGCTGGTAGAGTGGATAGCATATCTGTGTATGGTATTGTGTTGTATGTTGAGCGTTTTTGCACTGTTAGGCGGTATTTGTGAATTTGCCAACCTTCGGGTACCGGAGTGGAGAACGGTGGATTTTGAAAGAGTGTTTGGGTTTGGTTTGTCGCTCATTCCCATCCTTATTATGTTGACGGCTATGTCATTTTTGCTCCATGAGCTGACAGATAATATTATTTCGGGAATGTTACTTCAGTTTTTGGTGGCGGTAGGTCTTGGGTATGTGTCAGGATGCTTTTACCCAAGCAGTTTCTTTCCCGAAACAGTGCAGTGGATAGGGAAGGTGCTTCCTTCCGGCGTGGCATTACAGTATGCGTCGGGATGTATGAGGGAAGAAATAAGTGCCGGCATAATCGTTGCTGTTGTTGCGTATACGATTTTCTTTGTAGGTGCAGTATGGTGGCTGCGAAGCAGAAAGCTGGCAAAGAGTTAATACCCCTTTTAGGGCAGGTGGAGAAAAGTGCGCAGAATAATTTTATGGTTTACATTACTGAATAAGCGATTATTAAAAAGAATAAGTTTTCTGGTGATTCTGTGCTGTATTCCGGTATTGGTAGCCGGAGTTCACTTCATGACAAAGCAGGATAGCGGTATGCTGCATGTAGTGCTTTGTCGGGAGGAAAAGGATGATGCCTTGGTGGATGAAGTGGTCCGCGGTTTGAAAGAACACGATAATATGCTGCATCTGATAGAAACAGATTCCGAAAAGGAAGCAAAACATCTGGTACAGAGCGGAAAGGCCGATGTGGCATGGATTTTCCCGGAGGATTTACAGGAAGCGATTGAGGAATATTTGGCAGATGATGTGCGAGAGGAAGGTATCATTACCGTAGTGGAAAAAGAGGATAACGTAGCATTACGATTGTCCAGAGAAATATTGTTTGGAAGAATTTACCCGGCAGTTTCCTACGGATTGTACACGCAGTTTGTACAGGAGGAACTGACGCAGGAAGGCAGTGTATCCGAGGAGGTACTTCTGGAGCACTATGATAAAACAAATATTGAGGGAAATCTGTTTGACTTTCACTTTTTGGACGGAAGTAAGGGGGATGTAGACACTTCTTATTTGTTGTTCCCTATGAGAGGAATCTTGGCTTTAATCATTGCTTTGTGCGGACTTACCTTCAGTCTGTATCTTATGCAGGATGAGGAGAAGGGTGTTTTTACGTGGCTGCCGTTAAATAAATCTGTGGTAGGAAGTCTGCTATATCAGCTCCCCGGATTGTTGGATATGGGTGCAATTGTACTGGTGGCACTGATTTTGGCGGGAATGTTTACGAATTGGTGGACGGAGCTTGCATTAATGCTTCTTTACCTGTTGATGATTGCCGGATTTGCAGATGTTGTCCGGAGGCTTTGCAGGAGACCGGTACATCTGGCAGCGCTGATTCCGGTACTGATGTTACTTATGCTGGCGCTATCGCCCATTTTTATGGGTGCTGTAAATGCAAGGCCCATACAAATTTTGTTGCCGCCATATTATTATCTGAATGCCATACACAATCAAAGCTACCGTATGTGGATGCTTGTTTATATTGTGGTAGTCTATGGGCTGGATATAATTATTTCAAAGATAACCGTAAAAAGATGTTTAAAATAATATGTTAAATAGGAAATAGAGGTTTGGTATGAATAAAATAGATGGTTTCCGGTTGCCAAGATATAAGGAAATACCTGCAGTGGGATTGTACTTGGACCAGACCGTTAAATATATTAACAGTTTTTTGCAACCCCTTGGTTGTATGGAGATTACTTCCTCCATGGTCAGTAACTATGTAAAGCAGGGATTGGTGAATAAACCGGTAGGGAAATTGTATTATGAGGATCAAATAGCACATTTGATATTTATAACCATTGCAAAGAGCGTTTTGTCCATGGAACATATTGCTTTATTGTTTAAGTATCAGCAGAGGGTATACACCGACCAGGTAGCATATGATTATTTTTGCAGTGAGCTGGAGAATATGTTGTTCTTCATTTTTGGCCTGAAGGATAATGTAGAGAATATCGGGAATACTGCTTCTATGGAAAAGGAAATGTTACGTAGTCTGATTATAGCGGTGGCGAATATTATTTATTTAAGCCACGGTTTTGAACGATTAAAGGAGAACGAATAGTTTTGATTTATTTGGATAATGCGGCAACTACACAGATGGACGAAGAAGTGCTGGAGTGTATGTTGCCTTATTTTAGGGAATATTATGGCAATCCGGCAGCAATTTATTCTTTGGCAGGGCAGTCCGGTAAGGCTGTGGCGAAGGCAAGAAGTCAGGTAGCAGAGCTTATCGGTGCCAGAAAAGAAGAAATTTATTTTACCGGCGGCGGTAGCGAGTCGGATAATTGGGCAATCAAGGCTGTGGCGGATTTGTACGAAAAAGAAGGCTGCCATATTATTACAACCACAATCGAGCACCATGCAGTATTGCATACCTGTGAATATTTGGAAAAGAAGGGCATCCGGGTAACCTATGTTGGTGTGGATGCGCAGGGATTTGTAGATCCTGAAAAGATAAGAAAGGCCATTCGTCCGGATACCAGACTGATTTCAGTAATGGCTGCCAATAATGAAATCGGTACAATTCAGCCCCTAAAGGAAATCGGGCAGATAGCCCGGACACAGGGAATTCTGTTCCACACGGATGCGGTGCAGGCTTTTGGACATATTCCTCTTGATGTGGAGGAATTGCAGGTGGATTTGCTCAGTGCCAGCGGTCATAAAATCCACGGACCTAAAGGCGTGGGAATTCTCTACATTCGCAGGAATGTGAAGCTGGGTTCGTTTTTGCATGGGGGAGCACAGGAGCGACATCGCAGAGCAGGTACCCACAATGTGCCGGCCATCGTAGGAATGGGCAAGGCGGCAGAATTGGCAAAGCATCGAATGGAAGAGAGCATGGCGAAGGAAAGTAAACTACGGGATTATTTGATAGAGCGCATGCTTACGCAGGTACCTGAGACCTACTTAAACGGAAGCAGGGAGAATAGACTGCCGAACAATGCCAGTTTTTGTTTTCGCGGAATTGAGGGTGAGAGCCTGCTTATACTGTTGGACCAGAAGGGGATTTGTGGTTCCGGCGGTTCTGCCTGTTCTACCGGAGCAGTGGACCCGTCCCATGTATTACGGGCCATAGGTGTGCAGGAAGATTTGGCACGAGGAGTGTTACGCCTGACGGTTTCTTCTCAGACAACCAGGGAAGAGCTGGATATGGCAGTGGAAGCAATTCGCAGCAATGTAGAGAAGCTGCGGAGTATGCGTATTTAGAAAATTATATTTAGTTATCAGCGGATTAGGAATAACAGGAAGTCAGATATCATAAAGTATTCGTAAGAGGCAGTGAGAGGTGTAACCTTGCAGGCACTTGCGCATTTTTCTGATATTTTGATTCCTGTTATTATTTTTTATATTGTGGGATACGGATTGGTTTCGAAGGTTAAAGTCTATGAATCTTTTCTGAAAGGAGCGAGGTCCGGTATAAAAACCGCTGTACAGATGATGCCTACGCTGGTTGGTTTGCTGGTAGGTGTAGGCGTGTTACGTGCTTCCGGATTTCTGGATTTTCTGGGGGACTTACTGTCTCATGTGGCAGAACCCATAGGAATACCCTCGGAAATTGTCCCACTTTTTATTGTAAAATTATTTTCGGGTTCTGCGGCTACCGGCGTGACTTTGGATTTGTTTCGTACCTTTGGTCCGGATTCCTATATCGGCATCTGGGCGTCCATCCTTATGAGTTGCAGTGAAACTATATTTTACACATTGAGCGTGTATTTTCTGGCTGCCAAAGTAACCAAAACCCGATATGCCTTACCGGGAGCATTGTTTGCAGTAGTGGTGGACTTGGTAATGAGTGCCTGGCTGACGAACCTGCTGGCAGGGTAGAGGATTAAGTTAGATAACACCCAACGTCTTCAGGATAAATAATGCAGCGGTCAAAGTCACACTGCTGAAGAATGTGGTGGCTACGACTGCGCCGGAGGTTAAGGTGCCGTCGTGTCCAAGATTCTTGGCCATAATGTAGCAACTGGGCGTGGTGGGAGCACCTAACATCACCAGGAGAGCTACCAACATTTCATTGCGAAAACCCAAAGCAATGGCCAGTGGCAAAAAAAGCAGAGGTTGAATAACCAGTTTTAAGGAAGTGGTCAGAATGGTAGGCTTTATCAGTTTGATTGCCTTGCGCCCCTCAAAACCTGCACCTAGTGCAATCAGGGCAAGAGGAGTCGCCAAAGAGGCAATGTTAGCGATGGTTCTAGTAATTATCACCGGAAAGCTGATACGGCAGGCAGAAACCAACATACCCAGGAAAATACTCAGGATAATCGGGTTGGTAGCAATGCCCGTCAGTGACTTCTTCAGAGCCTGCTTATTCAGTCCCTTTGCGTCAGGACCGGTGAAGGAAAGGACAAGCACTGCTGCTACATTGTAAAGCGGGACGGTGCCTACAATCATAAGCGGTGCCATGCCGGAATTGCCGTAAATATTTTGAATAAAAGCAACACCCAATACTGCCGCACTGCTGCGATAGGAGGCCTGTACAAATTCGCCCAGTAACGCTTTGTTCTTAAAACAGAGTCCGGCAATCAGCCAGATGCTGCTGATACAGAATAAAGTGACCAGAAAGCAGAACAGTACATATTTCGTGTCCCATACGCTGTAGAAATCGGATTGAGAAATATCCCGAAACAAAAGTGCGGGCAGGGTAATTGTATAATTTAACTTATTCAGAGTTTTTATAAAGGGCTCGTCCACCATCTTTATCTGTCGAAGGATGTAGCCCACTACCATCACCAGAAAAATAGGTATGGTTGCATTTAAACTAAACAGAAGCTGTTCCATAATATGTGCCTTTCTTCATTAAACCTGTAAAGGTAGTTTAACACAAGTTGCGGAAATTTGCACTAGGGGGAGTGCAGGCATGTTTCTTTTGTCAGTATGTGATGGAAAGTCCGGGGGCTTTGTGGTAAAATGAAAGACACAAGCAGTGCAAAAGAACGAGAGGAGTACCGGGAGAACATGACAGATGAAACCTTATTTTTGCTAATCATTATAATACTTATAGTTCTGATAGTGGCAGGTATCCTTTGGTTTGTTCGCGCCAGACGCAGACTTCCGAGTGATATGGACATGATGGAAGGGCATGAGTTTGAGTTCTTTTGTGCGGAGCTTCTGAAGAAGAATGGTTTTTTGGAGGTGGAGGTTACCAGAGGAAGCCGTGATTACGGAGTGGATATTCTGGCCCAGAAGGAAGGAGTAACCTATGCCATCCAGTGTAAGTGTTACAATACGCCCATCGGAATTAAGGCCATACAAGAGGCTTATGCCGGCAGGGATTATTACGACTGTATGGTGGGCGTGGTGATGACCAATCAATACTTTACCACCCCGGCAGTGGAGGTGGCAAAGAAATTGAAGATTCTTATGTGGGACAGAGGCTATCTGGACAGTATGCTAGAGGAAGAATCATAAGGTTTCGGTTTTCTTTAACTGCTCCTGCAGGATGGCAAAATCCGCAGGACCGTAATCTAAGAGGAATTTGTGGAAATCATAATCGGTGTAAGCGTCCTTCCAGAGTTCTTGGGCTTGTTCCTGCAGGTCCAGAATTTCCAGATAACCTAAATAGTATTTTAGGTAGTTGGTGGGTTCCTCCACAATATATTCGTAAATGGCAGCAGTAGAGGAAGGAGAAGTAATTCCAAAGCTTGCTAAGGTTTTGTGCACCTGATTGTAAGGTGTGTTTTCGTAGTGAATCATAATATCTAACAGGGAGTAGAGACACAGCTGCAAATTACGGCTGTGTTTTTCAATTTGTATGTATTGTGCAAGGGAAGGACTTTCTTTTTCTCCCATAAGATGGGAGGCATAGTCGTAGGAGAGAAATTCCACATACAGTGCCCAGCCTTCCATATAACCACCGTACCAAAGTAATTGCCTGGTAGTACCGCTGTCCTGCGTCGCCAGCAGATTGTTACTGTAAATAGACTGGTACATATGACCCGGATAGCCTTCGTGTGCCAGAGTAGTAAATAATTCTAAATCGGCGGGAGAGTTCTTTTGGTTAATGTAAATGACATTGCTGTCGGTATCGTCCAGTGGTGGTGTCAGATAGAATGCCGGAGCGCAATACTCTTCCAGACTTGGGGAAACATTTTTAATGGATACGGTAGGTTGCGTGCCATTTTCTGCGTTAAGTGCAGGAAAGTCTGACTTCATACATTGCATCAGATGCTCCATCATGTCATTTGCCCGGGTGATCGGAAAGCTTTCCGGCAAAGAGGTCTGTACCAGTGTCAAATCCTCTTCATTATACTTGGCCAGCAGACTGATTAATGCGTCAAATTCCGTGTCCAATTGCTCTGTCAGCATAAGCTTGATTTCTTCGATAGAGCGGTTACTGCCGGTTTCGGAAAGCAAAAGTGTTTCGTAATAGGCTTTTCCCTGTGGCATGGAGGAAAGTCCGTGGAGCTTGATACTGTCATCCTGTAATACAGACAAGCCGTCGCCTAATAATTGATAGGCAGGAAGCATGACATTGGTAAGAAGAAGGTCGTTCTGATATTGATACACAGTGGCCTCTTTCTCAGTGATACAACCACTTGCTGCCAAATCCTCCAGACGCTCTTTAAAAGTAGTTTGTAAAAAATGCGTGTCGCTGTCCAAGGCCTCTTGGGTCAGTATGGTGTTGCACTGCTCAATAACGTCATCCAGGGAAGATGCCGCCATAAGCATACCGTTTGCAGCCTTTTCCTGCTCATAGGTTAGTAAGGAAGCAAAGTATTCGTCGGACTGGTCTAACAGCTTCAGGTAATCTTCCACGTCCTGTTTGGTGCGAAAGGTATACTCTGCCAAAAGGATGGGAAGCTGGGACTGCATGCCGGAGGAAGGGGCCAGTGGCTCCTCATAATAGGCAAACTCATTCAGCCGCTTTGAAGTGTTTAAATAAGAGATAAGCATATGTAGTGTGTAGGCGTCCTCTTCAGAAAGCTTGGAAGAGTCCAGACTTTTAAAAATGGTCAGGTATTTTTCAAGGGCAGCATCGCTCTCGCTACGATTCTGCGAAGCGTAACAGGGAAGGATTGCATCATAATCATAAATGCCGTAGTCCTCCGGATGTGCCAGGGTGTAATGCATGTTCAGGGTATTAGCCAGCATCTCTTCCCGGAAAAGCTGCTCGCAGGTCTTTTGGAAGCGGCGGGAAGTACTGTTGGAAAGTAATCCCAGAAGCAGGGCCAGGATACCCAACAAACAAAGAACGGAAAATAGTAATTTACGCTTGGTAAGGAAAGTTTTGGATTTCATGAATTCGGTACCTGAAAATATAGTTAGCATAATATATGCATGTGGCAACCGGGATATGAAAGAAAGAGTAGGATAAGTAGGTGGGATGTCAGGCGTGGAGGGGGCAAGGGATAGCAGGTATGAAGGGAGTAAGGGATGTCAGGAGTTGCTTTACAGAGAATGGGCGGAAGATTATAATGTATGTAGTGAAGTGTCGGAAAGGAGTAGGCGGACATGCCGAATATTATAGAGATTACAGATTTAAACTTGCCGGAGTTGGATGTATACGCCAGATTGTCAGAGGTGCAGTTGCTTCGATACTATGAGCCCAAGCCGGGGCTGTTTGTGGCGGAAAGTCCCAATGTAATACTGCGCGCTTTGGATGCAGGTTATGAACCGGTATCCCTTCTCATGGAGAAAAAACATGTGGAAGGACAGGCAAAGGAGGTAGTTGCACGCTGCGTGCAGGTGCCCATTTACACGGCGGAGTTGGAAGTATTGACAAAGCTGACAGGCTTTCAATTGACCAGAGGTGTGTTATGCGTCATGCGCAGAAAGACTATGCCTGCTATGGAGGAGATTTGTGCGGGAGCCAAGCGTATTGTAGTGCTGGAAAATGTCATGAATCCTACCAATGTGGGAGCAATCTTCCGCTCGGCGGCAGCGCTTGGCATGGAAGGGGTATTGCTTACGGATGGATGCAGTGATCCTTTGTATCGAAGAGCGGCCAGAGTCAGTATGGGTACGGTATTTCAGGTGCCTTGGACATTTCTGGATAGTAAGACGCTTGGTTGGCCGGCGCAGGCGATGAGCCGATTGAAGGAGCTGGGCTTTAAAACCGCCGCTATGGCACTAACAGACGATTCGGTCAGTATCGATTATCCGCCTCTGTGTGCGGAGGAAAAGCTGGCAATTGTGTTGGGAACCGAAGGGGACGGGTTGGCAGACAGCACCATTGCAGACTGCGATTATACTGTAAAAATCCCCATGTCCCACGGCGTAGATTCCCTGAATGTGGCAGCCGCCAGCGCGGTAGCATTTTGGCAGCTGGGGGTTAGGTAAGTACGGTTATGGAACATGGAGAGTGAGATGTTATTCCTCCTCGAAGGAAAATAATTCTTCTACACTTACACCAAATACTTTGGCAATATCCATTGCAAGCTTCAGGGACGGGTTATACTGTCCCTTTTCTATACGGATAATGGTTTCGCGGCGTACCTCTACGCGCTCTGCCAGTTCGTCCTGCTTCATGTCGAACTTGGCACGATATTCTTTGATTTTTGTTTTCATAACAGCCATGATGTCACATCCTATTCTAAATTACACTTTTCTAAAATAATGAAGACGATATTTTCAACGCATAAAGCCAGAGTGAAAATGGCAAGGGGTAAGTTAATACCATCAATGAAATCTCCGGGGAAGGCAAAACGAAAGTCCTTGATAATCCATATTATTGCAATAATGAGTGCCAGGCAAATGTACTTTGAAATATAACCTGCCTTATATCTGTGCAGTTTGGACAATTCATCTTCCTTTTCTGTACCGTGTGTAAAAAAGATGGTAAGACCGGCAGTTACAATCAGTGCAATCAGGGACAGGAGTGATATCAGTATCGGTACGGGAACCGGTGCCAGATAATCTTCGGCGGTAAACGGAATCTGCCTTTTGATAAGAATTGCAATTTGGCTAAGTGCCACAACACCGTTCAAAACAGCCATCCACGCAGCCTGTTTTACCAGAGAAGGTTTTTTTCTTGTTTTATTCATAATAATTTCTCCTTTATGTGATTGATTTGTAACTTAAAGTGACTTATTTATCACTTGATGTGATGAATATATCACACGGAGGTAGGGATGTCAATAGGGAATGTGATAAATTTATCACTTTCCCTATTGCTTAGTGTGTTAAATTGTTATACGCAGGAGGGCGTTTTGGTTTTGGGCTCGGTCTATAGGAAATTTTTGCAAATATGGTATCCGTTTAATTGTGTTTTTGACGAATTTGCGTTTTGGATTTGACGGAATTCGGGAAATTTTCGTAAAACAGGGGTACAATATGAATGATAATTTTGTATAGACCGAGTGGAACCGAAAATAAGGATACTTATAGGGTAAGAAATTTGTATAGACCGAATTTGGAGAGGTCATGGAGCATAAGCATATTTTATTGCTTCATTTAGGGGATTGCATAATTAGTAAAATTCTCAAAAGGGAATTCAAATGCACGAAAAAGCAACACTTGCACACTGAAAAAGCAATACTTGTGTTGACGGTGGGGTGTTTTTTGACTATGCTTAAAATAATAGAGGAATCACGTCGCATGGGCGGCAGAAAGAGGGATGTATGAGCGGAAAAGATATAATTGTAAATGGTAAGGCGGCACTTGGTATTGAGTTTGGTTCCACCAGAATTAAGGCGGTACTTATTGGGGAAGGTCATGAGACTTTGGCACTGGGAACCCATGATTGGGAAAATCGTCTGGTGGACGGTATTTGGACATATAGTTTGGAAGATATCTGGGGTGGTTTGCAGGATTGTTATGCAAGCTTGGTAGCAGACGTAAAGGCTAAGTATGATGTGGAACTGACGAAGCTTTCTGCTATCGGTTTTTCTGCAATGATGCATGGTTATCTGGCCTTTGATAAGGCTGACAATCTGTTAGTACCTTTCCGTACCTGGAGAAACACGATTACTGCTCAGTCCAGCGCGATTTTGACGGAAAAATTAGGCTTTAATATTCCGCAGAGATGGAGCATTTCCCATCTTTATCAGGCGATTTTAAATAAAGAGGAGCATGTAAAGGATGTAGCGTTCTTTACCACACTGGCAGGCTATATTCACTGGAAGCTGACCGGCGAAAAGGTATTGGGTATCGGTGATGCTTCCGGTATGTTCCCTATTGATTCTTCCGTAAATGATTATGATGCCAAAATGGTGGCCCAGTTTGATGAATTGGTGGCAGGGGAAGGTTTTGGCTGGAAACTTAATGATATCCTTCCTAAGTGTCTGAATGCCGGCGAGGCGGCAGGTGCCCTGACCGTGGAAGGAGCAAAGCTTTTGGATGTATCCGGTAAGCTGGAGGCAGGCATTCCGCTTTGTCCGCCGGAAGGTGATGCGGGCACCGGTATGACTGCGACCAACGCAGTGGCAGTGGGCACTGGTAATGTATCTGCAGGTACTTCTATTTTCTCCATGATTGTTACCGAAAAGGAATTGCAGGGTGTGCATGAGGAAATTGATATGGTTACCACACCGGACGGCAAGCCGGTAGCTATGGTACATTGCAACAACTGTACCTCTGATTTAAATGCTTGGGTGAATCTGTTTAAGGAGTTCGCAGATACCTTTGGTATGAGTGTGGATATGAATGATTTGTATGGTACACTTTACCGCAAGGCTTTGGAGGGTGACGCAGATTGTGGCGGATTGGTTTCCTTTAACTACTTCTCCGGTGAACCGGTAACCGGTTTTGCAGAGGGACGTCCTATGTTTATTCGTAAGCCGGATGCTAAGTTTAATCTGGCAAACTTTATGAGAACACATATTTTGTCCTCTTTGGCAACCATTAAGATTGGTAATGATATTTTAATCAAGGAAGAGGGCGTAAAGGTAGATTGTATTATGGGCCACGGCGGCCTGTTCAAGACCCCTGTGGTTGGTCAGAAGCTTTTGGCGGCAGCTTTGAATACTTCCGTAACTGTTATGGACACCGCAAGCGAAGGTGGTCCTTGGGGGATGGCAGTGCTGGCTGCTTATATGGTAAATAAAGCAGAGAATGAATCTTTAAGCGATTACTTAAATAGCAAGGTATTTGCAGGACAGAGCGGTACTACTCTTGCACCGGATGCGGCAGATGTGGCAGGCTTTGATGCTTTTGTAGAAAGCTACAAGGCATGCTTTGCAGCAGAGCATGGTGTGGTAGATAACTGGAAATAAGTGTCCGGCTGTGCGACAAAGAAGCCGCAATGCGGCGGTGATGAGGGCATGAAAACAGGAGGCAATTATGTTAGAAGAATTAAAGCAAAAAGTATATGAAGCAAATATGGACTTGCCGAGTTACGGTCTGGTGACCTTTACCTGGGGCAATGTCAGTGCTATTGACAGGGAAAGCGGTTTGTTTGTAATCAAGCCCAGTGGTGTGGAGTATGATAAGCTCACACCGGAAGATATGGTAGTGATGGATTTGGAAGGAAATAAGGTGGAAGGAAGATACAATCCATCTTCCGATACTGCCACCCATCTGGAGCTGTACAAGGCATTCCCGGAAATCGGCGGAGTGGTGCATACTCATTCTTCCTATGCTACCAGCTGGGCGCAGGCGGGCAGAAGTATTCCCTGCTACGGAACTACCCATGCAGATTATATTTATGGAGAGGTTCCTTGTGTCAGATGTTTGACCAAGGAAGAGATTGAGGCGGGTTATGAAGCCAATACCGGTCGTTTGATTGTAGAAGAATTTATCCGCAGATGTAAGGAGCCTATGGCGGTTCCGGCAGTGCTGTGCAAGAATCACGGTCCCTTTACCTGGGGTAAAGATGCCAAGGATGCAGTGCATAATGCAGTGGTTCTGGAAGAAGTGGCAAAGATGGCGTACCGTGCAGAGGTAATTAATCCCCGTGTGGACCCTGCACCGCAGGAGCTGCAGGATAAGCATTATTACAGAAAGCATGGTGCGAATGCTTACTACGGACAATCAGTGTAAAACTATTTGACATTTCTTATAGAAACTACTAAAATGTTGAACAGATATATTTTAGTAAGTTAAAGTGTACCTATTAAAACGAAAAGAGGCAAAGAAATGGAAAGAGTTTATAATCCAAAAGAAGTAGAACCTAAATGGCAGAAATATTGGGAAGAGAATCACACCTTCAAAACAGATGTGTGGGATTTCAGTAAGCCCAAATATTATGCATTGGATATGTTTCCTTATCCTTCCGGAGTAGGTCTTCATGCAGGCCATCCTGAAGGTTATACAGCAACGGATATTATGTCCCGTATGAAGCGTATGCAGGGCTATAATGTATTGCATCCCATGGGATACGATTCCTTCGGTCTGCCTGCAGAGCAGTACGCAGTAAGTACCGGTAACCATCCCAATGGATTTACCCAGGATAATATTGAGACCTTCTCTAAGCAGTTGAAAGAGCTTGGCTTTGACTATGACTGGGACAAGATGATTGCCACCAGTGATCCGGATTTCTATAAGTGGACCCAGTGGATTTTCAAGCAGTTATATCTGGACGGTTATGCAAAGTATGTGGATATGCCTGTAAACTGGTGTGAAGAGCTGGGAACCGTTCTTTCCAATGATGAAGTTATTGATGGTAAGAGTGAGCGTGGCGGCTATCCTGTTATCCGTAAGAATATGAAGCAGTGGGTTATTAATCAGCCTGCTTTTGCTGAGAAGCTGTTAGAGGGTCTGGAAGAAATCGACTGGCCGGAATCTACCAAGGATATCCAGAGACACTGGATTGGTAAGTCCGAAGGTGTTGAGGTAGATTTTGAAATCGTAGGCGGCGGTAAGTTCTCCATCTACACTACCTGTATCGAAACCATCTACGGTATTACCTTTATGGTACTGGCTCCCGACGGACAGATTGTTAAGGATTTGATGCCTCGTGTTGAAAATAAAGAAGAAGTACAGGCGTATATCGACGAAACTTTAAAGAAGAACGATATGGACCGTACAGAATTAAATAAGACCAAGTCAGGTTGTCCTTTGAAGGGCTTGTATGCAATCAACCCTGTAAACGGTAAGGAAGTACCTCTTTACATCGGTGATTTTGTATTGGCAAGCTATGGTACCGGTGCGGTTATGGCAGTACCTTCTCACGACCAGCGTGACTTTGAATATGCAATTGCACATAACATCCCTATGATTCAGGTTATCGAAGGCAGAGATGTAAGTGAGTGTGCTTTTGAAAAGGGTGATTATTTAGGCAAGGGTTGTAAGCTGATGAATTCTGAGGAGTTCACCGGTCTGACTGTAGAAGAAGCAAAGGAAGCGATTACCTGTAAGTTAGAGAAGCAGGGCGTGGCTCGTCGTGCCGTAAATTATCACTTCCGTGAGTGGATTTTTGCGCGTCAGCGTTATTGGGGAGAGCCTGTACCTGTAGTACATGGTGAGGACGGACAGATTCATGTACTGGATGATGCAGAACTTCCTTTGATTCTGCCTGAGCTTGAGGATTACAAGGGTAAGAACGGTCAGGCACCTTTGGAAAATGCAACCGAGTGGAAGCAGTACGATAATAACGGTATTAAGGGTCTGCGTGAGACCTCTACCATGCCGGGTAGCGCAGGTTCCAGCTGGTATTTCCTCAGATATATTGACCCGAAGAATGAGAATGAATTTGCAAACCAGGAGCTTTTGAAGCACTGGATGCCGGTTGATTTATATATTGGTGGTCCGGAGCATGCGGTAGGTCATTTGATGTACTCCAGAATCTGGAACCGTTATTTGTATGATAAAGGCTTAAGCCCTGTAAAGGAGCCATTCCAGAAGCTGGTACATCAGGGTATGATTCTTGGTGCTAACGGTATTAAGATGGGTAAGCGTTTCCCTGAATTTGTAATTAATCCCAGTGATGTAGTTAACGATTTCGGTGCAGATACCTTGAGACTTTATGAAATGTTCATGGGTCCTTTGGAGGTATCCAAGCCTTGGAGCGATCAGGGTGTAGAAGGTGCCAGAAGATTTATCAATCGTGTTTGGGCATACTTTACCAATGAGGACAGAATTTCCGAGGAAAATGATGGTGCACTGACAAAGGTTTACCATCAGACCGTAAAGAAAGTAACAAGCGACTTTGAGCAGTTAGGCTTTAACACCGCTATCAGCCAGATGATGATTTTCATGAATGCAGCATATAAGGTAGATAAGTGTCCTAAGGAGTACGCAGAAGGTATTATTAAGATGTTCTCCTGCATCTGCCCTCACGTAGGCGAGGAAATGTGGCAGATTCTGGGTCATGAGGATACTATCGCTTATGAGTCATGGCCTACTTATGACGAAGAGGCATTGAAGGAAGACAGCGTAGAAATCGGTATTCAGGTAAATGGTAAGGTAAAGGGCGTTGTGGAAGTCGGCGTGAATGAAGAGAGCGACTCTGCACTTGCAAAGGCAAAGGCACTTCCTAACGTACAGGCTGCCATGGAAGGCAAAACCATTGTTAAGGAAATATATGTAAAGGGCAAAATTATCAATATTGTAGTTAAATAAGAGAGTTTTGCGTATAAATATTTCTCAAACCTTGCTAAAAACATAGCAATAATTCAGCTAGACGGAGATTTTTTTCTGTGCTAGTATAATGGCAAAATAGATTACGAAGCCTGAAAGGCAGAATGGAGGAACCATGAACAATTTAGAGCTGAAGAAGCATGCGAATGATGTTCGAAAAGGCATTGTTACAGCTGTTCACAGTGCAAAAGCAGGACATCCGGGCGGATCATTATCAGCAGCAGATATGTATACTTTCCTTTATTTTGAGGAGTTAAATATCGACCCGGCGAACCCGAAGAAAGAGGATAGAGACCGTTTCGTATTATCCAAGGGACACACTGCTCCCGGTTTATATTCTACACTTGCAAACAGAGGATTTTTCCCGGTAGAGGATTTAACAACCCTCAGAAAGTTAGGTTCTTATTTGCAGGGACATCCTTGTATGCAGCATATTCCCGGTGTGGATATGTCTTCCGGTTCTTTAGGACAGGGTATCTCCGCAGCCGTTGGTATGGCACTTGGTGCAAAGATGGATAACAAGGACTTCCGTGTATATACACTTTTAGGTGACGGTGAAATCGAAGAAGGTCAGGTTTGGGAAGCTGCAATGTTCGCAGGACATCGCAAGCTGGATAATCTGGTAGTTATCGTAGATAATAACAACTTACAGATTGACGGACCGATTACTGAGGTATGTTCTCCTTATCCTATTGATAAGAAGTTTGAAGCATTCAATTTCCATGTAATCAATATTGATGCTCATGATTTTGATGCTATCAGAGCAGCTTTCAAGGAAGCAAAGGAAACCAAGGGTATGCCTACCTGTATCGTAATGAAGAGCTTAAAGGGTAAGGGCGTTTCCTTCATGGAAAACAGCTGTGACTGGCATGGCAAGGCTCCTAATGATGAGGAGTATGCTGTGGCTATGGCAGACCTTGAAAAAATTGCAGAAGAATTAGCAAAGGAGGAAGCATAAGATGGCAGACGTTAAAAAGATTGCAACTCGTGAAAGCTATGGTAATGCTTTGAAAGAGCTTGGCGCAGAATATCCTAACTTAGTTGTTCTGGATGCTGACCTTGCAGCTGCAACAAAGACAGGCGTGTTCAAAAAGGCTTTCCCCGAAAGACATATAGATTGTGGTATTGCAGAATGTAACATGGTAGGTATTGCGGCAGGTCTTGCTACTGTTGGTAAGATTCCTTTCGTAAGTTCCTTCGCAATGTTTGCGGCAGGACGTGCATTTGAGCAGGTTCGTAACTCTGTTGGTTATCCCCACTTAAATGTAAAAATCGGCGCAACCCATGCAGGTATCACCGTAGGTGAAGACGGTGCCAGCCATCAGTGTAACGAAGACATTGCTTTGATGAGAACCATTCCGGGCATGGTAGTTATGTGTCCTTCCGATGATATTGAAGCTAAGGCTGCTGTTCGCGCAGCAATTGAGCACGAAGGTCCTGTATATATCCGTTTCGGACGTGCGGCAGTACCCGTAATCAATGATAAGCCGGACTTCAAGTTTGAAATCGGCAAGGGTACCGTAGTTCGCGAAGGTAAGGATGTGACTATCGTAGCTACAGGTATTTGTGTAGACTCTGCACTTGGCGCAGCCGAGAAGCTGGCAGCAGAAGGCATCGAAGCAGAGGTTATTAACATCTGTACCATTAAGCCTTTGGATGAGGCTATCATCATCGAAAGCGCAAAGAAGACCGGTAAGGTAGTGACCGTAGAAGAACATTCCGTAATCGGTGGTCTTGGTTCTGCAGTATGTGATGCACTTTCTGCAAACTATCCTACTCCTGTAAAGAAGCTTGGTATGCAGGATGTATTCGGTGAGTCCGGTTCCGCAGCAGCACTGGTTGCTAAGTACGGTTTGGACGCTGAAGGCGTTTATAAGTCAGTAAAGGCTTGGATGTAAGAATTTAAAATCAGGAGCTGTTGCTACGTGGGTTAAGGTGCCTGTGAAGTAACAGCTCTTTTTATTGACAGTCCGGGGCGGCACAGATAAAATGAAAGACATAAGGACGGTCGGTAAGTATGTTATTTAATTTTGAAGAAGAATTAAAAAAACTCCCTGCCAAACCGGGAGTATATATTATGCGAGATGCTCACGATACCATATTATATGTGGGCAAGGCTATTAACCTGCGTAACCGCGTCAGGTCTTATTTTCGTGAAAATATCGGACGGGGCCCTATGATTGACAAAATGGTAACCCTGATTGCCCGATTTGAATATATTGTAACGGATTCCGAACTGGAAGCATTGGTACTGGAAAATAATTTAATTAAGGAGCACAGCCCAAAGTATAATACCCTTTTGAAGGATGATAAGACCTATCCGTATATAAAAGTGACTTTGGGGGAGGATTTTCCGCGCATACTTTTTTCCAGAGAAATGAAGAAGGACAAGTCCAAGTATTTCGGACCATATACCAGTGCAGCCGCAGTAAAGGATACTATTGAACTTTTAAATAAACTGTTTCAGTTACGTACCTGTAACCGAAGTCTGCCTAAGGAAATAGGAAATGACCGCCCCTGCTTAAACTATCATATAAAGCAGTGTCTGGCACCTTGTCAGGGGTATGTAAGCAAAGAAGAGTATCGACAGCAGATTGCCGGTGCCATGGAGTTTCTGAATGGTAATTACGGACCCATTCAAAAGGATTTAGAGGCGAAGATGTTGAAGGCTTCTGAGGACATGGAGTTTGAAGAGGCGGCCAAATACAGGGATTTATTAAATAGTGTAAAGCAGGTGTCTCAGAAGCAAAAGATTACCGACAGTGTGGGTGAAGATAAGGATGTAATTGCACTGTATCAGGACGAGGCAGAAGCGGTGGTTCAGGTCTTCTTTATCCGTGACGGCAAGCTGATTGGCAGAGAACATTATTATATGACTCATGTGTCAGGTCAGAAGAAACCACAGATTCTGGAAGATTTTATTAAGCAGTTTTATGCAGGGACGCCTTTTATCCCCAGAGAACTGATGTTACAGTATGAAATAGAGGATATGGAGCTGATTGAAAAGTGGCTGACCCAGAGGCGGGGAGCCAGAGTATATATAAAGGTACCTAAAATCGGTACCAAGGAAAAGCTGGTGGAGCTGGCGGCCCAGAATGCCAAGCTGATCTTAAGTCAGGATAAGGAGAAGCTTAAGAGAGAGGAAGGGCGTACCATCGGAGCGGTCAGAGAGATTGCAGAGCTTTTGGAGCTTCCCGGGGTAGAGCGTATGGAGGCCTATGATATTTCTAATATCAGTGGTTTTGAAAATGTAGGTTCCATGGTGGTCTATGAAAAAGGTAAGCCGAAAAAAAGTGATTACCGCAAGTTTCGTATCCGTACCGTTTCGGGACCGGATGACTATGCATGTATGAGAGAAGTGTTAACCAGACGTTTTCTGCATGGTATGGAGGAAGGAAAGGAGCTGGCGGCACAGGAAGTGGAAGCTATTTACGGAAGCTTTACCAAGTTCCCGGATTTAATATTGATGGATGGTGGACGGGGGCAGGTAAATATTGCATTGTCGGTGTTAGAGGAGCTACATTTGAATATCCCGGTGTGCGGTATGGTAAAGGACGATAATCACCGCACCAGGGGCTTGTATTTTAATAATGTGGAGCTGCCCATTGATACCCATAGTGAAGGGTTTAAGTTGATTACCCGTATTCAGGATGAGGCCCATCGCTTTGCCATCGAGTATCACAGGTCCCTTCGAAGCAAGGACCAGGTTAAATCCGCACTGGATGATATCCCGGGTGTGGGACCTACCAGAAGAAAAGCATTAATGAGGCATTTTAAGTCTTTGGAAGAAGTCAGAAATGCAGAGGTAGAGGAGTTGGCTGCTCTTCCGGAGATTCCAAGGCATATAGCGGAAGGGATTTACCTACATTTCCGATTGAAGCAAAGTGAGTAATGTGATATATTGAAAGTAATGAGCTTAGAAAGGAACGGTACAATACTATGGCAAGTATTAGTTTAAAAAAGCTTGTGGACAAGATGAAGCTGGAGAATCTGACTCCCGAAATTGATGTGGAGAGCAAGCGTATCAGCCAGACAGATATTAATCGTCCGGCGCTTCAGCTGACAGGTTATTTTGAGCATTTCGATGCAACACGTCTGCAAGTTATCGGTTTTGTGGAATATACTTATTTAGAGGGTGTTTCGGACGAGGTTAAGAAGGATATTTATGAAAAGCTGTTGTCCTATAATGTGCCCGCAGTGGTATTCAGCAGGGAACTGAAACCGGACGATATTTTTCTGGAGGCGGCAAAGCGTCACGGAGTGCCGGTTCTTTCTACGAAAAAAGTTACTTCTACCTTTATGGCAGAGGCTATCCGTTGGTTGAATGTACAGCTGGCACCTACCATTTCCGTGCATGGTGTACTGGTGGATGTTTATGGTGAGGGTGTTTTGATTACCGGTGAAAGTGGTATCGGTAAGTCAGAGGCTGCTTTGGAGCTGGTAAAGAGAGGTCACCGACTGGTTGCGGATGATGTGGTGGAAATCCGTAAGGTCAGTGAAGATACTTTGATTGGTAATGCGCCGGATATTACCAAGCATTTTATTGAAGTGCGAGGCATTGGTATTATTGATGTGAAGGCGCTTTTCGGTGCATCCAGCGTAAGAGAAACCCAGTCTATTGACTTGGTAATCCGACTGGAAGAGTGGAGCCGTGACAAGGAATACGATCGTCTTGGTCTGGAAGATAGTTATACGGAGTATTTGGGCAATAAGGTAATTTGTCATAATATTCCTATTCGTCCCGGTCGTAACTTGTCCATTATTTGTGAATCCGCAGCGGTTAACCATCGTCAGAAGAAGATGGGCTATAACGCGGCACAGGAGCTTTACACCAGAGTACAGAATTCGCTGGCAAAGAAACGTGAAGAAGACTAAAACAGTTCATAGGCATGTAAGTGTGGCTTTGAATAGTAAGAATAATAAAAGATTGTGAGGATAAAAACATGGGTAATTATGCATTTGGAGTAGATATTGGCGGTACCACCGTAAAGATGGGATTGTTTGACAGAGAAGGCGCAGTGCTGGATAAGTGGGAGATACCTACCATTAAAGACAACAACGGTTCCAGTATTTTGCCGGACATTGCAGCCAGCATTAAAGCGGTAATGGAAGAAAAAGGTATTGATAAGGATGATGTTGTGGGCGTTGGTGTAGGCGCTCCCGGTCCTGTAGATGAAGAAGGAAATATTTATAAAGCAGTTAATTTAGGCTGGGATGAGTTTAATATCCCTATGGTATTGAGCGGTTATCTGGATTTACCGGTTAAGGCCGGTAATGATGCAAACGTAGCAGCCTACGGTGAAATGTGGCAGGGTGGCGGTAAAGGCTACTCTAATCTGGTGGCAGTTACATTAGGAACCGGCGTTGGCGGCGGTATTATCATTAATGGTCATATTTTAACAGGTGCTACCGGTGCAGGCGGTGAAATCGGTCATATACATATTGATGATAATGAAACCGTAGTATGTGGTTGTGGCAATAGCGGCTGTCTGGAGCAGTATGCTTCTGCAACAGGTGTAGTTCGTCTGGCACAGCGCAGACTGGTAAAGGATGATGCTCCCAGTGTACTCAGAAGCGTGGATTTAACTGCAAAGGCTGTATTTGATGCAGTAAAAGAAGGGGATGCTGTAGCAATTGAAATCGCAGAGCAGTTTGGTGATTATCTTGGCAAAGGTCTTGCGGCAGTGGCAGCAGTAGTAAACCCTGAAATCTTTGTTATCGGCGGTGGCGTATCCAAGGCAGGCGATATCTTATTTGATTATATTCGTCCGGCTTATGAGAAATATGTATTCCGTGGCTGTCGCGATGCAAAGCTGACATTGGCAACCCTCGGAAATGATGCAGGTATCTTCGGAGCAGCTGCATTAGTTCTGTGTTAAAGAAAAGTAAAAGAAAGACGAGTGTAAATATGATTAGCACAACTGTTGTAAAGGCATTGGAAAAATTTTTACCTACAGAGAACATACACATAAATGAACCAATGAGCAAACACACTACGTTTCGTATTGGCGGAGGCGCAGACTGCCTTTTGCAGATGGAATCGCAGGAACAGTTAAAAGGAATACTGGGCTATTTGCAACAGTTAGAAATTCCCTATTTCGTACTGGGCAATGGAAGCAACATTCTGGTAAGTGATGCAGGATTTGCCGGTGTAGTTCTGGAAATTGCAGATAAAATGAGCGATGTCCGGGTGGAAGGAACCTGTATTATTGCACAGGCAGGCGCACCTATGAGCAAAATTGCTCGGGCAGCATATGAAAACGAGCTGACCGGTTTTGAGTTTGCAGCCGGAATCCCCGGAACCATTGGCGGCGGTGTGGTAATGAATGCCGGCGCTTATGGCGGAGAGTTAAAACAGGTGGTGACCTGCGTAAAGGTACTGGATAAGGATGGAGAATTATTGGAGCTGGACAATGCTGCCATGAAATTCGGATATCGTACCAGTGCCATTAAAAATCATCCGTTTATAGTAACGGAAGTTTGTATACAGCTGAAGCCGGGGAAAAAAGAAGATATCAAAGCACTTATGGATGATTTGGCTGCCAGACGCAGGGAAAAGCAACCTTTGGAGTATCCCAGTGCCGGAAGCACCTTTAAGCGTCCGGAAGGGTATTTCGCAGGGAAATTGATTATGGATGCCGGACTTCGGGGCTTTCGTGTAGGCGATGCCCAGGTATCGGAGAAGCACTGTGGCTTTGTAATCAACAGAGGAAGTGCAACTGCAACAGAGGTAAAGCAGTTAATGAGCCATGTACAATGTCAGGTGAAGGAGCAGTTTGGTGTTGATTTGGAACCTGAAGTTATATTTGTGGGAAAGTAAGTAACAGGAGAGTCGCATGAGGTTAGTAATTGTTACCGGTATGAGTGGCAGCGGTAAAAGTACAGTTTTAAAGATGATGGAGGATTTGGGTTTTTATTGTGTAGATAACATGCCCGTTTCTCTGATCGATAAGTTTGTGGAGCTGTTAGACATGCCCAATAACGAAATAGAAAAAGTGGTACTGGGACTGGATGCCAGAGCGGATCAGTTTTTTGAAGAAGCCTTACAGGTGGTAATGGGTTTAAAGGAAAAAGGCTATCCTATTGAAATTCTGTTTTTGGATGCGGATGATAAGACGCTGATGAAACGTTATAAGGAGAGCAGACGTATTCATCCTCTGGAGCCCAAGGGTATGATTGAAGATGGTATTCGGAAGGAGCGAGAGGGACTGAAGGTTTTCCGGGAGATGGCAGATTATGTGGTGGATACCACAGGCCTTTTGACCAGAGATTTAAAAGTGAGTCTGGACAGTATTTTTGTGCAGGACAAGGAATATAATAGTCTCATGATAAATGTAATGTCCTTTGGCTTTAAGCATGGCATTCCGGCAGACGTAGATTTGGTGTTTGATGTAAGATTCTTACCAAATCCTTATTATGTGGAAGAATTGAGACCGAAAACAGGCAACGATAAAGAAATACAGGAATTTGTTATGGCAAGCGGGGATGCGGAAGTTTTCCTGGATAAATTGGAAGATATGTTAATGTTTTTAATTCCAAATTATGTGAAAGAAGGAAAGTATCGCTTGGTAATAGCAATCGGATGTACCGGCGGAAAGCATCGCAGCGTGACGCTGGCGAATGCATTGTATGAACGGATGAAAAATCGGGGAAGCTATGGTATTACGGTTTCTCACAGAGATATAGATGTCCGCAGTAAGTAGTAAAAGGTATGTAGGAGGTAAAGCATGTCTTTTTCCCGGGAAGTGAAGGAAGAACTGGAAAAGCACATTGGTCAGGCCAGACATTGTCAAATGGCGGAGCTGGCGGCTATTATGAGTTTTTCGGGGCAGTTTGGACGCATTAGCGAGAATCAATATACAATCGGTTTTCAAACAGAAAATGAAACTGTTGTAAGAAAAGGCTTTACATTATTGAAAAAAACATTTAATATAGAAGCTGGTGTCGCGGTCGACGAAGAAAAAATGCAGGAGATACATTATAAATTTGGAGACTTGAACAAGCCGGTAAGTACTTTGCTGGTGAAAAATTCCTGCTGTCAGAGAGCTTTTCTTCGAGGTGCATTTTTATGTGTTGGTTCAGTAAGTGCACCGGAAAAAGGGTATCATCTGGAATTTGTATGTACAGAGGAAGAAAAGGCAAAACAGCTACAGAGCGTGATGGCGAGCTTTGATATTGAAAGTAAGATTGTACTTCGCAAAAAATATTTTGTAGTGTACATGAAGGAAGGCAAAGCCATAGTAGATTTACTTAATGTAATGGAAGCTCATGTGGCACTTATGAATCTGGAGAATTTACGAATTCTAAAAGAAGTACGAAACTCAGTGAATCGAAGAGTGAATTGTGAGGCGGCCAATATTTCCAAAACAGTAGAGGCATCGGGAAGACAAATAGAGGACATACTTCTGATAAAAGAGAAGTATGGAATGGAGAATCTTCCGAAGAATCTGCGGGAAATGGCTCAGGTGCGACTGGATTATCCGGAGATGCCTTTAAAGGAGTTGGGAGAACAGTTGGATCCCCCCGTAGGTAAATCAGGTGTGAATCACAGACTGCGAAAGCTGAGTGAGATTGCGGGGAAGCTTAGGAGTTAGTTCAGGAGGAGTATTATTATGACAAAAAAGAATGTAGAAATTAAGTTGCAGAATGGTTTGGAAGCAAGACCTGTAGCTATGCTGGTTCAAGTAGCAAGTAAGTATGACAGTGTAGTATATTTGGAATCTGCAGGTAAGAAAGTAAATGCAAAGAGCATTATGGGTATGATGAGTCTGGGACTTAACACAGGCGAAACAGTAACTGTAATGGCAGAAGGCGCGGATGAAGAAGTAGCAGTAACTGAAATTGAAAAGTATCTTTGCGGAGAAGTATAAAATTTTTGGCAAAAAATTAACAAAGATATTCCCATTTTGGGAGAAGTGTGCTATATTGTATATCGGTGGAAAAAATTTGGCTGCGTAGGCAACCATATTTCATAATAAATAATACGGAGGAAACAAAAATGTTAGTTTCAGCAACTGAAATGCTTAAAAAAGCAAAAGCTGGCCACTACGCTGTAGGTCAGTTTAACATCAACAACTTGGAGTGGACCAAGGCAATCCTTTTAACTGCACAGGAAAACAACTCACCTGTTATCTTAGGTGTATCTGAAGGTGCAGGTAAGTACATGGGCGGCTACGATGTAGTAGTTGGTATGGTTAACGGTTTAATCAAAGACTTAAACATTACCGTTCCTGTAGCTCTTCACTTAGACCACGGCTCATTCGAGCACTGCTATAAGTGTATGGAAGCTGGTTTCTCTTCAGTTATGTTCGACGGTTCTCACTATGCAATCGACGAGAACGTAGCTAAGACAACCCAGATCGTTAAAGATGCTCACGCTAAGGGAATCTCTGTAGAAGCAGAAGTTGGTTCTATCGGTGGTGAAGAAGACGGCGTTATCGGCGCTGGTGAATGTGCAGATCCTAACGAGTGTAAGGCAATCGCTGATTTAGGCATCGACTTCCTTGCAGCTGGTATTGGTAATATTCATGGTAAGTATCCTGAAAACTGGAAGGGCTTAAGCTTCGAAACCTTAGATGCTATCCAGCAGAAGACCGGCGATATGCCTTTAGTTCTTCACGGTGGTACAGGTATCCCTGCAGATATGATTAAGAAGGCAATCTCTTTAGGCGTTGCAAAGATCAACGTTAATACCGAGTGCCAGCTTTCTTTCGCAGCAGCTACCAGAAAGTACATCGAAGAAGGTAAGGATTTACAGGGTAAGGGATTTGACCCTCGTAAGTTGTTAGCTCCCGGCTTTGAAGCTATCAAGGCTACCGTTAAGGAAAAGATGGAATTGTTCGGATCTATCGGTCAGGCATAAGATTTCATATGACATTAATAAGGCCAACCCGCAGGGGTTGGCCTTTTGTTATGTATTGAAAATGTAACAATGTCACTAACGGTGAGCGTTAATTTAGAAAGTAGAAGCCTGATTCTGGTTGTATCTTAAGTTCAGGAAAGAATTCATGTCTTTCATAAACATACGCTCCAATTCTGCGGAGTATCCGGTAATAATATAAGGGAACATTTCGCTGAGGCGAAGCATATGATTTTTTCCGGCAGCTTCATTTTTCATGGTAACGGACTGTCTGGTACCGTCTTTGAATCCAAGCATTAAGGTATAGGTTTTACTTACGGTGATGAAGTAACGCTTGTGAGTAACGGTATGTAAGTATACCCAAACTAATTTAGAGGTTTCGCCAAAGGCTGTAGTGGCACCTTCCTGCCCGCAGATAAATTCCGTGTTGTAACGGAGATTGTTGGTCTCCGGGGTGTTCTGGAGGAAACGTTCCACTTTTTCGGCAGCCATATCAGGACTGGCGCTGGCAGCAATATATTTCTTTACGGATTTCTGATAAGAACCGGTGCTTGCAAGTATCAGGAACAGGAAAGCAAGTAAGATAAAAATCACACCGATTACTACCAGAGCAATGGCACCGCCGGGGGTGTAACCGCCTACCTTGCCAACCTCCAGATAATAGGGAAGGAACATGGCTTCTTCTTCAGGAGTATAATTATACCAGTCAATGTATTCCCGGTAGAACTTTAAGCTGTCAGAGGGGATTTTGGTAATGGTACCGGTAACCTCATATTGCTTTGCATATACGTCATCCACATCGCCGTAGCCATCCACATAGTCCCAGTAGGCTTCCATAAGAGCCTCGGCCTCATCAAAATTCTTTTTGTCCACGCTCATACCCATGTAGTAATAGTCATTGGCATCAATAATGTACTCGCGCCCCACAGGATTGCCATTTTCAGTTTCTTCACAATAACAATCGTAGACACAATAAACGGTACCGCTGATGTAAAGACCGTCAATGTCCCCTTCAAAGTCAACATCCTCCCAGTCCATAGGTTCTTCAAAAGAAGTGAGCATAGCAGGAAGCGAGACTGCCATCATTACCCCGCCGATAATCAGAAACAGAAGAAACAGCGGAATGACAGACTTAATACTTTTCTTTTTTAGTGTGTTCATAAAAAATACCCTTTCTCATAGAAAATCACTTTATCTTGATAAAGTCATCATACAGGAAAGGAGAATGGAGGTCAACTATTTTAATATTACATTTTATAAATTGGGAAATTAGTCCTAAAAAGGGAGGATGCCAAGTAAAGAATTCTTTACTTGGCAATTATTATGAAAAAGTATTTGTAAACAATTAACTTTGGAATATGCAATTCAATTATCTCTTTGTTTGATTATAGTATAAAATACAGAAGTGTCTAAAAAATGATGAAGAATTTAAAATTTATTGAATGATTTGTGAACAAAATATGAACGTCCGGCTTGGAAGGTCGGACGTTCGTGAAAAATGTTATATTTAATTAGCGTGCAGGAAGTTTTTCCGGTTCCGGATATTCCACACCGAAGGTTTCTACGGTTACAGTCTTCATTACCTGCTTGTCCAAAGGTCTGTCACTGTAATCAGTAGCAGTTTCTGCAATCTTGTTTACCACATCCATGCCTTCAATAATCTTACCAAAGGCTGCGTAAGCGCCATCCAGATGAGGAGAGTTCTTGTGCATAATAAAGAACTGGCTGCCGGCAGAGTTGGGCATCATGCTTCTTGCCATAGAGAGAACTCCTTCGGTATGCTTCAGTGCATTGGGGAAACCGTTCTGTGCAAATTCGCCCTTGATACTATAGCCGGGGCCACCCATGCCGGAACCTTCCGGACATCCGCCCTGAATCATAAAGCCGCGGATAACACGGTGGAAGATCAGTCCGTCATAATAATTTTTCTTAACCAGGCTGATGAAATTGTTTACAGAAGTGGGAGCGATTTCAGGGTAAAGCTCTAACTTCATTACGTCGCCATTTTCCATAGTAATGGTTACAATAGGATTTTGTGCCATTTTAATTACCTCACATCAATATAAATATTTGCCCCGAGAACATTTCTTTGTTATGATAATGCCATGGGTAATAAGCGCGGAACCGTACAAAGAGCCGGTTATTTGCTTCGCGTACATTATACCTTAATTTGTAAGGAACGTAAAGAAAATTATGAACTATGTTTATGGGCAGAATTATTTAAAGAAGGTTTGTGTAATCTTAGAAAATGGAGAATATTTGGAACCAATGATTAATCCGCTGAAGCGCTTGACGCAAAAGGGGATTTTTTGCGAGGCTATGTTATCGGAAGAAGAGTTTGAAGCTACGGAAGGGTGTCTCTATATTACGGATGATGCGGTTGTACTTGAAGCGTTGTTAAGTCAAAAGCTGCCGGTAGCAGCATATTTGCATGAAGGGAACCGGGGAAAGGATATGTCCGGGGCAAAATATGCTTTCGAGGAACCGGAAGATTTGGAACCCATATATTTTGAACGAGTGTATCGCCGTTATCTGGGGGTACCTTGGGATATTCTGGAAACAGAGAGGTGTTACCTGCGGGAAACCGGAGTGGAGGATGTGGAGGCTTTTTATGAAATATATAAGGGGCCGGAAATGACCCGATACACAGAAGCTTTATACGAAAGTAAAATAAGTGAACGGGCTTATGTGAGAGAGTATATTGAAAAGGTGTACAGTTATTTTGAGTTTGGTATCTGGACAGTGATTCTAAAGGAAACAGGTGAGATTATCGGCAGAGCCGGTCTGAATGTGCGGGAAGGTTATGATATGCCGGAGCTTGGCTATGTTATTGGCCGCCCCTGGCAGAAGAAAGGTATCGCTACGGAAATTTGTCAGGCGATTTTGGAATACGCCCGGGTAGAGCATGGAATGGAGAAAGTCATGACAATTATTCATAAGGAAAATCAGGTATCTGTCAGATTGGCAGAGAAACTGGGATTTCGTTATAAGGAGAAAATTTGGATGAACAATAAGGAATATGAGTTGTTAATGTTTGATAATTCAGAAATGTAAGCGCTTTTATGAAACAAAAGTACTATTTTATGTGGAAATATAGATAGGGTTGTGATATACTAGAAGCAAGTTATTTACCACTTAAGAAAAGTAGTGGCATATTAGCAATTCATAAATATTGACGGGGATGGTGAATGGTATGAAGGCTGATAAGGAAAAGAAGCTGAAAACACCTAAGGAGAAAAAGGTGAAGGAGCCGAAAGCAAAGAAACTGAAGACTTCAAAAGCACAAAAAAAGCTGAATAAAGGTAATGGCAGAAAAACGGGCAGTATCATGACTACGCTTATGGTAATTGCAGTGGTGCCGGTATTGTTAATGATTGTTTTGGGAGTGGTTAGCTACAGTACTGCTTCGAAGGCAATCCTAAGCAAGTGTGAAGAGTCTGCAATGACAACCGTAAATGCTATGGCAGATTATACAAACCTTATTTGTAATTCGGTTAGTACGAAGGCGGCAGAAGTAGTAGGTAATTCTGACGTATCCAAGTACTATTCAAAATATTATAAAGATCCGACCAGTGACGAGGCGGTATCATCTTACGCGGCGATTAAGACTATGTTTGGACAAATAAAGCAGAGCAACAGTTATGTGTCCAGTTATACTATTATTCCGATAGGCGGTAAAGGTATCTCTACATTGGCAGGAAGTGTTCCGGATAATGCGTGGGACAGCTTTGTAAATACAGAAGAAGCACAGTATTTTCTGGCAAATGGACAAATTGCAGGCTGGAGAGGCTATCATGAGTACGCAGATGAGAATATGGCTTCTGCAGCATCCGGCTATGCATTTGCATATTATCGTAAGATGATGAAGAACGATACCATGTTAATTATGGATATTAATATGCAGGAAGTAAAAGATATTCTGATTGATATGGACATGGGCGAAGGAAGTATTCGTGCATTAATTTCAGGAGATGGTCGAGAAATCGGCGTGGAAGCAGACAAGATAAGCATCGACCCGGATGACTCCACTATTACAGCGGAATTCTACGGTTTGGGTACAGAGGAACATGGCGGACAGTATTTTGTTGGTCAGAGCTTCTATGAGGAGACCAAGGAAAGTAAGATAGGTGGCTTAAATACAGTAGTTGTAGGTGGAAAGACCTATCTCTATTTTTACTCGCCTGTAGGAACTACAGGAATAATGATGTGTGCATTAGTACCACAGGCAAATCTTCTGGCAGAGGCAAGAAATATTGCATATGTTACAGCAGGCTTGGTGGTTGTGGCAGGTTTGATTGCCCTGGGCTTAGGTGTTTTGATTGCACGTGGTATCCGCAAGACACTGCAGGATACAGTAAATGGTCTGAAGAAGGTAGAAGAGGGAGACTTAACAGTTCAGTTTACTACGAAACGTAAGGATGAATTTAAACAGTTGACCAATAGTATGAATCAGATGCTTGGCGGAATCCGGGGACTGATTCAGGATACCAGTGATTTTGGTGAAACAGTAAATGATATGTCTGCGAATCTGGCTGAGAAGACAGTAGATATTAATGAATCCATGCAGCAGGTTCTGATGGCAGTGGAAGAAGTGGCAGAAGGTACCCAGAATCAGGCATCAGAAACAGAGAATAGTAATCAGAAGATGATTAGCCTGTCAGAGAATTTGACAGATATTTCTGCACAGACAGAGGCTATGCAGGAGATGGCAGATAACGTAATGCGTTCTGTAGAAGATGGTAACCGTATTATGGAAGTATTGAACGAGAAATCAGATACTACTGCGGAGATTACAAAGGAACTTAGTGAAGAAATTACTGAGGTTGCGAAGCGTTCCAAGGAAATTCAGGGCATTATCGGTGTTATCAATGGTATTGCAGAGCAGACCAACCTGTTATCCCTGAATGCATCTATAGAGGCGGCAAGAGCAGGTGAAGCAGGACGTGGCTTCTCGGTAGTAGCGGAAGAAATTCGTAAACTGGCTGAACAGTCCAAAGAATCTGCAAACCAGATTAAGACGATAGTGGAAGGAATTACAGAGACCACAAATAGAACCAGCCGTTCTGCTAAGGTTACCGAAAGTATGATGCAGGAACAGGTAGGAGCTTTAAAGGATACTATCAGTATCTTTAAGGATATTAATGAAGCAACTACAGAGCTGGTAGATAAGCTTCATGCAGCAGGAACCAGTATGAACCAGATAATGGTGGAAAAAGAAGATGTTGCGGATTCATTGCAGAATATTGCTGCAATCTCCGAACAGGCAGCAGCTTCCGTTCAGGAAATCAATGCTACCTTAAGTGAAGAAATGATGACCATTACACATTTGGCAGAAGATGCTGAATCGCTGAAGGGTCAGATGGAAGTAATGAACAATTCCATGGAGAAATTTAAAGTATAAAATAAAGAAATACACCCGCAGGGGTCATATAATATCCTATACGGACGCGCTCTCGCTCCGTGAAATACGTAGCAGTACTAAATTCGCAGCCGGACAGAGTCGTCTGCTCATTAAGTGCTGACGTATTTCAAGGGTCCTTTATAGGGTATTATATGACCCCTGTGGGTGTATTTGATAAAAGGGAGGAATCGTAAGATGTATCAGGCAAGTGAGAAGCGTTATGAGGAGATGAAATATACAAGATGTGGCAGAAGCGGTTTGTTTTTGCCACAGGTTTCTTTAGGACTTTGGCACAATTTTGGCACAAATGCAGATTTTGCTAATATGCAGGCAATGTGTCATACTGCCTTTGACCATGGTATTACCCATTTTGATTTGGCAAACAATTACGGTCCCATACCGGGAGCGGCAGAGGAAAACTTTGGAAAGATTTTAGATGCCGGCTTGCGGGCATACCGTGATGAAATGGTCATCTCTACAAAGGCCGGATACGATATGTGGCCGGGACCTTACGGAGACTGGGGAAGCAAGAAATATTTGGTAGCAAGTCTGGACCAAAGTTTGAAACGCATGGGACTGGATTATGTAGATATATATTACCATCACAGACCGGACCCGGGAACACCTTTGGAAGAAACAGTACGTGCACTTGACGGTATCGTAAAGGCAGGTAAGGCTTTGTATGTAGGTATATCTAACTATAATAAAAAGCAGACCATAGAAGCTGCGGCAATGTTTAAGGAGCTGGGTACTCCGTTTATTATTAATCAGCGCAGCTACAATATGTTTAACCGGGATATTGAAAAGGATGGTTTGAAGGATTATGCTGCAGCAAACGGCATTGGTATTATTACCTTTAGTCCGTTGGCACAGGGTCTTTTAACAGACCGTTACCTCCATGGTATTCCGGAGGATAGTCGAGTAAAAACAGACGGCAGATTCTTAAATGAGTCCAGTATTTCTGAGGAAGCCTTAAAAAAGGTAAGTGCATTGAATGAACTGGCAAAAGAGCGAGGACAAACTTTGGCACAAATGGCACTGTCATGGATACTGCGTGACGGTGACATCACCAGTGTATTGATTGGTGCATCGAAACCTTCACAGATACTGGATAATATCGGAATCATTCACAGTACCGCATTTACCGATGAGGAGCGTGCTAAGATTGATGAGATATTGATGTGGTAATAATATTCCGCACCCTGGCCCGAACCGGTAAGCTATTGCTTGACGCAAGTCCTCGGACGCAAGAATCTCTAGAATTTCATACATAATACTAAAAGCAGCCTGCAAAAATGCTCTTGCTCCTGTAAACAGGGTCGCATTTTTGCAGGCTAACGTATTATTATGAAATCCAAGAGATTCTAAGCATCCTGCGGGAGCATGTCAAGCAATAGCTTACCGGCCCGAACCAGGGTGCGGATTTTTGCTTTGGTTCATAGGATTAGCAATATTTGCACGTGAGACAACATTTACTCGATAATTATGGAATTAATCATAGCATATGCTAAATCCAGATGGTTGGTTTTGATTAGTAATCCGTGGGCTGAGCCAAGGTCATCGGTACTGAACATATCAACCACGATATAGTATTTACATTCATCTTCCGGTAACTCTCTTACGTGAATGATACCACAAATGTTTTCGTTTTCATATATGTAGTTATGGTCTGCCATAAAGGAAGTATTCTTTATCATGCCGGAAATGACATAAGCAAAGCCTTGATTCACATTCCAAAAGCTGTAGTCATCTTCTGACAATAAGGCAGTAGATTTAAAGGTGTTGTAAGCGGAATCGGGTAATCCGTGTCCCAGTGCTTCAAACCCTTTCATAATGCTCATGTACGGTAAAGTATCACAAGAAAATTATGTCGAATTGACAGCCGCCTCCGCTATACCGAATAAGGAAATAAAGAGTCCTCAAATTTTGCGCTACTAAATGAAGACGAGCGGAAGTAATCTCCCGCTCGTC
>JBGVKL010000085.1:0-1839 GCA_045123675.1 Acetatifactor sp. | reverse complement strand
ATGAAGTTCATCTGTTATAGCAGTTCTCTTGTATAGAGGAATATACCCCTGCTCTTGAACTGTTGCAAAATTCATATTTCGTATAGTTCCAAGGATTTCTGTGCATGTATATCTCTTATTCATCTTTTGTTCAATGCATCTGTATAAGATTAAGGACAGAAAACAAGTAAGAAAATGGGCTTTTATTCTGATTTCCTTTTGCAGAAATACAGAGCGTGCCTCAAAATCAGTTTTCATTATCCGAAAACACTCCTCAATTTCCCAGAGGCCTTCGCTTACATGTATTATATCGCTTACCTCATCATCAAGAAGGTCAGTAGAGACAGCATATAATCCGTCATAAAGAGCTTCATTCTCTATTTTTTCATTATCGAGAAGATCATGGATATTTGCTATTTCACCATCATTGGTAACTGCTATCTTTTTTATAAAGCGGCGCGGATCATTTGGATTCTTGCTGGTTCTCTTTGCAGTACCATCAGAAAGCATGCATTTTGCCCTTTCAATCTGCTTTTCCCTTATTGTTTTTTGATATCTGGCATATTGGGGGGAATACACGACAATAAGCCTCTGATGCAGCTCTCTGGGCGTGTAGGGGGATTTCCTTATAGTAAATACCCTCTGCTCGACTTATCTGGCAATCCACCAGCGTACTCCGCTACCATCTCCAGAGCTTTTTCTGTTGCCTGCCAGCGCACCTGCTGGCGATTGCCCTGAAAAACATTGCGTGTAACCACCGTACCATTACAGCCGGACACAGATATATACACCAGCCCCACAGGCTTGTCTGCCGTAGCACCGCCAGGACCGGCTATCCCTGTTATACCTACGCCAATATCCGTGTGCATGCGGCAGCGTATCCCCTCTGCCATCTCCCCGGCAGTTTCCTGGCTTACAGCCCCCACGGCATCCAGCGTAGCCTGCTTCACTCCCAGATGGCTGACCTTGACTTCATTCGTATAGGACACCACGCCCCCCATCACATAAGCAGAACTCCCCGGCACTGCCGTCAGCCTGCCGGACAGCAAGCCCCCAGTACATGACTCAGCACAGGCAATCGTCAGCTTCCGGGTTGCCAGCAGCCTGCCCACTGCATACTCCAAATCATTTTCACTAAAATCTGTTTCCATAAACTATTACCTCTGCTTAATATCCAGAATACATCATAAAATCTAGCCTTAACAGAATAACCGTATCACTGCTGCCCAAAATAAAATTCTTTTATTTTGGCTTCCAATGTGTAATTATTATTCTTGAACAAAGAATAATTCAATACTTCCGGCAAAACAGTAAGCGGAATGTTATCAGGCCTACAACTATTGAAAATTTCCGCTAAACTATGATAACGTTTAGCATAGTTTACATAACAGTCATCCAATTCACCTATTTTGTCATTAAATACGATAGTTCCCAAATACAAGCTGGTATTAGAATCATAGTACTCTCCCACAGCCTTTTGAGCTTCTGTACGCTGATTAATATAAAAATTCCTTTTGGAAAAATTAACTACGCCTACATAATGTGATATCATTTGCTTAATACCATGCAGATACTGCCTAGTATCAGAACATAACGAAAAATTGTTATCATCTGAAACTGTATCTAATTTCAATCCCAAATCACTTTCCATACGTTCATCATTATATATTCTACCACTTATAATTCCCGTATCTAAATATGCCTTAGAAATGCAATGTTTTAAAGCCGTATTGCAATAATACTCCGAAAATTTAGATTCCAAAATTGAATTACTCCCTCCTAACGCCTAGGCGTTTGAGGAGGGAGATTCCCACTTCTACGAGAACAGCCTTCTGCCTTGGCAAAAGGACTTACACACTC
>JBGVKL010000084.1:0-38191 GCA_045123675.1 Acetatifactor sp. | reverse complement strand
AAAAGCATGGTTTGATTGAGCGTAAACGTCAGGGGCAGGGGAAACCTGTGATTATTTATGTGAAGAATTTCATCCGCCCGAATGATATACGAATCAAGACTCGTACAAATTACGATTCTGAACCCGTAGAAAATACGATTCAAGACTCGGAAAAAGTACGATGTAATAATACTGAGTTTAATAATACTGATATTAGTGAGACTAATCTTATCTTATCGGAAGATAGCGATTTGGATGAGAGAGAATCCTACAGACAATATTTTATTACTCAATTGGATTATCAGGCATTACAGCAGCAATATCCTTATCAGTGCAGGGAGTTGGAAGAGATTCTGGATATTTTGGTGGATACTGTTTGCTCAAAGAATAAGACCGTTCGTATTGCCGGGGATATAAAGCCTCTGGCGGTAGTAAAGAGTCAGTTCATGAAGCTGGATTATTCTCATATTCAGTATGTATTGGACTGCAAGGAAAAGAATGGTGTGGAGATTCGCAATATTAAGCAATATCTGCTTGCGATGCTCTATAATGCACCACTTACAATCAATAACTATTACACGGCGATGTTCAACAATGACAGAGCCAATGGAAGAATATAAGGAGATGAATACTATGGAAAGCGTAAAAGTAAGAATTGATGGAGATGCAGATGCCGGCTTTAAGTTCACTGCTGTTGCACCTGCAATTCCTAAGAAAGTAGCCCTTTATATTAGCACAAAGAAATCTCTTTGGCTCATGGATTATGAAAGGGCATTGGGTGTAATTGAAGATTATGCCGAGCATTGTATGTCAGCAATGATGGGAAATACAGATTATATGGTTATTTATCCGGTTGGCAGTGCTGTAAAAATTGATGGCAACAATTTCATTTTGGGAGAGTGCATGATTATGAAATCCGGCAACGGAGTTCAGTGCATGACTCAGAAGGAGCTGGAAGAGGCGTTTGTAGAATTTGTAAGCAGAACAACCAGTGTATATGCAGGTCAGTATGAATTGCCTGCGTATCAGGTGGATTAGGAGGCATTATGAGTAGAACATTACCTAGAGCATATGTAACCGCAGCATGGAGTAAGAACCGATTTGAAGCAGAGGAGGAAGCAAGAAAGTATTGCCAGGTGTTAGCGGATAATGGTTATATTCCTATCTGTCCGGTATTGGCATTCAGTGGAGTCTTTACAGATGAAAATCCGGATGCACATAAGATGCAGAAAGAGATGGAAGAGGACCTGCTTCGTAGAGCAAGATTTTTGGTGGTATGCGGTAATCGTATCACCGAGGATATGAAGGATGACATTACAATTGCTAAAAAGGCAAAGTTAATTGTGACTTCGATGGAGGGTATCACAGGATACATCTAAGGAGCACGCAAATAAGGAACGAAAGGGGTGAGATTGTTGGTTAATGAAGAAGTAGCAGATAAAACAGTGCGGTTAGCGATATCCACAACGAAGCTGACAGCGAGGACTATATGCCGGGCATTATCTAAGTATCTACAGCATCGTAAGAATAAAAAGGCGAACAAAGCGGTTAAGGATGACCATATTAAGGGTAAACAGTCTGTGAAGCAGCTGATAGGTCAAAATCAGGGAGTTTCTAGTCTTCCGGTAGGTGAAACCGGGCTTAAGGATTTTGAGCGTATTGCAAAGAAATATGGAGTGGATTTTGCCATTGTAAAGGACAAGACAGTTACGCCAACAAAATATATGGTATTCTTCAAGGCTCGTGACGCAGATGCAATTGCGCAGGTGTTGGCTGAGTATACTGCTAAGCAAATGAAGAAGCAGTCTCAGAACCGTCCTAGCATATTGAAGGCTCTTAAGAAGTTTAAGGAGCTGGTAGCGAATATGCCAAAGAAAGAACATGAGAAGAAAAAGGAGAAGAGTCGATGAGTACAAAGTATAAGAAGCTGCTAATCCTGAATCTTCCTTATGTGTTGATTGGATTATTGGCTACGAATGTTGGAGAGATATGGAGAATGGCAGTAGGAGAGAATGCTTCCGAAAAGGTTCAGAGCATCGTGCTTGATGGACTGATTATGGAGGCATTTTCTAATCCATTGCCAAGTTTGCATCCATTGGACCTGATGATAGGTATAGCTATCGGAGCTGTACTTCGTCTGGCAGTCTATCTGAAAGGAAAGAATGCAAAGAATTATAAGCATAATGTGGAATACGGTTCTGCTCGGTGGGGAAAAACGGCAGATATTGAGCCGTTTGTGGATAAAGAATTTTCACAGAATGTGATTCTTTCACAGACGGAGCGTATTACCATGAATAGCAGACCCTCGCAGCCTAAATATGCGAGAAATAAGAATGTATTGATTGTCGGAGGTTCCGGTTCCGGTAAGACCAGATTCTGGCTAAAACCTAATCTCCTACAGATGCATTCAAGCTACGTTGTAACGGACCCGAAGGGTAGCATTGCTTGCGAATGTGGCAATGCTCTTTTAAAGAATGGGTACCGTATTAAGATTTTTAATACCATCAATTTTAGGAAATCAATGCACTATAACCCTTTTGCTTATATCCACTCTGAGAAGGATATTCTAAAGCTGGTAACAACGCTTATCGCAAATACAAAGGGAGAAAGCAAGGGCGGTGACGATTTCTGGCTGAAAGCAGAGACATTGCTTTACACGGCATTGATTGGTTATATCCATTATGAGGCTCCGGAGGAAGAGCAGAATTTTTCAACTCTTTTGGAGATGATAAATGCGATGGAAGTCAGGGAGGACGATGAAGAATTCAAGAATCCGGTAGATTTAATGTTTGAAGCATTGGAAAAAGAGAAGCCGGACCATTTTGCAGTAAGGCAATATGCAAAGTATAAATTGGCTGCCGGCAAAACTGCTAAGTCGATTCTTGTGTCCTGTGGTGCAAGACTTGCACCGTTTGATATTAAGGAACTGAGAGATATTACAGCGTATGATGAGCTGGAACTTGATACCTTGGGAGATAAAAAGACAGCATTATTTTTGATTATGTCAGATACGGATGCCACTTTTAATTTCTTGATTTCCATGATTTATAGCCAGCTATTCAATTTGCTTTGTGAAAAGGCAGATGATGTGTATGGTGGAAGATTACCGGTGCATGTAAGGTGCCTGATTGATGAGTGCGCCAATATCGGACAGATTCCGAATCTGGAGAAGCTTGTGGCAACCATTCGAAGCAGAGAGATTTCTGCTTGTTTGGTATTGCAGGCAAAGTCGCAGCTTAAGGCAATTTATAAGGACAATGCCGATACGATTATCGGTAATATGGATTCACAGATATTCCTTGGTGGTTCAGAGCAGACCACATTAAAGGATTTGAATGCAACCCTGGGTAAAGAGACCATTGATATGTTTAACACTGGGGAATCGCGAGGTAGCAATATGAGCTACAATTTGAACTATCAGAAGCTTGGAAAGGACTTGATGAGCATTGATGAGCTGGCTGTTATGGATGGCAGTAAGTGTATCGTGCAGTTAAGAGGTGTGCGTCCGTTTTTATCGGATAAATATGATATTACGCAGCATCCGAATTACCATTTGACTTCTGATTATGACAAGAGGAATCACTTCGATATCGAGAAGTTCCTCAATCACAACTTAATATTGAGAGCCGATGACGAATATGAAGTCATCGAAGTAACAGAGAATTAACTCTTTGGTTTTGCGATAAAGGCAGGACGAAAGAGTTTTTTTATCGCTCGGATTTCGGTCTGGGTGAGGTACGGCCGTATTTCCAAAGTCAGTCGACGGGCTTTGGAGCAGTAACTATAAACGACCTTTTGGTCAAGAAATTATATATCACACAAAAAGAAAGAAAAACGGAGGATTTTAATTATGGCATTTTTTCAGAGCGCAGTAGGAACATTACAGACATTAGTAGTAGCACTTGGAGCAGGTCTTGGAATCTGGGGTGCAATCAACCTTATGGAAGGTTACGGCAACGATAACCCGGGTGCAAAGTCTCAGGGTATGAAGCAGCTTATGGCAGGTGGCGGTGTAGCCCTTATCGGTACAACCTTAGTGCCTGTACTTGCAACTCTTTTCTAAGAGTAGGCGTAGCAGGACTACGCAATAGTAACTTATTACACGGAGCCAAGGAGAGAAACCTTGGCTCTAACACATTAAAGAAAAATTTTTATAACACGGAGGATTTTAATTATGGCATTTTTTCAGAGCGCAATTGGAACATTACAGACATTAGTAGTAGCACTTGGAGCAGGTCTTGGAATCTGGGGTGCAATCAACCTTATGGAAGGTTATGGTAACGATAACCCGGGTGCAAAGTCCCAGGGTATGAAGCAGCTTATGGCAGGTGGCGGTGTAGCCCTTATCGGTACAACTTTAGTGCCTGTACTTGCAACCTTGTTCTAAGATTGGAGGATTAGATGGACAGCTTATTTCAGTCGATAGAAGACTGGCTGAAAGAGTTGCTTGTATCAGGAATTATGAATAATCTGTCTAATGCGTTTGAAGCAGTAAACCAAGAGGTCGGACAGATTGCAGCAGATGTGAGTCAGACACCGGCAAGTTTTTTGCCGGGTGTTTACTCGCTTATCAGGAATATCTCGGAGAATGTGATACTTCCAGTGGCGGGAATTATTCTGACGTTTATAGCCTGTTATGAGCTGATACAGCTAGTCATTAGCCATAATAATTTGGCGAATTTTGAAACATGGATATTTTGGAAATGGGTATTCAAGACCTTTGTGGCTGTATGCCTGATTTCTAACACTTTTGACATTACAATGGCGGTATTTGATGTAGGGCAATGGGTCGTTCAACGAAGTGGAAGTATTATTTCCGGTAGTACCGCAATTGATGATAGTACACTCCTAACAATGCAAAGCACATTGGAGGCGATGGGAATAGCAGAGTTGTTGGGAATATATCTGCAATCATTTATTGTTCAACTAGGAATTCATATTCTGAGCATCGCAATATTTGTGATTATCAATGGGCGTATGATTGAGATTTACTTGATGACCAGTATGGCGCCTATTCCATTTGCAACATTTGGAAATAAGGACCAGAGCATGATGGGAATGAATTATTTGAAATCATTGTTTGCTTTGGCATTCCAGGGATTCTTAATCATGATTTGTGTCGGCATTTATGCGGTATTGATTACTGGAGTGGCATTTACGTCTGATATTGCAGGCTCATTGTGGAGCGTATTAGGATTCACGGTGCTTTTGGCGTTTACGTTATTTAAGACGGGTACCATTGCAAAGTCAGTATTACACGCACACTAATTAGAAAAATGGAGGTTTTATGGCAGCATCATATATATCAGTACCTCGTGATTTAACGAAGGTAAAAAGTAAAGTGATGTTCAATCTTACAAAAAGACAGTTGATTTGTTTTTCCGTGGCGGCACTTTTAGGAGTACCGTCATTCTTTTTACTCAAAGCAATTAGCAGTCCTAGTGTAGCTGCTATGGGAATGATGGTAGTTATGATGCCATTGTTCTTCTTGGCTATGTATGAGAAAAACGGTCAACCTTTGGAAGTATTTTTGAACCAGTTTATTCAGGCGAATTTTGTTCGCCCTAAGTACCGTCCTTATGAGACGGACAATCATTACGCAACGATTATGCGACAGATAGAAGCACAGAAGGAGGTAGAGAGAATTGTTCAATTTTCGAAAGAAAGACAAGGATGTGGAGCTGGTATTGCCGGAACATCTGACGAAGGAAGAAAAGCGACAGGTAAAGGAAATCATTCGTAAGGTAAAGAAAAGTGATGGTGTTCCAAGAACAGCGCAGCAGAGTATTCCGTTTGATAGGATGTTTCAGAATGGTATCTGCCGTGTGGGAACAGATTATTACACGAAGACAATACAGTTTCAGGATATCAATTATCAGCTTGCATTGCAGGAGGATAAGACAGAGATTTTTGAGGAGTGGTGCTCATTCCTGAATTTCTTTGATAGTTCGGTACACTTTGAATTGTCCTTTATGAATATGACAACGGATGCTGAGAGCTTTGAAAAGAGTATTGCAATCCCTCATAAGAAGGATGATTTTAATGGTGTCAGAGATGAGTACAGTACAATGCTGTTTCATCAGATGCAGGCAGGAAATAATGGTCTTACGAAGACGAAGTATTTGAGTTTTGGCATTAAGGCAACTTCTATGAAGGAAGCGAAGCCGAGATTATCTCATATTGAGATGGATATTTTGAATAACTTTAAGAGGCTTGGAGTACGAGCCAGAAGCCTAAACGGTGCAGAAAGATTGGAACTTATGCATACACAGTTCCATATGGCAGATAACGAGAAGTTTCGCTTTGATTGGAAGTGGCTGCCGGGCACCGGATTATCTGTAAAGGACTTTATTGCCCCTAGCGGATTTGGATTTAGGAATGGTAGAACCTTCCAGATGGGAAGCATGTATGGAGCGATGTCTTTCTTGTCTATTACAGCATCGGATATTAGCGACAGAATGCTTGCGGATTTTCTTGGAATGGAGTCTAACCTGATTATTTCCATGCATATTCAGTCCGTGGACCAGAATGAAGCGATTAAGACGGTAAAACATACCATTACGGAGCTTGATAGAAGCAAGATTGAGGAGCAGAAGAAAGCGGTAAGAGCAGGATATGATATGGATATCATCCCTTCGGACCTTGCAACCTATGGAAATGATGCGAAAGCACTTTTGAAGGAATTGCAGAGTCAGAATGAAAGAATGTTCCTTTTGACCTTCCTTGTGATGAATACCGGCAGAACGGAGCAGGAGCTTGAAAATAATTTGTTCCAGGCATCCAGTATAGCTCAGAAGCATAACTGCAATCTGGTACGACTCGATTATCAGCAGGAGCAGGGGCTTATGAGCAGTCTGCCATTGGCTCATAATATGGTGGATATTAAGCGAGGTATGACAACCAGCAGCACAGCCATTTTTGTGCCATTTACAACGCAGGAATTATTCCAGCCGGATAAAGAGTCGCTTTATTATGGTTTGAATGCACTTTCTAATAACCTGATTATGGTGGACAGAAAGAAGCTGAAAAATCCGAATGGCCTTATCCTTGGTACACCGGGTTCCGGTAAGTCATTCTCTGCAAAGAGAGAGATTGCAAATGCTTTCCTTGTTACAGATGACGATGTAATTATCAGTGACCCTGAGTCAGAGTATAGTCCGTTGGTAGAGAGGTTCGGTGGTCAGGTAATAAAAATCAGTCCTACCAGTTCGCAGTTTATCAATCCTATGGATATCAATATGAATTATTCGGATGACGATAATCCGGTGGCTCTTAAGGCAGATTTTATCTTGTCTTTGTGTGAGCTTATTGTTGGTGGCAAGGAAGGCTTACAGCCGATTGAGAAAACGGTTATTGACCGCTGTATCAGAAAGATTTATCAGGGATATTTTGAAAATCCGGTGCCGGAGAATATGCCTCTATTAGAGGATTTGTACAATGCACTTTTGGCACAGGATGAAGCAGAAGCAAAGCATGTAGCCACAGCACTTGAAATATATGTGCATGGTTCCTTAAATGTATTTAATCATCGTACAAATGTAGATATTACTAACAGACTTGTATGCTATGACATCAAGGATTTAGGTAAGCAGCTTAAGAAGATTGGTATGTTGGTAGTACAGGACCAGGTGTGGGGCAGAGTAACAGAGAACCGTTCTGCCGGTAAGTCCACCAGATATTATATGGATGAGATGCATCTTTTGCTTAGAGATGAGCAGACAGCGGCATATACCGTAGAAATCTGGAAGCGATTTAGAAAATGGGGAGGTATTCCAACCGGTATCACACAGAACGTCAAGGACCTTCTGGCTTCAAAGGAAGTCGAAAATATCTTTGAGAACTCTGACTTTATTTATATGCTGAATCAGGCAGTGGGAGATAGACAAATCTTAGCAAAGCAGTTAAATATCAGTCCTCATCAGCTTTCGTATGTGACACATTCGGGAGAAGGTGAAGGGCTTTTATTTTATGGAAATGTCATTCTGCCATTTGTAGACAGATTCCCTACTGACCTTGAATTGTACCGTATCATGACAACTAAGCTTAGTGAAGTACAGGAAGCAAAGAAGGAGCAGGCGTAAATGAATGAAGAAAAAAAGAATGAAACTTATCATTCTAAGAAGTCCTCCCGGGCGACATCACAGAAGTCGCCGGGGGACAAGTTAAAGAATGAGCAGACTGCAAGGGAAGCAGTAAGAAAAAAACTTCGCTATGGTAAGAAAGATAATTCATTATCTGTAGAGGAGAAAAAGAAGCTTGTAGCTCAGACGAAGCGTGGCAGGAGAATGGCAAGAGCAGAGGCTGCAATTAGCAGGAAATCTGCACATGAGCTTTCAGAGCGCAATGAGGATGAAAATGTAGGTACAGAGGCAGTTGCAAGAGGTATGGAAGCAGTTGGTCTTGTATCTGAGCGGGTAAAACTTGACCGATATGGTAAGAAGCTTCATAAGCGTACAAAAAAGCAATCTGAAAAGATAGAGGTTACGAAGAAAGAAACTTCTAAGGAAGCTGCTAAGGAAATACAGAAAAGCAGAACCAAGCGTCAGATGGTGGATGCATACCAAAAGAAGAAAGCAAAAGAAGCTGCCGGTGGTGCAGGAAGTGTAGGAAAGAAGTTTGTAGATAAAGCAGGAGATATGGTAGCGCGTATCGGAGAATTTATTACAGAACATATTCTGCAAGACCCAAAGGTGCTGATTATTGCAGGTATCATTGCTCTATTGCTGATAGTGATAATGTGTATGTTTTCATCCTGTTCCTTGATGGCTGGTGGTGTTAATAATTCTACAATTGCAAGCAGTTATACTGCGGAAGATGATGTGATTCTTGCAGTAGATGCAGATTATACAGCATTAGAAGATGATTTGCAGGATGAAGTGGATTCCATTGAAACAGATTATCCGGGCTATGATGAATACCGCTACGAACTAGCGGAAATCGGTCATAATCCATATCAGTTGGCTGCGTTGCTTACGGTATTGTATGAGGATTACTCGCAGTCAGAAGTGCAGAGTGAATTACAAAGTATCTTTGAGGCGCAATATGAGCTTACAGTTACTGAGATTGTAGAAACCAGAACGAGAACGGAAACAAGAACGCGGACAGAGACAAGAACAGGCACAAGAACCGTGACTAATCCGGATGGTTCAACCACAACGGAGGAATATGAATACGAGGTAGAGGCTGAGTATGAGGTAGAAGTGGAATATGAGTATTATATTCTGAAAACCGTACTGACTAATGCCACTTTGGATGCTGTAGTAAGAGCATATGGATTATCTGCGGATGAAATGGAGAGATATGAGATTCTTCTTGCTACCTATGGTAATAAGGCATATCTGTTTGGAGATGACATCTATAGTGTGGTAGACCCAGGGGAGTATCAGGATTATGATATCCCGGCAGAGTATTTGACAGACCAACAATTTGCCAGAATGATTCAATGTGCAGAGCAATATCTAGGATATCCGTATGTATGGGGAGGCTCTTCTCCTTCGACCAGCTTTGATTGCTCTGGTTTTGTAAGCTATGTAATCAATAACTGTGGAAACGGATGGAGTGTTGGAAGAAAGACAGCGAATGGATTATTGGGATGTTGTTCGACAATATCCGCATCAGATGCCAAGCCCGGCGATTTGATATTCTTTGAAGGTACCTATAATACAAACGGTGCAAGCCATGTAGGGATTTATGTTGGAGATGGGATGATGCTGCATTGTGGCAATCCGATTCAGTACACTTCTATCAATACAACCTATTGGCAGGAACATTTTTATACTTATGGAAGAATTAACTAGGCTCCCTATTTTGGGAGCTTTTTCAATGAAAGGAGCAGTAAGAGCATGTATGAAAAGTTGGATAAGATTCGAGCTGAATTAGAGCGTGCAAGACAGCGTAAAGCTGATGCGGATGCAAAGGTAAAACAGCTTGAGCAGAAATTGAAGGAAGCAGAAAATACGCAGATTTTGGCTGATGTAGGTGCATTGAAGTTAACGCCGGAGCAGGTGGCACAGTTCTTACAGATGGCTGCAAATGGACAGTTGCCAATTGCACAAAGCAATCCGGTAGCAGAGCCTTCAATAAAGGTAACTACGGAAGTTAAAGAGGATGAATACGATGAAAGTGAGGATTTTGACGATGAAGAAATTTAATATTGGTAAAAAGATGAGCGGAGTAATTGCTCTTGCTACAACAATGGTAATGGGATTAACACCTATGACTGCTTTTGCACAGGAGAATGTAGATGCACAAGTGGTTGAAGTAGAAACAACAGAGAGCGTTTCGGATAACAGTATTGTTGAAGGTTCAGAAGTAGAGGCGGATACAGAACTTCCATACAGCTATAAGGTTAATGAGGATGGTAGTGTAGTGTTCTCTTTTAACGGTGCGGAATATGTTTATGGAGAAGAAACTGACCCTACAGGGACGGTTGTAACAAAGGGTTCCCGATTAAATGTAAGAACCGGTGCAGGTATGGATTATGAAATTATTGACCAGCTTCGTCCCGGGGAAGAGGTATCTGTCATCGGAACAGAGGGCGACTGGTATCAGATAACAGTTCCTGCAAAGACTGGTTATGTACACAGTGATTATTTGGAAGTGCTTGAAAATGCGACCAATGAAACTGATGAGGCACTTTTACAGATGTTCATGATGATGTTTATGGATAGTATGAATGAAGCTGCCAATGCAGATTATGCATTAACACCGGATGGAAATATGAATCTGATTGATGATTACGGTGCAAAAAGCGGTGCCGGTAAGCAGTTTATTACGCTCACTACTAAGAATGGAAATTACTTTTATCTGATTATCGACAGAGATGATAACGGGGCTGAAACGGTGCATTTCCTGAATTTAGTAGATGAGGCTGACCTTTTATCTCTTATGGATGAGGAAGAGGCACAGAAGTACACAGGAGAAGTTACAGAAGAGCCGGTAGCTGATACAGAACCGGAACCTACCGAGGAACCAAAGGAAGAGCCAACTACTGAGGAACCTACGACAGAAGAACCGGAAAAGAGTAATGCAGGTGTATTGTTATTAGTGCTACTTGTAGCGGCTGGTGGTGTTGGTGGATATTTCTTCCTTAAAAAGAATAAGGAAAAAGAAAGCCAGAATGTAGGTCCTGACCCTGATTTCGATTATAACGAGGATGAGGAAGATTACCTTGCAGGCATCGAAGTGGATGAGGATATTGCAGCTGAATTTGATGAGGATTTAGACGACGAGGAATAGTTTAAAGCATGGAAGGGTGGCATAAGCTACCCTTCTTTTGCAGGAAGGAGCATATATGGGAAAGAAATCAAGATATGTCGGTTATTATAAGGCAACATTGAAACAGAAAAAGAAAGTAGTGCGTTCTACACAAAAATCTATACTTGGAAGATTGAAGGAATTGAAAAAGCAGGAATTTGTGATGAATGTACCTATTGGAGAAGGAAATGAACAGTAAACAGTTTTACTTGAATAATGTGGCTATCCGGTTGGTAAAAGAACCGCCTTTGTACAGTGATTATCCTTTGGATAATCCGCAGGCTGTTGTGAAGCTAATGGCAGATACTTTGAAAGATTATGACCGTGAGGTATTTGCAGTAGTGAATTTGCAGGCAGACCTTAAACCTATCAATGTGAATATTGTAAGTGTTGGTGCTCTGGAGCAGTCGTTGGTGCATCCAAGGGAAGTGATGAAAAGTACGATACTCTCTAATGCATCAGCCGTAATGCTGGTCCATAATCATCCGTCTGGTAGGCTTTCACCTAGTAGAGAGGACATTGCTGTAACAGACAGAATGGCACAGGTGTGTGGTTTGTTGGGAGTAAAGCTTGTAGAACATGTGATAGTAGGTCGGGGAAATGATTACTATTCTTTTCATGAAAAAGGTGTAATGCCGATACCGGAGATGAAGTACACGGCAGACATTAACAATTTGCAGTTAGGAGGAATGAAAGTGGCAGAAACAACAGAAATGAAGTCAGCAAAGAAAGTAAGTTTTACGGTTGCTGAATGTGGAGAATTTCATAATATGGGAGAACTTCATGAGAACGTAGGAAGTGTGAAAGAAGCATTGGAAATCTTTAAGCAGATTCCTGATGATAGGATGCATGGTATTCCTACGATTGGTATTCGTGTAACAGATGTGGCACAACCGGAGCTTTTTACAGAGGTTGATATTGCGAATGCAAAATATATTGATTTAGAAGTATTAGGATACGTTCCTGAAATCGGAGAAAATAAAGCAGCACAGTACGCGATAGCAGAATTGATTCATGCTATGCCGGAGGCTGAAATTCGGGGAGAGATACCAAAGGAGATTCAGAAAAAGGTGCAAATTATTGAGTCAAGAGAAAAGCAGTCTGACCAGCTCAAAGAGATTACGGATAAGTTGGAGCAAGGAGTAGCAGAGGTTTTCTCCAGTGATAAATATAAGCAGTTTTTGGATACGATGGCGAAGTTTCCGAGATATTCCGTAAATAACAATATCCTTATCATGATGCAGAAGCCGGATGCACAGATGTGCCAGAGCTTTACCGGATGGAAGGAAATGGGGCGTTTTGTAAAGAAGGGCGAAAAGGGAATTAAGATTATTGCACCTGCTCCATATACAATTCAGAAAGAGCAAGGTAAGGTGGATGAAAGAGGTAAGCCGGTCTTAGACAAAGATGGCGAGCAGGTAATGGAAAGCGTAGAAATAAAAATCAATGCTTTTAAAGTGGTAAGCACTTTTGATGTGAGTCAGACCGATGGTAAGGAGTTGCCTAGTCTGGGTGTAGATGAGCTGATGGGAAATGTGGACGGATATGGAACATTCTTAGAGGCATTAAAAGAAGTTTGTCCGGTACCCATGACATTTGAAGATATTAGTGGTAGTGCGAAAGGGTTTTATAGTCAGACAGAAAAGCGTATTGCTATTCAGGAAGGTATGAGCGAGGCTCAAACGGTAAAAACGGCAATACATGAAATGGCGCATCAGAAGCTCCATGCAATTGAGAATAACGGTCCTAAACAATCAAGGAATAGTAAAGAGGTCGAGGCCGAGAGTGTAGCGTACACAGTATGCCAGCATTACGGTATTGATACTTCTGACTATTCCTTTTCTTATGTAGCAGGCTGGTCCGAGGGTAAAGAAATACCGGAACTGAAAGCTTCCCTTGATACGATTCGTAGAGCTGCATCAGAAATGATTTCTGCTATTGATGAAAAGCTGGAGGTTTTAATGGCAGAAAAGACACAGGAACAGTCAGTTGAGGAGTCTGTCAGTGTCAAGAATGACACGGTGAACCGTAAAGAAGAATTAGCAGAACTTTTAATAGCAACTGCTGAAAAAATGTCGCCGGAAGGAAAAAGTAAGCAGGAAGAAAAGCCAAAGGAGAAGGCTACCAAGAAGACTTCCGTAAAATCCAAGCTTCAAGAGGGCAAGGAGAAAGTAGCAAAAACACCGGCAAAGAAATCTAAAAAGCAGGAGGAGAGAGCATGATTATAAATGAATTTAATGATGTGGTTATCGGTCAGATGGAACGTTGTAAAACTATGCTGGTAACCAAGGGGAATGAGTATGCACCGGAAGCAATGACTAATGTTGAGATTGACCGCTTGGCGCATTTCAAAAAGGCAGCAAAGCTAATGAGAACGACACCGCAGATTGCTCTTATGGGGATGCTGGTAAAGCACTACATTTCCATCATGGATATGTGTTTGGATGAGGGCGATTATCCTATTGAGCAGTGGGATGAAAAGATTACGGACAGTATCAATTATCTCTTAATCCTTCGGGCGATTGTGGAGGAGGCGCAGCATGAAAAAGATAGAGGTTAAGATTTTAAATCCGGATTCCATTGATGAGGCGGAGAAAATGATGGTGTGTGCAGCAAGGCTGACACAGCGAGGACATCAGATTACCTGCTTAAAGGATTTCATGGATTTGTATGAAAGCTCTTATCAGAGGTCAACAGTGGAAAGGCTTGTGAAGCTGCCGCATCCGACAATTCAGAAGTTTGGAATTATCAATGTTGTTATTGTAGGAGCTTCAAGACGATTTTTAGCGCAGATTACAAGACACCAGAATGAAGTAAAGTACATGTCAGCAAGCTTGCAGTATAGCGATTATTCCGGTGTGGATGATTTTGTAGTGCCTTATGACATTATTGGTACGAACCAGGAGGCGGAGTATCTTGTTCAGTGTAAAAAAGCAATGGAGAGTTATCAGGAGATTATTAAATCCGGTGTGGATAATGATAGTGCAGGATACTGTGCACCACAGGGGATGCGAAATATTTTGCTGATAAGTGCAACGCCCTATCAGTGGAAGCACATGATTCGACAGAGGGTATGCAGAAGAAATACCAAGGAAACCAGATATGTGATGTTAAAAATCTGGGAGCAGTTGATGAACCAGAACAGGGAGCTGTTTATGGATAGCGGTCCGTTCTGCATGAATGGTGGCTGTGAAGAGGGTAAGATGACCTGCGGGAAATGTATTCCGGTAGATATGTCGCCTTCGGACATTATTAGGGTGGACTTTCCAAGAATTGCTGATAATTATGATTTGCAGGAAGGAGTAGCAGATGAAAATACAGTTGATTGATTTTGGCGGTAAAGTGCCGATGAGAGCGCATGTAAATGATGCTGGTGCAGATGTGTATAGTCCAAGGGATGAAGTAATTCATTCCGGACAGATTTGCAAGCTGCCGTTAGGGTTCGGGCTTAAAATCCCTGACGGATATGCAGGATATATTTTTCCGAGAAGTGGGTTGAGTTCTAAGGGTATTGTTTGTGAATTGCCACCCATTGATTCAGGGTACACAGGAGAGGTACATGCAATTATTTCTAATGTGAGCAATCAGGATTATGAAATCAAAGAAAATGATAAGGTGGGACAGCTGATTATTATGCCGGTGGTAATCCCTGATTTTACTTTTGAGGAATGGAAAGAAAGAGGCACGGGAGCGTTTGGCTCTACAGGAAGATAGGAGGATTTGAATGAAGTTAGTGATTGCAGAAAAGCCTTCTGTGGCACAGTCCATTGCAAAGGTTATTGGTGCTACTGATAGGCAGGATGGATATTTGGAAGGAAACGGTTATATTGTCAGCTGGTGCGTGGGGCATCTTGTGGAGTTGGCGCAACCGGAGTTCTATGATGAGAAGTACAGTAAATGGAGATATGAGGACTTGCCTATTTTACCGAAGGAGTGGGAATATCAGGTATCGGAGTCAACCAAGAAGCAGTTTAAGGTGCTGAAGGATTTGATGAAGAGAAGTGATGTTACCAGCCTTGTAGAAGCGACAGATGCAGGACGTGAGGGAGAGTTAATTTTCCGTTTGGTGTATCATCAGGCAGGCTGTAAAAAGCCTTTTGAGCGATTATGGATTTCTTCAATGGAAGATAAAGCGATAGAGGAAGGATTTGCTAATCTTAAGAGTGGAAGTGAATATGATGCTTTGTATGAAGCTGCATTATGCCGAGAGCGTGCTGACTGGATTGTTGGGATGAACGCTACCCGGCTTTTTTCAACCCTTTACGGGCAGACATTGAATGTAGGTCGTGTAATGACACCTACGCTTGCAATGCTTGTTACAAGAGAGGCAGAGATTAGCGGATTTAAGCCGGAACCGTTTTATACGATTGCAATTACTGTGGGTGGTGTAAAAGCTACTGGGGAGCGCATTATGGACAAGAATGAGGCAATTGCAGTGTTGCAAAAGGTAAAGGAAGCGGAGAAAGCAGTTATTCGGAAAAACCGAACAACTGAAAAGCAGGAGAAGGCACCACAGCTTTATGACCTGACGAATTTACAGCGAGAGGCTAATAAGCAATTGGGATTTACAGCTCAGCAGACTTTGGATTATGCACAGAGTTTATATGAAAAGAAGCTACTTACTTATCCAAGAACAGACAGCAGATTTTTGACAGACGATATGGAAGCAACACTTCCTGACCTAGCAAGAAAGATGGCTGATAAGTTTGGATTCAGTGGTAAGTTTCCTATGAATTGTAAGCAGGTTATTAACAATAAAAAGGTTAGTGACCATCATGCGATTATTCCTACAGTGAATGTATACGATGTGGTATTTGGAGAACTGCCAAGTGGAGAACAGAAGATTCTTAGTTTGGTGGTGGCTAGATTGCTTGCAGGTATTGGAGAGCCACATGTGATTGCAGAGACAGAACTGGAATTTGATTGTGCTGGTTATCTGTTTAAGGCTAAGGCAAAGAAGGTTTTGAAAAATGGCTGGAAGGATGTTGTAGAGTGGATTCTTGGTGGAAAAAAGAAGAATAGCGATGATTCAGATGAGGATAAGATTTTGCAGAATCTGGATTTATTCACAGAAGGAAAATCCATCCCGGCAAGGGAGCCTGAAATGAAGGAAGGTAAGACATCACCTAAAAAGCATTTTACCGAAGACACTCTCTTAAATGCGATGGAGCATGCCAGCGCAGATGAGATGCCTGATGATGCGGAGCATAAAGGAATCGGTACACCAGCGACCAGAGCAGGTACCATTGAGAAGCTGGTTCGTATCGGTTTCGTGGAGAGAAAAGGCGATAAGAAGTCAATGTCTTTGATTCCAACACATAAGGGTACAGCACTTATTACAGTAATGCCGGAGCAGATTCAGTCAGCTTCCATGACAGCGGAGTGGGAAGAGAAACTTATTGAGATTGAGCGTGGTAATTTTTCTTCCAATGCCTTTATAGCCGAGATTGGAGATATGATTAAGGACCTGGTGCTTACTTACAAAGTAATTGAGGATGCTGAGGTTCTTATGCATCCAGCAAATGAGCCTATGGGAGTTTGTCCTTGCTGTGGAAGAAATGTTGTGGAGAAATCTAAGGGATATTTCTGCGAAAGTAAGGAATGCAGTTTTGCCTTATGGAAGAATAACAGATTCTTTGAGTCCTTAAATAAAAAGCTGACTAAGCAGGTAGCAGAGAAGTTGATTAAGGATGGCAAGGCAAAGCTTAAAGGATGTAAAAGTGCAAAAACAGGAAAAACCTATGATTGCACAGTGGTAATGACAGTAGAAGATGGGAGATGTAACTTTCGTCTTGAATTTGAAAATAGGAGGTAGCGAGATGTCAGAGGTAAGAACGGGAACAGATATTAAAAAATGGGATGAAGTAAATGGCGCAGCTTCCGGAGAAATTCTGGAAGCTTTTCTTTCATCCGAAACAGATGGATATGCGATTTTACAGATGAATGATTCTGTAGAAGGAATGCAGTTCATGAAATATGATTTTGTGCAGTCGCAGGGATTCAATCCGGAGATTAATTTTTATGATACGGTGTATGCCGGACCGCTAAATACACAGTCGCAGGATATTGATTTGATTCTGGATAATCTGTTTATGCGATTTAGCGTAGAGAGACCGGATGATTTTACCGGGCATAGCTTATCTGTCAGTGATGTGATTGCGCTGAAAAGACAGAATGAAGTGAAGTACTATTATGTGGATTCTGTTGGTTTTAAGGAACTGCCGGGATTTGATTCTGGACGAAATCCACTCAGGAGTATGGAGGACATGATAGAGCAGAATGATAATCAGCTGGACGGCGTTATCAATAATATGCCAACAGAGACTGTGGCAGAAAAGGAAACAAAGTCATCTGTGATTGAGAAGCTAAAGGCGGCAAGTCCTGAGAAGCATTGCTCTAAATGTCATCGTCAAACAGATAGGGAGGCAAGATAATGGCACCGGAGAAATCGAAGGGAATCTATATTAAGGTTTCTCCGGGTGAACTACAAGCGATTCGTGAGCGCATGGAGAGTGTAGGCATTCGTAACCTGAGTGCCTACATGCTTAAAATGGCAATGAATGGTTTCATCATTCAGCTGGATATGTCTGATATGAAGGAAGTGCTAAGGCTCATGAAGATTAACAGTAACAACCTTAATCAGTATGCAAAAAAAGCAAATGAGACCGGTAGTATTTACAAAGAAGATATAAAAGAGCTGATGACAATTCATAAAGAATTGCTTCAAATGCTCGGAGAGATGTTGGAGAGATTAGGAAGTATCGGCTAAAGGGAGGTGGAAGGATTGGCTGCTACAAGATTGATAGTCATGCATGCAAATAAGGGAAAATCAATAGCGCAGTGTCTTAAGGACAGAACGGATTATGCCATGAATGGAGAAAAGACAGAACAGGGTGCTTATGTATCTTCCTATGGCTGCAATGCGGAGATAGCAGATAAAGAGTTCGCAGATTCAAAAAGAGAATATTTGCAAATAACAGGGCGAAGACCTAAGGGAGATATTATTGCATACCAGATACGCCAATCCTTTAAGCCGGGGGAGATTACGCCGGAGGAAGCAAATCAGGTTGGTTATGAAACAGCAATGCGTTTTACCAAAGGTAATCATGCTTTTATCGTAGCAACACATACGGATAGGGCGCACATTCATAATCACATTATATTCAATTCCACCAATCTTGCATGTGATAGGAAATTCAGAGATTCGTGGTTTATTGCATTGGCACTACAGAAGCTGAGCGACTTGGTGTGTTTGGAGCATGGATTGTCTGTCATCAAACCAAGGAACCCCAGCGAAAGAGCAAAGCGTACTACTTATCCGGAAAAAGAAACCTTCCGAGCTAAGATATGCGAAGATATTGATAATGCTATAGCAAGAGGACCTGCGGATTACGAAGAATTCCTAAAAATGATGCAGGAGCAGGATTATGAAATCAAGCGAGGCAAACATACAGCAGTCAGAGGAAAAGGGCAGAAACGATTTATACGCTTCCGTTCACTTGGTGAAGGATACACACAGGAGGATATTGAAAAACGTATCCGGGGTGAAGAGGAACCGGAGCGAACAGAGGGAAATCCTAAGAAACGATGGGGCAAGCCTAAGCGTGATTTTGATTTGCTGATAGATATTCAGGAGAAGTTAAAGCAGGGAAAAGGTGGTGGTTACAAAAGATGGGCTACAGTCTACAATATCAAGCAGATGGCACAGACACTTTTATTCTTGCAGGAAAAGGATATCCGCAGTTATGAGAAGTTAGAAGAAATGGCCAATGGTTCTTCTGCCAGATTTACTGAATTATCTCAAACAATCAAAGATGCAGAAAAGCGACTTGGAGAGATTGCAGTTTTGAGAACACATATTATAAATTATGCCAAGACCAGGGATGTGTATGTGGCATATCGTAAAGCTGGTTACAGCAAGAAATTCTTTGAAGCGCACCGTGAAGAAATTACACTTCACAAGGCAGCAAAGGAAGCTTTCAGTAATTTGCCGGATAAAAAGATTCCGAAGGTAAAGGAACTGAATGCAGAATATGCCGAAGTATTAGCGAAAAAGAAATCTGCGTATGCAGAATATCGACAAGCGAAGAAAGAGATGCAGGATTATGTGACGGCAAAGCATAACATAGATGCATTCTTAAGAGCGCAGGAGAATGAGCAAGAGAGAAAAAAGCAAAGAGGAGCAAGATAGTCTTAGGGCAATTATCGGAATTTCGAAATCCGGTAGTTGCCCGCTTTTTTTATTTTGAGCGATTGCGAATGTTCTTAGCGTTCACAAAGTGAATGCGTAGTCTGACAATGAAATTGGCAGTTCAGAGGGGATTGGGGATGTGCCACAACAAGCGAAAATGCATAAGGTATATACCTATGCACTGCTTGCGAATTTGCGAAAATATCAACTTTTGGACGTTCCTGTCCGTTTTTTGGGACTTGTATTTTGATAAGCTTGTATCATCAAAGGAAATATAAAGACATTTTCAAATACAAAAATGAATGGAGGAAATGAGCATGAACTATGTAATTGTTGATTTTGAGATGAATCCGGTAGCAGGTGAGTATAAGGTGGAAAGACAGATTTGCCGTTCAGAGATTATTGAGATTGGTGCAGTTATCATGGATGAGAGTTTTATGATTCTGGGCGAATTCAAGACTTTGGTAAAACCTCAGTATAACGATTCTATCTACAAGAAATATGAAACATTAACTGGTATCAGTACACAGATGGTATATGGTGCTCCAACATTTGCGACTGCGTATGAAATGTTTGCAAACTGGTGTGAATCCTATGGCAGCGATTATGAAGTTTATGCCTGGAGCGAAAATGACTATAATCAGCTAACCGCAGAGATGGAACTTAAGCAGTATGCGAAAGCAGACAAGATGCGCCCTCTGGAAAAATGGTTCGACTTCCAAAAGGAGTATACAGAGAAATTGGGGCTTGAGAGAATTATGTCTCTGGAGAAAGCCTTAGATTATGCCGGAATTGAATTTGAAGGACATATGCACGATGCCTTGTGTGATGCAAAGAACACAGCAGAATTATTTGCCATTGTCCGCAATGAGGAAAGATGCAATGTGGTATTAAAGGCTGTAATGGATGTACTGAAACCGAAGAATATCAGCAGTACGCTTGGCGATATGATTGACTTTGGTGCATTGATGGCACAGCTGGCATAGAGAGAATGGAGGAACATAGGATGAAGGACAATTTGAAAACAGTGAGAATGGTGTTAGATGTAGTCAGGATTTGTCTTGATGTCTTTGTGATTGTGTATATTTTGAAAAAGTGAAAAGAGGAGGAAGCGTAGATAAATGCTGTATTTAGATAAATGGAAATATTGGTTGCGTAGAATTTTGAGAAATCAGAAAAAGCAGTGTAGGAGCTTTTGTGTGAGGTGTGAGTATTATGTAAATTGCAAAAGTGACAGTTAATTCGTATTTTTGAATTTGTAGATTGGCTATTATTCATAAAAAGTGATTGAAACTATTCCTCCGGGCGAATATAATATTATTAAAAAGCTGAGGGAGGTTTCGCATGGAATATTCTACGACTGCTGAGATGGCAGATAAATGGAAAATATCGCAAAGAAGAGTTTCTGTTTTATGTAAAGAAGGAAGAATCAGTGGAGCTGTCTTAAAGGGAAATATGTGGCTTATACCAGGTGATGCTGTAAAGCCAACAGACCCGAGAAAAGTAAAAAAGGAAGAAGGTAAAGTTGATAATGAATAAACAACAACTAGCAAATAAAATTTGGGAATCTGCAAATAAAATGCGTTCGAAAATTGAAGCAAATGAGTATAAGGATTATATTTTGGGCTTCATTTTTTATAAATTCCTATCTGATAAAGAAGAGGAATATCTTAAATCTAAAGACTGGACAGAAGAAGATTTACCTGAATTACAAGAAACGGATTATGCGACTGTTGATATGTGTAAGAAGAATATTGGTTATTTCATTTCGTATGATAACTTATTTTCTACTTGGTTGAAAAAGGGAAAATCATTTGATGTATCAAATGTGACCGATGCGCTATCTGCTTTTGAAAGAAATATTGATGAGACATATAAGCTGGTATTTGATAAAATTTTTGATACATTGCAAATGGGTCTTAATAAGTTGGGAGAAACCAGTGGTGCGCGAACAACTGCTATTCGTGCCTTAATTGGTTTGATTAAGGATATCCCAATGGATGAGAAACAAGGTTATGATGTTCTCGGATATATTTATGAGTATTTGATTTCCAATTTTGCTTCTAATGCAGGAAAGAAAGCAGGAGAATTCTATACACCTCATGAGGTGGCATTATTGATGTCGGAGATAGTTGCCTATCATTTAAAGGAAAAGAATAATATCGCAATTTATGACCCAACATCTGGTTCCGGTTCTTTGCTCATTAACATTGGTAAGTGTGCATCAAAGTATATGGATAGTGAGAATATAAAATATTTTGCACAGGAGTTGAAGGAAAATACATATAACCTAACTCGAATGAATTTGGTCATGAGAGGAATTAAGCCGGCTAATATTTTTACAAGAAATGCGGATACATTAGAGGACGACTGGCCAATAGATTTAGATAGTTATCCGCCAGTATTAAGAGTAGATGCTGTAGTATCAAATCCTCCATATTCTCAGGCGTGGAATCCGGATGATAAGGATGGCGACCCAAGATATGCAGGATATGGTATGGCACCTAAGGGAAAAGCTGATTATGCATTTTTACTTCACGACTTATATCATGTTTCGCCAGACGGTATTATGACGATTGTTCTTCCTCATGGTGTGTTATTCCGTGGTGGAGAAGAAGGTGAAATTAGAAAGAATCTTATTGAAAAGAACCAGATTGATGCAATTATTGGTTTGCCGGCAAATATCTTCTTTGGTACCGGTATTCCAACAATCATTATGGTATTAAAGCAGAACAGGGACATAGATGATGTCCTTATTATTGATGCTTCAAAGGGATTTGAAAAAGAGGGTAAGAATAATAAACTTCGTGCATGCGACATTAAGAAAATTGCGGATGTCGTTGCAGGTAGAATAGAGATAGAGAAGTTCTCTAGAAAAATTAGCAGAGAAGAGATACGAAATAATGATTATAATTTGAATATTCCTCGTTATGTAGACTCGTCAGAAAAGACGGAGAGTTTCGATATTTACGCAATGATGTTTGGTGGTATACCAAACTCGGAAATTGATGAATATGAAAAATACTGGTCCGCATTTTACGGATTAAGAGATGTACTATTTGCAAGAGCAAACGAATCATATTCGGAGATGAAAGTAGCTGATGCTAAGGCAACGATTAACAGCCATGAATCGGTAAAAGCATTTGAGGATAAATTCGGACAGGCATTTGATGGATTTGAAGAATATTTGTGTACCGAATTGATTGAGAATGCAGAAACAGTTGCAATTACCAGAGAAGAAGCAGTTATTAGTGATAATATTTTTGTGCGTTTGAAGGATATTTCTTTAGTTGATTTTTACGAGGCGTATCAAATATTGGATAATAACTGGACACAAGTTGCAAGTGATTTGGAAATTATTCAAACAGAGGGATTTGCTGCAACAAAGATTGTTGACCCGAAGATGGTAATGAAAAAGAAGAATGGTGTGGAGGTTGAAGTTCAGGAAGGATTCGTCGGCAGAATTATTCCGTTTGAATTGATAGAAAAATCTATTCTTAAGTGCGAGTATGACCAGCTAAAAGAAAAAGAACATCGTTTAGAAGAGATAGCATCGCAATTTAGCGAATTATTAGATTCATTATCTGAGGAAGAAAAGTCATCAGATGCAGTTAATGAGGATGGAACATCATTTGTTAATGCGCAGGTTTCTAAATTGGCTAAGCAGTATGTTAATGATAAGAAGAAGGGTGTAATTTATCAGGAAGACAGTTTTGAAGAGAAGATAATCAACTGCAATAATTTAATCAATGAAGAAAAGGCACTGAAAAAAGGGGTTAAAGCAGAAAGCGATAGATTACATATCAAAACGAAGGAAACAATAGAAGCGTTAAGTGATGATGAAGTAAAAAAATTACTGAGAGAGAAGTGGATTGTAGGTATTATCAACGGACTTAATGAAATCCCTTCAACTATCATCAATTCAGTTGTAGAAGCTGTTAGTTATCTGTCAAAGAAATATGAAGATACGTTTGAAGATGTGGAAAAGGATATTGCTAAAACGGAAAAAGAACTTGTGGGTTTAATGGACAATTTAACTGCAAATGAATTTGATATGAAAGGAATCAGTGAACTCAAATCGCTGTTAATGGGTGAATAATATGAGTAATGAAGATAAAAAGCCTAAAATAAGATTTGATGGATTTACTGATGATTGGGAACAGCGTAAGTTAGAGGAGTGGGGAACATTTTATTATGGACATAGTTGTCCCAAGTGGTCGGTAACGGCAGATGCGACAACCCCATGCATTAGATATGGTGAACTTTACACCAAATTTGGAACCAAAATTGATAGGGTTTTTTCGTATACAAATATTCCAACAGATAAGCTTAGATTTAGTAAAGGAACAGAGGTTTTGATACCACGAGTTGGAGAAGACCCAATGGACTATAATCACTGTACGTGGCTATCTATGCCGAATGTAGCGATTGGAGAGATGATTTCTGTATTTAATACAGAGCAAAATCCGTTGTTTACAGCGACGATGTTCAATGCAACATTGCAAAAAGAATTTGCCGTGAGAGTGGAAGGTGGAAGCGTAACGAATTTATATTATGAGAAATTGAAAAATATAGATGTATCATTCCCCCAAAAAGAAGAGCAGGAAATTATAGCAAGCTTTTTTGAGCAGATAGATAACCTTATCACCCTTCATCAGCGTAAGTATGATAAGCTGCTAAAAATTAAAAAATCTATGTTGCAAAAAATGTTTCCGCAAAATGGTAGTTCATTTCCGGAAATTCGATTCGCAGGATTTACTGATGCTTGGGAACAGCGTAAGTTATCCGAGGTTGCAACAATGCATGCTCGAATTGGTTGGCAGAATTTGCGAACATCGGAGTTCCTTGAGAGTGGAGATTACCTCTTAGTAACAGGTACTGACTTTGAAGATGGGCGAATAAATTATGCTACTTGCCACTATGTAGAACGAGAGCGTTATGAGCAAGATAAACATATACAACTTGAGAATGGATGTATTCTAATTACGAAGGACGGAACACTTGGAAAAGTGGCTTATGTTCAAGGTTTATCAATGCCTGCTACATTAAATGCCGGTGTGTTTAATGTGGTAATTAAAGACGAAAAAGAAGTAAATGGAAAATACTTATTCCAGTATTTAAAAGCACCGTTTTTAATGGACTATGTAGATAAAAAAGCAACTGGTGGAACAATAAAACATTTGAATCAAAATATCCTTGTAGACTTCCCGGTAGTGATGCCTTGTGTAGATGAGCAAGCATTGATAGGCACGTATTTTGATAACCTCGACCACCTTATCACCCTTCATCAGCGTAAGTTAAATAAGCTCAAGAATATTAAGAAATCAATGTTGGAAAAGATGTTTGTATAGGAGGTGACTGCTTTGGGATATAAGACAACTTACGATAAGGAATTAGAATTCGAAACTGACCTCATTAAAATGCTCATAGAAGATAAAGGCTGGAGGGATGGTGTTCTTGAGTATCCTACAGAGCAAGATTTAATTGATAACTGGGCTAATATCATTTATAAAAGAAATCAGAGTATTGATAGATTGGGGAATTATCCTTTGACACAAGGAGAAATGACACAGATAATGACTCAAGTGTCTATGAGGAAAACGCCATTAAGCTTGAATGGATTTATTAACGATGGTGTTATTCAAATTGTAAGAGATGAGGAAAGAGATACTCATAATTTCAAGAAGACTATTTCGTTAGATATTTTTAGTAGAAAAGAAATTGCAGCAGGAAGAACATTTTATCAGATAGCCAGACAACCTAAGTATAAGGCAAAAGATAACATTTATCCAAATCGTAGAGGTGACTTTTGTTTGCTTATTAATGGTATGCCGGTTATTCATGTTGAATTAAAAAAGAGTTGTGTTCCTGTCAGTGAGGCACAGTATCAAATTCAAAAGTATCTAAATGAAGGTGTATTTACTGGAATTTTTTCATTGGTACAAGTATTTGTGGCAATGAATCCAGAGGAGTGTACATATTTTGCTAATCCTGGTTCAGCTGATAAATTTAATCAGAATTTCTGCTTCCATTGGGCTGATAAATATAATGACCCTATCAATGCATGGCAAGATATTGCAGGAGCTTTAATTTCTATACCGATGGCGCACTATATGATAGGATATTATACAGTTGCAGATAATACGGATAAAACATTAAAGGTTATGCGTAGTTATCAGGTCAATGCTGCTAGTGCAATATCAGATAAGGTTACAAGAATGCGTTGGGATGATAAGTCAATCTATGGTGGTTATGTATGGCAGACTACTGGCTCTGGTAAAACTATGACATCTTTTAAATCAGCGCAGTTAATTGCTAATTCTAAGGACGCAGACAAAGTTGTTTTCTTAATGGATAGAATAGAATTAGGTACGCAATCATTGAGGGAATACCGTGGATTTGCAGATGAAACAGAAGAAGTACAGGCTACTGAAAATACGGATGTGCTTATATCTAAATTGAAAAGTTCTGATTCTGCGGATACATTGATTGTTACATCTATTCAAAAAATGAGTAGAATTAAGCAGGAAGACGGTGTTAATAATCACGATATTGAGAAGATAAATGAAAAAAGAATCGTCTTTATTGTTGATGAGTGTCATAGAAGTGTATTTGGCGAGATGTTGTCAACTATAAAGCATACTTTCCCGCAGGCTATCTTTTTCGGCTTTTCGGGAACACCTATCTTGGATATCAACAAAAAGAAAGAATCTACGACAGCAGATGTATTTGGCGATGAACTTGAGGGGGCAAGATATACTGTTGCAGACGGAATGCGTGATAAAAATGTCCTAGGATTTGATTGTATTCCTCAACCGACATATAAAGATAAGGACTTAAGAAGAGCCGTAGCATTAGATAAGGCAAAGTCAAAGACGGAAGAGGAAGCTTTGTCTGATGAAAAGAAAAAGAATGTATTTCTTCATTGGATGGAAGATGTACCGATGGGGGAAGAGTTGGATGATGATGGCGATGCACTAGAAAGTATAGAAGCAGAAGTGCCCGAAGCACAGTACAATTGTAAGGAACATAGACAAAAAGTTATAGACGACATCTTAGATAATTGGGTTTCGCAAAGTGTAAACGGAAAATATCATGCTATTCTTGCATGTAGTCGTATTCCTGAAGCAATTGCATATTATAGAATGCTGAAAGATATGGACTGTAAATTAAAGTTTACAGCAGTATTTGACCCGAGTGATGGAAATAATGAAGGGTCGATTGAAAAAATCAACGGTATTCATGATATTTTAGATGATTATAATAGGATGTATGATAAGAATTTTGGCATATCAAATTATTTGTCGTTTAAAAAAGATGTTTGTGCGAGGTTAGCTCATAAGGAGCCGTATTTGGCTGTTGAAAACGAGAAAGAGCAATGCCTAGACCTGCTTATTGTTGTAGACCAGATGCTTACCGGATACGATTCAAAGTGGTTAAATACATTATATATGGATAAGACATATACGTGGAAAAATATTGAAATGATAATACAGGCTTTTTCAAGAACCAATCGTGTTTTCCACAATGACAAAAAGCATGGAATTATTAGATATTACAGACGACCTTATACCATGAAGAATATCATAGAATATGCTTTCAAGTCTTATTCCGGAGATAAGCCATACGGAATTTTTGTTTTGAAGTTGAAACAAAATATTGAAAATATGAATAACGTATTTTGTGATATTAAAGATGTATTTGAAACAGCTGGAATTAGTGATTTTATAAGTTTGCCTGATGATGCAGCTGATAGGCGTAAATTTGCTACATTATTTAGGCAGTTACATGGATATTTGGATTCTGCAAGGGTTCAAGGATTTGTATGGGAAAAGTCAGTTTATGAATTTGAAGATGGTGTAGTAGAGATGCTGTTTGATAAAGCACTTTACGAAATATTACTGATGAGATATAAAGAATTGAAACGAGGCGGTGGAGGAGGACACGAGGAAGTGGGGTATGATATAGACCCGTACTTAATGTCGTTGCCAACGGATAAAATTGATGCAGATTATATGAATTCACGTTTCCAAAAATACTATAAGTTGGTAAAAGAAGAAGCTGATGAGGAAACAAAGAACGCAATGCTAAATGAACTTCATAAGTCATTTGCATCGTTGTCTCAGGAAGAACAAAAATATGCGCACATGGTAATACATGATATTCAGAACTCAACATTAGAGTATGATGAAACAAAAAGCATTACTGATTATATAGCAGCATATAAGTCTAAAGCAAAGAATGATGAGATTGCTCTGGTTGCGTCATATATAGGATTAAAAGAAAGTTCCCTCAGAGAATTTATGACATATCATGTAACAATAAATAATATTGACGAATTTGGCCGCTTCGAAAAACTAAAAGTTGACATAGATATCAATGTTGCACACAGGTATTTTGAAGAAAAAGAAGGAATGCCAATTCCGAGGCGTAAGATTCATCCAATGATTGATAGATTTCTAAGAAAATTCATTTTAGAAGGAATCATTGAGTAAAAAAGTTTAAATTGCATAAATAATGTATAAAGAAGTCAAGGATTATAGTTAGTTCCTTGACTTTTTTTGTGGAGTTTGGGAACAGCGTAAGTTAAGTGATGTAGCAAAATATAGAAATGGAAAGGCACATGAAAATTGTATTGATGAGAATGGAAAATACGTAGTTGTAAATTCTAAATTTGTATCTACAGATGGTAATGTTAGAAAGTTTTCTAATGTGCAGAATGAACCATTGTTAGAAAATGAGATTGCATTTGTGTTGAGTGATGTCCCTAATGGACGAGCTATAGCAAGAACTTTTTTGGTAGAAGAATCCGATAAATACACGCTGAATCAACGTATTGCAGGAATAACACCACTAGAGGAAACACATCCGTATTTTCTACATATATTGATGAATAGACATCCATATTTTCTTGCTTTTGATGATGGTGCAAAGCAGACAAATTTATCAGTAGCAGATGTATTGGAATTTGAAACATATTATCCAAAATATGTGGAACAAATAAAAATAGGCGAGTATTTTAGAAACCTCGACCATCTTATCACCCTTCATCAGCGTAATGGAATTTTGAATTTGCATAAGTATTCGGTGCAAATTGCCGTAAAATGCTATGAATTTACATATGTTTGGGAACAGCGTAAGTTGGGCGATATGAGTTCATCCTTTGAGTATGGATTAAATGCTGCGGCAAAAGCATACGATGGAAAAAATAAATATATCCGAATCACAGATATTGATGATAATTCGAGAGAATTTCTTAAATCAGATTTGACATCTCCGGATTGTAATTTAGAAGATGCAGATAAATATTTATTGGAAGAGGGAGATATTGTTTTTGCAAGAACTGGTGCAAGTGTTGGAAAAACCTATATTTACAAGGCTTTAGATGGACTTGTATACTATGCAGGTTTTTTGATTCGTGCAAAAATCAAACCAGAATATAATGCAGATTTTGTGTTCTATAATACGCTGACAAAGGAGTATGAGAAGTTTATTTATGTTACTTCTCAACGTTCTGGACAGCCGGGAGTTAATGCTCAAGAATATGCGTCATTTGAAATAATGACTCCTAAAATTGATGAACAAAGAAAAATAGGCAAGTTTTTTAGAAACCTCGACCACCTTATCACCCTTCATCAGCGTAAGTATGCAAGATTATGCAAAATAAAAAAGCTAGGATACAGTTTATATGCTTGGGAACAGCGTAAGTTATCAGAAGTTGCAGAGATTATTGGCGGTGGAACTCCAAGTACTAATGTTTCAGAGTATTGGGATGGAGATATTGATTGGTATGCTCCGGCAGAAATTAATGACCAAATTTATGTAGATGGTAGCGAAAGAAAAATTACTAAGTTAGGACTGGAAAAGAGTTCAGCAAAGATGTTACCTGCTAATAGAACTGTGCTATTTACAAGCAGAGCAGGAATCGGAAAAACTGCGATTTTACGCAGTTCTGGAGCTACAAATCAAGGGTTTCAGTCAATGGTATTAAATGATGAAACTAACCCATATTTTGTTTTCTCTATGAGTGACACCATAAAAGAAAAAGCAGAGCGTGTAGCATCCGGTTCTACCTTTGCAGAGATATCTGGAAAGATGCTAGGAAACTTAGAGTTCATGTTTCCAACTAAGTCAGAGCAGGACAAGATTGGAGCATATTTTGAACGACTCGACCACCTTATCACCCTTCATCAGCGTAAGCTATTTGCACGGAAATGGAGGAAATTTTATGTTAAAAGAAGTAAAAAATACAGACTACTTTTATGAATATTATGAAAAGTGGATTTCTGTGTATAAGAAGGGTGCGATAAGAAAGGTTACGTTGGATAAGTATTATATGACGCAATCATGGATTGAACGTTTGGCACCAGAGCTTAAGTTGTGTGATTTGAATAGGATTGCGTATCAGCAGATATTGAATGAATATGCACTTACGCATGAGAGACAGACAACCATGGACTTTCATCATCAGCTTAAGGGTGCTATTTTGGATGCGGTTGATGAAGGATTGATAGAAAGGGACCCGACTCGTAAAGCAATAATAAAAGGAAAGACACCGACAGAGAAGAAGATAAAGTATCTTAATCAGTTTGAGTTGCACACTCTGATTTCGAAGCTTGATTTAGGGGCAGAGGTAAATTGGGATTGGTTTATTTTGCTTGTTGCCAAAACCGGTTTAAGATTTTCGGAAGCATTAGCGTTGACTCCAAAGGATTTTGATTTCTCTCATCAGGCATTATCTGTGAGTAAGACATGGGATTATAAAGGAGATGGCGGGTTTCTTCCTACAAAAAATAAATCATCCGTAAGAAAGGTGCAGATTGACTGGCAACTGGTAATTCAGTTTTCTGAACTTATTAAGGGATTACCTGAGGATGAACCCATTTTTGTTAAGAAGAAAGTGTACAATTCGACAGTAAATGATATTTTGAGCAGATATTGTAAAGAAGCAAATATTCCAGAGATTTCAATCCACGGATTGAGACATACACATGCTTCTATTTTGTTGTTTGCAGGAGTATCTATTGCAAGTGTTGCACGTAGATTGGGACATTCAAGTATGACTACAACTCAGAAAACATATTTACATATTATTAATGAGTTGGAAAATAGAGATGTAGATTTGGTTATGCGTTCATTGGCTGGATTGAGTTAAAATTAAGTATGTGGCAAATAGCTTGCGTTGATGAAGGGCGATAAGTAAAATATAATGAAAATACTGTTTGCAAAATTTTCCACTCAACAAGTGGAAATTTGGACTCGACGAGTCCAAAATGTGATATTGCATGTTCGGTTTTTGCGAAAAGCATATAAAAAAGATGAGGCGTGACAATTGGTCACGCCTTCATTGTATCGGGTAATAAATTGCGGTCATCAATATACCAGTCACAAGTAATCTTCCGGCTGTTGCTGCCATAGTATTCAATGATTTCAGGTAGGTTATCATTTACAGCATCGAATTCCAGTCCGTGCTCCTGACACCAGGTAACAGCATTTGAAAGTGCTTCACCGATGCGGCAGGTCCAGAGGATGAGCTTATTGCCATCGGATTTCCATTTTTTTAGGTAATTGATAAGTGCTTGATTGGGTTCTCCACAATCAGGCCATTTGCTAAAACATAGGGTACCGTCAAAATCAACGGCGATGATTTCATAATTACGTTCCATGTGAGACCTCCTATCTTTATGAGGCTTGGGTTGCGTTTTTATAGAGTTCAGAGCCTCTGAGCAGTGCAATGTATTCTTTTGCTTTTTCAATTCCTGCCTCGTTTAAACCAGCGAAGGGATAGTTTCTATGTTCCCCAATAAATTCAGTGTAGATATCAGTAATATCAAGAATTTCACATAATGCAAGTAGCTGTGCGGCAGAAGGTGTGTTATTATTTTTTTCCCATGCGCTGACAGCTGCATTTTTAACATGAATATTAAATTTGCTCAACTCGTGTGCAATATCATTTTGTGACATGCCTCTTTTCTTTCGTTTCAAGGCCAAAACATCTCCAATTTGTTTTTTCATAACGACCTCTTTCATAAGTTTTTAGATTGGATATTTCTGCTACTAACAGTCTTTGGTAGCGGCTGATTCCTATCTGGGAAAATCATTTCAGTAGCAACTTCAAAGTAAGCTGCGATGCGATAAGCCATTTGTATAGATGGGTCATGAATTCCCTGTTCGATACAACCTATGGTTCTGCGGCTGCAGTCAACTGCTTCTGCAAGACTGCTTTGTGAAATATTTGCTTGTTGACGAAAAAATAACAGATTGTTAGGTGTAGTATCCACCTCTCTCTTTGTTTTGCAATATCCAATTCTTTTGTTTTCCATTCGAATCACTCCATTCACAACAATGTGTGCTGAGGCAGATTGCGTCAGCCTATGGTCTAATTCTAAATTATTGGCTGTCCAATAAAACGGTCTTTAATTTAGAACGCGACCAAAAATTTTAAAGGAGCTGTCATCAGTAACCTTAATAGGCTCGTATTTGCTATTAAGAGATACGAGGTATACTCCGTCCTTGTCATCCTTAAGCTGTTTGCAATAGGTCATACCGTCAAGGTAGAAGATGCCTATTTCTCCATTGCTTAAGGAATTCGTCTGCTGTACCCATACAGCCTGTTTGTCATGGTAACGAGGTTCCATACTGTCACCGTTAAGTGCTAAGCCAAAATCAGCTTCTTCCGGAACTTCTTCGCCCACTTCAATTGTTTCAAAATTTTCATCATCAAGAAATTCACCGGTACCGGCAGATGATGCGAGAAGAGACCATTTAATCTTTCTGCGGAAAGGAATAATGGTAGCTTCCTGTTTCTGGAACTGTTCGGATAGCAGGAGCAGACCGATGTATTCCAGAGCTTTTGCTTTACCTTCTTCATTTAACCGTGCCAATGGGTCATCTGGATTAAATCCGATGAATTCATTGTAAATATCCGTGATGCCTAGTATCTTACAGAGTGCAAGAAACTGTTGCGTATTGGGCTGACTGATATCCTTCTCCCAAGCGCTGATAGCTGCATTCGATACATTGATACCATAGTTGGCAAGCATATCTGATAGCTCTATCTGAGATATCTTTTTCTTTTTTCTGTAGGTGGCAAGTGTAATGCCTATCTTTTTCTCCATAGTGTATCCTCCAAAGGGTTAACCTTTATAATCAAATGATAACCGAAATAAAAATAAATATCAAGCGAAAATCAACAATTTTTTGAAATGGCACAAATAATGCCCTTGATTTCAAAAAGCTCTTGATTTATATTATATCTTGCGAGGACGGTTTGATACTGTGCTACGGAGGAAATGATACCAAGATGGAGGAGGTGGAGTGATGAGAGAACGGACTATATTGCATTCGGATATCAACTGTTGCTACGCAGCGATTGAACATCTGCATCATCCGGAGTTAGCCGGTAAGCCTTTAGCTGTAGGAGGAGACCCGGAGTCGAGACATGGGATTGTTTTGACTGCTGACTATATTGCTAAGAAATACGGTGTGAAGACAGGCATGGCACTCTGGCAGGCGAAGCAAATGTGTCCGGAAATCAATTTTATCTCACCTAGAATGGACTTATACCTTCGGTTTTCTAAGATGGCGCATGAGATTTATGCTGAGTACACAGATTTGCAAGAGGCCTATGGGATTGATGAAAGCTGGCTGGATGTAACAGACAGCGTGAACATCAAAGGAGATGGCTTAAAGATAGCAAAGGAAATCAGTAATCGCATGAAGTCAGAGCTTGGAATTACAGTAAGTATCGGTGTGTCATTTAACAAGATATATGCGAAGCTTGGCTCGGATTATAAGAAGCCGGATGCCATTACGACGATGTATCGTGATGAATTTCAGCAGAAAGCGTGGGTGTTACCTGCATCAGATTTACTTTATGTAGGGCGTAGCACATCAGCGAAATTTCAGAAATTAGGGATTCGAACGATAGGAGATTTGGCAAGAACAGATTTGCAGATATTACATGCGCAGTTTGGCAAAATGGGAGATATCCTATGGTCTTTTGCAAATGGGTATGATGATTCGCCGGTAAAATATGAGGATGCACATGCACCTATTAAATCCATTGGAAACAGTACCACAACGCCAAGAGATTTGGTAAATGAGCAGGATGTGAAGATTGTGCTTACAGTACTTGCTGAGAGTGTGGCTGCCAGACTTCGGGAAAATGGTTTTAAGTGTCGAGTGGTGGAAATCAGTGTCAGAGATAATGAGCTGTTTTCATTTACCAGACAGAGGAAAATAGACCATGCTACCAATGTGACAAGAGAGATAGCAGAGGAAGCATTCCGATTGTTTCAGGAGAATTATAATTGGCAGAAACCGATTCGAAGCGTGGGTGTAAGAGGAGCCGACCTTGTAAATGATAATTATTGGGAGCAGATTGATTTGTTTTCCAGTGTAGAATTTAGAGAAAAGCAGATGAAGGTAGATGAGGCTGTGGATGATATCCGGCGCAGATTTGGATTTTACAGTGTGCAGCGTGGCTTGATGTATTTTGATAAGATGCTGTCAGCTGTGGATGCAAAGTCGGAGCATACAGTTCACCCTCATGGCTACTTCGGATAAAGAAATGGAGGGAAACATTACAATGAGCAGAGCAGAGATTATGACGGATAAAGATAAAGAAATGTATAATGTTATATCCTTATATATCGCCCAAAATGGATATTCGCCAACAGTCAGAGAGTTGTGTGCGATGACAGGAGCACGTTCTACATCGACAGTCCATAGCAGATTAAAGAAGTTGGAGAATTTGGGGAAGATTCAGAGACTTACGGAGTGTCCGAGAACGATAACTGTTGTGTAGGAGGCTATTATGGAATCATGCAAGATTTATGTAGATGTGAATGCCACTTTTACCAAAGATGGCAGATTACTACCAAAGAGTTTTATATGGACCGACGGACACCGCTATGAAATACAGCGAATTAAGCATATCTGTAGAGCTGCTAGTCTAAAAGCCGGGGGAGTTGGTACAAGATATACCTGTATTATAGATGGAAGAGAGAGCCATCTGTATTATGAAGATAATAATATGTGGTTTGTGGAGGGGCGATAAATTTACAGAATGGAGTTAGTCAGGAAAAAAGGTCAGCGAGAAGTACTAAAGACGAATGGTGCGGACTTCGGCACATCGGAACTCATTCGTCATTCAATAGTCATCAATGGTTTTCCTTTCCCTTTACCGTTGAGTAATTACAATCAACAGGAGGATTTTGATGATGATAGATAGAAAAGACAAGAGATTTGTAAGCTGTCCGGTGTGTGGCAGAATCCTGATGAAGTGTCAGGGAGAGTGTAATATAGATATAACCTGCGGTAGATGCAATAGAGAGATTGTAGTCCTTGTGGATAATGAGAGAGTGATGGTGCTAGAAAACCGCCGGGGGAGTGGTAAGGAATCAGGAACCGGTCAGGTTCGAGTCAGCGTGCAGAAGACTAAAATCCAGAAGATGGCACCAGTCAAGCGGGCTGTGAATTATTAAGTAGTAGAAAATTGAATAGAATGAGGGACCAGCAGAACCGTCGGATTTGGCATAGAACCATCAGGGTCGGCACTGGTTACCAAGAGTTTGTAACGAGCTGGAATTTGAAAATAAAATAGGAGCCTACAAAACGGAGATAACGCCAGGTGGCATATATAATTAGCTACCGGTCTTATTGTCATACGTTTTGTAGGCTGTTTCTTTTTTGCGCTGTCTCCGTTTTGACTCCGGAATGGAGAAAAAGATGAAGAAGACAGTAGGAATGAGAATTAGAGAGTGCAGATTGGCAAAGAACATTACGCAGGAGGAATTAGCAGAAATGATGTGTATTAAGAAAGCGACAATTTCTGCATATGAGTTAGGAAAGAATGATATAAAAGTAGGGGTATTGGAGGAAATGGCACCGCTACTTGGTACTACTGTATCCTATCTTGCAGGAGGAGAATGTGAATTCAGCCAGGATGTAATGCAGATTGCCATGATGTTGGAAGGAATGCAGAGTGAGGAATTGCGTAGAGTGGCAATAGAGCAGATTAAGATATTGGCAGGGTTGGGAAATTTTACAAAATAATAGTCAGAGCTGCAGGGACGATGTATAATATTTTTAGGATGCAAAGGAGAATGATAATGTACAGATTAGCAATTTATGATGATAGAGTGATTCAGAGAATAGTATCAAATGAAGTGGCAAGGGGATTCCTTAGATGTTTGGGTATTTTTCATGCGGTAGAAAAGATTGAAATTACAGATGAAGTCGTTACGCATTTATGGGAAACATTTGAAAATCATGTAGAGAATACAGGTGGAGAACTTAAAGTGGCTAAGGATGCGATGGAGACATTGGTAGCTCCAAAGGTTGCCAGAATGTATGAGGAATTGATAGATGAGGAGTATGAGTACACGTTTGATGAATTTGGTGAGTACATAATGGCCTTGTTCATAGAGTATTCCGAGGATATGTTTGAATCTTTTTGGTGCCAGCCGAGTATTATGGAAGAACTATACATTAGGAAGTTCTTTGAGAAGGAGTATGAGAACATAGTCGCGGAAACTGGATTTGAAGATATTGATAAGAAAACGTTTGTGGAAGAGCATATTCATGCTATTACCCGATTTGCATGTATGGGTGTTGGCGAATATGATTTTGATTCTGTGTTGTTCTTTGATACGGATTATCTCTTTATTGATGAGGTAGGTGGCGGTAATCTTTTATTAACTGCTGAAAATATGGGATTTGTCAGTGGAATTGAGGATAGAGAGCCGGTATCAGGGTCGTTGAAGATGAAGATTGGAGAAGAAAAGTAAATAATTATGTGACTTAGGGCGATGTAGAATGTAGGCTGCACCGTCCTTTTTCTATCCCCTTGGGAGTTCGGGCAAGGGGACAAAGGGGTTCGGAATGGTATCAGAAGAATAAAAAGGAGGATTTTGGAATGACAAAATATGACCGGATGGTTGAGGTGAATCAGGAAAGAAGTAGGTTTAAAGAAGAAACAGCGATAAGGACGATGAGAAAGCTATATGACAAGCAGGAGCAAATTACAGTTAAAACATTGGTGGATAAAACGGGTTTATCAAGGGCGTTTTTCTATAAAAATGAAATGGTTAATAGCGAATTAGAACGTTTAAGAGCAATGCAGAGCAATATAGACTTTACTGCAAGAAGAAGGATTATATTAGATAAGGTGTCGAAGAAAAGGATTGTTGAGCTAGAAAAGGAAAACGAGGAATTAAAGAAACAAATTATTATTCTGACAGAAAGAAACAATCTGCTGGAAAAAGCAGCACAGAAGCGAAAGGTGGATTATTTTAATGAGTTATGATACAAGAAACTTATTTTTAGTAGTACCGGTATATGAAAACGGAAGGAAGAATTTTATTATTCAGCGGAAGGAAGATTTATCATTTGTGTACTTGCCATCAAAGTATTTGAAGCATCTGTCGATTGTGAGAGAGTCACCAAATACAGTAAAGAAGGTAGCTTATTCCATTACATATTATTTGACGTATTTAGCAGACAGGAAAATGAAGCTCAAGGAAGTATTTGAGTTATCATATGGTAATCAGACGGAACATTTTAGGGGATTTTTGCTTTGGATAAAATATAGAAATAATATGAATGACGGAAAATGTGTTGTAAAAAATAATACCTGTAATACCTATTTGGGAGATGTTTTTGGCTGGTTACAGTATTTACATATGGAGTATGAAGCGGAATTTTCTGAGATAAAGGTATTGATACCAAAAGCGTCGTATTACTGTAGAACTTTGGGAGCAATGGTGCCTAGTGGTACAAGGACAACTTTTGAAGGATATCTGCCACCGGAAGATGTTTGTGGTAAAAGTATAGAAAAAGAAGATATTATAAGATTGCTCAATGCATGCACAGATGTAAGAGATAAGCTGCAAATATCGCTTATGGCAGAAACAGGTCTGAGAATAGGAGAATTGCTGGGAATTCATTATGATAGAGACATAGACCTGGATAACAAGACATTGAGGGTTAGATTTCGGGAGAGCAATAAGAATGAAGCAAGAGCAAAGAATCGAGAGAACAGAGAGGTACAGATGAGCGATTCTACATTCAAGCTGTTGCTGGAGTATATGACAAAGTATATGGAAAGGCTAAAAAATCAGACATATTTGTTTATAAATCTTGCAGGAGATAATGAGGGAGACGCAGAAAATATGCAGGCTGTGCTCACTATGTTTAAGAGGTTGGAGAACAAAACCGGCATTTATGCTAGGCCACATATGTTACGAAGATATTTTGCGCAATCCAGGCTGGAAGCAGGGTGGAGTCTGCCAATGATTGCAAATGCGTTGGGACACAAAAGCATTCGTACAACGGAAGTGTATCTTAGGATACCGGAAACGCAGAGATTAGCTGCTTCGAGAGAATATTTTGAGCAATATGGGTCACTTGTGGATGAAGAGGTGGATGATGAGATAGATGATTGAGAATCTATTGTGTTAGTGGTATAATTTTTGATGTTGAGGGCAGTGCTATTTTGTTAGTGAAGCTTGCTCAAATTTGAAGTTTAGCAAGTAATCGACTTCAGAGGAAAGTTGGTGTTTTATGTTGTATGAAGAGTTAAAAAGTATTGAAAATTTGCTAGAGGGAAATGAATATTCTGATGGAGGTACTTCGTATTGCATTGGATTTGATAAGATTGATGATGCATTATCCTTGGATTCTGCAATAAAAAAGATTTTGTTAGAAATAGAGGCTATTGTTTCATCAGAAGAAAACATAGTAATTACACCTATAAAACAT
>JBGVKL010000083.1:0-123879 GCA_045123675.1 Acetatifactor sp. | reverse complement strand
TGTGACGTAGCTTTTAGCCCCAGTAGAGTTTATATTAAGAGTTCCTGAACTTGTTAATGTTTTGGAAAAGTTAATCCCGCATACAGCCCCCGCTACCAACTCAAAACTCACACCATTAGTTATTCGTAATCCGGATAGTCGTTATAAAAGTCTACACCTTGGTAAATATAAATAGAGCCATCATATATCCAAAGACCCATATACGGAGCACCTGTATTTCTACTGCTATTAGCTCTTTCATCTAGCCCAACACGTCCACTATAGGTTGTCATACCTGCTAGTTTAAACCAAAATTCCTTAGCTCCTGTTGAGTTAATGTTTAGAGTAAGATCCCCTGTAGCTTTTTTATAGTACAAGCCATTAGTAAATGTAACCAAGCAGATAGATCCTACATAGAGCGCAAAGTCCACACCATTAGTCATCATAGTAATTTCGTAACTGAACAGATATAAATTGATATGCAGACCCAGTATATATAAATAAGTACGCACCTTTCTTTGGATATATCTGTTCGAAGCTACTGCCCTGTGATGTAGTATATCTAGCGAAACTTTTTGCACCAGTAGAGTTGATATTTAAAGTGGAAGCCTTGGTGACGTTTGTAGTCCAGTCACCTTCTAACTCATTAGAAAAAGCAACTGCTACACAAGCACCTGCAACCAAACTAAAACTCACACCATTAGTCTGAATAATCCGAATACGGACGTCCACCCAGAGTTACGTTGTATTCTGAGCCATCATAAATGTATAATGATTTAGTAGGCGGAAATGCATCTATTAACATACTGTAGCTAGAAAGAGTGCACGTGCCATACGAAGTATTTATATACGACCAATGCATTTTCACGTTCTTTGCTCCAGTGGAGTTTATATTAAGCGTTACCACACTTGAGTTTGCGGACTTTGGACCAGAACTGAAATGAACCACACATACAGCACCTGCAACTAACGAAAAACTCACACCATTAGTCACCATAGTCCCCATAATGTTCAGATCTACCAGTTATATAAGAGCTACCAGTATACACAAACAGGGTGCTAAGAGGATAATACGAGTAATTATTAGCGTTACTATTAGATTTACCAGGCATCGTTATTTCAGCGGATATTGATTTAGCGCCAGTTGAATTTATATTAAGAGTATATGACTTTAATGTTCCATATGGATCATTACTAAAATGAACATAACAACACGCCCCCACAACCAAAGAAAACGACACACCATTAGTCAGAATACGAATAGTATTTTAGATGCCCAAGTGCACATCCTACGCAAGCATATTGACTTCCGGTGTATGTACATAATAATGTACCTGTAGCGTCGTACTCATGTACACCAGCATAATCGTTTTCTGCAAAGTCTACACTTCCCCAGGATGTAGAGTTTCTACCTGAAATCATATTTTTTGCTCCGGTGCTATTGACGTTTAGCGTTGGGGTTCCTGCTGTATTGATGTTAGAAAAACGAACTACTACAGATGCCCCAACTTCCAGCGAGAAACTCACACCATTAGTCACTGTCAAGGTAATCGTTGTAGGACAGGGTTGCATTTTGAGTTACGATATAATTAGAACCATCATATGTAACAAATATAATGGGATCAATCTCCATGTACTGCTTAATAGGAACCTCAGCAACACGCACAGGATTTCTGCTATTGATATACATGCTTCCAGGCCTAGTAATCCCTTTCGCTCCCGTAGAATTAATATTTAGTGTAATATTAGAAGTTGCCGTATCTTTATAAAAGAACTTTACTGATGTCCTAACTATACAACAAGCGCCAGCTACTAACGCAAAGCTCACACCATTAGTCATTGTCAGTATATTCCCAAACATAGTCATATCCAGTAATTATCCACATATCATCAAACCACATATGTAAACCATATTCTGGATTACCCGGATTGCCGGTCATTGTTGCCTGTTGGTTAATTCCAAAACGTAAGTAGCCACTGCTGCCACCCGTAACTTTAACCCAAATTGGATATGCTCCACTTGAGTTAATATTCAATGTAAGTGCTGTATATGTATTTTTACGATACCAACCATTAGTATAGGTAACAACGCATAGAGTACCGGGAGCAACGGATGAAAAGCTCACACCATTAGTCTGAGTAGTCGCCATACATTCCAGGTGCTGTCGTTAAGTAGCTAGAACCATTATATATAACTAACCAGGCGTAATTAGCACCCATCTTCATAGCGTAACCACCAGAATAGGAGGTAGAAAAACCGGCGATATTGTGCCATTCGACAGTTTTACCCCCGCTACTATTTATATTTAAGGTAAAACCTTTCTCGGATGCATCCCAAACACCTCCGATTGGAGTATTGGAAAATTTAACTATACATGTAGCCCCCGCCACTAACGCGAAACTCACACCATTAGTTAGGAATCAGAATCACTATACGGATCATAATACCAATCTGATGTAGCTTGATAATCAGACCCTGTGTAAGCAACAATGAAACGTTTTGTACTAGTATCATGGGCTGTGCCATTACCAGTCCAACTACCACCGCGAGAAGTAACAAGTGGCTTAGCTCCAGTACTATTAATATTGAGTGTTAGGCTTACATTATTATTTGATAACTTGTTTGACGCTTTTATAATACAAACAGCACCCTCGACTAGCGAAAAACTCACACCATTAGTGATTGTTGCAACCTTTGCTGCAGTGCTAGTCGCAGTAGAGCAAGTTGCATAAGGAATCTTATATGCGGATACAGCGGCAGATCCACCAGAGGAGGACAGTACACCGTTAGAGATGCTTAAACCGGAACCTACCTTGATTCCACCCAGGGTGGACGCGGAAGCGGTCGGGAGAGAATACTTGTTCGCACCAGTTGCGATGCCATCAAGTTTAGTTTTATCAGCTGCACTCATCAAACCAGCTGCAGAAGTAGTAGCTGCAGAATAGGTTGTATTAGTATCTTGAGTGGTAAATGTGCCAGTGCTACCGTCAGCCTTGGTAAAGGTGACAGTTTTACCAGATGCAGTCAAGTTGGTAACTGCTTGAGCTTTAGTAGCATAAGTATTAGCAATATTATTACCGCTTGCGTCTGCAGTGGCTCTAGTAGCGCTGTCAGCAGAAGTAGCACTTGCAGCTTTCGCGGTTGTGTCTAATTTGCCATCAATTACTTCGTTTATCTTATCTACCACGCTAAGCGGGGTAGGAGTTGTCGTAATTTTAGAAATAGCCATATATTAAACCTCGCTTAAATTAAAATAAAAACTGGACCGCAGGTAGACGCACTAAAGCGTCTCCCGCGTTCGACTTACTTAATGTAAGTCATATATCCAGCAAATTTGTCGAGAGAATATATAATAATGTTATTGCCACTAACAGTTACGCTTACATCCATTTTGTCATAAACGCTGCCATTAGTTCTATAACAATTCAAAAATTCACCACCACTAGCAGCGATAGTCAATGGGTATTTGCCGTTAGACGCTGTACCCCATCTACTATCAGATGCAGTAAAGGTTACTTTAGTTACTGTAGGTACACTAGGAAGCATAGCAGCGATCTTATCATGCAATACTTTTGCAGTAATAGATCTTGCAGTGGTTGCAGTGCCTGTCGTTGCTTCACTAGCTGACATAGCAGTATATGTGGTATCCTGCGCAGGAATACCCAAGTTAGTAATATCTGCCTTGACAACTGAAGCCGCGGCAGATACGTGTCCTAAAGCGTCCACAGTAATCTTATAAAGACCACTTGTTTTCGCTGTATGACTAGGGTGAGTGTATACAGTATCAGTAAACTTAGCGTCACTAGGTACTGTTTTATTTAACTCATAAGTACATGCAACAGGCTTGCCACCACTAAAGTAAACAGGCTTTGTAGCAGTACCATCATTGGAACCTAATTTAGTAGCAGTACTAGCAGTAGCTGCGTTGCCATCCAAGTTACCTTTGAAAGTCGTCGCAACTAGTTGGCCAGCTGTTGTATCTAAATAGACTCCTGGATCGAATACTTGAGTATCAGTATTATCGGTAGAAGACGTAGTACCGGTAATATAGGCTTTGGTAGTAGCTGCAGCTTTGTGGTTTACTTTACCAGCAATGCTAGCAACAAGGGCTTTAATATTCTCAACCAAAGTACCTAAACCAGTAAGGTCTAAATATTCAAATTTCATATGCTAGTGCCCACCTCTAATAAAATGAAAGGAGAGATAACTGTGAGAGTATGCCTCATATCTTATCTCCCCTTTCTTTTAGGTAGTTTAAGGCAAACTACACTAGTGATTCAATATTAATTATGCAAACAGAGCGTTGATAGATTCGGTAGAAATAGTACCGAAATCAGCGGTTTTTGCATATGCAGCCAAGTCAGCAGCGGTGGTACCCAATTTTTCCCAAGCGCCGTTAACTTTCATGTATTCACCATAAATGTTGTTAGTGCCATCATTGGATTCTACCAACATGTAGATGATGTCTTCTTTAGCAGCAGACAATTCCGGCAATGCGCTAACGATTTCGCGTTTCAAATGCGGAGCAGCAGCAACTGCAGTTGCGATAGCGGAATTGATTTCTTCAGAAGTCATCGGAACGTAGCCCAATGCATTGGTTACGTTAGCTTTAACCAAAGAGATTGCGCCGTCAGCAACAGTAATGTTGGAGCCAACAGTCACACCACCGAGTTCAGCAGCAGTAGCTTTCGGCAATACATAAGCATTAGCGCCTGCTTCGATGCCATCCAATTTAGCTTTGTCAGCTGCAGACATGAAGCCGTTTGCAGAGCCAGTAGCAACGTCATGAACGTGTTCTTCCGGAGCTGCGCCTACGTCTTCATAGTTCAATTCAACGTTAGCAGACAATGCTTGACCGTTAACGGTGATAGTTTTGTCTACTTTGGTGTTGTCGGAGGGATGTTTGTGGTCGCCACGAGCGAATGCATTTTCAGTACCTACAGAAGCTTCGCCATCCATCAAAGGAACAGTGGTGGAAGCAGCAACGCCTTCAGGAACTTCTGCCAAAGTAATATATTTAGCATCATTTTCAAATGCAGATACTTTGGTCGGAATAGCAGCAACAGTAATGTATGCAGCATCGTTTTCAAGTTCGCCAACTTTAGTAGGAACAGTTACGTCAACTACTTTTTCAGTAGCAGTCAATGCTTTACCATTAACTTTAACGCCTTCCAATACGTTGACTTGAGCGCCTGCTGCGATACCATTCAATTTTGCAACAGCTTCGTCAGTGAAGTCGTTAGCAGAGAGGCCTTTGCCTTCTACTTTGTCAACTTTAGTATCAATAACCGCTTTAATTTTCGCGTCATAAGTTCGTAAGCCGGCAAGGTCTAAATATTCAAATTGTGCCATTAGTAATACACCTCATGAATTTAAAATAATTTAAATTTATATAAGTCTTAACTTGAGGAGATATATGAATAATTTATTATCCTATCTCGTTCTATTATAAATTATACCCAAGTAAGACATTATTATGTGTAATTAGTAAAACAAAGTTTACTACATAGTTAGCCATTAGTACCAACCTAGGCTATTAGGTAAATAGAGAAATTAGCTTTTATATTGCTGAGCCCTTTTCAATATAAGAAGTAATCCTCTTATTTACTCTGCAAATAAAGCTTCAATCTCTTCTTCAGGAATAGCAGCTGCAGCTTTGCTGATTTTAGTATCAACTTGATCGCCAGATACCACATCTAAAACTACGTTGCCATTATCATCCGGAAGAACGGCGTTGATAGATGCAACGCCACCCTCTACCTGACTAATACTGGTATATGGCTTCAACAGAACGATTTCATCGCCAACACGTTTTAACAGCGTAGCATTTCGTTCAATATAACGTGCCATATAAGTATACCTCGCTTATTTAATTACACAGTAGGTTCTTCTACAACTTCTTCATCGTCGCCAGTGAGATAGAACATAATTTGACCATCTTGCAGAGCAGCCAATTCTTCATCGCCACCCATAACAATCAAATCTTGCCATTTAGCTTTACCAGCAGATTCCCAAACAAGGGATTTGCCCGCAGCGCCACCAGCAGGAATATGTTCAAAACCTTCACCAACAGGATGTTCATAAACAGTTACAACTTCACCATCAACTTTGATAGTACCGGTTACTTCGCCTGCTTCTACTTGAGTGCTTTTGCCTTCAAGGATATCAATTTTTTCTTCAATAGTAGTTACTCTACCATCGAGTTCTTCGATATCTTCGCCGTGCTTGGTAGCCAAAGCCTGCAGCGTAGCTGCCAAGTCTTTGTTGTTTTCCAACCATGCACTAATTTCACCCAGAGTATCCCAAGCTTCTGCTACATCAGTACCAAGAATTTCTTCTTTAACTTGTGCAACAGCAGCAGTGATGAGACCGTTTACTTGTTCTTCAGTCATTGCAGCGCTAGCAACGCCTTCAACTCTAGCGATGTCAGCAGCAACTTCTACCAAACGTTCTTTAAGAGTTTTGGTTTGAGAAGCATCAAGCCAAACGTTTTGTGCAGTAGTTTTAACAAAGAAATCATGAACTGCACCATTAAGCTTAAGCTTCAACAACATGTTTTTAGCCATCTTTCAAGGACCTCCTCCTAATAAATAATAATCGAATGACTAGTCTTTATAATAAGAAGAAATTACTCAGTAGCTTCTTCTTCGGATTCGTCCTCGATGATACCAATGACTTCTCCATCAAGCATATCTTCGGGGATGTCTTCACCCTCAACAAAAATACGCATTTGGCAAAGGCTGGGATCTCGATATACTTTAATCTCATTACCGTTTACCAAGAAGTTACCATTAGTTTCAGATTCAGTAATTACAGTAACTTTGCCAGCAGCTTTCAAGTCTTCCAACTCTTTACCTTGCGCAGTTACTTTAGCAGTTACTTCATCTAATGTATTTTCAACTTCATCAACTCTAGCCTCAGTGGACTCAGTAATCTCTACGACTTCATCGATTTCAGTTGTAATATTATCAAGGGCAACGTCTAATGTTGTACCAGTGGAACCATCTACTAAGATATCCTTACTTTGAGTAGGAATACTAGTAGAGCAAGAGCCACCAGTATTTTGTTTATTTTTAATAGCAACGCCTACAACAACCTTAGTTTGATCAGCCATTATAAACTAACTACCTCCTACTCTCTCATCATTCTATATTCTATTATACCTAATTTAAGATATTCTTAAATATTAGATGTAAGAGTGAACGTATTAGTATTGCGCATAGCTGCGCGTGCACCGCCTCTCGGTTGGATAGGAGTAGCATTGATTGCATAAGTAATTACCACTGGTTCCGGTGTGTTATCTTTAAATTCTACGTAAATCTTGGTAGCTACGCTACTTACGCCATCCGGAACTTCACAATACCAATCAATAGGACGATAAACATTTTCTTCAGCAGTAGCAACACCCAAAATTTGAGCACCACTAATGTTCAGATTTACATAATATTTACCATCGCCATCCATGTCGATATCTGCAATTCCTACCATCGCTTGTTGTACGTTAGATTTAACAGCCAATGCTGTAGACATGATTTTCATGCCTTCTTTCATACGTGCTAATTGGTCGAATACGGTTTCTAATTTGCTAGAATATGTTTTCATATACTTAGCAATGTCAAGCTCTGCCATTACACCAAAACTTGCTACAGGGTAATGTTCGCCACCCATAGTACGACAGCAAGTGATTTCAGCAGGCTCTGTAGGAACGCCGCCTAATGCGTTTGCAGAGACAGTCACAGATTGTGGAGTTTCCAAAGGATACCATACTTCAATACGTTTTAATTGTTCTTCGGTAGTAGAGCTAGGTAAGTTCAATACAATGCTAGAGCTAGATGCACTCACAATGCAGTCACCTACGTTAGTCATAATGCAATTAATACCAGCCAAATTCAATGCAGGTTCAGAAACCAAGCTCAAAGCATATTGAGTTTCAGAAACCCAAGAACCAATAGCATTTGCAACCTTCAATGCATAGATTCGTTCATATTTAATAGCACCAGATTCGCCAATTACCAAAGTATCATACAATTTATTATTAAGTCTACGCAAGTTAAAACCACTATAGTTATATTGGGCGTTAACTGCAGGGCTCTTAATAAGCACACTTACAGCACTTGTAGTTTCAAAGCCTGCAGGTTGAGTAATGCTGCCTTCAGTGCTTAACGGGGTTACTGCAGGGATAGTCAATGTAGGGACATCACCAGATACTACAGAATCTGTATCAAATTTACCATCAACCCAAGTAGTCAAGCGTACACGTTTTGCATAACGGTTATCACTTTCTTCTTTGGTGTACCAACCAATAGCCAAGCTTTCTGCTTTATCTGCAGCCAGCTCTGCTCTAGTCGCAGCATTGTTCACCAACGCCACATATTGAGCGTAAGCATCAGTGTCCATATTACCAGCATCGTTAACAGGATATAATGCAGGGTTTAAAACATTCATTGCATTATGTTCTACAGTTAAAGTAGTAGTTAAGGATGTAGCTACTTGAGATTCACCTTTGCAACCTACCAAGCTAACAAAGATATTACCAGGTCTTTGAAGCACAGTAGCAGGCACAGGTACACTTACGCCATTACGAATATTTGTAATGTACGCACGTTGTTCTGTTCTAGTAAATACAGCAGTGATATCAAGGTTTTCCCAACCATGTCCAGGTTCAAAATCGAATGCAATATATACATCGTTAAGACTACCGGACGCAATTCGGAAAGAACCAGGATTTTCTAACACCCTGCCCTTTACCAAAATATTTATCTTCATATGCAATAGTCAACTCCTTGCATTATAAATTATTATTTACGAAATTATAGAGCTCTTCAACAGTTCTACTAGGACTGTTAATATACGCAATGCGCTCTCTGCCTCTTTGTTTAGCATTGTTTACGTGGTCAGTCAGAACTGCACTGAATTGCATAATTTGTTCTCTATTGAGCTCTAATACTGCTTTATCAGCACTTCCTTGAACATAACCTCGAACTACCCATCTTTTATCAGGGTACTCAATGCCTTGAGTTAAGTCCAACATTAAAGTAACTTGAGTTTCTAAGTCGCTGTCAAACTTTACAATACCAAGACTACCACCGAAATCAACGCTAACGCCGCTTTCGATGTCTTTCTTGGTTTGCTTTTGGGAGCGAAGACAAGCTTCTTCTCGAAGTTCCTTTAAATTAAGTTCATATCGAGCATCAGCAAAAACAGGTTCTTTTTTATCCCAATCATATCTCCAATTAGGGCTAGAAGCATATAACATAAAATCATTATAGCTTACTCTAATTGCATCAGTAGGAATTTTATGAATACCTTCTACATAGCTTCCTAAACGTTTACCAGTATTAGGATCAAACAAACAATAGTAAGTATATTCTGCAGGATCTTTAACCATAACTTAAAATTGCACCTCAATTCTTTCCGTGACAGTACCACATCAAGTATGCGTCAGAAGCTAATTCACCTTCAATAACATACTCAGCCATTGTATCTGTAATTTTTGTAATTCTAGCTTGTACATTTTTACTAGCATTAAGAGGGTCTACTACTGTCAAATTAACAGTATATGGAGTTTCATTAAATGCAATCGGGAACACGATAGAACCCTTAGTTACGCCAGGATCAGTTGTGCCCCATTGTTCAAGCTCACCACTTTCATATAATTGCCATCCAGTATTAGATAAGTTAGACGCAGTTAAGTAAGATGCTTGAGCCTCATTTAATACATCAGTCATATTGCTAACAGCAGCATATGCTGCAGCAGCGCTAACAGCTACAGCAGTTTCTTGATACTCTTCAGTATATCTAATGCAAAGTACCATATTAACGCTAGCAGGAACAGGAACCGCAGTATTACTATCACCCATATTTAAGGATGTAATAATAGAACCATCGTTGGGAGGTGTATCGTATGTACTATGACCACCTCTGCCATTCCAATAATAACCAGTAGCACCACTTGGATAACTAGAAGTACTATATGCTAGTCTACCCCATTTACCATTGTTATCCCACATAGGACCCATACCATGGTAATGCTTATTATTATATACAGCTTTGTTAAAAGTAGAAGCCGCAGATTTTGCTGCAGCCTTCATTAATGTTTGAATCTTGGGAAGTCTAAAGGTAGTGCTGCCATTACCGGTACTAAATGCACCACAAGAACCATTAGCAGTTACTTCAGATTGCCAGGCGCTTTCACTAATTACTCGTGCATTAGCTTGCGCCCATGTCCAAAGAGCTGCGTATTCTGTTCTATTAAGCAGGGTACCTTCTCCAAGGCTCAGAAATCCTACAGGAATAACATTGCCCAAGATTAATTTTAAGTCACCAACTTTACCAACAGCAACACTTGCCATAATAAAACTTAATACCCCTTTTCGTAATTATCTTCGTTAAAGGCTTCTTCCACAAATTCTTCTATAGAAGTAATATGAAAATCAAGTGCTTCTTCTACAGCATCCCAGTTATGAAAGATAAAATCAGCGTAGTCATCATTTGAATCAGAAGCGTTCATGCCGTCTTCCAATCCTTTATTATAAACTTCTCTAATTAGCCTTACTAAATTTTCAGGACATTCATCCAAAATATCCCAAATTGTACCAGAATATGTTTTCATGTGTATAAACTCCTTAGTGGAATTTAGATAGCATTATGGTTATAATGATACCAAATTGCCATTCCACGAATTACTTGTCCACCAGGTTTAAATACACCGTCACTATCTGGAAGCAACAGTAAATCCCAACGCATGTCAGGATCTTCACCATGAATACCATAGCCATCAATGTCAGCTACTTCTCCATGAGTTAATACTGCATCCATATCTATGTCAAGGTCTAATTCCTCGCAGAGGACACAGACAAGTTTTGCCATAGCTTGCACTTGATAAATAGTAGGAGGATATTTACCAAAATCTACAGAATCTTCGCTATAGCAAACTGCATCTGCACAGCACATTAACGCAATATTGACAGAGCCAGTATTACGTCTCCACGTAGCTGCTAATTTTTTATCCAAAGGATTCATATTATATACAAATCCATTTCCATCTATACTAAAATGGTAGTCGGGGGCAATAGTATTATAAGGCCCCGCTGACCAATGTAAATAAATTTTAGTTAAACCTTGATTTCTATAGCAACGGGTAAGCAATCTTATTTGCTCAAAGTCCATTTTCCTAGTGTCTACAATAGATTGTACCATAATATTGTAAACCTAACCTTTCTAAAATCAATCAAGTTTTATGCATCATCTCGTCCTGCAGTAATCAAGCAGCCTTCAAATGCATCTACAGATTTAATAATAATACCATTAGAAGTAAATGACATGGTTGCCATTGTAGCTTCAAATACATTATTACCCATATATTTATATGCAAATCCTAACGGAACATGTGTAGTACCCAAGATAGACAATGTATAACTACCTGTGCTGCCTATCCAATCACTAGCAACGAAGCTTCGTACACGAACTTTTGCTGCACTAGGATCACTACCTAAACCAATAATATTTGGTACACGGATTTGAATATCTGTTCCACCAATGATGCTTCCTGTATCCACATTAATAATAGTTAATGCGTACATATCAGTAGTATTCAGATAGCTCAATTCCATTTCAGTAGGAGCTGCAGGATACCCATCGTAGCACAATTCCATGTCTTTTAAAAGAAGAGGAATTACATAGCCTGTATTGGTTGTAGTGTAAGTAAATGTATCCCCAGCGGTATAGAAAGTATAGTCTTTAAAATAAAAACGTACACCAAGCGGAGTTACATCTTCTCTACTAGAAATACCAGTCAAGGAACCACCGTCACCATCAGTTACAGTATAGATAATTTCTTGTTCAGAAACACTATCAATAGTTAATGTAAATGTATCACCAATATCAAATTCTGTGGTAGAACCCATGTCAGTGAACACTCTAGCTCCTATAATGCTAGCATTTGCTTCCATTACATAGAACATATTATAATCATGTGTTAACACAGCATTATTAGGTTCTATAGTAACACGTTCACCTTGCATGAAAATCATGCCGTTAGTGTAACTACCTAAAGAATCTATAAACTCGAATTCTACACCTTCAGGGGTCCAGTTATTAAAGAGCTCTTCAGTCTTTACGATGTTGTCAGGGATAATCGCATCCCCATCTTCGCCTTTGGGACCTTGCGGACCTATCGGACCTTGTTCACCTTGGGGGCCTTGTTCACCTTGCGGACCTTGAGGGCCGATGTCACCTTTGTCACCCTTGGGACCTTGCGGACCAATGGGACCCACAGGCCCTTCAATTACACTCAAGCCATCAATTTCATCAACTAAATGTCTATGTTGTACTAATGCACGGTCATCCAGTTCTTGTTCCAAATTAACAACATCAGAAATATTATGCTTATGCGCTTCAGGAGGGCGGGCGTTTGTCATTCGAGGGTCAGTGTTAGTAACGTACTCATTACCTTCAGTGGGTTCACCAAAAGTACCTTCTAACGCTGCCATAAATTGAGACAAATCTTTAGTAACTGCAGCAATGTTTACACGGAATTCTACTTTGTGGTTGTCTATGACAACTGGTGTTAATGTATCAGTTTCAATGAACTCAATGGGGCCACCCCAGCTAGTAGGAACTGCTTGCTTATCATTTACTTTAATAGAGCCTACAGTTTTTACTTGAAGCGGGTTCGCCATCAAGTCTAATTTTTGTTTGTCGCTCGCAGACAACAGACCTTCTTTAACTTGAGTAGCAAGAAGAGGTCTATCTTTAATTGCGGTCCATGCAATGATATCCTTTTGTACAGGTTCTAATAAATCTGTCTTAGTCCAAACAGTTCCATCTACATAATTACAAACTCTAATAAGTTCGTTAATTACAGTAGCATCTACTCTTGAAGCTACAGGAACATATCTTGCATGAAAAGTTTTACCAACATCACCTTCAGAGAATAACAGGATACCCTTCGCAGCAACATAGTCATATTCCGCACGATAGTCGAATAATGCTTGTCCAGGAAGCGGCACTCCTTCAAATATTAAAGTGATGCCAGAAATAAACAGTGTATTTACTTTTGGAATATGGTCGAGATATACCTTTCTACTCTCGGGAACTATAAAGTCCTGTTCGTAGACTAGAGTACGAGTCTCATCTATGTTATATAACAAGGGAAGGTTCATATCCTAGCTAAATCCTCCTTCATTTATAGTTGGTATCTCTTTTTCTATTGAATATTATACCTATAATCTTTAGACTGTCAAGGTTTGGCTATATGTTTTAGGTATAATATTAGTATCTAAGGAATACTGTGTATATCCCTATATTATTGCTTAATTTAAAAGAAATTATCGGAGGTATTAATACGACTTATGAAGGCTGAACTTATTGCTGAACAACTCGTTGATTTACATAACGATACTGGGTTTAGCAAGCTGGCATCTTTTGCAGTAGAAGGCTTGCTCACCGCAGAAGAAATGGAGACTGATCTTAATCAATTGATTGAGAAACAAGCGTATGCAGAAGATTGTACTTATGCAGATGACATTAATCGTATGTTCTCCATTGCAACCCCGTTTGAAACAAAACTCTCCGCACTCTATGCTACTAAATGTGCATCCTTGTTGCCTGGTGAAGTAGTAAACCGCATCAATGATGCTTGCAACATTTATGGTGTAAATATTCAAGTTCCTACTGTTAACAAAGTAGCTTCTGTACTTGATGATCCTCAAATTCTGGCAGCTATTGACGAATTTGACCGTGAATGGATTGATCCGGAAGCTGGCTTTGAATCTGAAGTTAATAAATATGCATCTGCTGAAGGTTATGGTACTGAATTAGATACTTGCTTGGCAGCTCGTGCATATTTTGCAACTGAACCCGAAGAAATCGAAGCTATCCAAGGCTTGGCTAAAGTAGCTTCCAAAATCGACCCTGCTGATATGGTAGAACTCATTGCTACTATTGACTCTGAGCTTGGTTTGGATACTCCGCATATGCAACGCTTGGTAGGTTCTCCGGAATACGCTGTTTATGAAAAAGTAGCATCTTCCAACATGGTTAATTTGGGCTCCACCTCTGTTCCCTTGTCTTCCATCGAACCGTTCCAAGATGAACTGAAAGACATTGGTGTAAACCTTGACTGGGATGGTGAATCTGGTGATGCTTTGCAACTGCAAATTGAAGCATTGCCCTCCCAAGTTAAAGACGTTATCGGCGGTTGGGTTCGTTAACAGAAAGGACTATGGTTAAAATAAATCATGGCATTTATTGGTAAAGAAATATTCACTGAATATAAAAAGGCGAAAGCTCAATTCCCTGATTTCGACACTTGGATTGCTGAGGCTATCCGTGAAGAATACGGTGCTGAATTTGTAGCTCCTCTTATGGCAGCGAAAATCTGTAAAACTTCTAGACTTCCTTGGGAAAACGTAGAAGTATTTGGGAACATTGTATTGGTTATGAATGGACGTGAGACACTGCCTGGCGTTGACCAAGATGTTTCCGTAAAAGAAATTGCGTTTGCCGTAGCAGTACTCAAGAAAGAATTTCCGAACGATGAATTCAATGACTTTATCTGTCAATATTTTGCAGCTGAAGCTGGAGAAGAAGGAATTGTTGTACTTCCTCCTGAATTATCTTCTGGACAAAGATTCATTCCTATGATATACTTAAATGAGGAACAACAACAAGTTCAAAAATTGTATTTGGAAGAAATCAGAGACTATGTAAACATTATGATGTCTGCAGCTGAAGCTAATGATTTAGCTTTAACACCACAGTCTTAATAAAAGGAGGAGTCATTAAATGGCAGTTCCTGTTGACCACACTACGCTCAGTGGTTCTGGTAATGTACAGTCCATGAACTCCCCTCAGTTCAGACTGATGACCTCAGATACCCGCTGGCGTTTATTATACCCTGCTCCGTACTTCGATCCCATTGCGATGCAAACGCTGATGGACCCGAAGATAATGATGCATTGGGGCCGCTATTTTTACGATTGGCACCCTATAATTCACGCAGCAATTAACAAAATGGTTAATTACCCGATTACTGATTTTATCTTTGATACCAAAGATCCTCAAGCAGAGCAACTGTACAAACAGATCTTTCAGAAACTGAATGTACGCTCTATTATGGTTCGTATGGGCTTAGATTACTATGTATCTGGTAATGCCTACTTCTCTTTGATTATGCCGTTTAAACGCATGCTGGAATGTCCAGAATGTAAGTCTGCATTCGCACTTGATAAAACTGATTTCAAGGTTAACAAAGACAGACTTATGATGGTATGTCCGAAGTGCCATAAACAAGTAGCACCTGAGATTAAAGATAGCAATACTACTGATCCTACCGATATAAAACCGATTCTCTGGGATCCCTTGAACATGAAGGTTGAATACGATGAATTACTTGGTAATTCCCAGTATTACTACTCCATCCCTGGTGGTATTGCAACTGGCCTCAATAAAGGTGATCAAAACTTATGGTCTTCTTACCCGCTGTATTTAATTAAGGCGGCACGTCAAAAGAAGTTACTCAAATTATTCCCTGATAAAATTCTTCATTTACGTCGTGACACTCATTCTTCTTCCTATAACAAAGGTTATGGTCAACCCATCGTATCCCCTGTTCTTAAATACCTCTTCCACTTATTGGTATTGATGAGAGCGCAAGATGCATTGGCTATCGACCAAATCCTTCCCTGGACTATTATTTCCCCGTCTTCCAATGGTTCTGTAGACCCTTCTGGTGACTTAGACTTGGGACAATATTCCACCGCTCTTGAAAAAGAGTACCAAGAATGGAAGAAGAACCCAATGCGTAAGAGTGTAATGCCTATCCCTGTCAATGCTCAAATCGTTGGCGCACAAGGTAAGGCACTTATGCTGGTTAATGAAATCCAAGAGATGACTAACCAAGTACTCGCTGGTATGGGTGTCCCGAATGAATTTGTATATGGTGGTTTGCAATGGTCTGGCGCAAATATCTCTTTGAGAATGCTAGAAAATCAATGCATTAACTACCGCAATATGATGCAACAAGTATTAGACTATATTGTAGAATATTGTCACACTTACTTTAATCTGCCGCTTATCAAAGTGCATATGCAAGCATTCAAGATGGCAGACGATGTTGCACAAAAAGAACTGTTGTTGAACCTCTCTCAAGCTGGTATCATTTCTAAACAAACCATGCTTAAAGAACTCTTCCCGAATATTTCCTTCGATGAAGAACGTCAAAAGATTAAAGAGGAAAACGCAGCAGAACAACAAGCTATGATTGAAGCTGAAATCCATAATCGTAATACTCAAATGATGTATGGTGTTCAAGGCCCTAATCCTGCACAAGCGCAGATGCAACAACAGCAAGACGGTAGTGGTAATGGATCTGGACAGAAACATAAAGACCTACCAGAAGAAAAACCGCCTCGTGCTGAAGGTGGCAAAGCACAAGTGTAAGCTTACATTGTAATTTAAGAGCGTTCTGTTCTCGTAGCGGGACGCTCTTTTTTAGAATTAAAACCCTAATTTTTTTCAGAAAGGAGACTGTTTCATACTATGTATCTGAATGAAAAAGAAAAATGGGCAGCAATACTCCAGAAGGTTCAACAAGGTATTAAAAACATTTTCCCTATTGAAGCTAAAACTGGACGTATTGACCTCATCAGATTAGAGCTTCCGGATAAGAATCTTGGCTCTATTGAAAACCAAAAGAATAGACTTATGAGCGGCGCGAGCTTAGCAACCCCTATTTACGGTGAATTTAAACTCACCAGAGGAGGTAAAACTGAAACAGCTCGTATTAAAATTCTTGACTTGCCTATCCTTACAGAACGTGGCACCTTTATTGTACAAGGTAAAGACTATTCTGTGTTTAATCAAGTACGTCTGAAACCTGGCGTATATGTACGTCATACTGCAGAATCTGACGCAGTATTTGCAGACTTTAACTTGGGTAAAGGCTTGGGCTTCGATATCGAAATGGATAACGATGGTGCATTCTTTGTTCGTTTTGATAAGTCTATGGTTTCATCTTCATCTAAAAAGATCCCTCTGTATTCTTTGTTAAAAGCTCTTGACACTCCTGAAGAGCAAATCAAAGCAGCTTGGGGTGAAGATGCTTACAAAGTAAACGTTGCTAAAGCTCCTAAAGTTGATGAGGATATTCAACGTATTGTAGAGACAACTGTTTACGCTACTAAACGTACAGGTGATAATAAAAAAGACCTAAAGGATTATTTTAGTACAACTCGTATCAACGAGGATACTACTAAAATCACCTTAGGCACTGCAACTCCTTCCGTTACTCCTAAAGCATTACTCGATGCGTCTGCAAAGATTGTTCGTGTATACACTGGTAAAGAAGAAGACGATGACTTGGACTCCTTGCTTTTTAAAGAAGTATTGGGTGTTGAAGACCATCTCCAACTTCGTATTGAAAAGAAGTCTAAGGAAGAAGGCTTGTTGTACAAGGTTCAGGCAAAGATTGATGGCGGTGCTCCCCTGAAATCCATTATTTTACCGAACTTCTTGACAAAACTCGTAGAAGGATTCTTTACAAAGTCCAGCCTATCCGCTCCTCAAACAGAAATTAACCCCATTGAAATCTTGGAAACTAATCATAAGATTACTGCAATGGGTGAAGGTGGTATTAGCAGTGAACGTGCGATTCCTATGTCCGCCCGCAACTTGCACCCGTCCCACTTTGGTTTCTTGGACCCTGTACGTACTACAGAGTCTAACCGCGTAGGCATTGACTTGCGTTCTACTATGAATACCATAGTAAAAGATAGAAATATCTATACTACCTTCTTAGACAAGAATGGCAAAGAAGTACAATTAAAACCTGCTGACTTAGTAGGTAAAAATGTAGGCTTCCCTAACCAAGACGGTAAAGAAGTAGTACGTGTTCTTTCTGGTAGTAAAATGAAAGAAGTACCTAGAAGTCAAGTAGACTATTGGGTTCCTAAATCTTCTAATATGTTTACTATCACTACTAACCTGGTTCCGTTCCTTCACAATGACCAAGGCAACCGTATTACAATGGCTGGTCGTATGGTTACTCAAGCAGTGCCTCTCGTACACAGAGAAGCGCCCCTTGTACAAATCCGTGACCAATCTGGTAAATATAAAACCATTCAAGAGCATTATGGGAAAGAATTCTTTGTTCCTCGAGCTCCACATGATGGCACTGTAACTGAAGTTACTTCTAAATATATTATGATAGATAAGACCAAAGTCGAAATCTATGATAATTTCCCGTTGAACCTGAAATGCCCGTCTGGCGATATGAGAATCAATATCTTGCGTGTTGATGGTTTCATCTGGCGTGGCAAGATTAAAGACTATAAGTTCCAGTACGGTGATAAGATTCAATCTATTGAATTGGGTAAACGCGTTTCTAACTGGAAGCCCGTAAATGCATTCGACTGGCAAGATAATGATAAGGTATTGTACAATATCAAGTTCAAAAGTAGCCGTTGCGTAACTGTAACTGAAGACCACAGTTTGATTACTGTAGACCATGAAGGTAAATTGGTTCCCATTTTCCCTAAAGATTGTATCCCCGGTAGAACTAAATGCCCTGTAGTTACAATGATTAAACCACAGCAACCTGCTTGTGAGTTTGATTATGATACTTACGACTATGGCGTATTGGCTGGACTTTATGTAGCTGAAGGCTGTATTACTGATTCTACTATTAGAATTGCAGTATCCCCTAAAGATAATAAAGTTCAAGTACAAACACTGTTTGAAAAGATTCGTAGAACTACAGCAAATCCTTGTGTTTGCCATACAGAAGTTAGATTCACCGATGAAGATTTAGCTCAATGGTTAAAGTTGAACTTCGGTAGATTCTCTGAGAGCAAATTTATCTCTAATGCGATTTTTAACTATTCTACTGAATTTATTGAAGGTTTTATTAGAGGTTATTTAGCTGGAGATGGTACTACAAGACTTACCCCGACTTCTTTCGCAATTTCTGCAACTACTATTTCTAAGCAGCTCGCTCATGACTTTATGGATTTGTTAGCATTGGGTGGCATCTTCTCTACGTTCAGAACTAATAAACTTCCTAACGGTAATACTGCTTACATTGTAAGTATCTTACAAAGCTCTATTCCTGTGGACTATGATATGTTCTACTATGTAGGAAAAAATGAGGACTTTAAAGCTAAGTTCGCGACTGCACAAGCTCGTAACACTTACGGTAGACCTCATGGTAACTACTCCCTCACTGCTGAAGCAATGAAAGACATGCCTGCCGATGTAGTCAATAAGTGGAACACTTCTGACGTAGTTTGGGATACTATTAAATCTATTGAAATAGCTCCGCATGAACCTCTCGTTTATGATATTGAAGTTGGCGGTTCTAATATGTTTGCAGTAGAGAATGGTTTGCTGATTCATAACACCTTCTTGACAATGTACCCGCTGGTTAAAGTAGGGGACAAAGTTAAACAAGGTGATATCTTAGCTGACTCTAACTTTACTAAAGACGGTGAGCTTGCATTAGGTACAAATCTTAATGTAGCTTACATTCCTTACAAAGGCTGGACTCATGAAGACTCCGTAGTAATTTCTGAATCTACTGCTAAAAAGCTTACAAGTCAACATATGTACACTAAAGAGTTTGAAACCTCTGCAGATGCTTATATTGACAAAGCTAGTTACATTAAATGGTTCCCAACCAAGATTACCCCTGAAAACATTAAGAAGCTTGATGAATCTGGTGTAATTCAGAAAGGCGTTACTGTAAACCGTGGTGATATTTTAATCACAGGTTTACGCCGTAAAACTCTGACTTCCGGCGATAACATGATGCGTAGACTTCGCGGCAGCTTAGTAAACCCCTATAAAGATGCTGCAGAAGTTTGGGACCATGACACCTCTGGTCAAGTTATTGAGGTTATCAAACAAGGTAAACTTACTCGTGTAATTGTAACTACTGAAGACGAGGCTAAACGTGGTGATAAAATCACTGGTCTTCATGGTAACAAAGGCACTATTGGGTTGATACTGCCTGACAATGAAATGCCGATGGATGAAAACGGCAATCATGTCGACGCAATGATGAACCCGACTTCCGTTCCTTCTCGTGTAAATCCTGGTCAAATGTATGAAGCGTTGGAAGGTAAACGTGCCCGTGCATTAGGTGCTAAAAAGGTTATCATTGATAACTTTGACCCTGCTGATTCTAGCCAAAAAGTATTGGCAAAGATGAAACGAGACGGTGTTAAAGTTGAAGAAACCTTGTACGACCCGAAGACTGGTAAATCTCTTGGTAAGGTATTTGTAGGCACTCCTTACATTGTTAAACTCCATAAACAAACAGAAGGTAACTTCTCTGCTTTGTATAGAGGCGCATATGATGTAAATATGCAACCTGTAAAAGGTGGCGAGGAAGGCTCTAAAGGCGTGGGCTTGCTCGACGTTTATGCTCTGTTAGGACATAATGCTCGTAATAACCTTGCAGAAATGGCAACTTATAAATCTGATCGCAATGATGATTTCTGGAATAGATTAGAGGCTGGCTTAACCCCCATGCCCGCAAAAGAACCGTTTGCATTTAATAAGTTTAAATCCTTAGTAACTGCATCTGGCATCAATGTTGAGACAGACCAACAAAATCTTACCTTAGCTCCCTTGAATGATAAGTCCATCTTGGCAATGTCTAAGGGCGCTATCCAAAAAGGTAGTATCCTTGAAAATCACATGGGTAAAGATAGACCTGAAAAAGGTGGCATCTTTGATCCTGCAATTACAGGTGGTTTAGAAGGTAGCAACTGGGCCCACATTGACTTAGCAAGTCCTGTAGTTAACCCGTTGTTTGAGGGTGTAGTAGCTACGCTACTTCAAAAAGATATCAGCACTATGACTGGCACTCAAGTTAAAAAAGAACTTGCAGCCATTAATGTTGATAAGCGTATTGGTGAAATTAAAGCAGCTCTTCAAGTAGCAAAAGGCAGCAGCCGTAATAAACTACTTAAAGAATTGAAATACTTGGCAGCACTCAAAAAGTCTGGTATGAAACCTCAAGACTATGTGCTTACCAAATTCCCAATTATTCCTCCGCAATTCAGACCTATCTATGACTCCCAAACTGGTGGTCTTCCGATGGTGTCTGACGTAAACTATCTTTACAAAGATATGTTAAACGTTAATGAAAAGCTGGAGAAAATGAAAGATTATCCGGATGAAGAAAAAGCAGCGCTGTTAAAAGACTTACGACAATCTGCACAAGCTATCGTAGGTCTTATGGCTCCTATTAATAAACAAAACGAAAAACGTGGCGTTACAGGGTTCTTACCTCAATTGACAGGTTCCAATTATAGTGGCGTTGGTACTTCTAAAGAATCTTTCTTCCATAGAAAAATCCTTAAACGTCAACAAGCTTTGACAGGTCGTGGTACCATCCTACCTGATCCTGATTTACATATTGACAATGTAAAGATTCCGTGGGACATGGCATGGAAAGTATATCAACCGTTCATCATCGCTGAATTCCGCAAACGTGGTTTAAGCGTAGTTAAGGCTCGTGAAGAAATCAAGAATCGCAGCGATACCGCGAAGCAGATCTTGGTAAGGGAAATGGAAAAACGTCCTGTGCTGATTAACCGTGCTCCTACACTCCATAAATATAATATTATGGCAGTTAAGCCGATTGGCACTGAGGGCAAATCCATTTACATTCCTCCCTTGATTATCAAAGGTTTCGCAGCTGACTTTGACGGTGACTCCGTATCAGGAGATACCACCGTATGTGTCCAAGACAAACAAGGTCGTATCAAGGCTAAAAAGATTCGTGATGTAGAGGTTGACAACTAAATACTTCGTGTACTATAATAAGGGCGATAGGTCAAATGACTTGTCGCTCTTATTTTATTATATGACGTAATGTTAAGGAGGAACAATTCGTATGAAAGTTGTTAATTTGTTTGGTGGTCCTGGAAGCGGTAAGTCTACTACTAGAGCTGGCTTGTTTTACTTAATGAAACTTTCTGGATTTAAAGTTGAGGAAGCTCCAGAATGGATTAAAGAGAAAGTTTATGAGGGCAGTCCCTATCCTTTTCATGACCAATTATATACATTAGCAAAACAAAGTAAAAAATTAAAAGAAATGGAAGGCAAAGTTGACTGGGTAGTAACGGATAGTCCTTTACTTTTGTCTCATATTTATGGTGATGAAAAGACTGCAACTTTTAAAAAATTAATTGATGAAGAGTTCGAACGCTTCGAGAATATCAATGTTTTTATCAAACGAGTTAAACCTTATCAAGAATTTGGTAGAAAACATACCGAGGATGAAGCGAGAATTAAGGATTCTGAAATAGAAACTCTTTTAAGAGAAAAAGGACATGATGTAGTTTATGTGTCAGGTGACGAACTCGCTCCAGGAGCGATCCTGAGCATTCTGAGGGGTATGTCTGAGTCTCCAAAGCAGAACATTTATCAATGTGCAAAATAAGCTGCATGATGTAACAATAGAATATGGTATAAGTAATATGCAGAGAGAAGTTAATTATAGCTTCTCTCTTCTTTAATTTTAAAGGAGGTTTAATTTTATGAATGAAGATCAACACAACCCGCAATGGACCATTTCCAAGGTAGTTACTGAAACGGTGGAAGAATATAAACTGGATCCCACCGAAATCCCACTTAATGACGACGCAAAGGATACTGCACTCGATTACTTCCGTCGCATTAAAGAGAACATGATTGAGATCAATGGCAACTATCTCAAAGAGTATATTCGAGCTGGTATCCTAACCGGACGTAAATTTGCGCAGACTGGACAACTGAATGCACTGATTGAACTGGACTTCAATGTGTCCGTAGCCCGCAACGAGCTCGCATTATTAAAGCTTGGTTTCAATCAAATTGTTTCTCGTAAACAAATTGTAGAGTGGGCAAAATCTATTGATCGCGCAGAGTCCAAGAAAATTATCTTTGCAAACGTAGAACAATACACTCGCACAATTCCAAATGACGTAGTGCAAAAGATGCTAAAAGCTGCACCTTATTGCAGTGGCTTTGTAATTATCTTTACTGACTATACTGGTCAACATCAAAAAGAAGTTGATAAGGCTAATGCTGTAGTCAATAAAGAACGAGATCCTATCATCTTTGCATCTTTTGAGCCTGATACCAAAAAGGCTAAGGAAATCTTGTCTGTACATGACCACTTAGTTGTAATTGGCGACTGGGAAGATGAGTACTGTGATTTGACTTTAGACAAGATGTTAAAGCAAATGGCAGCAGAAGGCATTGACCCAGGACTCAAAGAAGTATCAGATGAAGATATTATGACTGAGGCTATTCAAACTGTAATTGATAAGCCTAAAAGCTTCTTTGATAAAGTAAGAGACTTCTTAGATAGGTGGTGACTAGTATGAATCTACTTATTGAGGCAGTGCGAAAACAACTAGGCGTAGACCTAGAAGAAGAGTTTACTCTGATTCCCAGGCCTGAAGAACCATTCTCAATCCAATTGAGATTCACGGAGAACTCATTACAGACTTATATTAATAAGATAGGGTGGCGACCTTCTGACGTTAACCTTGATACCCTTGCTCATGGGGTCATTAAAAGACAACCTCTTAGACCTCGTAAAGGGACAGAATACTATTCATATTGTAATAATTTTATTCCGTGTCTATTTGTCTGGGATAATAATACCTCTGATTATCTCAGACTCAATGCAGGTATTGTATGGAGGACTAAAGCGGAAGCATATGCAAACCGCAGCGCAGCCTGTCGAACTATTACAGGAAAAGATTACGGTGTGGAAGAGTAGGAGGATGATGACTACTTTATGTTAGATATATCCAAAGGACACCCAATGTTAAACATTGGAACACAAAGATCTACGACCCTTATGAACCGTATTGCACGTCGATTGTTCTTGTCTGAGGATTTAACTGACCTTATAACTGTAAGTGCCAGAGCCCGTGTACCACTTAGTATGCGTAACACAGGTAGTATCTTAGAATTACCTTGGATAAGTCAGTGGGAGCGAGAAGTACGGTTTGCGGTGTGTAACAATGATTGCTGTGATTGTTGTGGGAAGCACCTTAACCGTATTACTCGATCTCAACGCGCACCAGGTCTTTGCAACTCTTGCAACAATAACCTAGAGCGTGATTATGAGCATAAAAAGAATCTCACAAATCTCCCTCTTGCTATTTCACCTGAGGTTCAGAATTTAATACCAAGTTCTGACCTATCCTCTGTTGTTTTCAGTGTTAATTGGAGAGAACAGAGAGTGCGTCGATCGCAAATATCGAATACAACAAAGGCAAAGGTAAGGTTAATCAAAAGGAAACTCATAAACTACCTAAACAAACTAGAAGGTATGTTAGATGAATGGAGATTGCACTACAAATATAAGTCGTAGACTAAGAAAGGAGAATCCCAATGCGTATTCCAGGAGTACCCGCATACGATGAGGAGCTGCGTGACAGAATTGAGGAAAACTTTAAAGTGATTCGACTCTGTATGCAGCTTACAGAGCCAGAATTTGCTGCACTAATAGGTATCGGCAAGTTACGTGTACAACAGATAACTTCGGGAGACAAAGAGTTACCTGAAGTAGCCTGTAAGCGTTTAATTAATGCGTGTTGTTGCTATGATTACAAGCACCAACATTTAGCCGAAATTGTACATTTTGTAATTTTGAAACCACCTGATTGGATGACACTAGAACGATCCTCACTTATCATATGTCAACTAATTGTGTGGTTTATGTTGCGTCAAAAACACGACAAAAATAATACTGCAGCTACATTGGCTCATTATATAAGTGAGTTAACAAAAAGAAAGACCCTGTTAGCTCCAGATCTCACAGGGGTACAAGTAACAGTAAGGAGGGCTGATCGTGATGATTAATAAAGTACATGAAGAAATACAAGCCGTATCACCAGTATTGGATCCTTTTAAAATTAATGATGATAGAGAAAATATCTATGTTTTATATCATCGTTTATATTTAAAAGGTCAGAATAGACCTACAAACGTGCCATTATATGCATGTAAAGATAAGCAACAAATCGCTGAAGTAAAGAGTGCGTATTATGCGAATGCTCGTTATGGTACTGTAGATGATGCAAGAAAATTATTAAAATCTTGCATTAATAGTTACATAATGCCATCGGTGTTCATAGTACGCAAAGACTTGCCTACAGATATTAGTAAAGAGTATAGAGATGGAAAAATCCTTGTTGATAATATCTTAGATTTATACAAAGATAAAGAAATAGGAGTACGCTTAAGATTTACTCTTGGAGCACCTCCTAGCAGCATGGAGCTCGATGTGCTCCCTACTGAAGACCTTAAGCATCCCCAATTATCCATCCAACCGTACTGGGAACCTAAAGTTAAGAAATTTGTGTATAATGGAGTTTATAGCGGCAATATTAGTATGAAAGATTTCCCTGATTATCAGGATTTGCCTATCTGGTTGCTTAAGATTCGCAAGCATCTTATCAAGCAAGTAGAAGAGATTTTTGATTCTTGGGGTAAAGAGTTTCCTTTAACTCCAGATGATTCTCAAGGAAATCTACAAACTTTAAGAGTGTTCCCACTGCCTATGGATTGAAAAATTAGAGTAAAATAGGCCAAAATAGGCTGAAAAATGCCCAAAATTGTGGGATAAGAAGGGTGTAGAGAAGTTTATTGTCCGCTCTACATAAATTTAATAAAGGGACATAAATAATTTGTGTCTTCCGTGTGCGGAAGAGAAAGTGAGGAATTCATATGTTTAATCCGTTCCGTAAAAAATCCTTCTTGGAAAAGTGCTCTGATAGTGTTCTTGGTGGTCTTGCTGCAGTGGGCGACGTTGTAGTTGCTACTGGCGAAATCGTTGGTGACGCAGTTGATGCGATCACCACCCCGTCTCAAAAACGTGAAATTACCATCGTTCATGAACGTCCGGTAATCGAACGTAAAGTAGTAATCAATACTACTACTGTTACCCCGTCTAATGCGGAATTGGAGCGCGAGATTCTTCGCCTCAAAACCGAAACCATGCGCATCAGACAAGAAAATTTGCGTATGGTAAACGAGATGGTAGAGCATCGTAGACGTGAAGCTGAGTACGAAGCTGCAAAAGAACGTATTGCGCGTGAGGTTGAAGATCGTATGAAGTCTGTTCAGGTGGTATTAGATGATACTATCACCACTAAACGCGGTAATACATATCGTGTAAAATTGTTGCTGAAAGGCAACGAATACAAAGTAACCGTTAAGGACTGTGATCTTGGCTTCACTCTCTTTGACGAAGTTTACTACGACGCTGTACGCGCATATGATGCATTCAGCAGCCGTAGACTCATTCTCAAAACCAAATAGGAGGATCCTATGTCTATTCTTCAATCTATCTCAAATTGGTGGGACAACAATAAAGATGTTGTTGTCACCGCCGCAGCTACCGTACTCGTTTGTGCGGTGGCTGACCGTGCCTGCCGTACTGAGGCGGGCCGCACCGCATTGAACGGTGCACTTGTAGCTGGTGGTACTGCCCTGGCGAAAAACCTCTCAAAGAAATTCGAAGAGGTCGAAGTTGACAACGATCAAGTCGTTGTTGACCGCGAGGAATACGAGCTTACAAAGAAAGAGCTTGACCTCGCAAAGCGTAGAGAAAAGCTACGCAAAGAGGAGGAAGCGCTTACAAAGAGTGCTTCTAAATCTAATACCTCTACAACAGTTACAGACGATGATGTAGAGGCGTATGTAAATAGTCTGTAATACAGCTTTCCCGCGGATACCTCTGAAAAACGAGGAATTCCGTGGGATAAGAATGGTGAAGAAAAGCATTATGCAAATTTCTTCCGTTTGGTCAACGAGAAAGACTAGTATTGTACATGATTGGAGGTAAAAATCATGTTGTTCACTAAAAAAGAATCCCCGGTAATCTCTATTGCGAAAAAATTGGCAGTTCCTGCTTTGACCATTCTTGGTAGTGGTGTTGCCGCATATGTAGGTGCTTCCAAAGGTGTTGCAGACACCGTAGAAGCTGCTTGCAAAGGTGCGGAAAAATTCATTCCTACCTTCGAAGCACTGATTAATAAAGCGGAAACTGCTGAAGCAACTGCACCCGCAGCTCCGGCTGCAAGCGATGACGAAGTCGCTAAATATAAGGAAGCTATCAAGAAATTGATGGCTGATAATGCTGCACTTAAAAATGCAGCTGCACAACCCGCTGAAGCTCCCAAAGCTGAAGCTCCTAAAGCTCCCGAAGCTAAACCTGCTGAGGCTCCCAAAGCTGAAGCTCCAGAAGCTCCGAAAAAGGAGAAGAAGGAAAAGAAGGATGACGCAAAAGCGGAATCCCAAGAAAAATAATCCATAGTCCTCACGTCCTTGCGGAGCATGACGATAAACTGCTCCGCCCACTTGTATATATGTCGTCTACCAACGTCTGGTCAACGATAAGGACCGGTAATGTGTTCATAATAGGAGGTAACATTATGAGCAAATATTCTTTACAATCTCCCATTCGTAAAAACCCTACCGCTGGTCAATGCATGGCTAGTATCGCAATCACCTTCATGATTAATGCAACATGTGCTGCATTAGGCATGATGATTTACAACAACAATAAAGCGAAAGGTGGTGAAACCAAATGAAAGGTTTGGTAAGTGTACTGGTAACTGGTTTGGTTATCGCCCTCCACGTAGGCGAAGGTTACGTGGCAGCTTGGATGGCTGATAGTAACTCCAATCAAAACAACAAACCCGCAAAGGAATCCGCGGATAAATAGGATTCCCGACCTGAACAAGTCGTTAAACTGTTCTGTAGTTGCGTCTCTACATATCAAAAGGTGCGACCGGGCTTGGCGAGACGAAGCTCTGAGGTGTTCTTGTGGTTCAAGGGCGAGGACACCAACAGGATATGAAAGTGAGACCCTCTACTAGTAAGGTAGTAAAGCCACTGCATAGAAGTATGGTTCCTTACAAATTAATACTTCAGCGGTACTCCACGCTGCAAATAGTGGAGAAAGAGCCTATGAATTATAGGCTCTTTTATTTTATCCAAAATTTAATAAAGACGGGATAGGCCCCGTCGAAGGACTGAACTATGGACGAATTGATGATCCCTATGGCACGTGTAGAAAAAGAGTTAAATGGTATTTTGGCAGATGTAGATGTAGAACTTTTTATGTCTAAGCCAACCGTGCCTAAAATGGAAGAAGTGTATACCCTGGTAACCAACGACTTTTATGTAGGACTCAGAAAACTTTGCAGGGTATCACCTCTTATGGAAAAGGTATTTGAAGATGCAATCGCATGGTGCAAGGGCAAAGAGACCGATAGCCTGTATTGTGAACAACAGGCATCCTTGTCTATCATGGAAAGCATTAGAGTACCTAGTATTAGGGAGGGAATTTATTCTAATCGTATGCAACGAGTATTGTATATTGGAAACACTGAACTCCATTATATTAATGCTTACGGTGTATTGATTGGATGGAAACAGCGTGTTACTGGTAACCCCAAGTCTGGATGGGTCTTCTGGGTAGGAGTACCGAAAGAAGAATTTAAGGAGAAGCCAGATGATATGTACTTTATTTCCAAGTTAACCGCTGCTGGATTCGTTACAGGACACTGACAGGGCTTGTGCCGTCCCGTCAGAGAGGAGGAATACTATGGCACAAGTTCTTGCGTGCTTGGGAGCTATGATGTACGCGTTCTGTACCATCACAGCTGTCTGCACCAAAAATGAATTGTAATAAAAAGACCCTAGGCGTAATACCTAGGGTCCTTCTTTTTAGATGTGTAACACACGGGAAGAAATTTCTTTGGTCTTGCCGACGTTCCAGAAATTTTCCCCTAAATAGCCGCAGGTACGGCGTATTACGGTTAATCTACTTCTATCTCTGTTTCCACATGCAGGACATTCCCACTCACCGTCTTCATTAACTACAATTTCACCATCGAAACCACAGTTATGGCAATAGTCGGATTTAGTGTTAAATTCTGCATATTGAATATTGTCATAGATGAACTTAACAAGTTCTTTCAGTGCGTCAATGTTATGACGCATATTAGGAATCTCAGCGTAGGATATTGCACCACCACTGGAGATCTTTTGGAAGGGTGCTTCAAAAGCAAACTTCTCAAATACAGTAATCGGTTCGCGTACGTCTACGTGATAGGAGTTGGTGTAGTAACCTTTATCGGTTACGTCTTTAATGTCACCATATTTCTCCTTATCAAGACGAGCGAAGCGATAACATAAATTTTCAGCTGGACTCCCGTAAAGTGCCCATCCTAGCGGACTTTTTTCCTTCCATACTTCACATCTACTGCGAAGATATTTCATTAACTTAAGTGCAAATTCAGTACCATCAGGATCTGTATGAGATACACCTTTAATTAATTTGGTGGTCTCATAAATACCAATATACCCTAAAGACAAGGTTGAGTACCCACCAGTAAGTAACTCATCAATAGTTTCACCCTTCTTGAGTCTTGCAAGAGCACCATGTTGCCAATGTATAGGAGATACATCACTCAATGTACCTACCAAGTTATTATGTCTCCATAATAACGCCTTATGGCACATTTCTAAACGTTCGTTAAGAATTTCCCAGAATTTAGTTTCGTCGCCTGCAGCATCTAATGCTACACGAGGTAAATTGATGGAAACGACGCCTTTATTAAAGCGAGAGTAGAATTTATACTTACCGTCCTTGTCTTTCCACGGAGAAAGGAACGATCTGCATCCCATAGGTGTAAATACGTTACCTTCATAATTTTCGCGCATAATCTTCGCACTAATGTAATCCGGATACATACGCTTAGCACTGCATTTTACTGCAAGCTCTGTAAGGTAGTCATATTCGCCACCAGTTAAATTATTATTTTCATCTAATACATAAATGAGTTTAGGGAATGCCGGAGTAATATATACACCAGCTTCATTTTTGATGCCTTGATAGCGTTGACGAAGAACTTCCTCAATTACGATAGCAGTATCTTTAATATATGGATCTTCTTCATCAAGCCACATAAACATTGTTACAAAAGGAGATTGGCCATTAGTAGTCATCAAAGTATTGATTTGGTACTGAATGGTTTGTACACCCTTAGCAACTTCTTTGCGAACTCTACTTTCTGCAATTTCTTTGATGGTATCGTCTGAAGGAAGTTCTGCAATGAGTTCTTTTTCTACCAGAGCTTGGTATTCATCATGGAGTTCATTGATAAATTTTTGACGAGATACATCTACAAAGGGAGCAAGATGGGAGATATTAAAGGACTGTCCACCAAATTGAGAACTTGCCACAGCAGCGCAGATTTGACTTGCGATGGTGCAAGCTGTAGAAAAACTATGAGGCTTTTCAATCATCTTACCATTAATTACGGTGCCATTTTGAAGCATGTCTTCGAGATTTACTAAGCAGCAGTTGAAAGCCGGGGACAATGCATAGTCTGCATCGTGAAAATGGATTTCACCAGCTTGATGCGCTTTAGATACGTCTTCCGGAAGAAGCAATCTGTTAGCAATATCTCTGGAAACCTCGCCAGCAATGAGATCACGTTGAGTAGAAATGAGAGTCGCGTTCTTATTGGAGTTCTCATCAGCTACCTCACGGTTAGTACCTCTAACCAGTGTCAAAATGGTTTCATCAGTAGTATTAGATTTACGTACCAGCATGCGTTTATAGCGATAAATAATGTATTGACGAGCCAATTCGCATTTACCTAGTTTCATCAGTGCATCTTCAACTTTATCTTGGATGTCCTCGATAAGGATGCGTTTGCATCTAAGAGTACGGATAGAATCAGCAATAGCCTTGATTTCTTCAGCAGATGCCCTCTCTTCTACATCTACATCAGCGTTAGCCTTGTTAATCGCCGTAATGATTTTCATATCATCGAAATCCACGGCTCTACCATCACGTTTAATGACTTGCATAACCTTCACCTCATTTAAAATTGATGACCTCACGAGGAGGTTCTATTAAATATTATACCTCAGATTGCGTAGATGTCAAGAGATACTTTATGTAAAAATACGGGTATATTACGCATACTTTTGTGTGCTGAAAATCTCTCTATAATATGGGATAAGTATTATGCAGAGAAGGTTTATCCGATTCTCCCTTTTCTGTAACCCTATAAGCGGGTGCCGTTGCTCCCGGCTAATAGCTCCCTGTCCTGGAGTCCCGCAAATGGACACTCTTTTCTCGCTCGACGGTCCTTGTCGGCAATGACCATAAACCTGCCGAACTATCTACACAGAGGCTTGCAAAGTGTAGAAGATATATAGCCTCTTTAGAATGACGCACTTCAGAAACGGTGCGCCATTCCCAGACTACTTCCACAAGTCGTGTGGTAGGCGAACGACTCTAAATAATTCGCCTCCTCCTATCCCCTAATAGCTAAAGGGTAGGAATTGATTGGCAGCTGCTGGGCCGTAACGAAGCAGAGAAAGTGAGAACACCATGAAAAACTCAACAAAAATCAACATCGTACGCCTCGCGAGTACAATGGATTCCTTCTACTTTGCTAAACAAAGTAGTTTTGTTCATGACGCAAAAATAGCATCTGACAAGTATGGAATTAAAAACGATTACCTCAGCTGCATTCATAGCGGATACCTTGATTTCAAAGGAATGGCGCGAAAGTTAGCAGAGGAATTAACCATAGAGGAATTCCAGGAACTTAACGAGTACGTTCAGCTTCGATACGAAGAATCAAGATTGGATATTGAAGCTGAGTACAAACTCATTTGCTTGCTTAATCACTGATATCTTGGGTCTCGCCGTATGGCGGGGCCCATACTTTCATATCTGTTTAAAAATTTTAGTTAATTTTGGGCCACCACGTAGCCCTTAAAATACGTGGAGAAAGAGAGGATTCCCATATGTTAAACAGTAAATCAAAAATTGAAGACATTGTAAAGGAAATCAATTCTGCAGCAGAGGGTGACAATGCTATACTTACTACTGCACTTGCGAAAAAACTCGTTACGGCAATTAACCGTAATGATATTCGCGTATTGCTTAGCTCTTACAATGACGCACAACGCTTACGTGTAGGATTTTCTAATAAGGTGAGCGCAGTAAAACGCTGCGAACTCGAGGTAGCTAGAAAGCTTTATGCTACCATCGTAAATCAAGATCAGGAAAATGAAAGGATTTTGAGTAAGCTCTCTGAAGCCAAAGTGGCGAAGTTGCTGGAAGATGTGGTTACTGCAAAAACCGCAGAAATCACAGCGTTCTATACAGATATTTCTAATAAGCATAAACAGGTAGAGCAGCTCATTTTGAGTGTGTTAGATGTGCTTACATATCGCTTCCCGATTGGTGTATGGATGCGAAGCATTCCGGGCGTTGGTCCGTTTGTTGCGGCATCTATTATTAGCTATTTGGACATCCACCGTGCTCCTTGCGCCAATCACTTTTGGTCTTGTGCAGGTTTAAATCCTGAACAGAAGTGGGAAAAGAATCAGCTTAGACCGTTTAACGTGAAACTCAAAACTGCATTATGGCAATTGGGTGAGGTATTTGTGAAGCAAATCGGGAACCCGTATGATGTATATGGAAAGCTGTACAAGCAAAGAAAAGAGTATGAGCACCAGAAGAATGAAGAAGGTGCTTACACTGAATTTGCTCAACAATACGTGAACCAGTGTAAAGAGAAAGTACTCGCACAAAAAGACGAGTACCTGGCGGGAAGGTTGCCTGGTTCCCACATCCATTCCCGTGCAAAGAGAAAAGCTGTTAAAATGTTCTTGGCACACGTATTTGAGGTATGGTATAGCCTTGAATACAAAAAGGAACCTCCGATTCCTTATGCTATTGCACATCAAAATCATGTTCACCGTATGCCTGCTCCTAACTGGGATCCTAAAACTCGTAGAATTCTTCCTAATCCGGAACTCCCGAAAGGTTACCGTAAACACTTAGTACATCTTGCGGAAACATTAGGACGCCATCCTTCTCGTGGGGAATTCGAGAAATACATGGAGGAAATTGGAGAACCTGTTATCCCGCAACCTCCCATTAATGGTGATGACCTCGTTAAACGCGCACGCCAAGAAGACTATGAACGTAGACTTGATAGCATGAAACGCATTGTAAAGATCTTCCAAGAGGCTACAGAAGAAGAGCTCGCAGGTATTGATGATTGGGTAGAAGAATTTACCCGCGAATTCTGGGAAGATGACGTAGACCCTGAAGACCTGGAAAATGACGATGATACAAATCATTTCCATAGAAAACGCGGAGAGTCTACCTTTAGAGACGAATTGGAAATCTTTGAGGAAGATGCAGAACTATAATACATAGGGAGGCAGCAATGTCTCCCTTTGTTTTTGTATTCATACATAGAGAGTATACCCAAGGGCTTTGAGAGATCCAATTAACAAGAGTATAACTAAGGGATGAGAGAGAGATCTATCCATGTTGAGAATATCCAACTGTTTCGAGAGATCCACTAACAGCGAGTATATCCAATAGTTTCGAGAGATTCATGTGGTAAGAGCATCCCCAATGGTGCTAAGAGATCCACGGCTTATGAGACTACCCAAAGGGAACAAGAGATCTATCCATCAAGAGATTACCCATACACCATCAGAGATCTACTATTCGCGAGAATATCCAATGATGGTGAGAGATTCATATGAAAAGAGTATACCTAGCAGTCCTGAGAGATTCATTTTATGAAAGTCTACCCACTACGATTGAGAGATCCACTTTTAATGAGTTGCCCAAAACAAAAGAGAGATTTAACAGAGACAGTTATCAACAATCTAATAGTGTCAAGAATACCCAAGATTGATGAGAGATCTATTGCTAGTGAGCTTAGCCAACCGAGATAAAAGATCCATTACCGCTGAGATTAACCATCTGGGGAAAGAGATCTAAGGGAGATAATAATTACCAATAGTACAGAGAGATTCAAAGGAATAAAGTAGCACCAATAGCGAAGAGAGATCTAAGCCGTTAAAGATTACCCATTGCTGTGGAGAGATTCAGTACAGATGAGAATTACCAGTTTTGGCGAGAGATCTAGGATACCGGAGAATTACCAGTAGCGTAGAGAGATTCAATGATTTTGAGAATTACCACGGGCGTAGAGAGATTCAATGATTTTGAGAATTACCACGGGCGTAAAGAGATTCACGTATGCTGAGAATTACCATGGGTGGAAAGAGATTCACGTGTGCTGAGAATTACCATGGGTGCAAAGAGATTCACTGTTTTTGAGAATTACCATGGGTGTAAAGAGATCCAAGTTCATCGAGGATTACCATTGCTAGCGAGAGATCCAAAGTTCTAGAGATTAACCATATAAGGCGAGAGATTCATACTAAGGGAGGACATCCAAGGTATAAGAGAGATCTATCATAGGTGAGAATATTCACAGCTCATAAGAGATTCATATGTAAAGAGCATCCCCAAGGTATCAGAGAGATCCAAGCTATCTGAGACTACCCACAGAATAAGAGAGAAATTGGGCAACCTTGTAGCCCTTTACAATACAAGGAGAAAGAAGGTATTAATATGAAAAACTATGTAGTAATCAAAACAAATACCATGTCCGGAGAAGTATGCATTGTGCATGCAGGTACGGATAAAGCAGCTGCGCAAGCTGCATGCAATGCCATCGTGCAACAACCAAATACTAAAATTAAAGCTTACGAAATGGGCCAAGGTAGTATCATTACGCTCCTTATTCGTCAAGCAGGAGTCGAGTACTCCGTAAGTTTAGTTGAAAGGGGTGCATACTAATGACTCAAAATAATAAAGTATTGTACATTATCCGAGGAATCCCGGGTAGCGGTAAGTCTACCTTAGGTGATCTGTTGGCAGACCAAGTATTCTCTGCCGACGACTATATGGTAGACGAACAAGGAAAATATAAATTTGACCACACTAAATTAAAGGAGTGTCACAACAACTGCTTTAAAAGTGTTGTGAACTCCATGAGAATTGGTGCTCAACCAATATTAGCCGTATGCAACACGTTCACTAAGGAATGGGAGTACATGCGATATATCTTCGCAGCACTCGCCTATGGATACGATGTAATCGGTCTTAACGTACAAGGCCTACATACTAATATTCATGGCTGTCCTAATGAGCAAATACTGCGAATGGATGGACAATTTCATCATGAGATTGCGTACTCTATTGCATTCGCAAAAGAAATCATGGCGGGTGTCCCATATGAAGGGACATTGGGTAGTGGAGAACATTTCGTAAAATGGGTCCAAACCCATGATCCGAAGGAGGAATAATTATGGAAGCAGGATATATCTTCCTAACTATGTTAGGTGTTGCTGCAACATCCTTAACTATTGCATTACTTGCGGACGGAGGTGACAACTATGAGTAGAAAAGTATGTAAGCACTGCAATAGCGAAAATATTAAAATCGAAGCTGCCAGTGGTAAATATAAAATTGCGTGTGACGACTGCAAGGAATCAACGGATTACTATGAATCCATTGCAGAAGCTTGGGATGATTGGTGTTCTCACCATCAAAAGCGTTTAAGCTTCACATGTCCTGAATGCGGAGAACGCATTTTGACGCGCTGGCATTTCTGTCCGAACTGTGGCTTAATTGTCACTGATGAGGATCGAAAATGATCATAGTTACAGAACGGAAAAGCAACCGAGTACTTCGTATTATTGAAGGAAAAGTTCCTGATGGTACTGACATATTCAGTATTCTCTATAAATATCAAGTCGAAGTTCATCATAAACGTAACCCACATGTAGAGGTAAATGATTTTCATATTGGTGATGATCAATATGTCAAGCAAACAACTACTACATATAAATTACGTGATGTTATACTTAACTTTGACAATAAATCAAAGTACTCTGTGGGACATTTATATAATATGTCACCTAGTACACGTATTGGGCTAATCCAATTAATACAAGATATACACGAAAGAGAGGACACACAATGAGTGATAAGACAGCATTAAAAATAGTTGACACACATACTGGTAAAATAATGGTAGATACAGTACATAAATTAGAATTCCTTGTGATTGGTGACTATGGAAAAGAAGCTAACATTAAAGCTGATTTCTTAGGTCTTCATAAAGAAATCCAAGGGGTACAACATAAAGATGTAGATTTGAGTGAAAAGATGGTAGTAACCATCTCCACTCAAAAAGGATGCCCCATGAAATGCCAATTTTGTGATGTACATAAATACGGATTCCATGGCAACGCTAGCATTATGGATCTAGTTTATGAAGTAGGAACCGCGATTGAAGTGGCAAAATGCAAAAAGACTAAGAGATTTAACCTGCACTTCGCACGCATGGGTGAACCTACATTTAACGATAACGTACTATGGTTTACTTCTACCTTCTTGCGCCCACTAGTATTCGGGTATATGGAAGCAGATACTATTCATCCCGTAGTATCTACCATGTTGCCACGGGCAAATAAGAACTTAGTAAAGTTCTTGCATGAGTGGTGTAGATTGAAAAATGTACACTACAAAGGTGAGGCTGGTCTGCAGTTCTCAATCAACTCAACTGATGAAAAGCAACGCCAAGAGCAATTTCAAGGTCGTTCTCTTAGCTTAGAAGAGATCTCTACGATTGCAAAGAGTCTTCCGCGTCCTGTAGGGCGGAAATACACCCTGAATTTTGCGGTAACGGAAAATACTATTCTTGACCCGCAAGAGCTTTCTCGTTTATTTGAGAAAGATAAATGGATTGTGAAAATTACTCCAATCCATAAAACTGAGGCCGCTCTCAGTAATGGCTTTGAGATTACGGGCTATGCAGATTATGATGTATACCGTAAGTTTGAAAAGCCTCTTGTAGCTGAAGGTTGGGATGTAATTGTGTTTATCCCCTCTGAAGAAGAGGACTCTGACCGCATCACATGTGGGAATGCTTTGATAGCACTGGAGGCACAATGAGTAGGGATTGGCAAATATTTCTATTTGTGCTTGCTAGTGTACTAGCTCTTGTGATAGAATGGTACTGGGAGCCCATTAAAACAGTTTTAGTCTAGAAAGGAGTATTAAAATGTCTGAACCTGTTATTTCCCCTTGGCTAATTTGTGCCATAAATTTAGGGGAACACATAAGTTTTGTTGCCTTTTTAGGAGCAATTATTTGTATTGGATTATGTTGGATGGCAACAGGCATAAAGCATGACTTCCATATGGATAGCGATGTTGTGGCTGGAGCAAATGCTATCCTAAAATGGGCAATTCCAACTGGAATAGTATGCCTGTTACTAAGCATATTGATACCCTACCTACTCACTGACAGTGTAATTAAGATCATTAAAACAGTTTTATTCTAGAAAGGGGTATTAAAATGTCTGAACCTATTATTTCCCCTTGGCTAATATATTTCATAAATTTAGTGGAACATATAAGCTTTGTATCCTTTTTGGGAACACTTATTTGTATTGGATTGTGTTTTATATCAGCAGGGATGAAGCATGACTTCCGTAGGGATAGCGATGTTGTAGCTGAAGCAAATACTGTTCTAAAATGGGCACTTCCAACCGGAATAATATGTCTGTTATTAACCATATTGATACCGTCAAAAGAGACGTGTTATCAAATGCTGGTCGCATCTTACGTAACTCCGGAGACTATCAATGCCACTATTGATGGAGCTGAAAACATCGCTAAACGTGCTCTTGACCTGATTACTGACAGTGTAATTAAAATAATTAAAGAAATTAATTAACAGAACTAGTGGTATAAGTATTATGTAGATAAATATTATCTATATGCCCAGACGGGCATTGCCCTTCATTCCGGGCTATAATTACACATCCGTCAGTAGTTATAAAGAATAGGAATGAAGCAGCGACACTGGAGTAATCTGCTAAACAACTATACTCTAGAGGGTAATAATTACAACTTAATATCGTTCGGAGGCGGGTTCACCACCCGTCTCCACTACCACTTATTTTTTTTTACCAAACTTCCAGCGGTATAATATATGTATATAAAGGAGGACTTTATGTACACTATTAATACTACTCCTGCGGAGTTTGCTCAACGAATTTTATATCTTGACGGTAAACCATTTTCTTTGAATGGGCTCCCTTATATGGTTACAATAATGAATACAGAAACAGAACGTCTGCTTCTAATGACTGGAAGACAAGTAGCTAAATCTACTACAGTTTCTGCTACTGCTGTCACAGAACTCACTGGTAGACCTTTCTGGCGTGCATTATATGTAGCTCCTCGTAATGACCAAATCTCCCAATTTAATAACGATAAATTACAACCTATGATTTACAACTCGCCTCTTATTAAGAAGTATTATGTAAACTCTAGTTGTGCCGCAAAAGCTACCGCAAAAGAATTGCTTAATGGTTCTATGATTTACTTACGCAGTTGCTATCATGATGCGGATGCTATCCGTGGTATTTCTGCGAATTCAGTGTATATCGACGAAGTACAGGATATTATTTTAGATAACATTCCGGTTATTGAAGAATGTACTGCTCGTAAAAATCCTAAGAAAATGACATTCTGCGGTACTCCTAAGACCTTTGATAATGCTATTCAAAAGTTATGGGACCAAACTACCCAACATTACTGGGCGATGAAATGTGATGGGTGTGGTAAATGGAATGTTCCAATACTGAAAGAGAATTTAGGTCCTGAAGGTCTTATCTGTAAATACTGTGGACATCGTCTTGAAGTACAAACAGGTGAGTATGTAGCAATGCACCCTGACCGTGCGTTCATTGGTTATCATATCTCCCAAGCAATGGTAGCTGGTGTTCCTCAAACAGGTATTCCGTGGAGTCGTCTTTATGAAAAGATGGACAATCCTTTATATAGTGAAGCGAAGTTTTACAACGAATGTCTTGGTTTTTCCTACGATAATGGTGCTAAACTATTGGTAGAAGCTGATGTTCGTGCATGCTGTGACCAAGAATATACAGAAATGAAAACTCAGCGTGAATCTAAATGGGGTATCTATAATGTAGTTGCTGCTATTGACTGGGGTGTTCTTGGTGGTAATACACATACCGTTGTTACCCTTGGAGGCATTGGGTCTGACGGAAAACTGCGTGTTATGTACTCTAAAAAATTCCCGGTAGACCAAGACCCTTATAATCAAATAGAGGAAATTGTAAAGATTATTTACCCTGCTAACCCTGCCATCCTTGTATGTGATAGGGGCGGTGGTTCTCTTGCAAACTCTGTTATGCGTAAAAAATTCCCAAATGTTCCGCTATATGAAGTAGAATATAAAGCTAAAGTACAAGATGGCATGCATTATAATGTACAATCTAAGTCATGGATTACTGATAGATCTCGTGCAATGGCAGGTGTTATTTTAGATATTAAAGGTGGTAAAATGGTATTCCCGTGCTTTAGTATCATGAAAGATAACTTTATGCCAGACTTACTTACATTGTCCTGCGAGTACAACGATACTATCCGTGCATTTCAAATTATTCGTGACCCTGGCACTCCTGATGACTTTGCCCATACATTAGTATATTTGCGACTTGGTGCTAAATTTTTCGTTCCTGCTCCTAAACGTCTTAAGCATGACCTAGAGGAATTTACACCTCCTAATGCATCTGAAGCTCCGGATTACGAATTGCGTAAAGCGTCTGATGAGATGGTATAAGTATTATGAAGAAGTATTTAAAATTACTTCTTTTGGAGGATGCTCCAAAATACTCTAACCTTTTATTTTTAATATTTTGCTAATGTTTGAAGGCGCGCATATGGGACATGTATTCATGCTGCTATGTACTAAGTGTAGGGACTAGTAACTAGTTTTAAGTGTGCACTCTTTCCTTAACGCAAAATAAGTGGAAGCAAGAGGTTATTAGTCCAATGGACAGTATTGAGTATTTGCTATTAAGTATGAGTCATTCAATAATGTCATTTATTTCTTTAATTTTCCCAGTTAAATTCAAATAATTAAATATTGTTGTAGTGACTCGCATTACCTCTAATAGTTTTTGCAACTCCGTAATACAAAGAGAGATACTATTTAACATAGTTTCTGAGAATTCTCAGTTAGTATATTAAAATAAAGTATCTCTCTTATTTTATTTTAAGGAGGGAATTTCCCTATGGAAAAAATGATGTGTTGGGGACCGAGTGTAGGATTGCCTACTACTCCATTATGTATTACCCCGCAACTTGGTGTAAAGACTGTTTACCTGTCTACTACACAGCTTACTAACTGGCGACGTAAATTGGTTTACGAAATTACCCCTGATCATCTTAAGGTATTTATTAATCAATTAAAAGATTTAAAGGATGCTAATATGTTTGTGCAAGTACATAATTGTGTACCTAATGAAGTATTAGAATTCCTTGAAGAAGTAGAAAAAGAAGGAACTACATTGTATATTACTATTCCTCTTTATGCTACTCCTCCGCGTCGTTATTCTGCTCACATTTTTGTAATGCCTCCCTACAACTTAATGATTACGAAATGTGTATTCAGTAGCTTGTATGCCATGCACTTTGTAACAGGTATGCAAGTAACAGACTTGATTACAGATAAGTGTAAATGTTTTACTATGATTAATGCTCCCCTGAAAATCATGGTAGATAATAAAGAAGTATCTCCGTGCTCTATCTGTAAGCATAATACTGCTCGTATTGGTAACTATTGTTATCTGTATAATACTAATTATGCATGCCTCTTCCACGCTGGTGATCTCCCAGAGTTTAATACAGAAGTTGGTAATGAACAATTAGCAGCTTTAATGAATTCTGACTTATATGATCATAAAGATATTGAGGATCTTGTTAAGGAAGAATCTTATAAAACTCACTCTGAGAAACTCACTGAACAAACTGAGTTTGCTGCAGATGCATGGGAAACATCGGAAGAAGGTGTATAATTATGACATGGCCTAAGAGTGTACTCACTACATATCAAGCAAAAGCACAGCAAATAGATAATCGAGTTGCTGGTTCTACTGTAACTAGTATTGAAGTATCTGATGCTCCATTTTATGATATTTTATCTTTGTGTGATTATTTAGACACTGATAGCGTATTCCTTGAATGTGTTCTTAGCAACATTGGTGCATGCTATTCTAAATTCTACATTGATAAAGATACTAAACGTATCACTAAGTATAACGATGCTCTTAATTTGCGCGAAGTAAATGCTCCTTGTAAGGGGTTAAAGAGATGGCAACTTAAGTTGATGGAGTTCTTTAATACATTCCCTAAACACCCTGCAAATTATGCGTTTATGGAAGGGAAAAGCATTAAAGATGCAGCCCAAAGCATTGCAGAAAATGAAGTCCTAGTCCATATAGATTTAAAGGATTTCTTTCCAAGCCATTCTGCGTTGTACTTAATTTACGCACTTGAACGCATTATTAAAGAACGCGGATGGAATATTACATCTGAGGCTATCAATGCTGTTGTACGCTTGTGTTGTCTTGCTAATCATGAATTGCCTCAAGGCTCTCCCTGTTCACCATTGCTTACTATTATTTGCAATGTAGAAATGGACAACAGATTAGCTACTCTTGCTGAGAAATATAATGGTACGTATTCTAGATATGCAGATGATTTATGGTTTGGTAGTAGTGATGGGCTTACTGGTAGCATTAAACAATTCCTTACTGAGATCAAAGATGCTGTACATCCTTTCAGAGTAAACTTCAAAAAGTTGAACGTAATGCGAGAACGTGCATTACCCTTATTGGAAGGCTATACAGTTTCCACTAGCAAACCACTTACATCAGCACAATGGGCACAAATTGCAAGTCATATTCGTACCAAGCTTGAAGATGTAGTAGACGCAAGAATTAGTTATAGTGATAAGATTGTTAAGATAGAATTCTCTAAACGTCCAGAAATTCCTATTAATGATATCTTAAATTATGGATTATCCTTGTTTCAAAATATAAAAGGTGTAGATGCGGATATTGAATTCAAAGTTAAACCTAATCTATTCTATGTACAATCTGTAAAGAAATGTTTAGGCATGCATATCCACAAAGACCAAGTAAAGTTTCCTAGAAAGAAATATAATGACTTAAGAATGCAAGCATTCTTATTTGGTCGTCAACGTGCTCTTTATAGAAAGCTGCATTCCGACGCGAATGGTGGCATTGATATTAGAGCAGTACTTACTGCATTTGCATCCTTGCGAACTGTTAAGGCGACTTCTTTCAGAAATTTAATGCAAAAACCAATGAATAGACGATCTTTCAATGGTAAAGTAGCATTTCTTGCTAGCATTGATCCTGAAAAAGCTGCTAAAATAAAAGCAGTGGAACAAGAGGCATTTCAAAGATGTACTGAGCAAATTGATAACTATTATAGTACAGTAGGACTTAGATTTGCAGGTGCTTAATGGAGGTAATATATTATGAAAATTACAAAAGAAGACGTAGAAAATACTACGTTACAACAAGGTACTCGAATTACTGCCGATATGGTTCGAGAAGCTACTGAACGCTATCAAAATGAGTTAAAGAAAAAGACTGATAAGGCTCTGGTTAAAACTACCTATGCAGATGAATCGTTCTGGTATGAGCAAGATAATGAAGACGGTGCATTAGTATATCAAGTAAATACTAGACTTAATCAAGAACTTAAATCCGCAACTACTTTTGCGACCAATGATGAACTTAAACAAGAGGTTGGAGAGGAACATTTTATTGGACAAGATTTAATTCGAGACGGTGACGATGCTGTAGATATCTTGAGCCCTACACACTATAAGTACCGTATGTTTGTAGAATTCGATGAAAAATCAAATGCCTACAACTTTTTCTACGATACTAAACGGTTAAATTCTTTCCGTGTAACACCTTCTATGGTAGCTGGTATCCTATCTCAATTATTAGATATTGCAGTAGTTAATTCTTTGGATAATACTGTAGCATGCGAAGATGGTGAATCTTGTGCTCTTGGTTCTATTACACAAGCATTGGCTAATCTTATTTCTAATTTAGCTGGATATCCGTCTCGTAACGTTAACTGCTGCCTTGCTGATACGAAGCTTAATAAATGCGTAGCTAATTCTTGGATTCCTGTTCCTACTTCTTACTTGCCGGAAGGAGTTATTGAACGAATTGAAGATGAAGTATACGGAACTGCACGCCTGCAAGAGTTAGACAACTATGACGTTGATACACTCGGACCTAGCGAAAGTGATTTGGATGACATGTACGCTAGCTATAGAAAAGCAAAGACTAAAAATAACATTATAGAAAGTGACGAAGATTTCCATGGTTTTGATGATCTTGAAGCTGTTAATGTATGGGATCCCCATGGTGATGACTTGTTAAGAGACTATGATGTTATTGATTGGAGTAATGTAAATAGAAGTGGAGTCAACGGACTTCCTAAATACGCTGTTGACTTAGCACTTCCAATAGATGTATTTGCACATTGCATTAGCGATGCTTTAATGTACGAATTGGAACCGTATGCAGATGACCTTGGATCTGTTTATGCAGATTACATTACTCCAGCTGCGATTTATATTATGTTAGCTATGGGTGAAAACTTTAGCTCATATAAATACACGCCGACATTTAAAATTGGCAGTACATATACTGACTACAGATTTAACCTTGCTAATAGTATTCTAGCTGCACTTGGAAAACATGTAACAGGTAATGATACGTGGGAAGATGCTACTGCGATCGATACCAGGCACATGATTGAAAAATCCATTGATATTGCAATGTATACAGGTACTCTTGAAATATCATCTTTATAAAAAAAATAATTGGATACTTATGGTATAAGTAGTATGTAGACGAGATTAACCTACTTGTCTATAATGTTATATCATAATAAGAGGAGAAGTCATGGTAGTTTCGGCAGCTATCATGGTTTCTCCTCGACCTCCAATATATACATAGTAAATTATTTAGTTATATACATTACTCTACATATTATGCAGAATTCCCTAAAACTTTTGGGTGGTAGAGAATTCTCTATCTTCATTAATGATCAAAAGAAGGCGCACCTCTTTTGATTTTGGGAACCTGAAGACGGTTGACTGCAGAGTCTCTGGCCGCACCAGGATGCGCACCGGGTGACGATCCTCCATGCATGCTGACGTGCATAATATGTAGAGTAATGTATATAAAAATATACTCCCTTAAATAGCTAACCTAGGATGGTACATTTAGTGCCTATGGTGGAGAGTTCTCCACCTTTCTTATCTTCTCATACTGCGTGACTACGTCACGCCATATGCGATAGCCTAGAAACAAAGGAACAAAAATTTACCAAACTCTTCCGCCTAAGGATCATGCATGATCATGCTGTCTCATCTCGGATTACGCTAGGTTAGCTATTTAAGGGAGTATAAACTATGTATATAAATAGACGATATTGTAGAATTTTATGGCAAAGAATTCTTTGCTTTAACCTAATCATTTCTATGGTGGTAGAAATGAAAATGACAGGCAGGTAGACCCGTCTCTGTCTTTTCAGTCCTCAACGATTTTTGGATCGAACCCCTCTGGGCTCATATCTTTAAGTGAGTTCAAGGAAAAGAATCTCAAATCAGCTGCTGGCGACATCCGATAGAATCAGGTACAATATCGTCTATTTATGTACATAGAAAAACCAGAGTATTATACTACATTTAATGTTGATTTTGTGGTGAAGATTTCTTCATCTTACAGTTACTTAAAATTCGGCAGAATTTTAAAGCCAAATCGCGCGATGCAGTCTTCGACTGGGCTGGGAGGAGCGCAAGAACATTAAGTGTAGTATAATACTCTGGTTTATTTTTTTTTTATTTTAATTATGCGGCATAGCCAATGGTCCAATAAATTTCAAAATAGAGACCAGTTGTTTTGCGCCACAAACCAATAGTAGTACGTGCAATCATAGTACCATCAGTGGTAAACAATGCCATTTCTTTGATATCTTTATTATCAACAGCTTCATCTACCATATCATATAAGAAAGAGAAAGTCAAACTTAAGCCATCGCTACTAATAGTAGGAGCGGTAGCAGTAAGTTTACGAGAACCTTCAACTTCTGCTTCAAGTTTAGTATCAAGAATAGTCGCAGGGGTTGCGCCTGTACCGAGTGCAATTTGGCGCACAAAGGGTAACTCATTTTGTGCTGTGCCCCAACCACCTAATAATTTAATAATAGGTGTTCTAATACCTAATACAATATTATTAGTAACATTATTAGTATCAACAATATTACCATTAGCGTCTTTTGCAACAATATGTACTCGTCCAACCAATTTTTGATCTTTGCATAAGCCCAAGGTTGCTTCTTTATTAACTACTTTCATTGTGTTTCGTAGCTCCTTTTCGTTTTACACTTACGACTCATTGGTCGTCAAATTTACATATAAGCGTCTAAAAGTAGGACTCTTTTGGACAGACGCATATAAAATTATCTTAAAGAATACATTGCCTGTTATATTCCTAATGATAGACGGAACTTCTAACCAGTTCTCTCTGTCTATAGAGTATTTAATATCTACCAAAGTATCATCAGGAGCATCATATTCTATTCTTGCAAACATGTTTTTAGGTATTCCACCTGCAGGGAACGGGGTTGTAATTGCTTCACCTTTTTCACCTTCAAATACAACTAATCCGTTCTTATCAAAGGTAAGATTATTTAATTCCCAAGTATCCATTTCCAAAATACCACAAATTGTTTCACCCGGAACTGTTACATAATTAGGAACTAAATCTGTCATATCTTGAGGAATCTCAGAGTACATACCACCAGTAGACTCACCAGAAAGTTCAAGTTTAATACCTCTATCCTCTACTTGCGGAGGATCCCAGGAATGAATATGAGCTTCTAAGTGCTCTACAACAGGATCTGTTACTAGCCTCAAATATACTCTATCAAAGTTAGGTTCTACAACAGAGCCCATATCCGGTTTATCTTTCCAGAACTCTGCCATATTATCGGTACGAGTTTCATTAAAGATATGCCAATGATAGTCATTGAGAGTCAATCTCAGCGGGTTAGTAGTACTATTTGTAAATATAGGTCTACCTAAATCTGGGGCATATATAAACATGTCAGAATCTATGTTTCTAAGACCATACATACAAGACATGCCTGTACGAATTTTAATCTTAGAATCTTCCGTAGGAGACATAATGCTGTCTTCCGGATCCCAGTCTTCTAACATGTATCGTTGTCCCATGAATACATCTGTACGTGTAGGCAGTGCATCTAAGAAAAGTTTCAGAATATCTGCATTTTCCCTAAATGCTTCCATGTCTTGCAGTTGCGTATTAAAACGTACATTTAATACCACATCATGTAAGAAGTTTTCCATCAAATAGTTTCGTAACTCTACAGTCATCGGACCATCTACACGATACTTGGAAAACAATTCTAAATGAGAATTTAACCACCAATACGGATGTGTTTTGTGAGTAATCAGCTCAACTACATCTGCAAGAGGTTGAAATTTCTGTAAGACATCGCCTTCATTTACAGATATTTTAGTACCATGCATATCGTAGGAATACTTATCTGTTTCTACGATATTATCCTTAATGGACAGGACTAATTCATCACCAAACTTTGCAACAGGTAAACCTAGCAATTCATTCAAAACTGCTTTAAGCAAAGTGGGCGTGGGACCCAAGTAGAACGCTGCCAGGATAGGTGCGATACTATCTCGATAAGAAATAGAGTCTACACGCTTATAATCTAACAGATTACCAATTTCATTATAAATTCTGTAACCTGTATAGCGTCCTTTGGATACATATAACTTGCGATCTGTAGGTACTTTTTTTACAAATTGTAATCTACCTTCAGGAAGTAATTGGAAGTCTATTTTGTGCTGAGCAGAATATGTAGGATCTACGTGTTTATCATAGATAGCATCTATAAATAACCATTCAGTATCGACTTGATACTGCCAGGGATAATTGTAATCATCGCCTAGATAAATCGGTTCTCCTAATTCTATGGGCTCCCAGATAATCGTAGTGCCTATAGTATGGGTATCAAGCTCAGCAATATCGTAACGAGCAAGAAGTTTTGCATCGTTACGCATTGAGAATATTGAGTTTGCATGGGCGAGGACTCTAATTAAGTCTTTCGGACGGAATAGCTCTCGCCAAAAGTCGGGGGCTAATTTCTGTTCCCAAGAGCTAAAGCGTTGCACTAGCTATTCACCTCAACCTTAATTAAATCCTCATTTGTAAACCAGCAGCAAGTTCTTAAAGAGATTTGGGATCTATCATCAATCAAGAATTTAAGACTATCAATTTCAGTAGGTCTTAAAATGGTGTCAGAAGGTTGTCTATACCCATCTAACCCAATACATTCCATCCGCAAGTCCTCTGTTAAATAGTAACATTTAAGGTCTAACGGGAGATGTACTTGTTGAATTCCAGACTCTCTCAGTAAGTGAATGATTTCACCGACTTGCGGGGCTCTTTCTCCATACAGAGAGTTGATATAAGTTGCAATAGCAGTTTTTGCAGTAGCTATCGCTGTTGTAGCTTCAGAATCTGTAATCTTTACTTTTACAGTTACTACCAAAGGCCACATTTGTTTTACAAGGTTATCTGTATGAAGGGAATCATTATCTCTATTATTAACAAAGTCTTCAATAGCTTGAATATCAGATGTTAAAGAAGTCATGGGAGACGCTGGGGTTAACAAAGGTACAACCTCTTTAACAGAGCCTCTCAGTGCTGTATCAGCCGGAACTAAGTTGGCAGCATTCCATGCTTGCATAAGTTCTTCTGGATCCACTGCAATGTTTCTACTATTAAAAGTCATAGGAAAACCCAGTGGTACAGAGTAACCAGCTACTACTTTGAATCTATTAGGTCTTACATAAATATCGCATTTACCACCAATATGAACAGTACCGTAACCGCGAATATTTACTAAGTCCCTAATCATTTCATCGTCTTTCAAGCCAATAGGAACAACTTCATTTATTGTCGTGAATTGGTTTCTTAACATAGCCTTTACATTTTTAAAAGAATATAAACCACGAGCACTTAACTCATCTTTGGTTCGGTTATATAATGTAAAGTTATTTTCAATAATACCACCATCGGTAGTATCAGTCAAGAAATATGCTCTACGAACATAAGGAGAAGACACACCAGTAACTGTAACAGTATCATTGGTTACTGCGTTAAAGATATCACCATAACCAGTAGAAATTACAGAAACGTCCACGTAATAACCGTCTACGTCATTGCCAGGAAGCTCACCTGCAGTAATAAAATGGTCAGATTGAACCTCGTAGGTTCTACCACCACTTGCTTCCCAAATTTCGCCAGCACTTACATAGATATCTACTTTGCTACCAAAAATAACACGAACAATACCAGTTACTTGGCTACCGCTTCTACGATTAACAAAGAACCTCGCTACTAAACGATCTAAGTCCTCTGCTTCCATATCTTCATAGTTAGTAAGATTTAAAGCATTAACAAGTTCATTAACGCCGTCATCTTGTCTAGCCCATAACATAGCTATAGGACGTACTACCATTTCATAAATAGGAGTACCAGGCCCACAATCTAAGTTGGGATAAGTGTCGGAGAGAATAGTAAGAACTTTGGTCTCCTTATTTTCAGTTGTATCAATGCCTGTTGTAAGAGCCATTAGCTACCTCCGACGGGAATAGAATAAATAACTGCGGAGTATTTCGCAGGTGTCAATTTAATCACTACAGAAACTTGGTTAGCAGTGTTTATATCGACCTCTAAGAGTTCGATACTTGTAATCAAGTCGTCTGCAGTTTGTGTGTTTTGTACAGATTCTTCTGCTTGAAGCTTAAAAAATTGTCTAACGCCCTCTGTTACTTGGTCTCTGATAAACAATTCAGTCTCTACTCTGTCTACAATATTCATTCTAGAAAGACGAGACATCTTTGTTCCAAACCAAGGTCTTAGAGAATCAGAGCCTTGCGTAGTCATTAAGATAATTGCAAATTTTTGCACTGCTCTTAACGGACCTTGAGCTTCTTTGTAAGGCTCTAACGTATATTTAAGTTGCTTGGGCCCAACATTAGATATGAGTTGGGGATTTATAAGCAATCCGGATATCATAGTCTAATTAGTCACCCCTGTGATGCAATTACTGAATGTACTGTCTTGTTAGCTTCTTGTTTAGCTGCCAAGATGCCAGATGTTGTAGAAGCGGGAGTAGCAGGTTGAGTAGCTGTTTCACCCATTGCAATACCTTTCTTCTCTGTAAAAGTAGAACTTCTGTTAAACATCTTAATACGAAGCAATTCAGTGCCGTGCATTTTATAGTTATCTGGAATATTTCCAGTTGAAATTATTTGTTCTAATAACTCTTTAGTAAATTCAAGAGTCAAGTTTGTGCCCTCGGGCAGATCAAATCTAAATGTGCCACCAATGGAACCAGCTCTTTGTGTAGACCCGCCAGTGTAAGAGTCTAACTCCTTGCCTGTATTGGGTGCGTATTTTTTAAATTTACCATCATATCTATAGGGCATTGATATCATTCCGGTGTAGATTTCACCAAATGCTACGTAATCCGGAGCCTCACCAATATCTTCTACGGCATAAATGCCTGCAGGAGATACACTAGAATTCAATGCTTCTTGCGGAATTATCCCAGTATTACACATCTTCTTCATTTCTTCTACAGAAAAAGTGTAACCTAAGTCTACTCCTGGAGGAAGAATACGGGCATCGTAAGACACAAAGACTTCACCGTTTATCATGCCTGTACTATTAAGGTCATTGTTTTCTTCGGTGTTCGCAGGTCTATAAGTTTGAGTATTAACATTATGTAAATACCAGCGATAGCCAGACCCATGAGAGTGAACAAGGACTGCTACGTTATATCCTTCTTGTGCATAAGGACCTAGTGTAGTTTCTGTATCTGCCATTAATTACACCTTCCTTTGCACTAAATCACGAAGAACATAACTAGACGCTAATGGGGTCCCTGAAGACTGCAAATTATATGCGCCACCTAAGTTTCTAGCTTCTATAAATCTACCTACTGCATTAATATTGGAAATATCAGATTCTGCTCTACCTATTGCAGTTCCGTATGCACTGAGTAATGCTTGTGGCATTTGTACTGCGATGCAATTTAATTGGGCAGCCTCAGTTAAACTAATGGATGTACCAATACTTGCTCTAATTGCTGTCCAATCTGGGCTAGGAGGAATAGGTTCCACAGGTTCTGGAGGTGTTTCTCCTTCTGGAACCGGGGGAGGATTTAAAGCTGCTTGGTATTCTCGCATTTGATTAGCCCAAGTATTAAACATAGACTTCAAATAGTCTTCAATGTCTCCCGCTGCTTCTTTGAAAGAAGAATAATCTACACCGTATAGAGATGTTACTTGGTGAGTATCATCGTCTACAGCGTCTGCAGAAATATTTACTAATAACTTCCCTTCTGTCCAGGATTTTATAGGAGCCCAAGCAGATTCTTTGTCAGAAGTAGTAATAACAAGGGTAGCATTTTCATACTTAGTAACTTGTGCTACTTTCTCTTTAGCTGCGTCGATAGGACTTGCAGAGTTAGGATCGGGCTTAGTTTCGCCAGATTCTAATTTCTCTTTTGGTGTAGCAGTATCTTTCAGTGCAAGCGTTGCAGTCTCTGCTGCTTGGTTATCACCGTCAATCGCAGATATTACAGCGGTATTCACGCCTTCCATATCATTTACAGAAGCCTGAATCTTAGCTTTGTCTTCAAAAGATCTTACTGCACCAACTGCACTTTGTAATGCAGCGAAGTCTACTTTTTGCTTAGTAGCATCAGTAGTTGCGGAGTCTTGAGGGGAATTATTACCAAAGATATCCATAATAGCAGTAAGAGCAGCTGCGTAGTTTGCAACCTTTAATGCTACAGAAATGCCAGAGTTAATAATGTTACCAATATCGGTGGAACTAGATCTATCACTAGCAATACCTTTAGAAGCATCGAGTACCACTGCTGTCGTAGTTACTGGACCAGATTGTACGTCTTGTGCGCGTTCTATCAATGTATGCGCTGTAGTTAAAGCGATATGAATAGAATCTGCAGAAGCATAAGCGGAAGTTACTTTGTTGACAGGTCGGTAGCCAGGTGGGAAGATAGAATAGTCTGTACGAGGATCATCAAGTGCACCCATAGATCCTTTGGGAGCTACCCAAATGCCAGAATAATCTATGCGACCTTTTCCCTTGACCCCGAGTTTGATTGGCGTACCTGTACCAACAGTACCTTCAAACACTTTAATACTAAACGTAGTATCTGATACGACATCAGTATACTCGGTATTACCAATTTTAATATAGCAAGTAGGGGAAGAACCATGAGATCTTAGTGACCCAATGAATATACACATGGTTTCCTTTTCATAAGTGTTAGGAATTTCCCATGTATATTCCCCAGTTTCTGCTACACTATTTATAGAAATATAACGCAGTGGGAGTCCAGTATAAGTGGTTTCTGCAATTTCTGCAGAGCATCCATCTATTTCCTGAGACTCTTTCCACGCATCAATTTTGTAAAAATAAGGGTCGTCGTTACCAGTGGCATCAGTGTCCTCAATTGTTTTTACGGGAGGACCATATGCACCCTCGGTAAGACGTTTTGCTACTAAGTCTAAATTGGCTTCATCTTTCCACCAATCTAATTCAGTAGCATTTGTTGCATATCCTAAGTATAAAGTGATATCAGAGTATTTACTAGCACGTGCAGCGCCAGTTACTTTGTAACCCAAATCTCTAATAGGTTTACGATTTAACTTAAAGAGTTCGTAGTTAAATGTAGCTACTAGAGAATTATATGTATCACACAGTATGTCGTAGCCTGACGCATTAGCATCAAAGTCTGCGTACATATCTATAGTAATATATACAGGGATATCATACTTATTTTCAAAGGACATCCAAAGTTTATTGGCAGCATCTTCGGACTCTCTAGTTAGCATACACTCATCACCCTTGAGAATGATGTAGTCCTTGAGGAGCTCTGCCAATCTGTAGTTGATATGGTGACGATCTACGTCTGTCGCCGGATGGCGAACATCATTCATTGGTCTAATGAGTATCATTTAAAAGTCCTTTCTAGTTAAAAGAAGTTAGACGCAAGTGCAATGGCTTGCCCAACAGATCCTGCTACATTAGCTCTAAACACTGGACTTGTATTCCATTGATGTTTAACCGTGTCTTTCATCATCTTAGGAAAAGATGCTGATGCAGGGTTAATACCATATTCTTTTTGTAACAAGCGATCCATTACATCATATCTAGTTTCCCCGAGTTTTCTGGTCTCTACGGGGAGAAATCTACCATAGCCCTTATCAGCTAAGCGAATATGGCGTGGTTTTTTAAAGGTTACGCTTTTAGTGACGTCTTTAGGTCTCTCAAACGTACGTTGAGTTGAATTGCCTTTGTAGTTTACACGTGGTCTACCTGGAACCACGATCGCGTCTGCTTGTTTATAGCCACTCATAGGTGAATAGGGGTTTACCTTTTTATAATCTATAAGCGTACCATCAAAACCAAAATGTAGAGACTTATTTCTGGGATTAAAAGCTGCTTTTGCGTCTAGTCTCTTATAAAATGTACTTGCAGGAATGCGGCTAGCAGTTATCGCTGCAATCTTCTCAAACATACCAATATAATCAATCATTAGGGGGGGGGTACCTCCTTCCCACTATTTGTGTATAAACTTAGCTACAAGTGCACAAATTATAACAAAAAGTATCATGAATAGATAAAACTTTAAGAATATAATAAATGCAAAATCAAATAATGTACTTGGTGAACTTCCACTACTATAACTATAACCATAGTTTAAAGGATTAGAAAGTGGAATGTATGGAATTAAGTTTATACCCATAAATTTTATTATTTGCGGTTCAACCAATCAGGAATTTCAGGGAGAGTAGGTTTTGCTTTGGGCAAACCTTTACCGCCTTGCATTTCCATCAGGCTGCGTCCAGTTTCTTGTTCGTATCTTGCAATAGCATCCATTTTAGCACGGCGAAGAGCCAGTTTGCCTTGAGGGAACTCTCTGGACATGTTAACTTTATTTTTACCTACACCAGGAATACCTGTGTGCAGGTTGCCAGGAACTTTAAAGTATTTTGCAGGAATGCCCTTAAGGGAAGGGCTAGCTGCTACTTTTTCAAACATACCAGTATAATCTTGCATAATTAGTATCCTTCTTGAGCGTTGTACAGCGAATTTCTCACTGTTTCAACTACCCATGCTTTCTTTTTATTGTACATGTGAGGAGACAAGCCTAAACGCTGTCTAATCACACTATCTTTAAGCTCTGGTTTACCATTGTAACCAGTGCTATGCTCTAAGATAAATTTGCCCTGCTCGTCTAAAGACGAATGAGCATAATATAACGCTTGTTCAGCAGGATCTAATTCGTTGACACCAGGGTCAAATGTTTGTTTAGACTCTACTAATTCTCTACGGAGTCTGCTCTGAGCATCCACAACGCGAGGAAGTGACCAACCAGTATAATCAGCGATTTCTTGGTGAGTCGGCTCACGATTCAGAGATTCTTGCAGATATGCAGTTGCTTCCGTGATTGGTTTGAATTTAAAATGAATATTCTCAGGCACACGAATTGCATGCTGATTATTGATATTCTCACGACTTACTTTCTTGTACTGACTAATGACATGCGTTGATAACTTAGCACCTTTAGAGGGATCATAAGAATCAAATGCTTTCAGAGTCAATTCCTTGAGTTCAGCTTCTACTACGGAATACGGGCGGACATTACTAAGCTTACGTGCATTGCTGATGATAACGCCCCTAAATCGTTTCAACAGTTCCCACTTCGCTTGTTGGTCTCCGGCTTTATATCGTTTCCATAATTCCATATCAATATCAGTGTAAGCGTTATCCGCTTTCAATCCAGCTTTACCTTCGTGAAACCCTGATAATCGTGGACGTGGCATTGTGTTTATTCAACTCCTTTATACTCAATATTATACCTAAATAAACGGTATAAGTAGTATGAAGAAGAAGTGTTAATACTTCTTCTCGACTTTATATCCGACTATTTTGTTTTATTTTTACATTTAGGGAAGTGTATCTGTTTACAAAACAAGGTAGTCGTGATATAATTAAAAATATGAAAGGAGGATTTAGGAATGTTAAATCCAAATGGTACATGGGGTTATCTTTATGTACAAAATGGTGCTCCATTAATTGAGCAACTTTCCTGTGAATTCTTTGAATTAAAGCCGTTTAATGAGGCTATCAAGGAATTTGTTATGCAAGTATTGTTTCGTGACTATACTGATCCTGATTCGTTAGAGGAATATATGGAGCGTATTTGTCGTGGAGATGTAGACATCGAAAAGATGCCGTTTACATTTGATATTGTAAACTTTAAGATGTTAAATGATCCTGCAAACCACCTAACTAATGGTTATCGTTTTATAGTGGGTATTATTAATACTCCACCTAGTAATACTGGTAGTTACTATGCAGAATTAGAAATCGATGTGGGTGACACCGATATCGATGAATATGAAGCAATCAATTTGGCTTGCGCGTACGACAATGCTTTTAATAATCATGCTAACCTGTACGGATATCTTATCTGGGCTTGTAAGTGTGCAGTATTTATGACACTGTTAGACTACATAAGTAAGGTAGCAACTATTGCGGCAGGTATTCCTGTTAAATACGACGAATTAGCAAGTAAATACTCTACCAGAACTTATATAAATTTGTTAAAAGAGCAGCACAAAGCTCTTAAATAAAAGGAGGATAAATATGGAACCTATTAAAATTATGCTCAAAAAGGGCGACTCCATGATGTCTGCGTTTATCAACGCTGCAAAGAAAGTCGATGTTATCAACGAAATCGTTAACCGTGGTATTGTGATGGCGAAGGCTAAAAAGATTGATAGCCTCGTAGATGCTATGGTTATTAGTGAAAAAGTGTTGGACAAAGTTAGTCTGTATACCTGCCGCTATAAAGTAGAAGGTGACGATACTGACGATAATATCTACACTATTACTTTTGGATATTCTTTCCCGAAAGATCAATATGGTAGCTACGTTATTAATTTCCAATTCATTTCCAGTGCATGTTCATGGGCAGACGAAATGGATGCAATGGCTCACGCAGAAGCACAAGATCCTAATGGAGACTGCCCGTTTACTTCCTGCTTTGAAGGTCTTATCGGCATGTATGTTGCTAAAATGATCTGTGATGCATTGTGTATTGATGACGGTATTGAAATTCCTACCGATGAAAAAGATGCACGTGCAGCAGCAGAAGAACTTATGAAAAAGTTGAAAATTGTACGCAGCATGTTTGGTGTGGATGAAAAAGAAGTACACAAAGTTTTTGAGCATTTAGAAGAAACTTGTGTTAAAGTAGAACCTTGTGGTTGCCTCTGCGATCAAGATGATGATGAAGAGTTTGACCTGGTGTCTCAAGATTGTAAATGGGTTCATCTTCCTATCGTTGAAGGCGTAGATTACAAAGTCGAAAATGACGACAAAGAAATTCGTATTTATGTAGACATGTCTAAGGCTGCAGATGATACTGAATTTGTAGTAAGCTTCCCTGATGATATGGATATTATTGAAAAAGAAATCTGGGATAACCGTTCTCTCTATGTAATTTCTAAGGAGTGCTAAAAGATGCTTTGTGAAGACTATTTCAAAATAAAGACTTACTCTGGGTTCCCGTCCTACCCTCAGTTGGAAGCGATTATCAATGAAATGATTGAAGATCGTCGTATCAGCTATGATAACGATACCTACTTTGTTAGCCATGCTACTATGGAAACTGCCCACTTGGAATATTCTGGTGAAGAATATGCAGCTCTGCAAAAGCTCATCAGCACTAACAATATTCCTGTTCGTAATGCACCTCCGCTTCTCTGGGATGGCTTCGAGCACGTATGGTATCCGGAGAATACTTCTCTGGAATTACCGCGTAGAGGCACTGAAGGTTCTGCTGGGTACGATTTCTATCTACCTAAAACAGTGACTATCAGTGACAAATATCCTACAGTGATTAAACTTGGTGTACGTTGGGTATCTCATACTCCTAATCAATTCCTGCTGATTAGACCTCGTTCTAAATTCAGTGGAGTAATTGATTTACAATGCTCTGGTGTGATTGACGCTGATTATGCGTATAATCCGGATACATTCGGAGAAATTTCTATAATCGTACGTGCATACCCTGGTGTCGGTGAAATCACCTTAGAAGCAGGTGAGCGAATTTGTCAGGGTATTATCATGAACTACGGTACTGTAGCTATGGATATTCCGAGAGCTAAGTCTCGCACTGGTGGATTTGGTTCTACTGATAAAGTTAAAGCTATCGTAGAAGAAATTGTGGAAGCTGAGCTTCTCGATGAATTAGCAGTTGAAGAAGCTGCTAAGGATGGAGTTTGCGTAAGCTAAGACTACCGCGGGAAGGCGCTAATATTATAGCCCTTCTCGCTTTTTTCTTTGTAGGAGGTTGATGTACAATGAATATTATGGAAACTGTAGCAGACGCATTAGGTGTTAAGATTGGAGAAGTGTTTAGATTATCTAGACTTCAAGTTAGTCATACCCTATACAAAATTACAGATAAGAACTTCCTTAAAAGTGAGGATCTTGGAGAAACATGGAAGGAAGAGTCTGGAATTATGTTCTTAGCAATGTGTAAAGGTGATTGGACAATTACTCCTGATACTACCTTAATTGCAGAGCATAAAGAGTTAATTGAAGATTATAGAGTATTAACTGATGTTTGTAGAAAGATTAATAGAGAATTGATTACACAAAGAAGTTTAGGTAGAGACTCCAGTGATATCCATGTTAAGGAGATGCAGCTTACTCTACAAAGCGTTACTATGCACAAACATCAATTATTCACGCAATTAAAAGAAAAAGGTATTACAATTCCGGACCTTGATTAACGTGGAGGTAACATTAGAAAGGAGTTGATTAAGTAATGCCAGGTTTATATAAGTATACACCGGGATTGCTAGTTAAAATAACTAATCCTAAAATATCAAAACAATATGATCTACCAGAAGATGCGGAGTTGTTCTGTGTGGAATCAAGACCCTCTATACTTCCTATAGCCACTCTTAGTATTCATGCATACCTTACCGATAACAATAAAAAATTAGCAAAGAAACACAAAGACATGCATGGATTCAAATGGGAACATTGTATTGATGTATGGCATACAGACTTAACAATAGCACGCCCGTATTTACAAGGTATTATAGAGTTTAACGTAGGAGACAAGGTTCTTGTAGACTATCCTAAAGAATTAGGAGACAGAAAAATTAGCCTTATAGAAGGTGTAATCCGTGGGATAGAAAGAAATGTAGCAGCGGTTGAAATCATAACTACTTGTCAATATCGTGGCGTAAATAGATGTACTGGGCAAGAAGGTATTGACTTTGTTCCCTCTGGTAAGGGTGTATGGGTGGCTGCTCAAGAAATGTACCCGATCCCATCTGAAGAAACAATCCTTCGCTACTTGGACCTTGTTCACCTTGTTGAGCAAAAGAATTTGCCATGGTATAAACGAGTATGGGAGGATGTTAAGGATTGGTGGGATGACGGGAAAGCTAAGAAACAAAAGGAACGTATTCGTAACCGAATCCTAAAATCATACTTGACCCACATTAACGCTGATCGTGATGTTCAATTGGGCATTATGGGGAGGGGACGTATTCAAAATGGATAAACGACTAATTGCTTTGTTACAAAAATTACATAAAATAAAAACCGAGGAAATCGCAGCACTCGCTGAAATCAATGCTGCCCTTGATGAATGTGTAGAATTCGATAAGGTTCTAGAAGCCAATAAAGAAAAAGAAGATATTATTTCCTTACTTGACTATAAAGTACCTGCCGAGGAAATTATGGGGTTAATATCAAATAAAAATACCCCACGAAATGTCCTTGCTATTAAAATGCAAGAATTGAACTCTATTAGATTCAATGCTCGTAAGTTTAGATCTTTGTGTTCTAAGCTTGACATTGAATTAACTGACCTAATTAAAATGTTAGGTGCAGAATTAAAATCACGTAAAGTAACTGCAAAATAAAAAGCGGAGCTTTGATGCTCCGCCTTATTTTTAGGTGTAAAGAATCTTTAATTGTAACGAATCTTTTTAGCCATTACATTCCAGCCCCAAAGATCGTCTTTGAGTTTATGACCCTCAGGTTCTTTACGTGCAAAATAGCCTTTGTCTAATACATCTTTTAAAACTGCGTCAGCAGCGTCAGATGCTTCTTGCTCTGTTGCACCAAATGCACTCAGAGTCATATCAATAGGCTCATAAGTAACAAGTACAGTCATTAGTTTACATCCTCCAATGCGAATGCTCGTCCTGCCAGGATATCTCTGCTGTACTCTTTTAAACGTTCTTGGAGCACAGGATCAAAGAATTGGGCATTAGGATTATTTTGGAGTACCATAAATTCATTATCTTGAACAACAGTAGCTCCATCAGCTATCATTTCTAAATAGGACGCAAGTGTTGGGGTCTCTCTCCAGACTTTTCTGTAAGACTGGGTTATATATGTATTCTCTTGGTTATACGCATTAATTACTTCAGGTAGTTCTTCATTACCTACAGGAACTACAGAATCTCCAAGCATATCAGTGTAAGTCTCTGGAAGCTTGTCTGTATACTCTGATTCTATGATAGGAAATGCACCAGGAGTTTGTTCGTCGTCAGTATGTGCTGCAGTAAAAGACACTGTAGTCGTCCAAGAACGTTCTGTCAAATTATGGACTACGCTTGTAACGTAACCATAGATATTCATTGCATCCTTAGACGGTTCAACGTTTATCATAGGGAAACCCGGTACTATGTAAGGGTTAAAGTACATATCCACAGAGCCGTTTCTCATCATATATCGTTGACGGCAGAGTTCATAACGGGCTAATCTGGTCAACATATTAGCAATAGAAGTAGATTGCTCGTTGTTGTTGCCAGGAAAGCTATAGGTGGGAGACTCTTCATCTCCTTCTTTAACTGCAGTTAAGAATAAATACAAATCTGCACCCTGATTAGCCACTGTAGACCGAATACCATTACGCATCTCGTAGCGAGAGATGTTATTCATGGAATGCAGTCTACCAGTTAACGCACCTTCACCAATAGACATTACATAAGATTTATATACAGGCATTCTGTGTTTAGTAACTGCCAATAACTCTTCCTCTACGTGTACCAAAGAGTACAAGGAAACAGGGTAATTCAGCACCTGCGAGTCAGAAAGTTTACCTACAGGGTCAGTTACTTGTACTAATCTAGTAGGTTCTCCCTTGTAGTTGCGAGCATATGAGATGATGCCCTTCATGTTTGGATAGATTACATTGCAAGACGGTGCATTAACAAAGAGTGTCTCTGGCTTTATTACAGTAATCTTATTGTCTTTAAGATTTGGAATATAATAAAGTTGATGATAGAACTTGCTCATCATACCATTTAAATAGTCATGCAAGGAATATCTACCATCTTCAGAAAGTCCCGTTGCTAACATGGACTTAAAGGCTAAAGACTGTGCAAACTCAGCAAAGTTAAGAATACCATCTTTCTTTTCAATAGCCTTAGAAGGAGTACCAGCGCCAACATTGACATTATTGGTATCTGTAGGAACAGTTTTTGTTGCCATTTATATATATCTCCTTCCTTAATCCATACGTTGTGTATCCGCAACATTCGGTGTATAGTTTTGTTTATGCTGAGAGTCAATGACTTCCGTGGTATTTGGAACAGTTGCTGCATTAGATGCTTTAGTTTTAGTAGCATCAACGCCCTTAACGAAATCAAGGGTTCTTAAATATCTGTCACCGTAGTTAAAACCTTTAGCTAAAGCTTTACCTACTTCTAAGCGGAACATTTGTGCTAATTGTTCAGGATTATTAATATCATATTTATCAGCTCTATTTCTGATGAAAAGACCAACGTCCATATTAGCTAATCCGTTAGGCTTTCCACAAATAGGCATCCACATGGCAGCATACACAATACACTGCGGGTTAGTGATGCCTGCTGCACGAGCTTCTTTGATATATATTGGTGTATCTTGGGAAGCTAATTTAATCTGTGCTGCTCTACTTGCTTCAGAGTTTAACATTGCAACAAAATCGTTTGCAGAACCTCTTGCATTTACAGAGTCTATAGTTTTAGGAGACATTTTGTAATAGCGTTGTGCCTCCGGTGTACCTATGAGTGCTAACAGTTGGTCTAAACGATCTTCGTGCCAACCACTAATGCCGATACTCATAGTTTTTTCGTCACCATCTTCCCAGTTTACACTGTCATATCCGCCTTCTACTCTAGATTGGATCCATCCACGTACAACTAATTCTTTTAATTCTTGGTCAGAATACCCACCAGCATGAGAACTAGACATTACAGAGCGATACGCATTTACTACAGTAGACTCAGTTTCGGAAACTCGAGTAGAAATCTCTCTTTGCTCTTCACTTGTTATATTGCTATCGTTAGAATCTGTGTATACGTTGTCATCATATGGGTTTTCTTCTTGGAATTCACATTCGATAAGTGGCATCTTCTTAGTATCAGGAGATACGCCATATATTCTATCCAAGATTTTATAGCCGCCTACACCTGGACCTAATTTCTTCCAGTACCAAGCAGCAGTAGGGCCGCCTTTATCCTTGTAACCCTCTAACATATTGCGTAAAATAAGGTATACAAGGTCTCCCATAGAGTGATAACACTTGTCTTTATCTGCTTTTTCTAGCAACTTCTCTATAAACTTAGTATGTGTTTTATTCAGGCCTGCGATTGTTACTGTAACAAAATCGCCAATCATTTTAGGAACACGGTTATAAATGTATTCTGTGACAGACTGGTTCATAAGTTGCATTAAAGTGAGATACGCAGAGGTATGAATGCCACTCAAGGATATATCAGCACCATTCGGAGAGATTGTATAAGAAAAACCTGACAGTTCACCGTCAAACAGTACTCTCCATTCATACTCGTCGCTTGCAGGATCAGGCAATAAATCCTTGAAAATAACGAGTATCTTAGTAGTTTCTGGTAATGTGCGTAAAAAAGAGTTAGCAGGGATGGTAATGCTGCAAGTAGGGGGAGAATCAATGCCATACGATACAGCACAAGCTGCATGAGGTACTTCTACGCCTTCTAGGAATACCTTAACTTCAATATATAACGCATTTGTATCAGTGCCACCCGTGGGAATAACACGTTTTACTTGTTCATTCGTTGCCATACCTGTCTAACTACCTTTCTTTATTTTATATAAGTGGTGCGTTTACCGTAAGGCTCGCCTTTTACGATGTTTACCGCACCCTTTGTTTCACTTAATATAGCAAAACCTTTATTAATTGACTGCATTGTCTTGCTTTGAGCGAATTTGTTTACCTCGCTCACAGCGTTGTTAATGCCTTCATTAATGGTTTGCCAGAAGTTTTTCTTTTGTTCCTTTTTACCCACGTCTTTGGGGTCTTTGGTGGTGTCATTTTCTATCTGTTTATTGATAGTATCTTCTTTGTTAGCCTCGTTTACCTCTTCTATCGTGGTTTTCGGTATAAGAATGTCGCTCTTGTAACCATAAGCCTTTGTAGTAGGGTTCTCTACAACGATAGCAGTGAGTGTAAAGGGGATCAAAGTATCATTATCTGACATTAAATTACAGCTTATGCTAGTGGGATACAGTGTATACGATGCAAAATCAGGGAATACCAAGCGTAAACTGCATCTATACTTAGCTAATCTGCTTGCTCTGATGAATGTTTTGTAAGCATTCATGAAAGAGACAAACCAAGATCTGTCATCTTTTACAGCGTCAAACGGTAAATACCCATTAATCATCATTAATTGAGGTTCGTGACCTGCAAAAGTAGCAGCAAAACTGTCACCAGTAGTAGGCATTATGTGCTGCTTTTCTTGAAGATTCTCTTGAACGCCTAAAATACAGATACTTGTATACCCATTGACTAAATGGTCATACACTGCTTGAAGAAGTGTAGCTGATTCACCCCCAACTAAACTCTTTATAGCAGTGAGATTGCCCTGTAATTGCATAAATGCACGTCGTTGTTCGTCATCACTACCATCAGCAAATGAGAAATTTACAAGTCTACCACCAGAAGAACTTGTATGACGATGTGCAATCTCTATATCACTCATACCAGACGGAGCTGCAGCTTTGACTGCAACGTCCTCGGAGACACCAGCTTTAGCCTCTGCAGCTTGTCTAGTAGAATATTTTGTAATAGTGTCAAGAGTTATAGCATTGGTTAAGCTTTGTTCACCTGGAAGAGCCAGGGCTTGCTGCATAACCTTTGCTGCACTCTTATCTTTAATGATGGAGGACGCTGAAATTGTTTTGTTATCTGCCATTGTAATATCTTAGTCCTCCTTTGTTATTCATTAAGTCTTACGTCACTTGTTGATTTAAATACGCCAGCTGCTACATATTTTGAGTAATCTGTTGTAGCTTTAGACATATCATCCCTTACTTTTGTAAGCATGTTTGCGTCAATTGTAGCTACTACAGGTCCCCAAGCACTCATTCTAACTGCAGTATCAATAGCCGATTTCTTTTTAGCAACAAGTCTATTTTCGGATTCCTCTGCTTTCTTTGCTATTTGAGATGTTAAGCTTAGAGTATAGTGTTGAATAGCTTCAGCACGACCTTGTGCAGTAGAAACCTTAGACTCATCTACACCAAGTTTCTTAGCCAATCCTGATATATCAAGATTGTCAAGTTTAGTTACTTCTGATAATATACGACGTTGTTCTTGAGATAGATCACGTCTATTGCCCCATTGTTCCTTGATAAACTTCGGTAGATTATCCATGATGTGCATTACATTGGAGTCATCAGAAGCAAGACCAAGAAATCTTAAAGCGTTAACAGAATCTTGCTTAGAAACTCTTGTTAGTTTACCACCATAAGCTTCGCGTAACCCACCACGTACAGCGTCAGAATATTTCATTACAATATTACCAGACTCGTCATAGAGGTCTGAGCCATTCATAAGTGTTTCATAGTATTTACTTGATTCACCTAGAACTTCTGCTAATCTGGTATTAACATCGCGTGCTGTGGGATTTTTCTTAATAAATGCTTCAAATTGCTTTTTACTTGTAGGATCAAGTGTGCTAAGAATATCTTTGTAATCATATGCGTCTAAGGATCCTACAGTATTACCTACTTTTTGTGCGTAGGAAGTCAAAGCTTCAATGTAAGCATCTTTTTGTTCACTAGATGTATTGACTGCCCATTCTCTAAACATAGTAGGAGTGATATTATTTGCAGCTAAATATTCGTCCATCCTATCTTTGTTTAAGCTTAGAGGCTCCATGCCACTATCAAACATGCGTCTTTGGAAATTGTTTGGTGTCTTGCCTAATGCCTCATAACCGTCATTAGTAAAGTTTCTACCAAAGACAGCACTCGTAAGGGCATAACCAGAATGTTCGCCCTCTGCACCCATCCTATATGCCATATAGTCAAATGCGCGTTGCAACTCGTTTGAAGACAGATTGTTTCTCTGAGCTCTATATCTTATGGGCTGTGTAATGGAATTTATATTGTTTATATCAAACACGGTACTGATGTGGTTCGCACCTAATTCAAATCTCTCTGTATTAGGATTATAGAATTGCATTACATCAGAACCAAAGAATTCAGAAGCACGAATATTATCCGGATCGATACCTAACTTTTTAACTATATCACGTACTTCTTTTTCTTTTAATCTCCAAGATACGGAATCAGAACGAAGGTTTTTAATGGCTTCACCGAACTTCCAGTCGTCTGCGAAAATAGCGTCACTCATATTTAAGTCGTAATTATCATACATTACGCCCATGTTATTTTTAACATTATTATAAATGCTTCTAGTACGCGCATTACGACCTTTAGTACCAGTTGCGTAGGGAGACAATGAAAGCGCATAAAGGCTGATATCATCAGCTAAATCTTGCTTTGTTTGTTCCCATGTAGAGGTTTGGCGTGTGAGATCGGCTAATGTAGTGGTACCTAAAATATCACTATATCTCGCCATAAAGTCTTCTGGCGATAGACGTTTATTTGGGTCAGACATTCTCTCTATTCTATCTGCGTATTTTATATGCAAATTATAAGCAAGACTGTCTTCTAAATAATTTATATCACGATTAAATAACCTTCCACCTAAGTGAACTAAGGATGTTGGATCATGTAATCTATTAAATGCATCTTTGAATTGTTGTGGAGTTATTTTTTCAATAGTGCTACCTGTAGCATATTGTTTACCCCAGTTATAAGACGCTAAACCTACAGCATTAGAGTAATCATTGTCTAAAAATGGATTACCGTGCATCTTCTCAAACTGGAAGGAGAAGAAGTCTGCTATTGCTCTACCAGGTTTACCAACGTAAGTATCGTGAACACGTGCCTTGAATTTTTCCCAAGATTCACCAATAGACTCTGTAAATCTGCCAATACCATGACCAGCAGATACATATTCTAAAGCGCCTTGTCTAGCTTTACTTGCTGAAATAGCGTTTATTCTTGCTTGAACACTAGGACTTACAACTTGTTTAGCAAGTGCCTTAGCAGTAGCAGGGTCTATCTGTGTTTGGAATATTTGAGGAGACATCTGCATCAAATAATATGCAGCCATGCTTTCCTTCTGGTCTAAGGGAATACTAGGATCATCATAACCAGGTGTATTACGTAACATCCCATCTAACATTGCTAAGGTGTTTTGATCAAGTACACCTTGTTCAGCGGCGCTAGACATTATATTATTTTTATTCATCATAACATGTGTAAGGCCAGGAATACCACCTTTTAACATGTTTTGAGTTGCTCCTGCTAAAGCTCCCCAGTAGTTACCACCAGCGAATGCTTTATTGAAGCGACCTTGGTCAAACCCTGTATTACCATCCCAACCAGCGTATAGCATAGGTAAGCCTACGTTCCAGCTGTTCATCATGCCTGCTTGCACACCCAGCATACGAGCACCAATGTTTTGTGCACCGCCGCCAGCTGCAATATCAGCAGGAGTCATAATACCACGTTTTTCAAGTTCTTGCATATACGCCAAGTTGTTCATGCCTTGACGAATACCTAAATAAGCAGGGTTGCCAAATTGTCCGTAGGCTGCCATAGACATATTGGCTGCGCTGTTTAACAGAGAACCACTATCTACACCCATGGTACGTCCGTATTTGAACGCGTCCATACCTAAGGATTTTGCAAAGTCACCTGCTTGGAAGACATTGACACCCATGTCTTTAAGTTGTTTAACAAGTGTCATTGTTTCACGGACATCTTTATTGCCCATAACACCTGCTAAGAACTTAACAATAAAGCTTGCAGAGCTTACTTGTTTAATTAAGTCATCTGCAGAAGATCCTCGGAACATGTTGCCTTGCAAGCCCATCATGGTCAGCTCTTTAAAGCCTTCTAAACCCATGCGAGGCTGCAAACTATTAGTGGTCAATGTGTCACGTAGAGCTAATTGTTCTAAGCCACCTATTGCGCGTTGAGACTGACGTAAATCAAAGCCAGGGCCAATGCGAGGAGACATACGACGCATTGCTGCTACGTCTCTATTATGTCTAACACCGTATTCGATGATAGGATCAGTGAGATAACTAAGACCAACACTGGCTGCAACGCCTATCGGAGAACCCAACATCCAAGCGCCCATTTCGCCGAACATGCCGCTTGCACCGATACCCATTGCACCAAGCATCTTGCGACCTGCCCACATGGATGCGCCATAGTTAACAAGTTCTTCAGATAAACCGCCCAAACCAGTTAAAGCCATATTACTGCTGCGTAAGCCTAATTCTCTAGCACGTTCTGTGTAGAATTCAAGAGGACTTACATTTGCAGGAGCATAGTGACTAAAAAGTGAGCCAAAGTTATTATTACCAATGTAGTTTGCCATACCAGCAGACATTGCACCCAGATACACACCAGGCGTACCAACTTGCATGTACTGATTTCTAGACAAATCATTGGTATTTGGAGTCATTCTGCCTAACTTTGTGCCAACAGTGCTTACTGTTTGATTCAATGTAGACAGTGTAAGATTGAGGGATTGGAAGCTAAATGCTAAAGAATCTCTGAAAGATCTCATAGCATCTTTAAGATCAGCAGACATAGTATTAGCAGGATTTAGCATACCCGGAGGAGCACCAGTGTATTGACTTTGCATAACTGGGTTCATCATTGCCATATGTGGATTTGTCATTGGAGAGGATGGATCTTGACCAGTCATAGCGGCGTTAAATCCATTAATACCAGGTTGTTGCTGCATACCTTAACTACGCTCCCTTTGAACTACATTGTTGTTTAGAAGCGTTTTAAGAACTTACGCTTCCAATCTTCATATTTAAACACATACCCAACACCAGATCTATAGCATTGAGCAAATTCAGATTTCGGGACTACTAAGATTTCATTAGAGCCTAAATCTACCAAATGTACTTTCTCTACATCTTTGGGCCACTCGAAGTCTTTAATAGTAATCTCTTTAGTTTCATTAGCCATATATGCTACAGAGTACCACAATGTCAATACTCTCTTAATAACATTGTATTCACCGACTTCCGGAGAAAAACCAGTGGGATTCTTAGCATTTACACGGATTAACATAGTAAATCTTCCTTTCTTTGGAGGAAATATTAGAGTCCTCCCGTTTAGTATTATTATACCTAATTTTAACATTGAAAGACAGTGAGAAACTAAAGAACCCTCCTACCTAAACTCTGCGCGAATCTAGGAGGAGGGCTGTCCTGAGCACGTTAGTGCCAGGAGATTCCATCTTGCCCTATGTGATAGAGAGGACGACACATCTAAATGGAGGCGAAAAGATGTGTTTCTTTGTTTACATAGGGATTTATAGTCAAATACGAGATAGAAGAAAGGAGGTGAAAAACTACTCTCGTATCTTTTCTCTGACAAAAGTGTCTGCAGTGCCTCTCATAGCATCTAAAGATGCGGTAGAGCGTTCAGGCACTATTCATAACCGTGTGCTCTGTTATACATAGAACGTAAGCGTTCTGCATAAGGAGCATGTCTAAACGCAGGATATCTTGTTAAAAAATCCTTACGACTTACTATCATATCAATAGCTATAGCCTTTTCCTCGTCAGACATTGTGGTATCTGCTGCAATCATCTTAAGCTTTTCTATATCAGATGCTTTCTGGAAGTTCTTAGACATCATGAGATAGCCATTCATAAGAGCCATAGAACCTAGAGAGTTGGCGAGGAGTGCTCCTTGAGCAGATGCAGGAACTGTTGCTACAGTCGGGTTTGCTGTAATAACACGTCCTGCAATGCTTCCCGCAGCAGCTGCACCACCTACAGCAGCTCTTTCTGGTCTATCCATGTTTTGCAGCATATAATAGATAGCAGCGGGAGTCGCTGCAGCAAGTAGTTTACCTGTGAGAGTGCTGGGAGCTGTGGCATTAAAAGCTTTTCGTAAGCCTTTGTTCTGCAATGCCATTGCCATAGTACCAGCGCCTGCAGCAGCAATCCCCATGCCTAACAGTGCTTTCTTTTTATGACCTCCAGGATCATCACTCAATGTCTTCACAGCGTGGACAGTGTCCTCAACGAGATTGTGTGGACCTTCAAGTGCAATACGTAAAGCATTGGTATCAGCGTCTCGCTCTATTGTCATAGAGTTCTGAGTAAACTCAGGGAACTTGTTTTTTACTTGGGCTGCGGCCATGCCTCTCATTGAGCGTAATAATTGGGTTTCCATTGTTTAAACTCACCCTCTCTTTTATTAAGCTGTCCAACACCGATAGCAGTGCCACCAAGGACTAACGATGCACCAAGGAGTTTACTACCTTGAGACTTAGCGCATTTCTCTCTATAAGTCATAGAAGCCACTTTAATGCGAGGATGTCCAGTGTATTCATTGATTTCACTATGAACAGCAATGTCCATTCCCAGGAGACTTGCAACTTTACGAGGTTCTTTTTCTATAGGATTAGGAAGATTATCTCTGTCGGGATGACCTTCACTATTTACATATTCTTGATAATCATACATATCAGCGTAATCCTCCGGATTATTGCTATTAGGAGTGGAAGTGTCTTTAGGAATATTAGGAGGATAGTCTTCTGCAGATGCTATTTTGCCTGCATATTGATCTTCCGTGGGGATTCCAGCATATATACCAGCTTGCGCTTCCTCTTGTGCTTTCTGTTCTTTGTATTTCTGTGCATATTCGTTGGCATAATACGCAGTTACAGCGGTACCAGCGCCTAACGCAGCTTTCGCAGGTTGAGACATATTACTTAAAGAGCCTAAACCCTTACGAACACTGTTTGCACCGGATAACAAAGAGAACGGTGCTTTTACAACAGCTTTACCCAGGTCATACGCAGTACCTACGGTTCCCGTCACGAGACCAGTAGCACCTTTTACACCTTTCCATCCCATACGGACACCAGGAGCTAAAATGTGTTTTACGCCTTTATAGAGACCATATGCGCCTAGTACGGCAGCACCAGTGCCTGCAGCGCCTGCAGTGTATAACGCTGCCTTACCAGTACCCTTCAATACTTTACCAGGATTTTGAGCGGTATACTTAACTCCTCTGCCTACAGCTTTTACACCGCTGACAGCAGCGTTACCAATGCCTTTCGCTGCCTTACCACCGACATATTTAACACCATCCCATACAAACGGTGCCATGTCCTTGTAAAACGCAGCTTTCGGATACATCATACGAAATACAGTACCCATGAAATTAGCATCTTTTTCGATGCTAGCGGTTTTCTTTTGTGATTGTGCTTTAAGATTAGCTCTTAACTGTTTACCAACAGTAGGACGAGATCTATGTACGCTTGCTAAAGGCTTTTGTACGTCTCTTGTTACTTGGGCAGCAGCTTGAGGCTTTATTGTATATTGTTTAACAGAGGGCATGATGCCTACAGGTGTATAAACCTTGGGATCAATGCGTGTTACTAAGTTCTTTTGAAACGGCATAGTGGAGACATCTCCTTATATAAACAAAAATGCCTAACAAAGGCAAATACTGATAGTTATCTTTTCTATCTATATTATACCTGTTAGGCACTTTTATAGGAGGTGGTTTAAGAGATCTGTGTTGACGGTGAAGTCGGAGAATCATCACGTAATACAAGTATTTCTACTTCTTGCGAGTTAGAGTTGCAAAGATCCTTAAGTATAAAGTGGTCTTCACATTTATAAGGGAGAAACTCTGCCTTACCTGTTGTTAAATCTATCTTATAGGGTATTCTTTTAACACCATATGCTATATTAGGATTACTGCGAGTGCTAAAAACAACAGTACCATATAGAAAGTCTTTTGGTATACAAGGAGACGAATATCTACGTATAACCTTGAATTTCGTTGATTTCAATTTTGCAGTGTTATTCTTTGACATACCACATCACCGTTGGGGATAAATTCTTAAGGAATCGTTCGTAAGCACTAGAATTACCGAATAAAGGCTGTGCTATACCATTTTTGTCAATGAGATACGGTGAACCATTTATTAATTCATGCCAAGCAGTAGCATTTTCTACCATAGCTACGGAATTACCTTGTAATAGTTCGTGCACTATCTCATTTCCGGGTACTTGTCTGTAATCCATCGGAACTCATCCTTTCTTGTTTATTGAGATTTTGCTACCAGGACTAGCAGCGAGTAATGCAGCTACATCATTGAGAGCCTGTGCAGTCTTTGAAGCAAATGCTGCATCGCGTTTCTTTTTATCCTCTGTAGAACCTGGTATAACAAGGTTTATATAGTCTTGCATGAGATCCTCGATCTTCGTGGATACCTTGGAATCCAACGTTAACCCTGCAGATAATACGTTAATCATTGTTTCAAAAATCCTGAACTGTTCCCTACGTAACCAAATAGAAGTGAGGAGGGAGTCTTGTAGGGAATACAGCTCAGGCAATTTGAAGCTAGATAAGTACAAAGCTGCACGAGCCATGAAGTGAGGATTATCTAAAAAACCTTAATCAAGCGATCAAAGTTCTCTTGGATAAACGCAATCTTTTGAATGAATTCAGCACGTTTGCGATACAATATGTCTACAATCAAGCTAGGCAAAGAACCCAAATAGTCGAGTCTTTCATCAAAAGACTTACGTTGTTCTTCTTTGTTCATCATGCGAGACACTGGAAACACTGCAGAACCAAAGGATTCAAGGTTAGCAGCGAGGGCATAGACTTGCAAATAGAAATTCATAGACGGCTTTAAGTGTGTATTAGCAGCAAGTTCATCTGTTTTCTCAACAACAAATTGATCTTCCCAGAAGAACTGTGTACGCAGCACCAACTTAGCATTACGAATAGTGTAAGTCTCTTTAGCATAACCAGAGGTAAGAATCGCATCCAGGATGGGTAACACCTCATTGTCTTCGAAGTGTACTTTTTCAATAATTTGTTCACCTGGAGTGGACACTACATCATTGCTATCAATGATAGCTTTGTCTGGCGCGTTTAAATGTGCAAACGGATTAGGAGGATTGGAGGGCGGAGAAAAGACCGCAGAATCACCGCCCTCACTGGGGTTTAAGGAAGAGGCCGGCTGGCTAGGAGGGAGTTGCTCGCCAACACTCATGGAAGCTTTGGGAGTAGAACGCATAATCTTCAGCATGGTTTGGTAACCATCTTCTGTCGTTGCTTCACTAGGAATAACGCCTTGATTTTGCAAATCTTTACGTTCTTCATCGGTTTTATCGTCTATCGTAGTAGTTTCACCGAGATCATAAGAACGAGTATAAGGATACGGATGTGTATCTGTAGTGGACATTTGAACAGGTCTAGCAAAAGGGTCATGTATTTGAGTCATAATTAAAAAGCTCCTTCTCCTTTAGTATAGTATGGGCCAAATTCTTTAGGAACACAGCCTACTACTTCTTTGAATACGGGAATAGCTACTGAGGGTTTACCAGGTTTTTTAACACCAGCGTATTGACCAAAGTCAATCAGGTCACCATCAGCAAGTTTAGGATTGTAAAGAATAACAGCGTTATTAGAGTCTATAATGTAATCATTTGCAAGACTATGTTCCAACATACAACCTCTAGAGTTTTCAAAGTTATACGGGAAGCTAAGGATAGTAGCAACTGATTCCAATGTCATAGCCTTGAGAATCAGAGCAGTCGCTGGTAAATCTTCCCAACCAGATAATCGAGTAGGAATAACATACAAATCAGTGTCCTTTCCGAGTAGACATTCTACTTTCTCAGCATACATTCTGTATTCAGTTTCAATTTCACTTTGGTCTCTGCCAGACATTGCTATAGAAATAAACAGCAAATGGAGTTTCTTATCCTCGTTAGTACGAGACATAATAAGATTGGAAATGTCTTCAACAACAACGTCGAATTCATGGAAATCATAGTAATCAGGGTTAATAATCATCTCTAAAACCTCTCTTTCTAAGATGTACACAGTATAACATAGAGTGCGATGATTGTCAAGTAAAACTTTTCGTGAAAATTTTCCCAAAAATTTTAATAAAAGTGTCAAATTTTGATGTAAAAATGAAACTGCTCAGGTAAGCATACAAAAATGCGCACTTAAAAGTCTGGGCTGTGCTACAGTGTTTTCAAAACAGCCCGCTGTAGGCTGCGGTTACACTTTCTACACTTTTCTACACTTAATTTTTGACAAAGTGTAACCAATGAATAGCATAGCAGCGTCGGGCAGTTTTGGACACAAAAATGGCCCGGTTACACTTTCTACACTTTTTTCAGACACCTATATATTTTGTATATATATGTATATATGTCTCCTGGTAGTGGACACATGTACACCCGATTTGCAAACCTTACGTATATTATAAAAAAGTGTAGAAACTGTAACCAATAATTTTTTTTAATAGAATAGGATAGGAGAGCCCAGAGTTTTCCGGTTACACTTTGTCAAAAATAAAGTGTAGAAAAGTGTAGAAAGTGTAGAAAAAGTCTCGAACTCAGCTTCCAGAGCCGCTCTAGGATTTTAGAGTAGCAGAAATGCTTAAATTTTATATACTTTTGCTACATGTGTGTTTACTTAGTTAAAGCGTTTTATTGGTATAAGTAATATGACGACATCAGTTCTAGTAACTGCTGGTCGTTGTCATAATATTTATTTAAAATTTAATTTTTAGTTCAGAAAGGAGATTATCTATGTTTCACAGAGATATCACAGAAAACAATGTAAGACAAGTCTTCATTGAGACGCTAACTGATTGCCTTAATCTAGCGCATTATGTCAATATGTACAAAACAAACGATTTCGCATCAAGAAAACATGTAGAACCATCAAAACTAGTTGATTCACATATGCATCGCGGTGCAAATCCATTTTTTGTAGTATTAGCAATTGATGAAAGAACACGGCCTTTTAGAATTGAAGTGCCAGAAAACTATGAAGTAAACTACTATTTTGCAGAGTCACTTACTGCTTATTGTAACATTCCACGTGCTCAGAATGCTGAGTCTTACGTAGTAATCAATGATGTTCCTTATGTAAAAGTAAGAGCAACGCAGGTCAATATTCCTTTAACTGATTATATTGACTTACATGGATATAAGTATCCAAATGCATTAACTCAATTGTTCTTAACAGTAACAAAACCAACAGTCCATATTCCTATTTCTACAAAGTTTGATCCTACAAAACTAGCTAAACGTGTTCATAAAATATCAACGTCTATTATTAAAGATTATAGACTAATTCTTGGTAATTTAGGTCATTGTTTACTAGCAGGACAATTGTTTACCATTGTTACAAATAAGCTATTAAATTCTGTAGCTGACGTTTTATTTTCTGGTACACTCAACATGAATAAAACAAGTATGACTAACAGGAAAACTATATGTCCTATTGTTAGCTATCAAGACTCTGGGGTCGCATCGAGAGTCATTGATCTCTTAGATGCTCTAACTTTTGCACCGTATCTCGCTGAACAAGCTGTATTACGTGTATTCCCTAATTTCTCTCCGGAAGCCACGAACAGCAACCAAAAGGCTAAGGATTTCAACTATTCAACTGACGAATTTAGATTTTGGTACAATACATTCCATTTAACAGCGAATATGGATGTACGCAGAGGTGTAATGGGTCCAAATAATGTAGTTAACGAAAACTTTGAATACAATAGATTATACAAAGAAATTACAAGGAAAATGGGAAATCAGTACAATGGTTGGGGAAGAACCTCTAATACAATTTTCAATACTACCAGCTTAGAACAAGACCTTGCGTCTAGCAAGCATCTTGGTCCTTTAGTAGCACATTGGTTCCATGCAGTCGTTGCCTTAACTGACATAATTTGGAAAGAAATGTTTGAAGATCTCCCCTTGGTATCAGAGCAGGCCAACAAGTCTCTAGACGAATTAAAACATTTGTCTATAGATGAGTTCGTTACAACATTTAGAACAAAAGTGTTAGTTCCACGTCCTAGTTCTATACCAACAGTTTCAGAAAACTTAAATTCAGTATTAGCTATGCCAGCACCGCAGTTATCTTCTACTTTTACTGATCTTTCTGAAAGAGTACCCTCTGGAGCATTCCCATCTTCTGCAAAAAGACCCTCAAAGACTATGGCTGTTAATGCTTATAATTCAACATTAGCTCATACTCTTAGAAACATGCATAAATTACTTGGTGAAGAACATTTATGTACATTCTATACTAGAGCATTAGATATGAATTGTCGCGAATTAAGATATGTTACTGCGATAAACAATGTATTACAACCAGCAGGCCTTTGTTCTAGTAGTACAACGTTAGCTAAATATATTGAAGCACACAATGAAGACAAGATATTACGCGCAAGTGACTTTGTCTTACAAAGAGGTCTAGTAAGACTATGGCATAACTTATTAGTATCTTGCAACTTCCTGGTTGTCCGTGGTACAGAAGATGTGAGAATTACCCGCAGGGTCATTCAAAATGCTGACTCTTTCATCAACTTTAAGTACTTTAAATCTCCTAAATCTAAAGATGTATATTCTACTTTAGAAGGTACAAAAACACGCTTGAAAACCAATTTAGTATAAAATAAGAAAGGTGGTATTCATACTCATGTTTGGTACACGACAAAAGTATAAAGAAATAACTTCTACTTACACAACGCGTTCAAGAAGTGTAAACCGTAGATCTAATGAATGGTATCTGACTCCTAGCTCTAGACCAAGATTTAGAAACAAAAAAGTTCATATCCCTACATCAGAAACATTTGGTCTTAGGATTGACCATCCTGCATATACCATTAAAAACAGAACCACTACAGCTTCTGGCTCTGATTTTATTACAAACACACAACGTGCTATACTTGAAGTATTCCGAAAAGCATATGTATACCAAGATGACAGTGAAAACTTCAAAGATAGCACCGCATATTTAGCGTCATTGCCATGTAAGAAATTGCATATCGAAGATTCCGTTGAATTAACAACATTACCTTTGTGGATCGATTTAGACAAGTCCAAAACTTTAGATTTATATTTGTCTGAAGCTACAGAAATGCCAGAGGTATTTAGTGAATTACGTGCATATGACTATTTAGTACTTGCATTTCAACGTTTAGTAAAGGAATTATGGCTTGCAACGTATGACGATGCTAAACAATGTTCTAACACCCATTTAAATATTTTCAATTTCTTTGGTTGGCATAACTTATTTAACAGACGTGCAGCTATGTTGTTAGAATACTTCCATTCAGATCCTGACGGCCTGTTTAGAAAGCTTTGTTATAAAAATGCAGTCACTGCTGAACGAAGAACAGGTTATTTAGCTAGATTACTCAATGAGAACTATTTTAATAAAGACCATCCCGCAAAGGTTCAACGTTACATGTTCTTGTCACAGGCATCTCTTGAAATGAATCAAAAGATTAACAAGCATATCGTAGATGAAAACCTTGGTTTAAACAATATCCCTAGATTCATTCACAATAGAGGTTTCTTAAACTATCATAATAGTTTAATGAAATTCTTAAATTCCTCGGTAATCTATGATTACCGCACTCCTATCCTGTATGCATGTGCAAAACTAGAAGAAGCAACCTACAGTGCATTAATTGGTAACGAAGATACCATAGCAGAAATAGTAGCTCAAAGCGCTGTAATAAGTGCAAAACGTCGCAAGAATCCTGTGGACAAGATAAATTCATCCTTATGTTTGGGGATTCCTGAGTCCACTATTGGTCACAAATTAGACTTTACTAAAGCAAATCGTAGGGGCTCATTGTTAACCTCTGATGACCTGGTAGAACCTTATGAATATTTCCCAAATCTGAAGACAAGGGAGATATCCTTCTCAGATTCACATCTATTTGAGGCATGGAGTATATTGCCATACCGTGTACACATACCTCAAGCTGGGACAGAATCTTGTCACATATCTTCTAGCAGATCTCAAGTAATTGGAGAAGACCTAGATGTAACTGTTCGTATTGAAAGAGTAACTACTGTTGACAATATTAGCTTTCCTACCCTTGAAGCTCTATTTCCAGGTGATTCTATGTTATACCCGCCTGAAATGGTATTTAATGAATCTAACGTCGCATGGTATAGAGATCCTAGTAATAGTGCTGACATCTGTGAATTAAATGCCACCAATGCAGATACTGAGTCTCAATTAGTATTATCACTGTCCTACAATGAAAAACTTGGAGGTCGTTTAAGTGCAATACAAAACAGCCATAATTACTATCAAGGCGATTATGGAGACTTTGTAGACCCAGTAACCACAGCATTATCCTCTAACGCATTAGTATTACAAGGTATGTCAACATTGCTCGTTGAATATCTGTCTTGGGTGCATAATAAATTTGACGCAAATACATTGTCCACTAGAGAAAGACATTTATTAGCAACTGCACAAAAGCTTGCAAAATTATGTGCAAAACATGGTGAACCCATGAGAATTTCAAACATCTTAAGCACCATCTTGGCTAGTCTTAGCCCATTTCCTGATAGTGACTTTTAGATGAGAAAGGAGATGAATATCAATTTATGAACATCATGGAATTACATAACTTCCTAAAAGATAAGTTAATAGACTTTTTGCCTATTGTAGACTTCAGATATGCAGTAAATACTTGTGTACTTGGGTCGAAATCTTCAGTGCAGACCAAGGAAATTGGTAGAGAGAAATGGGATAGATTAAGTAAGATCGTTAAAAATCATACATCTAGATTCATCTACCCTTATCGTACAGTGTTATTCAGATCCACGGGCGCTGTTCCAGTAGCTGCATTGTTCTCTTTTCATAACCCTGAAACAATTAGATTGTCAAGTGAAGAAGTCGTACAACGAAAGTATAGTAAACCTACTAAGAAAAACAACTCAAAACGTTTTCCTAAAATAAGTAAGTATTCTTCAACAACCATGGTAAGTAAACACTTTGAATCACCTAATGATAATGTAGCATCAACTCCTGTATCCTTGATTGGAAAAGATGCACTAAACGAAATGCACACTCCGATTGGTATGTTTGATGCACCTATTGCAGAGCACATAAAATACCTATTCAAAAATTCTAGTCAGCAATTAGGATTTCTTAGAGAGGTGCATCATACTAACCTTCAAAATATGAGTCTTGCAGATGTTATATTACCGGCAATGCCTGGTTCATATAAAGCAAAAGAGCCTGTTGATGGGTACGAAGAACATCTGTTAAATGAATTCATGAGTGGGATGATTAAGTACAATGAAATCTTTGAAGAAGGAAACTATGGCATAAAAGAATTGGCAAGAGCTGGGTATAGTGCAGTTAAAAGACTCGCCAATCTAATCAAACTGAACTTGACGTCCGTAGAGGAAGCAGAAAAAGAAGAACTCATGTATACCATAGCACCATTTTATGTTCATACAGATTGGTCTGGTATTGAAAAGTTTCCCACTGACAGAGATCTTAGAGCAGTACTTCTTGATATGTCTTTCTCAAGCCTTTACAAAGATGGGAGAGATCTGTTAAAATTCAAAGATACTATGCTCCCGATCAGATCTAGAGCTACAGGCAATTTCAATCTGCGCTCTTTTCAGTTTGATCTAAATGTTATCTTGAACAGAACATTTTGCAAAACACCTGTAGAAGAAGAAAGATCTACTAATAGGAGGGATAGATACATAGCGTTATTCCCAACTCCATGTTCTGATAGTGACAGATTCTCGCTTCCTGCTATGTATTCTATTAAAACAGCTTTGTATTTATATACATTACAGTTAGCAAACATTTATTACACTGTACGAATGCCTGAACTTAGAGAAGAAATCAAAAAGCTAGATAAAGATACTAAGAATGCGATAAATAGATTATTATATGATGCTATCTTAGAAATATTTAGTAATTTTATGAGTACACATAGGTTTTTCGTAACCTTGCTTAGCTATGTATATTTAAAATACAGCGATACTTCTGATGAGTTTAGAGAATTGCTTGATCAGTTATCCAAGCTATACGCTGTTATTTACTGTGCTAGAGTAAGACTCATGAAGTATACTCTTGCATTAACAGTGTCTGGCAATGCACTAGCTTCTGCTTCTGTAGGCGCTTCTGACACTTTCACCAACATCATCACAGAATCTTACAGAACATTTGCTATAGGCGTACTGCACTCTGAATCAAATATAGAATCAGACGCATATAATATTGGTGCTATTTGGGATGAATGCATAGCAGCCGCCATTGCTAAACGTAATAATACAGGAGGTGAAGACTGATAATGGCTACAAATAGACTTCTAAACGAAAGGATGCCAGCGGAAGAATATAAAAAAGTAGTTCAAGAATATATAGACTACATTTGCGCAAATATTCCTCCAAAGCATCCGATTCAAGGGTACAAACCTAGTTTAACTAAGCAATCTAGAGTAGACGCTGTATTACGTCAAGTCATGAATACTAGAAGCGTGTATAAACCAGGTCTTGCGTTGGTTCCATATAGTAAGAATATAAAGAAGTACACATTTCCGGAGAACATAAACTCTGAGATCTTAACAGAAGGTACCAAGGCATATGGGTATATTGGCTCTATAATCGATGATACTACTCTGTATCCGCCGTATCCTAAAGGCCCGTCATATCATGACCATGTTAACAAAAAGGTAAAAATTGCATGCACCTATGGAACATTCGCAATCTATGATGGCTATGTATACTTAGCATGCCATGTAGACGACGATTACGAGTCTTATCTATATGTTCCTGTTCAATCAATATCATGGAACTTCAACAATCCTGTATCGTTGTTACTCTATGAATTACTCTATTATGGTAGCACTACTATGGTGAGCTATACATATGAGAGTGACGCGCATATTATGCAATTAAAACCTACAAATATAAGCCATTTAGTACCATTAGAATTTTGTGAAGGGTTAATACTTCACTTAAGCGGGACTAATTGGTATTCATACCATGGATTGCAGTCTTTATGGAGTAGATACAGCCTTACTGGAGTAGAGAATAGTCATACTTCCATAGAAACATGCAAATTTGCTAATATCTTTAAAGATGCTCTTGACGCTATAAAGATAATTCGTCATAATCTTACTAAGTATGAACAAGAATTAACTTATATTCATACTAGAGATGTAGATAACAGAGCCCAAATTGTAACTATCATTAAGAGCATTAGACAAAACTTTGATGAACTATTAAGTGAATTTGATAAACTTAGAATCAATACCATGAGAATAGTTTTAACCTATTTTGATGGGTCTGTTTTATCTGTAATTAAAATTATGCATGAGCTTCTAAAATATTCAAATTCCAAATTTGGAGCTTCTGGAACAAGCAGATTAATGCATGACAACATTAGACTTGATGGTGATATTTATCAATATGATGACGAGTCTATCTTGCGCATACTGCGTCCTTTGCATGATTTAGCTGAAGTCAACGAAGAAGAGCTAAATGACAGAGCTATGCTACATATAATTCATAACATTAATAAGCTAAGCTATAGTGGGTATGCGTTAAAGAATCTTGCTACTCCATATTTACAATTAGTTAAAACAATATGCATGCCTGGTCCAACCTTATTGAAGATCATTCAACAAGAATTCATGCGAAGATCAGTATCTAGATATACGGTGAGAAAGGGGATCCCAGCTGCACAATTTGATACTATCAAAATGCTTCCGTCCATTCATACTAAGAGATACTTAGATAACGTATTAGATCCTACGTTAACAATAAACTTCGCTCAGTTGACACCTACCTACTCAAGACCTGGTACACAAGTGTATAACACATATCCAAAAGAATACTGTGCGAAACCTTATGTAGACATGGACCGCTTAGCTACTCCAGAGCGTGACGCATTTAAGCTATTTACGCAAATACAACCAGATCCACCAGAACCGCAGGATAATGACAAGGGTGACGATGACACTAATGATTTCCTGAGTACTGAAGAAGTAGAAGAATGCATAGAAAAGGCACAAATAAAATATAAGTTTGAAGGTGGCAACCGTAACCATGCTAATTATATTCAGTATGAAGACATTTACGGACCCATGCCAATCATTGGTTAATTTATCATCGCATCTTAATTTCCCAGCAGTATAAAAAGAAAGGAGGTGACTTAATATCTATGACAAGAGCATTAATTAAGTATGCCGCTATGTTCAAAGACAGACATTATTTCCCAGTTTTTGTAAAAGATTATGTGTATGATGGCTCTGCAAAAGGGTATGACCCTATGGACATAATGCGCTTTCGTCAAGAGGCTATTGAAAAATTCATCAAATGGAAACATGAAGGTTTTACTTGTGCCCACATCTATATGAGTGGTTTAGGTACAGCTATAGTGTCATTAATAAACGCTTCTTGCATGGCAGAACTGCCTATTCGTTTATATCATTATTCATTCTTGCAAGACAAATGGTTACCACAATCTGTTGACTTTTGTAAGCATCTTGGATATAATGATAATATAACAGAGCGCGAATTAAATGACAGTATTAAAGAAATAGAAATGAAAGCAGACCTAGAAAAAGGTGAATACATGAACCTTATTGGGTATGTTCGTATCTATAAGGATATTCTTCTCAAGTACAAAGACGCAGAAGAACTACCAGCATGGAAAGAACTTCGCACAGATCTATTTCAGCAGTATAAAGACCTTCATTCACACATATTGGAAATCATGGCTGACCATTTATACCCGCGTCAGCATCTAGTAGGAGGTGAAACATTCAATGAGCGACTCAAACAACAAATCCTCCTCGACAGAGAAGTCTCTTCCGTCTCTTATGACAATCTTGATCGAGGAAGCGCTAAAAACAGACGAGGATATACAACGAGAAACTCCCCTCGACCTGTCCATAAAGGCGCAACGTACAAAAAAGAGCACAAACATCGAAATTTCCGACGACCTTATTAAAGGCGTTGGGAATATATTAAAAGCTCTTTTCAAATAAGATAACAAGGAGGTAAACTTACTTATGGTAGCAAGCACCCGCGAGATACTCGAACAATTAAAGAATAAAGACCTATATCCTGTAGTAACCCTGAACAATCCATTGGAAGTTCAATTAACCCTAGTTCACACTGGACAATTTGCAAGTATTTGTAAGATTGAACCAGGATCCCCAGAATCCAAGACCTCTAGAGTGTATGAAGCTATCGGCAAACATTGTCTTTCTAGTGGTCATTTTAGTCCTAGTAGAAGCATCTATTGGTATTTCACTATTAGATTAATGAGCCGTGTAGCGTCTCACCAATTGGTTCGCCATAAAGCTGGCGTAGCCATCAATCAACTTAGTGGCGTATACACTTCCACTTCTTTCGATGGTAACCCGCTTATTTTGAATCCTGCAATGAGAAATGCATTGTCCAAACATGAAAACATTGCAAACACTATTGCAAATGCTTTATCTATGTTAGAAGAAGGTCTCAAGGATCTCAAAGCAGCAGAGCCGTTATTGTCCAACAGTGAACTTCGCTATTTTATGCCGAATGCATGTGCTACAGCGATGAACATTGCTGTTACACCGGAAGCATTGATCCACTTGTGTCATGAACGCTTATGCAGCAAAGCACAACCGGAAATCAGACACATTGTTCGTCAAATGGCAGACGCTGTAATCGCAGTAGATCCTTGGTGGGAACAATACTTTGTTCCTAAATGCGTTTATTTGAATGGTTGCAATGAAAAACTTGGTTGTGGATATTATAACGCAGTACAAACCAAGAAATTCGGTGATGTAGACGTAAAACCGTTAGAGATCCGTATTAAAGGTGTTAAATGCAAACACTGCAATACAGTGCTCTTAGCTAAAGACGATGACCCATCCCCGTTATCAGAATCTGGTCTGTGCAGAAAATGTGAACGTGAACAAGCTGAGCGCAATGCAAGTGGCATGAATCAAGTAGATAAAGTAGATTAAATACAGAAAGGTTCGTAAGCTTATGAACGATGATCTTGGAGAAGTTCTGGAAGTTATTGAAGAAGCTGAAGAGGCAGAATCCTTGATCACCAAGTATGTAGAAGAGCCTGAGGGCAAAGAAGAAGAGGAAGAGGAAGTTTCCACCTCTTCTTCTTCTTCTCGTCCTTCTGTTAACTTAGATGCAGATGACCCGGCAATGGATATAGAACCTATATCTACTAAGATAACACATTGTAAAACATGTGGTAACAGAATGAACCCAATGCTTTCCATACAAGGTGAATGTCCTCGTTGTGCACTGAAACGTATGCGAGAAATTGAATCACGCTTAATAAAGCTCAAACAGATAAATCCAGACAATAAATATTGCGTATTAGACGCACATGGGGTTGCATATAAAAACCCTTTGGACCCCAATTATAATAAAATAACAGTTATGGGTGTAGACTTCTATCCACCTGGAGACTTGTGTATGCAATGTATGACTAACTTGCGTACGTACTTCACAAAGTTCCTAGAAGATAGAGGTATTACTAGGAAAGGTAATAACCATGAGAAAAATGTATTTGCAGATACTAACATCAAATTAACTGTACCTGAGCAATTAGAACAGGCTAAACGATTTGAACAGTTCATGTTATCCGTAAATGCGTATGCTAATGATAAAGAAAGCGGCCTCAGTGAAATTACCAAGTTCTACATAGCACGTCAACGCCAGCTGCTTAAGAAGGAGGCTAAAGCAAAATGGCACGAAAACGAAAATCAGAAGTCGAAGCTAGCGGAGATGTCACCGTTGTTGAGCTCGATAATGAAAAACCAAAAAGAAAACGACGCTCAAAGTCTGAGACTCCAGGAGAAACTGCTCCAAGCAGCGACCAAGCACGGGATGGATTACCTGCTCAAGATGACGCTCCTGTTAAACTTCGAAGAAGACGATCCAAGCAAACTGAGTCCACTCCGCCTGCAGAACCTAGTGAACCGTCAGGTACTACACAAACTCCCGCTCCTCAACGAGGAGAACGGAAACGAAGAGGACCTGCACCTCGTCAGAGAACTCCACAGGGAGATATCGTACCAACTGGGTCGTCCGTATGCTGTATATGCGGACGCGTACACAAGAGTCGCAGTGCAGAAATACAACCAGTGGATATCAGATTTAGCATCGGAACCAGAACGATTACTGTGACCGGTGAATATATGTGTATGGAATGTGTGTCACAGCTTCCTAACTTCTTGGCAGGGGCGTTACATTTCGCATTTAATATGCCAAAAGATGCATTCAAACGAGGTTTTCTATATCCACCGTTTGAACTGGAAATGCGTGAATCACATAAAGTATTAAAATAAATGGAGGGCAACTTATTATGAGCGTAAAGGTAAGAATCGTTGACACCTTTGTAACTGATGTAATCATCCATCATACTGATGATTTCACAGAAGCAAAGCAATACATCATGAATAATCGTTCAGCATTCGGTATAATACCTTCACCGGAAGATTGGGCGTACACTGAATACGAGGAAGTAGAAGAGGAGGATAAATAAAGACCATGACTACAGAAGCAAATTCTAGAGAATTTAAACGTCGTGTAGTTAATAACCTTACACGCACGTTAAAAATTATGTGGGACTTTACTGGTTTGTCAAATAATGACATGCTGAAAGCAAAGATCCCTAACTATGATGGGTTGCGTTATAGAGCTGAATATGGCTACATAACTCTCCCTAGATTATTGGATGTAACCACTGCATGTGGATTGACATTAGCTATTCTCAATAGCAATGGTATGATATACCCGATTAGTCGTAATAACAATGAGTTCAGCAAGACTCTTAAGCGTTATATGACTCAGGCGGGCACAAAGGCATCTGATATTGCACGTAAACGCGGTGTTTCCCCATCCGAGATGTCACGTTTAATGAACGTAACTATATCTTTTGCACCTATTTTCCACATTTTAAATGTGACTGGGGACAAACTTATCCTGATTTTATCACCAGAAATCTATTTAGAGATCACTGAACAGGATGCAAGTACTATTCCTAAATATACAGATGCTATTAGATCAGCTAGCTAAGAATTGGAGGTAGGTTTATGCAGACTGCGTCTTTTATTCGTGCTATAGCTAAAGAGAAGAAAATAAACCAAGAATGTTTAGCTTCTTTAATCGGTATTACCCAGTCAGCTTTGCGTAGACGACTATATCTTAATAGTTTTACTATTGGTGATATAGAGAAGTTCTGTAAGGCTACGGGTAAAAGATTATGCATTTGTGATGCACATACTGGAAATATAGAACATATCATAGATGATAATAAATAAAAAGGAGACCTAGACTACTATGATGGTAACAGGAGACGTTCATGGTACAATTGATGCGGCTAAACTTGATAAGTTAGCAACAGCAATACTGGAAGAAGACATCCGCTTCCCAGATGAACGTAAAGGAATTAAATATATGTTAATTGCTGGTGACTTCGGTAGTATCTGGAAATCTTATTGGAGATTACCAGGTAAACAAAGAGGTCGTTTGCCAGTATTACATCCAGAGGATCTTCAAAAGATTCACAATATCTATGATTATTTCCCATGGACAACATTGTGGATCGATGGCAACCACGAAAACCATGATGTTCTGAGTAATTTGGATGTAGAAGAACGTTGGGGTGGCAAGGTATCTGTACTCACAGATAAATGCATATACTTACACAGAGGACAAGTGTTCACCATAGATGGAATTACATTCTTAACTATGGGTGGTGCATATTCTGTAGACAAATACCGCCGCGTAAAAGGTCAGTCTTGGTGGCCTCAAGAAACCATCACAGAAGCTGACTACAATGAAGCAATTAAGAACCTAGCTAAAGTAAACAATAAGGTAGACTTTGTAATTTCTCATACGTGTCCATCATCAGCACTTAAAGTACTAGAGATGCGATTACCTGAGTATCAAGTTGATTATTGGGGTCCTAAAGCTGATGATCCTAGTTGCGACTGGTTAGAAAAGATAAAACAAGTAGTTGATACGAAACACTGGGTATTTGGTCATTTTCATGTGGATGAAACCTTTGAAAACGATGGTATCACTTACAGAGCTAAGTATGACAATTTCTGGGATGCAGTAGCAACTATTACAAAACTTCATAAAGAACAAGAAGAAGAGGCAGCTAAACTTAAAGCGATCCAAGAAAAAGAGGAGAAAGAACGTCTTGAAAACGAGGACCTACTTCTCAAATTGTACAACATGGAATTTGGTTAAGTTATTAGACGCTAGTGAAGCACCTTTCACAGAAGAGTGGCGCTGTGCATTCTGCGGGACACGTCATAAAACATCAGACAACAAGTCCGGCTGGATGTACTGCCCCGTCTGTGGATATAAAATATCTACTAGCAAAATATCAAATCCTATAGATCGCATTTACAACCTCTTCTTAAGTAAACACATTCATGTAGAACGTATTGTTGTTGACTGGAGTTCAGGTCCAGGAGAGTCATACATTTACATATGTTCTATATATAAACAAAATCATCTAGAGCATAGCTTAATTGGAGCTGCTTTAGAGCCAGTATTATTCCATATCCCACAAGGATTGCCAACTAACACTGAGTTTAAAGTAATTTATAGAGGTAATATTCCAAAAGAAGAAAACGGTGTTAAACGTTTTGTATTTCTGAATCCAATGGCGTATCCTAGATGGGAAAAAGAAGTAGATATGTTTAAGGGGGCCCTACATGGAACACAAATTTCAAGACCACAATACAGATACTTACACACGACCGCTAGCAGAACGCCTACGAGAAAGGAGAAGACAACGTGATAAAGTGTTTAAGCAACGTTGTTTCATTCTTTCTTTGCTGGTTGTTGCTTTCTTGCTACATAATTTCCTTATTGGTTGTGGGTTTAGCTACGCTAATATGTATACTGATACTACTAGTCAAAGAAAAGTTACAGAAACTTTAGCTTCTCCCAATATAATTCCGGTAGAAGTACTTCAGGTTGAAAAGCCACAGCCTCAACCTCTTGAATACGAGATGGAGGTAGAAGCAACAGCTTACTGGACACATGACCCTGTAGATGCTAGTGGGCATGGTATTGCATTTGACGGAACCCCAGCTGTTGCATATAAAACATGCGCTGTAGATCCCAAGGTAATTCCGTTACAGTCTATGATATACGTTCCAAGCTTTGGTTGGATGCGTGCAAATGACACAGGCAATGCTATCAAAGGTAACATTATTGACATTGCAATGCCTAATCGTGAAGCTGCATTTAAATGGGGTAGACGTAAAATATTAGTAAAAGTTCGTCCACCCGTAAAGGAGGAATCTAAATGAAAATCTTAGTAAAGAACGTGCCTAATAAAGAATACATAAATATTATACGCAAGTTTCAAGCAGATACTTTTTCAGAATATTGCGTGGGAGATAACTATGCAGACTCTGAAATTGGTATTTATAACGTTGATGGTATTCGTTTAAAATACTTTAAAGATGATGATAATAAACGTTGGCCAGCTATTGTAGGTTTACGTAATAAACGTGTTGGTAGACCTATTATCCTTATGGCATTCCCACCTGAGGATGATGAAAAAGCACGCAACCTGGTATTGGCTATTTCTAGTAGACTACTACTAGAGGACAAATGTATTCTAGAATAATACAAAGGAGGCTTATTATATGTGGGTAGACAAAGACGATGATACTACTGAAAGCTGCTTAGTATCATTTATAAAATGGCTAGCAAAAGGTACCGCTTTTATAGTTGGCACGGTAGTGTTTTGTATAGGGGCAAGTACTATCTACACAGATATCATTGGATATGATGAACGCGTAGAGGCTGCTATTCGCAACATTAATATCCCTGGGTCTGACAAATCCATTCGAGTAGAACAGACAAGTTGGACTGATGGTATTCGTAAATATCGCATAGTAATTCCTAAAGGATACTTTAAAACAGGTCTGCAGACAATAAATATGGAAAACAAATTATATTGTTTCTTGGAAATAATGGAAACACGAGAACCTTTTGAGCCTCGTAAACCATTGAAGACCCATTTAATCAAGATTACGGACTATGAACCATATACTAAACTCACTAAGTCAATGTCATTCATTGTAGAACAAGAGTACTAATATGACAAGGCAGGTATATTAGCGATGAAAGTATTCGCAAGGAAAGACAAACTATATATACGTGAGGAACTAGGAGACAAAGTACCTTTCAAAAAGGTATTCCGTCACTTTGCGTATGACAATGCTAGAAGATGCTGGTATGTAAATGCCACGATAGCCTCGTTTGTCGATGCTCTCAATGCATATCCTTCATGTATACCTGAAAATGATGAAGAGACTGCGAAATGGGCCGGTAAATGCCGTGCCCATATTCGTAGGATCATCGAATTACAAGGTGGCATAGAAGGCACTGACAAACGTCCTGTTACATTACCTACGCATATTGACTATGTGTGGGAGCCATTCCCACATCAAAAAGAAGCTCTTGCTTTTAGCTTAAATTTACCTAAATGTGCACTATGGTTGGACATGGGTCTTGGTAAGACATACACTAGCATTACATTAGCAAAACTTCGTCATCACGAAAACTTTGGAAATGTAAACATGGTATTAGTAGTATGCCCAAGATCTCTTATCTATCAATGGCAAACGGAAATACGTACATTGGCACCTGACGCATATGTTGGAGCCTTGGTAGGCTCCGATTCTAAGAAGCACAAAATTTTAGATGAAGCATGTGCAGCTCCATTTTCGTTTGTTATTACAAATTATGAATCATTAGCAACATGGTTTCATGAGCTAGATGCTATTGGTTTTGACATGTACATTTTAGATGAAGCAACTAAAATTAAAAATCCAAAAGCTGTGCGCACATTAAATACCGTGGAGTTATGCAGTAATATTCCCTATGGTGTTCAATTAACTGGCATGGCATTTGTAGGAAATCCGTTAGATATATTTTCGCAATTTCGTGCGATAGAGCCAGGGCTTTTCGGTGATAATCAATATATATTTTCACAAAAATACATTGATTATAAAATTGCCCCTTTTGGTAAGTATATAGCGGGATATAAGAACATGGATGAGTTAAAACAACGTGCATATCTTTATGCATTTTCAAGAACTAAAAATCGATGTTTAGGGCTCCCTGCTAAGGTATATCAGGTACGAAAACTTCCAATAAATGAAAATCAATTTAAGTGGTACGACTACTTGGTAGGGCAGGTGTCTAAAAACGTCTCAGAAACGAATTCTGAGAGTCTCAGGGGTATGTCTGAAGATGGTGGAGATGCAAATTCTGTCACTGTTGAATACATCGTATCTCTAGTTGAAAAATTAACTCAAGTAACTTCAGGATTTATTAAAACTGATGATGGTGAATTTATCTGGTTAGATTCTCCTAAATATGAAGAGACTGCTTCTATCATACGTGAGTCTGATGATATATTCATTGTATGGGCTCGACATACATATGTATTAAACAAGCTAGAACAATACTTAACTAACCGTAAGTTAAAAGTGGCAAGATTAGATAGACGCTCTAGTGACGATATGCGTAGATATGTTAAAGAACACTTCAAGAATGGTGAATACAAGGTATTACTCTTACAAATACAGTCTGAATGTAGAGGTAATGACTTTACATGTAAGACAACTCCTGTAAGTGCAATATTCTTTGAAAACACTGCAAGCATTGAAGAACGAGCTCAAGCAGAAGATAGACAACACCGCATTGGTATGACAGGTACAGCCGTATATATTGATTTAGTATGCGAAGATACCTATGATGAAGGCATTATGTCATTGTTATCAACAAAGCGTAGTCTATCTGAGTATATCAGAGAAAAGAATCTTGATATATTGTTAGGCAAAGGTGGCTCAGTTACCAAAGCTAAAGGTAGGAAAGCAACTCAGATGCCGAAAACACCGCAAGAAGTTGAAAAAGCTCCCAAAGAGTACGCTCTTGATTGGGATGGAAAACTTGATGGATGGGAATAGAAAGGAGATTAATATGCCAGCAGATTTTCCTGATAAACTATATATTTGTACAGATACGCTAGATTTCTATCTAGTAAATAACTGGGAGGGTTTAATATTTCTAGGTGCAATATTACTTACCGCTTCTATAGTAACGCTTTTTATTAGCGTAGTAGAAGAGTATAAACATAGCAAGCTTGTTGCAAGCATTGCAGCCTTAGTAACCATTTCTGTTATAACTAGTTTTATCATTGCTCCTCCTAGAGAGTTATTAATAAATAAGTTAATTAACAAAATTATGATTATTAATAACGTACCAAATAAGTATTTCTCAACAGTACGAGGGATATTGGAAGAACAACAGATTTTAAGTACTAGAGAAGAAGTTGTTTTTCGTGTGGCAAAGTTTAGACTTATAAATAATCCTGCTTTAGTGCCCCTTATTGAAGCAGAGGAGGCCATTATGTATGAAAAAGTTAAATCACCAACAAATTAATCGCCGCAAGGGCATTTATAGAAAAATAAGGTATCGCAAGAAGGCTTTTAGCTATCAGATGAACATTACTAAATTAACTGAAGTTTACTTACACTTTCAGTTTAAGCGTTATGATAAGCTGATGCTAGATAAGAAAACACACTTAATAAACGCTAACAAGGCACGTTCTTCTAAATATAAGTATAGATGGCGTACTCATATGAGAGCTAGAGAAGATCGCAGTACGCGTATATGCCGTAAATTAATTGGCGCATGGAAGGTGAACTAAAATGAAATACTGGATTGTATCAGATACTCATTTTTCTCATGCGATGCTTGTCAATGCAGAACTTCGTCCTAAAAATTGTGATGAATTAATGATAAAACATTGGACTAACCAAGTAAAACCTGATGATACTGTTATTCATTTGGGAGACGCTGCATGGCCTAATGCATGGGAAAACGATATATTCAATAAACTTCCTGGACGTAAGGTATTAGTAATGGGTAACCATGATAAAAAGTCTGCTCGTTGGTATTCTGAGCATGGCTTTGATTTCGTATGTAATATGTTTGTGCTTAAATATGGTGGATTCGACATGGTGTTCACACACAAACCTTGGGTTAACCATCCGTTTGATGTAAACATTCATGGACACTATCATAACAATTTCAATCAAGAATATTACAAAGATCACCCTGAACTATACTGTATTAGTATGGAAGTATTAAACTATCAACCCTTGTCAATGGATAGATTGGTAAAAGAACTACAGTCCAATTTTGCTCGCAAAAAGAAAGCAAAACAAGGGGAAAAGTATGATGTTGTAGAACCTGAAATTAAGGAGGATAAAGAACACTATGTTAGAAAATTTAGTGAAAGATTTGACGACCTGTCTGAATGTTGAAGTAATTGCACACATGCTGTATCTTGTATTAATTTCACTGTATGCTGTATTTAAAACGTACAGATGTGATTCCTATCGTGAACGCACGAATCATCAAGCATTACTTTACGGATCAATTACTGGATCTTGTTGTACTGCGATGATTTATAATATTGAATTCGCATGGTTATATTTGACTATTTGCACAATTGTTGTACTTGTTGTAGCTCTTGATGTATACGTAGATTGAGGTTATCTATATGTCTTGCGAAGATACATGTAGATGGATTGATGGATTTACTCATAATTCTTGTTATGGGTGTCCACATCTTCCATTTAAAAATGAAGAAACTATCAATGATACTCACGTTAACACTAAGGCTACCAAACTACATTCATTATCTAAATTAGTAGATTTTGTGAAACGTCATCCTAGATTATGTGGAATTGAGGATTAAAATAATTTACAATTAATTCACAATTTAACTATTGGTCAGTATTTGTATATAAGTGCCGGTGTACACGTATGTATTACATCAAAACACATTAGTGTATACTATTTGACAAATAATTAAAAATGTGTTATACTAATGTACATAGGAGAGGTGAGAGTGGACAGAATGCATATTTATATGCTCTGTCTTAATCGCCTCTCTATTTATTTTGTACACGAGGTATTAACACAAATGGCACGCAATACATATGATGACCATGAAAATATCTTTCCTACAGAAATGGACAATGATGGTCTTGATATTGGAGAAAGATATTATGATGAATGGGACATTGATGAAGTCCTGTTAGAACGTGATAGACGCAGATGTGGCATTAAAAGTCGCATACTGCATCAATTAAGAGCTTTACCTACACCTACTGAAACTGATCATGAAATTTTGCAAATGATTAGAGCTGGAGACCCTAAAGGTAGAGATCTTCTCTTAGCTAAACACTATAAATATATTTTGGCTAAGATTATCGGTGCTACACAAGGCAATTGGTATTCTGACGATATTTTACAGGCTGGTATTATAGGATTATTTGAAGCCGCAAATCGTTTTGATTTATCCCGTAAGACTACATTCTTAACATATGGACATTCCTGGATTCTCAAATATATTTACATTGAGATCCGTAATGATCTTCTTCCTCTAGGGGGAATAGGCATTGGTAGAGATGCTAAGGAGAGACTGTTTAACTACATTAAATATATTATGATGGGTTTAACAGATGAAGAGATCATGGAACGCCTAAAGATTAGTCGTAAAACATTGTTAGAGTTAAAAGTACTTACCGTAACTACATCTCGTATTAAAAGTTTAGATAATATCATGAATCCTTCTAACCCTGACGCTGATGAAATGGAACCGTATAATGATATTGGTATTCCTACTCATACAAGTGCAGAAGAAGAAGTCCTTAGTAGCGAGTTATTTACCTATGTAGAACGTCAAGTAAACAGATTAAGAAAAGACGAACCTAAGATTGCAGATGTTCTTGATTATTCTTTAGGTTTAAATGGTAAAAAACAGTTGACAAAGGCAGAAATTTGTGATAAACTAAAAATCAACAAAAGTGAGTATAATCAAATGCAACGTGAAGGTAATAAATATCTTCGTGTACATATGATTGCTGACGGTTGGTATGATGAAGGCAGTAATCGCGCAGAGGAGATTGTAAAATGCATGCAAGAAGAAGTTCAGACGCAGCTGGAAGACGTAAAGTAATCACAGTCGAATATCTGGACGAAACCACAGATATAAATCGTGAAAACTTTTTGTATTACATTGGCATTGATCCTTCTTATTCTGCGACAGGCATTGTAGTACTAGATACTACGCATAATACTGAGCCCTTACAGGCATTTACTGTCAAAGCTGGATCTTCTACAGAAAAATTTGCAGAAAGAGTACAAAAAGTACTTGACAAACTGGAAGAGCTTCTGTTAGAATATCCTGTAGGAAGTACTTATGTAGTTATGGAAGGTGCAGCCTTTGCTTCTGAGTTTGGCGCATTCAAGCTTGGTAAGTTAAGTGGAGTCATCGAATATTTCTTACATAAATCTGGGTTAGCCTACAATTTAGTAGCACCCACATTCCTCAAAAAGGTAGCATGTGGAAATGGTGCTGCATCAAAACCGCAAGTTATGGCAGGTGTACGGAAACGTTGGGGGTTTCAATCCCTCAGCAACGATATTAACGACGCGTATACGCTGGCACAAATTGCAAAAGGTGCATTACCATTACCTCCACCGCCTAAACCTGTTAAGCGTAGACCCAGCAAGAAAGCAGATTTAGTAGCTACAGAAACTGGTCAAGATTTTGACTTATTCTAAAGCGGTCAAATTAAAAGAAAGAAGGATCTAAATTATGGAAAATGGTCGCCTCGTTTATCGTGATGAATTGGTTAAGGATGTACAAGCAGCTCTTGAACTTCCTAGCAAAGCTGCAGCAGCAGAAGCACTCATTAAATTTGAAAACATTTTGTGGAAACGCCTTGTTGTAAACGGTGAACGTGTAAAACTCGGCAAAATTGGTACTCTTCGTAAAGAAGTTCGTCCGGCACATGAATCCCGTGTTCCGAACAGCGATCGCATCGTACAAGTTCCGGAACGTTATGGTTTCAAATTGGCTTCTGTGTCTTACGAAGCTGAATAAGTTACCTAGGTATAATCTTGGGTAGACAGTAACGCCCAGGTATCCGGGCTAAGTGGATCCCATATCCAAGATTAGTCTTCAATATACTCAACTAGAACAGAGTGAGGCTCCCTGAAAGATGGAGAGTACACCAAATTGATCGGGTAAGTAGTGAATGAATAAGCAGAAAATATACCCGACAGACTGTTGTGTACTCTGCCTCACCTAGTTGGGTATAATATTATTTGTATGGTTAGCTAGCTCAATTTGCTTAGAGCACTGGTCTTGTAAACCAGAGGTTCAGGGTTGGATTCCCTGGCTAACCTCCATGGGCCCTTGGTGTAATGGTAGCATACCGGCCTCCAAAGCCGTTGATTCCCGTTCGAATCGGGGAGGGCCTGCCAAAGGTCATAGAAGCTTGCCACCTTCTCGTGGTTATGACCGTTTAATACTAAGAGCAAGCACTAAGAGCATATGGTGGCACGAAGAACCAACACGTTTAGTATAATAACCTCCCCCTTTATTATATATAAACGTGTTTTCTTCACATCATCTAATTAGTTTATTAGCTTAGAAAGGAGCCTACACATTATGGCAGAAATCACAGTTGCAAAAGCTCTCACTCGTTTGAAAATTATTCAACGTAGATTGGAAGATCTTATTCAAGAAGTTACCCAGGCAGCACCTACACATAGCAAAGCATGCTCTTTAATTGTTGCTGAGAAGGACATTATTCGCAACCATAAAGAAGCAAAAGCTGTATTGCGTAGCCGTATGCAAGCAATTACAGACTTGCAAAAATACTATGTTTTGGTAAATACTGCTATTCTTAAATCCAATTTAGAGACAAAAATCACCTCTGATCTCTGGGGTGAAATGACAGTAGCGCAAGCACTGACTTACGCAGCATCTTTGAGACCTCATTTCAAGAATTTGGATGAAGGTATGCGTCGTGCGGCTGTTGTAGCACAACAAGTTGCAGATGGTTATAATCGCATGACTTTTTCTAACAATGCTGTAAATAATGAAGATTTCAAGGCTGTAATGGCGCAACCTGTATTGCTGGTTGAACAAGAAGATATTACTCGTATTAAAAACGACTATGAAGTTGTTGTTACTGAGTTAAATGATCTTATTAATCAATCTAATGCAATTACTATTATTCAGGTTCCTGATGATATCCCGGGTTTCTAATTAGAGATCATCATGTATGCAATGCCTGTGTTACGAAGTAATCATCAAATACACTCAAACATACTCTTCGGAGATTAAAACTTTGTTCTTCTAGACATTGAACAATGATAAGTGATGAATAATGCTGGTTCGGACACGATAGATGTTTACGGTAATGATTGTCCAGTTTCAGTTAGCTCATAGAGTGTTAGCTTAAAGTGTATAAAGAATGTTAGACGATGTTAGCTCAAAGTTTGTTTTACAAGGAAGCTCGTTTTTCAAATCCTTTTAACCGACTTAAATATGCTAGAGCCCAGCATATTGCGGTGTTGTGACCGTGATGGTAGAGGCAAAGGCTGTAACATAGGCAATATATTATTTGTAGAGTAGAGGAGGATAAAGTTTTGTAAACTTCATCCAAATCTACTCTATTTTTTCTATTGACAAATAGAAAAATTTAAGGTATATTAAATGTACCGATTGAAAAACTACGGTAAACAAAGAAAACAAAGAGAAACAAAGAAAAGTGAGGAAATTAATCATGGCAAAAGACAAACAAATCTTTAAAGAACCAGAAACTGAAAGTGCTAGCTTGGCATCTAATTTTGCAGGCGAATTTGTAGGCATGGAAGATGACTTCGGTATGGAAGGCATGAACCGTACCCTTTCTAATATCCCTGTACTTAAACTTACCCAAGCGATGACTCCGGAAGCACAATCTCGTGACTTCCCGAATGTATACCCTGGTATGTTTATTAACGATGCTACCAAAGAACCTTTGGGTGATGAATTGATCGTTCGTATCATTCGTAGCTGGAAATGCCGTACTAAATTTGCTCCGCGTGAAGCTGGTGGCGCAATTGAATGCAGCTGCCCGACTTACAATGACCCGAATGGCGATTTTGGTAGTGAATACGGTCGTTGCTCTAGTTGCATGCACAACAATTTCGATATGCAAGATCATTGCCAAGTACAACATCATCTTGTTGTTGCCATGGAAAACAATCCGGACGACTTGTACCGTGTAATTCTTTCTAAAACTAGCTTTGCAGCTGGTCGTGCACTGGAAAAAGGCATGGCAGCGTTGTCTGGTAAATACAAAAATATTCCTGTATTCGCATTCCGTGTTAAAATTTCCGTTAAGGAACAAGTTAACGCAAAACGCGGTGCTAAATATTTCGTATACAAATTAGAAGCTCTGAAACCTGAAGAAGGTAAAGACCTTGTTCCTGCAGAACTTCTTGAAGGCTTCAAAGATGTTTATATGGATATTGCAGAACTCCGTAAGGATGCAATCGCATACCATAAAAACTCTTTAGCAGCTAAAGAAACACAAGCAAATCTTGAAGCATCTAACTCCGTAGACTCTGAATTCGCATCTATGGGTGCATCTTTAGAACGTACTCTTGCAGGTGGCAGCGAAGCTGGCGGCTTGGAAGAAGAAATTCCGTTTTGATTAATTTACATGAGGGTCTTTAATGGCCCTCATATATTTATTCAAGAAAAGAGGTATCTATATGTCTTATGAGTATTCTGCAGAATATGTGTCCACTCAAGACTTTATTAATTGGATTAAAGGGAACTACGCAAATCATATCTTGCCTATGTTCCTCAAAAAGAACAATGAATATGGGTCTGACAAACAAAACCTCCAGGATGTACTTGCAACCATCCGTCAACTCGGAGCACGTAACTTTCCTGGGTTATATTCCAAACATCCCTACCTTGCTATGGTGAAAGCTATCGGTGTTTTAGAAGATAAACATCTTATTGCACTAGCAATGAATCCTACCACCAATGATTATCTGGGTAAAGCAATGGATTGCGTTATTTATTCATTGTTTCGCCTGTTCTTGCTCCGTAAACATAATGAAATTATGGACAAACTTATGAAAGAAAATCAGGTGTGTGATTCCACTGGCACCTTTAAAATTCCTGGACCGGGTATGCCTAATCCTATACAAGACCATTTTGAAAAAGATTTTAAGGAACAACTTAAATTAGAAAGTGGAGACGTAACCGATGACTGAAAATACGAATGAAATTGCAAAAACTGCCACCAACCAAGATTGGGTTATGCTCTTAAAAATAGTTGAGATCATTAAGAACAAGGAAGTTAGAGACTTTGTTTTAGATTTCCTTGATAAGAAAGTTCCAGACTATTTTGCGAGAATTGCTGCAAGCGCTACTGGAAAATATCATCCTGAATACGCTTTAGGATATGGGGGTCTGATTCGTCATTCATTGGCGGTCACTGCTGTAGCTGCATCAATAGTTAACCTAGAGTATTTGCAATTCAATCGTATGGATAAGGACTTGATTATTGCAGCGTGTTTATTGCACGACTCTTTTAAACAAGGACTTACCGAGTCTGGTAACACTATTCGTACCCATCCTAATGTAGCAGCAAGAGAAATTGCAAAGCATGGCAAGGAAACTGGTCATGAGCACATTGCAAATATCATTGCAGCACTAGTATTAGCGCATATGGGTGAATGGGGAAATCAAAAACCAGGTAATAAAGGTCAATTCATTGTCCACTTAGCTGACTTTATCGCAAGTCGTAAGTTTATTGATATTGACTGGAATGATCTGGTACCAACTCCCGAAACTAAATAAGGAAGGATTATAAATGTATGGTTACTGAATTAACTAATCATACAGTTTCAAGCGAATCCGATATGTTGCTAGGGGAGGAGAAATACCTCCCCTGGTCTTTTTCTAGAATGGATGTAGCAGGAAGCTGTCTGTATAAATTTAATAGAATTTATCAAGAAGGAATTAGAGAAACTTCTCCTGCACTAACATTAGGTGGATTAAGCCATGAAATCATTGCTGACTTAATACGTGATGGTTCACCATCAATAGAAAAGGCTCAAATGTTTTTAGCAAAATCTTACCCAATGTATGCTTCGTTAGACACTGATGGTGCAGCAAAAACAGAGGTTCAAGACCTATTTCCTTATATGGTAACGTTTGTTAAGAACTGGAAAGATTTTCTAGCTGAACGAGAAATTGACAAAGATCGTGTAGAAATTCCATACGCAATTACTCGTGATCACAAACGTGCATCCTTTGTCCCTAATAGCGTACATTCACCTTATTTAAGAGGGATTATAGACTTATGGGCTTGGGATCCAAAAACTAAAACTATTTATATCATAGACCATAAAACCAATAAATCGTCACAGTCAACTACTAAAATAAAAGAGCATAAACAATTAAATATTTATATTTGGATGCTTGCTCGTATTTATAAGTTAGACTGGAAAAGAGCTGTTATTGGTCTTAATTTCTTACGAAGAGGCAAAGTTGTATGGGCTACAGTATTTCCTTACGAGCATAAAGAGTTTGTTGATAAATTTTTCAATACTTTGAAATATTTAGAATTCAGATTATATGAGTGCGAGAATGAAATGATATGGCCTGCAACAAAGTCTTTTAAATGCTCTTGGTGTTCGTTTAAAGAGACTTGTCAAACGTATAATGCTGAGGTATAATAGAATTTAGAAACTCAACTTAAAGAATAGAGAGGTTACTGAATATGTTAATAGAATCCTTAGCTACTATATTCCCGTCCCATAATTTTGACTGGAAAGCCTCTGGTACTTCTATAATGGGGTTTTGCCCCTTTCATCATGATAAACACCATAGATCTTTTAGCGTATACACTGATGCTAAAGGTAAAGAACGTTGGCACTGTTTTGCAGAAAGCATCGGAGGCACCGAAATCGATGCAGTGCTTCGTTCTAATCATGAGGGCACAAATACCTATGAGGGAGCAAACCGTTGGCTAGTACAGCATGGATTGCTTCAGGAAACAGAGCAGCAAGTAAAAGACCGTAAACGTAATGCTGCAATGTATAAGTTTTATCGTTGGACTAATAGATTACTCCAAGAATCTCCTGCAGCAGCAGGTATTCGTACCTATTTAGCATCCCGCTATATAGACTTGAATACACTGCCGCATGCGGCTATTGGATATTATCCTACTATAAAGGAAGTAGAACAGTGGCTTGCGGAGAACGAGCTTACTGACATAATTGGTCCAGAAGTACTACCTGAACGACGTGCTGAATTTATTGCTATTGGGTCTATCATTTTATTCTATCGTACATCATACGAAGTCTTCAGTCGATTAAAGCTGCGCAATATAAACCGTGAGAAGGACGGGAACAAATGCACAATGTGGCTTGGTAAGGCTATTAGAAAAACCGATAAAATTGGTTACTTTAGCTGGTGGATTGAAGCAAGTATGGATGACGAGGCAGTCCTCGTGGAAGGGGAATTTGACGTAGGTGCATTAGCATCAATGATTTACAAGGAGGACCCAGATGCTATTGATCCTATATATTGTTTTAGCGGTGGTAGTAATCTCAGTAGCGGTGTATCAGTTCTTGTCAACATGGGAAAGAAAAATATATACCTATTCCCTGATAATGATGGACCAGGAATTGATTACTCATACGCTATCGCAGAGCAACATCCGCAAACATTTATCATAGTACCAGAAGACTATAAATCAGGAGCAGACCCTGCATCTTGGGCAGCAGATCATTGTTTAAGAGACTTACAGAAGGCTCGTGAGGCTCGTCAAGCAGCGTTTGCTTGGATTGGACAAAAGATGGCAGCGCAAGCAGCAGAAGCTTCTTTAGAAGAACAAATCTCCATAAAAGAGAAGTTTATTGAATACGCCAAGAAATTACCTGCTACTGATAGGGAGATGTACCTTAAGAATTATGGTAGCATTTCTGGTGTTTCCTATGCTGCTCTTCTTGAAGAAGTAGAAGCTGGGTCAATGGCTAAATACAGAAAAGTACTTACCTTGAATAGTCAATTTGGTATAATGATGAACTCTTGTGTACGTGGAAAGAACACTGGTGAATGGCATAGAATATCCAATGTTATTCTCGAACTAGAACCGGATATAATTCTGGATGCTGGTGACGGTGCTATTGAGCGTATAATTAGTATTAAAGTATCATTGCCCTTTAAATCCGTAATAGTACGAATGACTCCTAGTGAATATGCAGATGATAAACGCTTATATTCTAAGATTATCAATGAAGTAGGCACTGATGTATGGATTGAACCAAAAACAATACCATATTTACGTGAGTCTTGTAATTTGTTATCTCCGAAGCATATGACTGCTGATGAGACAAATGAAGAGTATGTATATACACATACGGGTTGGCATGGTGATAGATACCTTGCTCCCAACGGTTACATTGATAAAGAAGGTTGGCATGAATATACAGAAGACCGCGTAGAGCTTCCTGAAAACCCGCACTACATGGCTTTGTATAGACTAGACGAACCTCCTGCAGATTTAACCTTTATCCGTGATGTTATCCGTGAACATCTTCTCAAGGTGTTTGACTATAATATTACACTCCCTTACTTCGCTCACGTGTTTTGGTCTGTTATAGCACATTTTGTTCCAGCTATTATGCCTTATTGTTTGTGGGTAGTTGGTCAAACTGGTTATAATAAAACAACTTATTCTGGTTTAATGGCTAGTTTCTTTGGTGAGTTCAGAGAGAAAGACTTTGAAACATTCCGCTCCACTAAGAATGCTATTGAAAAGAATGGTTATCACATTAAAGACATGTTATACGTAGTCGACGACTACAAAGGGGTTGACATTAAGAATGTTGATCTGGTAAACTTAATACAAAGCTATGGTGATAGACATGGTAGATCACGTTTAACTGCAGATGTAAAAGCTCGTCAAACATTCCTCATTAGAGGTAACATGGTAGCTACTGCAGAAGACGTTCCTACAGGTGAATCTTCCGTAATTTCTCGTATAATCTTGTTGAAAATAGGTCAACCGGGTGATTCTGACAACCTGACAATGTCCCGCAAATATGCGTACATGTATCCAGGTGTTATGAGTAAATTCATCCATTTCCTTCTTAACAAGAATATTCGTAGAGAGGATTTTGAAGATAAACTCGCTGAACGACGCAAGAAGTACAGAGCAATGCATGGTCGTGTATCTGAATCTCTTGCAGCGAATTCCATTGCATGGGATTTGGTAGCAGAATTCTTGAATTTAGAGGATTTAACACCTCAATATGAGAAAGCCATCGAAAATATCTTGTCAACAATGAATGTTACAACCAGACAAGAACAAGCAGGTTTCTTATTTATAGAAACCCTTAGTGACTTGATTGACTCTGGAAAGTGCTATCTTCAAGGTACAGTAGATGGATTGACTACAAATCACAACGAAACTGCTACTCGCATAGGTTGGCGCACACCTAGTAGTGTCTACATTTTAGGTTCTTTAGCATTGGCGGAAGCTAACAACTTTAGAGCTAAGATCACTGGTAGCCCTATTAATTACACTCGAAATGCTATTTATGACCAACTTCTTGCTACGGGTTGTATTATTCCCGATGGTAAGGGTAGGCCTAACAAGGTAATAAAAATGGATGGTCAAAGTGTAAGAGTATTGGAGTTTAAGAGAGGAGTTGTGGAGAAAGTTGAAGAAACTGACGATCTTAACAAACCTTCGTCAGGCATCATTCGGTATAAAGGGAGCGGCGAGGGCGCTTAGTATCCCGAACTGCACAAAGTGTAAATTTGGTGAAGGAAAGGGGCCTGACCGCCCCACCTTCACTTCAAAATCACTAGACCTTGTAGGACATTTGAAGCGTGCCAATGAAGCCGACAAATCTATTCTTATTTTAGTAGGGGCTCCACATGACGAATTTAATGTAGTAGACCCGGACGCACGTAAGCTCATTACTCAATGGACTGAAATGTACATTAAAGATGCTAATGTATATATTCTTCCGGTAATTCGCTGCCCGACTCCTTCAGGTACTCCTACTAAAAATTCTGTGGTTTGCTGTCAACGTTATTTACGAGATGACTTAGCTGAAATAGCACCAGACGTTATTATATGCTTGGGTAAACACGCTGCAATTCCGTTTGGCTTAGACGGAAAAGAGTCAGAACTCCTTAATCGTGTGTATGAAGTAGCACCAATACGTGCTAGAAATAAGGAAACTGGAGGCACTGAGCTTAAAGAGAATGCGCATCCAGCTAAACTTATTATAACTCATGCACCGAGCAAATTTGTACCTGACTATAAAATTAGAAGTTCTGTAGAATCTGCCTTTAGACAAGCAGATAGACTTGCTTCTAATATAGACATTAAACCTCCTGATAAATATTATTTGATTGAGTCTCCTGCAGAATTTGAAGAATGGGTCGATAGACATATCACAGATAAACGATTGAATCGCGTAGTTCATGCATTTGACATTGAAACTAACGGTCGTGAACTTCATCCGAAAACCAAGTTTTCAGCTACCCATCCGCCAGTATTACGATGTGTTAGTTTTTCTTGGGGTAAAGGCATGGCAATATGTGTACCTTATGAACGTGATCCAGAAGCTTACCATCCCATTCTGAAGAAATTTATGGAGTCTAATGTACAATTCATAGGTCATAATGTATCTTACGATTATTTCTTTTTGCGTATTGTTAACAATATCTTGACAAAGAATCTTATTGGTGATACAATGTTAATGGCTAGTATGCTGAATCCTGGTAAAGGTAAGTACGGATATGGTTTAAAACCCTTAGCTGCAGAACTTACTGACCTGGGCGGCTATGAAACTGACATGAAGTCCATTGAGGACGATGTAGAAGACGACCCTGACAATCCTAAGAAGAAACGAATCCTTGTTTCTAAATGGGAAAAAGTTGATATGGAAGTTATGGCTCCATATAACTGTGCAGACGCTGATGCTACATTGCAAATCTATCATATCTTCTATAAGATTATGAAGGAACGTAACATGCTAGTAGCTCATTGGATTATGTCCAACGCATTAATCCCTGTAGGCGAAATGGAACATAATGGCTTCCTAATTGATACGAAATGGGTTAAAGAATCTACAGAAATCATTGAAGGCTATGTTCAGCAGTATATCAAAGAAATGCGTGATATACTAGGCATGAAACCTGATGAACCTGATTACGATTGGAATTCCCCAGTGCAACTGAGTGGCATCCTTTATGATATGCTGAAGTATCCAGTCCCAGAAGGGATCATGAGCATGTCTTTTGATCAAGAAGATGCAGGAGACCCCAGTAGACCTACTAATGACGAAGCATTATCCATTATCAATACGCCATTTACACAAACCGTTCGTAAGTATAGAAGAGCATCTAAATTACTCTCCACGTATTTCAAAGGATACTTAGTAAATCATGGTATTGATAATAGATTAAGAGCAGACTTTAATTTAGTAGGTACGATTACAGGTCGCCTTTCTTCTTCAGGTGATGCTAACCTTCAAAACATTCCGTCTGGTATGGCACATACAGAACCTGGGTATGAAGACTTACATGGATTTAAAGCCAAGAAGGCATTCATTCCTAGACCTGGTTGGAAAATAGTAAACGCCGACCAATCTCAACTGGAGTTGAGAATAGCCGGAGCAGTATCCAAAGAAGAAAAATTTATTAAGTCTTATAAGAACTTGATAGATATGCATAGTAGAAATGCTATTGTATCCTTTGGATTACAGATTGATACCACGAAATGGGAAGAAGAAGCACTCGCTAAAGGTATGAAGCGTGGCACTGAAGAGTTTGATGTTTATGTGGAACGTGAACAATGTCGTTACGTTAAAAAACACTATCCAGAAGAACGCCAAGCTGCTAAAACAGTATCATTCGGGATTCTTTACGGCATGAGTAAATATGGGTTAGCTCAGAACCTTAATGCAAATAGTAGAGAATCTGGTGGTAAAGCGTGGACTATAGAAGAATGTGATAGCTTGATTAAGAAGTTTAAGCAAGGTTATCCTACTCTTACTAATTGGCAAAATGGATTAGTACGACATGCACATAAATATGGGTATACTCCGACATGCTTCGGTAGACGTAGATATCTTCCCTTAATAGATAGTAAAGTCTATAGAGAGAAGGCTACATCTGAACGACATGCTATCAATACCCCAGTTCAATCTGCAGGCTCTGACTTCATGATGGCTGGCATTATCAATATGCATCAGCGACTAGACCCTGAAAAATTTATCTTTGTAGCTACAGTACATGACTCCGTAGTGTGTGAAGTACGTGAAGACTACATAGAAGAATTCGTAAAAATAACTAAAGAATGCTTAGAAACACCTAAAATTAATGGTGTGGTTATTCCTCTCTGTGAGATAATGCCGTTCGTAGCGGAATTTGAAGTAGGTGATTCCTATGGTACCATGGAGGGTTATCCTTAAGCACTAAAGAAAGGATCTGACATATTATGGCTGAAGAAAAAGTAGTAGAAACTGTAGAAGAAGTAGCTCCGGATGCAATTCCTGAAATGAATAAACCTAGACCCTATCTTAAGGTATTTCGTGTGAATCCTGATGCAGAAGGTGAGATTGCACGAGAAGACGCAGAAGGTTTGCAACTTGTGTTATCACCTAATGGCTCTATGATTCCTGAAGTTGCTGAAGCATTTATTCTGGAAATGAATGCTGCAAAGATGCCGGATGGTAGAACATTGACTTTGACTACTCGTCTTAGAAATAACTTCTTGATTACAGAATCTTACTCCGTATCTTCTCCGGACGACTTTAATCAAGAAGCATTGGTAGAGCTGTGCAAGACACGTACCTTGAATAAGATTTGGGATTATTTGATTTTCTTATGGCATTGTGCTACTGTTACTTCCAATAAGGTTAAGGCTGAATGTGGTTTAGATTTGTATACCTATGATGAAGCTGGTGTAACCGGAGATGCTTTAAACTAATGGTATAAGTATATTAGAGAGCAGATATTATGACTTCTCATAATGAAGTTATGGTGTCTGCTCTTTTATTTTAGAAGAAAGGAGAGGACTATATATGAGCAATGATTACAGCTTGGTTGCATTTAGACCCGAGAACAAGGATAAATATCCGCGACGTGAGTATGACGTTATCCCTGAACTGCATGATTTTAAAAATGCATATAAATGGATAGTGCGGCGCAAACCTAGTATTTTCCAAAATATTACGCCAGAGGCATTAGAGGCCCTCTATAGCGCTGTAGTCACTAAGGATATAAACTGCGGTAGTAATGAAGCTCGCGTAGTAAAATACTTCATCAAGGAAGCTCGCGAGACATTAAAAGACAACATGGCCTGCCGTTTGGCTGTTTGGTAGGTATTGGAGGTAATATTATGAGCAAAGACATAATCACCGTAGACGTTATTAGACATATTAACGCCTACAACATCTTCCCCGTTTGTACTAAACGAGGAGCAAAGAAAGGCACTGTAGGAAATAGCTCAGTGTCTTCTACAGAAGTTGCACAACTTATTGTAATTGATAGTGTGCTAACTTCCATTGAAAATGGAGTATCTTGGGGTGCTAAGGGCATGGATCTTGCACGTCAATTAGCCCAATTAGCACCCAACTATATGCAACAGTTTTTAGGGGGCTTGGTGACTCTAGGGTTACTTAATGTTTCCCGCGAAGGCAATAGCAATGTATTTTGCCCTAACATGGAATTCTGTGCACCCGCTCAACCCTTGTATATACAATTAGGAGCACCAGTTTCCTATGGTACTGCTCAATCTACCATTAAACACGGCGTAGAAGCAGTAAAAAATAATTTCTTCCTGTTGAGTCCGCGTAAACAATTCTTACGTTCTCAACATTCAGTTATTAGTCCGGAAAGCAGTAACTGGTTTGATGGATATTGGTTGATTGCTTATAACTTCTCTGAATTCCTTGCAGATAAAACCGTAAGTATCTTTGCGGCGTATGATAACGATGCGCGATCTGCAAAACTACGTGAGACATGGCTTGCAATCAATAACGTAGATCCGTTGAAAATTAAAAACGTAGCTACATTTGATCTTGATGCTAAAGACTTTTGGGAAGAATATACTACTGAGAAATTCAAAGAACTGGGAGTAGTTATGAGTTCTCCTAATCCGGAATACATTAAAGCACTGCTATTCGACCCTCGTAAACAAGATAATGTAGCAGTAGTAGTTAAAGAGGCCGTGGTAGCCAATACAGGTACTAAAGTCATCAACAACGATGGCAAACTTACAGCTCCTAGCATAAAAGAAGTAAAAGTACCTGAAGTGAAAGAGGTACAACCGGAACCTGTAGTAACCGAAAGTACTAGTGAAGCAAAAGACTCTATGGCGCATATTACCCCTAATTTGGTTAAACCTGCAGGTAATCATTTCCCAATACCTGCAAAACCTGTAGAAAAGAAACCCAAAGAAGATCCTCCGAAGGGATCTTTCAAGGAACCTGTGAAGAATACTGATAGTCTTAATAAACCGACTTCTAAACGTAACCATGAGAAATCTGACTTGCTCAAGTATACAGAAGAATTAATCTCTTCTGCAATGACACCCGCAGCAAAAGATTATCTCTTGCATGCAATCGTGGAAGCTGCTGCATTCCGCGCAATTAATAAATAAAAAAAAAAGAGAGCTACATTACGTAGCTCTTTTTTAGTTAAATTCTAACCTATAGTTGTCTTATTATTCGTAGCAATAATGCTTGCTCCACAGCTTACGCTACCACCTTGTCCGGCTACAGCTTTCCCACCTGCAGTGGTTTTGCCTGTAGCTCCATGACTAGTAACTGATTTACCATTATGACCCTTGTATGGATCTGGAGATACTGAGGAACCAACTACAGCAACAGGAATTCCTGCTACAGTAGTCTTTTGAGCTCCGGAAGTAATTGCTCCACCATGCGAATCTGGGTCACCAATAACACAAACAGGAGTCATATATAATACCTCGCTTGTTATTACGGAAGTTTAACTGCTCCACATTGAGTCATGTCAACTGTATTAGCAGTGATATTGATATTGTTAGCGGTCCAATCAACATCATTTGTATTAACTTTCACATTGGCAGTATTCAGAATAATATTCTTATTTCCGTCAATATGAAGCAACTCGCTACCATCAATAGATAATGCTAATACATCGGCAGTGTTACCCATAACAAGAGTAATTGCCGCGGGGCCACCTTGCTCATTCGTGGAACGACGTACTCTTACAATAGTATCAGTTTTGTTCAACGCACTACATTCAGCTTTTATATCAAATCCGGCAGCGGATAGTCTAAATATGGTACATACGTTTTCCCAAACGCAGTTTACTATATTCCAAATGGACGAAAGTCGGTTGGGTATCATCACGATCTTTTTCATAACATCAGTAAGACATTCTTCTGAACCCAATGCATTCGTAGAAGAAGTATTGCCGGGGAGTGTGTCGGCATTACTCATTGCTTCCGGAATTCTACTGATGTTTTGCCCATAAGGACTCACACTTACTACGTCAGAGGTAAGGTTGACTGGCGTGTAAAGTGCGATAATATAAGTTTCTCCACCTGCTCTAACATAGATACATGGAGCTCCAACAGTGGGAGGAGTAAAGCTATAAGCGCCATTGGTAGCATCACTGCGTAAAAAAGGACAAGCAACATCCGTCAATGTAGCAGTACCATCATAAGGTACCACGATGGCAGTCATGCGAGTCTTATCATACGCGGATACAATTCCTCTACCAATAGTGGTAGTTTTGGAGTTAAACATTTTTAGAATTACCTTTCTTGTTACCTGTTTCAGTTACATCAGAAGTCACCGTGCGCACATAATACGTAGGGGAAATAGTGTTAAGTGGAGCATAAGTACCTTTCCCATTTGTATTGACAACAGATGTATTAACTTGTCGGAATTGTTTAGGAAGAATAGCTAAATCTACAGTCATATAATTAACCTTCCTTTTAAGTATCAGATTTCATAGTATTCTTTGCGGTCTCTGCCATCACTGCCTCACCAACAGAAATGCATTTACCAAAAACAATACTAACGTTATCAATTACTTGAAAGTTCCCAGCAGATACAGAAACACCAGAATTAGTAATAGCGCAACGCTCAAAATACAATACAGAAAGAGTATTTGCACGACTAGGTGATAAGAACATCGCCATAATACCAAATAAAGGTTTCATAGTAGTAGTGTGGGTACCATAATTCCAACCAGGTAATATATGTAATCGGTTTGTGAGGCTAGAATGTGTACCACAAAGGCGAGCAAGTGATAAATTACCCGGCTGGGATTTTCCAGGGAAAACAATATTCTCCTCACACCGTAATTCTTTAAATACTTGCACGGTTAAACCAACATTGAAGCTAAAACCCTGACAAAGACCGATCGGGACCAGTTCTTCACCAGTAACATTATCTGCATACAGTGGTTTACCTGCGAATAATAAAACAGAATCAGAAGTTGCAAAAGAGTCAGGAGTGGTCTCCATTTCGACCCATTTAAAAGCACCAACTTCTGGGTTAACATTGGAATATTGGACTCTTGTTTCTTCGCCTGCAATTCCTTCCAGACCTAAGATTTTAAGGATACTGTTTGCAGCAGTACCTACTCCAATGACTTTATTAAGAAGTTTACCAATACCAGTATCAGATGCGGCAGGGAGTTTAATTAAACCCCCACTTGCATCATTGAGGCTCCGTCTAATGCTGCTATAACTTTGTTTCAAGTCAGTAGAGCCGCTACCTATATTTCCAACTGTGTATAAATATGGCTGTGCAGATTGTATAAACTTGCTAGCACCAGCTTCAATAGCAGACCAAGCCATTTATTAATACCTCTCTTGGTTTTATCTAATTCTAAATGTACGGGACTCAGAAGCACCTTGATGATATGCAGCTGCACCCAAACCAGCAATGCCCGCACCAGTCATCCATTTAGCATTGTTACTCATAGAGTTCCAAGCTTGACCAATACCACCACCTGCACCAACAGGATTTACTTTAGGTCCTTTAGCCAAGAAGTTTGCTCTACGACGTGCATTAGCCCAAAATGTTCTGGGATTATTCATAACGCCTTGAACGGTACGTAAAGCCTGTTTTGCAGGGTGCAGAAAAAAATCTTTTGCACCTTGGAAGAAGCCACCTACGGCAGCCTGTTTTTCAAAGTCAGCACATGCATCCAGGTAACCAGCTTCGAAAGCTTCGTCTACACTAGCGTGCTTACGTGTACCATGACCATAGTAATCACCGTAACCGTAAGTACGGTCAAAGTTTTCGTTAGCCTTTTGTTGTTGACGATGTTTTGCAATGCCATACGCAGCAGCACCTGCACCAAGAGTACCAGCAGCAGCTAACGCCATGTCACGGTTTTTATTGGGATTTTTACCAATAGCGCGCATTGCTTTATCACGTACTGCTTTTCTAACATTAGGGTTAGATACTAATTTGTAAGCACCATAACCAAGCGCAGCACCACCGGTTGCTTTCAGTTTGCGACGAGCAAGAGCTTGTTCTTCTGCAGTAACAAGACCTTGAGCAAGTTTACCTTTAGCATCAGGAGTACCAACGCGTTTAAGAAGGCCTTTGTCAACCGCACCCCAAACGTCATCAATAGCTTTACCAGTTAAAGCTGTAACTGCAGTATTTTTGATTGCGTCACCTAAACCCATTGCGGCTGCTTCTTTATCCATACCCAGGGAATACTGAGCAGGTACATTATATTTATCGAAATCAATAGTTGTATACATTATCAGATTCCCCTTTAGTAAGAATTTTGATCATAATATACAGGAGTTGTATTATATGCAGGATAATCAGCACCATAGGTAGCTCTGTTATGGAAAGCTCGCATCTTATTTACAGTTAAAACACCAGCTGCACCAAGACCTGCAGCAACAGCCAAGTCTCCTTTAGTAATTCTACGTCTACGACGAGGCAAGCGTGCTGCAGCGCGTGCAGTATCAGCTACGCCACGTCTAAAGCCAGGATTAGCAAGCAAGTCAGCCATAACCATAACAGCTGCAGCAGTACCAACACGTTGCTTAGTATTCATATTGTTCCATCGTTGAACACCCTTAGCAGCGAGATATGCGCCTGCAAAAGGCTTAGCATAATCAAGGCTTTTTCTAACGATAGATCGATAAACTTCGTGATGAGGTGCTGCTTCTTTTACAACTTCCGGTTGAGGGTTTTTAGCAAGAACGGAGGCAATCTTTTCTGCATATTCAGTAGTTTGAATACCCATAAAACTACACTCCTTTCTTACAAACCAATAGCGTTATCGTCACTCAAAGAGAACGGACCTACGCATTTCATTGGGCGTTTGCGTTCATAGTTAAAACTCATGCTATCCATTACTTGGAATTGACCAGCAGACAAGCCACCTTGGTCACCAAGTAACATGCATTGTTCCAAATAGTTAATTTGAACAACACGTTGACGAGAATCGCGTTTAATTTCAACCAAACCAAACGGAATTTTAAAGAGAACAGAGTTCATGCCACCAGTAGCAACTACTCTGTCTACAAATTCAGTTACATCAGCAGAGAACAAGTCAATGGATTGGGCATTTAAGCCTTGAATCCATTCTTTATCAGTGCCCATAATTTTATCTTTAACAGATTCTAAGGTTTCAGTGTTATTCAGCCACAACAAAGTCGGACGATACAGAGCTGCCACTAAGGAATTACCATGAACAGCAAGTCTGCTAATCATACCACTGCCAGACGCAGAACCAGAAGCACCAGTTTTACGGCTAGAACCGATTTCTGCTAAGAATTGACCCGGCAAACCTTCGTTGTAAGAGAATTGTTGAGTGATACCAACAGGATACAACGGGATATCAACAAAAGAATCGCCAGGGCGGAGGAAGGGAACAGTAGACAAAATTAAAGAAGTATCTGCAGTAACAAAGTCAGTTGCATCAGAAGCTACTTCAATAAATTGTCGTCTGTAATCGGAACCATCTAATTGGTCAGGAGTTAAAATTTTATCAGTAGGTTGTGCCATTTCTTCTTCTCAACTCCTTTAAATTAAATTTTATCCAATTTTTTATCAATAACATCATCGTTTTCCCAGATAGGAACGATTTGTTCATAGATAAGATTAAAATTATCAACTACCAAGAAACTGCCAGCTTGATAACCACGAGATTGACCAAGGCACAGGCATTGTTCAAACATGTAGCAAGAGTAATTACGTCCTACAGGGTCACCCTCGAGAACAATAATACCCATCGGAGTACGGAGTTTGTCTAAGTTAAGACCAACAGAAGCACCCCATTCTTTTTCAGTCCAATGGTTTTTGTTAATACCAAAGGTTTTACCATATTTGGAGAGAATATGGATAGGGCTAGTACCTTGTACTACCATTTTAGAGATATTAATACCGCCACCAGCAGAGGAACCAACCATAGCACGTTTACGACGAGAACCAATTTCAGGTTGCAAAGTACCAGGGAGGCTTTCAGAGTAGCTAAAGGATTGAGTAAGACCAATAGGGGTTACTTTGGTTACTTTATCTACAGTCCATGCATCAGCAATACAAATCAAAGTATTGTCAGGAGTAATAAGGTCAGTAGCCAATCGCAGTTGTTCTACCCACGCATAATGGGGAGCACCCTCTGTGCTATACAAAGAAGTCAAGGTTTGTTCCTTAACTAAGCCACCCATAGATTCGGTAGGATTAATATTGTAATCGGACAAGGAGAATTCACCGCCTTATATTATTTAACGTTCTATATAAGTAAAGGGAGGGAGTTTATGCCCTCCCATATAGTCAGTTTATCATACTTGCAAGATTACGTCTACTGCGTTAACCGGGTACGGAACTTCGATTTTAATAGTAGGACGAATCTTATCTGCAATAGTTTCTACGGATACAAGGGTTGCACTAGTCAAGATAGGACCAATGTATTCATAGTTAGTGCTAGTCATATCATCGCTACAGCTATTAATAACAGCTTTTACATAGTTAACAGAAATAGTGTTAACATTGTATTTGCCAAGAACACTACGCAGATTGTCTTTGTAATATTTGGAAGCATAGTCAATAACAGCTACGATGCTGTCTTCAGCAGTTTCGAGTTGGGTATTATCAGTAGTGGTTTGATACAAAACATACGGAAGTTCTTCAGGTTCATCTTGGCAAACCCAGAATACACCATTACCAGCCATTTCAGCAAGTTGATCTTCAGTAAACATTTTGTTTGCACGAAGAACGCGTTTAATACCACTGATACCCATAGTAGAGAAGCCTTGATGCGGAGGCAAACCTGCACGCATTGCACCCAACGCTACGCAGAGGTAGTAGGAGGGACACAATTCATCTACAGAGTTAATGTTCAACATGATTTGGTCGGGTTGTACATAACGGAAACGTTTATTTTTGAAGGATTGTGCTACTTCAGAAATAGCTTCTGCCATACCTTGGGTATCCAGCACGCGTACTACTTCATAGTTCACATCTTGAGTTTCCTCAACTGTAAGAACTTCAGTAGTTTCTACATAACCTTCAGAAGTGCGTTCCCATTTGGTCAAACCGCAACTTGCAACAGTTTCGTTCAAGATTTCTACGATTTGCAAGGAATATTGATAAGCATTGTCTGCATTATAAATATCTACAAAATCAGTAATGCGGGTCATGTTGGTTACGAACATACCATTTGCAGTATCTTTCAAGAAGCATTGACCTTCTTGGATACCTTTGAACAATTGACCTGCATTGTATTCAACCATAACTTTGGTAGTCGGCATTTCCATGTTGCCATAGCATACACGCCATTTGCTCTTTTCAGGTTCACCCATAGCTTTACAATGATTTGCATAAGCAGACAGTACATCTTTATCAGTAGTCAACGGAATAATAACGTAAACTTTTTCGATAGTAGACAATACATCCAAAGCTTTCAAGTAACCGTTTTTATCATCAGATTCAATCGGCAATACTTTGTAGGTCAAATCACCTACTGCAGAAGAAACCATAGATGCTGCGACAGATATAGGATTGCTAATATGAGTTGTACCAATAGTAGCTTGCGCATTTGCGAAGCTGGTAATGGTCATTGCATCGTTAGCAACGTCAGTACGCAGAGCACGATAGCTTACTGCAACTTTAGCAGATACTACAGGAGATGCAGCTTCAGTAACTTCAGAAGCAACTTGAGCACCTGCTAAAATAGTAAATTGATCAGCTTCAGCTTTGAAGAATTGGGGTTCCAAATTAGTATCTTCTTTGGTTGCACGTTTTACCAATGCAGTAACAGTAGCACCTTCTGCAGGATCTGCCAAGTTTCTGCTCAAAGACAATGTTTTACCGTCTTCGCTGATAGCTTGGATAGAAACGTTATAAGTGTAGTTGCCTTCTGCGGTAGCATAAGTAACTTCCAAGAAGTCACCTACAACCAGAGTAGATTCGGAGAATTCAGCTTGAGTGGTGCCAGTAACGGTAGTAATCGGACCACTATTGTTGATGGTTACAGCGCCGTTCAATACTTCTTCAGCAGAAGGCCATACTTTTACGTAAACATCAGACAGGCTAATTTGAAGGGAAGCGGTATCCATTTTTGCGCCTAACAGTTGGTTCGGATACTTGCTTACATAGTCGTTCCCTGTTAATGTATAATCAGCTGCAGCTACACCACTTTCTACTTGGTATACGGGACCTACAATGTAGAGATCCATAAACGGAGTAGTCGGGGAAATAGAGGTAGTTACAAGCTCTTGATATACGCGTACAGAGGGAGTACGGAAAGTCATGTAATATACACCACCTTATAAGAATTAACAGTGTTAAAGGAATGATCTTCTTTACTGTATAATATTATACCTAAAAGAAAAGAATCCCCTGACGATTTTGGTCAGAGGATCCATTATATTTAATACCGTACTACAGTGTCGGTCTTGGTTTCTCCAGAAGCTAATGTAGCTCTAAAACGTAATTCTACGACGTTATCGTCTACACAATCTGCTACAGAGTCATCTGAGCGTCCACCAATGCCACCATAGTTACCATTTTGTCCACCAGTATTTGTACCGCCTTTTTCACCTAAGTTAACAGGATTTCCATATTCATCAGTGTCACCAATTTCAGGCACTTTAGATTCATTTTTATCCCATTTTTTATTCACAGGTGTCATCACAGTTTCGATAGATTTCAAAACAGGACCATAATCAACAGGTTGCCAAATTCTACTCAAAATGTAAGAATAATCAACATATATATGAGCTGCGTATACATTTGACCAACCATCCTGCTTGATAGGCTGTGGAGGTTGAATTTGAGGTGACCCAATATTTTGTATTTGCAATACATTTGCAATAGTATATTTGAGAGATAGTAAGAATAATGCGACTTCAAAGGATAATTCCTCTACATCATCCTTGCTACCCGCGACAATCCTAATATTAACAGAACTATTAATAACGTATGTAGCCTTTCGGTCCCAAATTCCTTGTAACTCAGTTCTGATTCCATCTTTCAATTCCTGTCTAGGTCCTGTAAATTGAGTACCAGAACCTACACCTGCAGGAGATATCATAGATGGCCCATTTTGTACAACTACTAAAGGAAGAGCTTTTTGTTTAAAGTCCTCTTCATCAAAGTCCACTGCTAAATCTAATTGAGTCTTTGAATCATCAGGGCTCCATGGGTACTCTGGGTGAGTAGAGAAATACTTTTGAAGGGCTAATATGAAAAATGTATTAACAATTCTAGGTGATAATCTAGAAAAGGATTTCCCCATGTCGTAAATCTCCTTTATTTGGCTTCAATGGAACTCGCTCCAACAATTTAAAGATATAGGTATCTTCATCTTGATGTGACATTGCTAGTTCTTGTTTTGTTACTGTACGTTTATGGGTAGTCATACTTACTTGGCCTACATGCCAAATATCACGAGTATTAGCATCTACCAATACATCCCCAACATTTATACGAGGGAACCCTGTAGTCCAAGCATTAAGTTGACCAGAAACAGATGTTCCATCTACCTCTTGGCGTATAACAGTGCCTTCAGGTGAAACAGATACGTATACACCTATTGGGTTATAAAAACCTCCCAGAAAGCCTGTATTTAAGCAATGAGGGCAGTTTGCCTTAGAGCGAGTACCTCTAATAGAGTCCCAACATTCTGGACAGTGATCAACAAATTTCTTTCGTATAAACAAATACATTAAATTGCCTTCATGGCCTTCTTTCAATCGAATTGCATGGCGGCGAGAAATCTCTGCACCATAGTAATTAGGTAACTTCTCTGTAGAAAATACACGAGTTACTTTATTTACTTCAGGAAATCTAATCCTGTAATATAGCACAGGGAATCTATAGTAAGTAGCTTTAGTGCCCTCGTCTAAGAAAAACGGAGGACTACTACGAGTTATCTTAGTTAATTCTTCCCAACCATCATTAGGAGAGTCAGAAGTTTCTAAAATAGCTTCAGATGTAATATTAGGAAAATACTCAAAAGGAATTTCATTCCATTGTATGTCAACGATTCTCGCTGTCATACGGAATACTTGAATGAATATTTTAGTGTCTAAGGTGGACTCTTGTGTAAAGACAGTATTATCTAAGTTAGACATTTAATTATTCCACCTCTCTATTTTAATGCTGCAAAGTCACTTTGATCTAGCCATAAAGGTAAAGCGGGACCATCGTAGCAACCAAGCATCATGTATCTTCCTGTATAATAGGATTGAATATCCTCAATAGTGGCTTCTGTGCCATTGTATCTAGCATTGATTATAAATTCTGCGTTGATATATGTATAAGCCAAGCCTGCGATAGGCATTCTACCTTGGATTTCTTGTGTCTTATGAATCAAACCTTCTTGACCATAAATGGGATCGCCGTAAGGGCCATACCCATACGGTCTACCGGCTAATCCAGGAGAACCTAGGTTAGCAGTATATTGTAGTCTATGTTCTGGTTGAACATAGTTATTAATATCCTGAGCTTCTATCTCGCCAGGAGTAGTATAGAAACTAATTGTGTACTGTACTATATCCTTTGCAGCTTCTGCTCCTTTCGGTATAATACAGTGCAAAACTACTCTTTCAACTCCACCAGGTTTAATATTAGGAATTTTCCCTACAGTTTGCACATAGGTCTCTTTAGAAGTAGACATTCTAAAATACATTAAAAGGTCGCCAACTTCACGAATCTGTACATTTTGTGCTACTGCATCGCCTACGTTTTTAACGTAGAATACCTGATCAAGAATTTCCCCGCTATCCCCATTAAGACCAGTCTTGGGACCAAGTGTGATAGCATAGGACTTGGATTCATAAAACATTTCTTTGGTGCACGCCTCATCAGTGTAACACTTCAAATTAGCACTCATTCAGCACTCACCTCTCTAGTGTCTGTATACGGATTATAGAAAGTTTCATCAATAGAAGGTAAGGTGTAATAATCAAAGGTAATTAGAGGTGCTTGCAATTCATTCTTTGTCCAACGAGGTATTGTGGCAGTAAATGTAACTTGTTTCACCTCTAATTCCTTGATATCACCAATAAATGAAGGAACAACAGAGAGAAATTCTCTGTCGTCAACGTTTTTAATGAATACTTGGGTATGCAATGCTGCACGAGAGCCTACGTTTTTAACGTAGACTACAGTGTCAAATGTTTCACCAGTATTACCATTGAGACCTTCAATAGGAGCTAGTAATAAATCAGTTCCTAAGTCAGTTTGGGGTACTTCTTGAGTACAAGCTCTATCTTTAAAGAATTTCAACTCTGCTGTCATTGTTTCACCTATTAAAAAGTTTTACCTAAAGAATAATTCATTGTATTATTATTGATATTATACAATTTGTCTCTTGTTCTACCATATGCACCAACGCCAATCATAGCAGGTTCACTCATTCCAATTCTAAACGCTCTCCCCATAAGTCCAGCAGTTTTAGTGGGTTGGAGATCAATAGAATCCATTGTTTGATCAATGTAATACAATGATTCAGGAGTAAGTTGCTCCCATTCTACGGGAGTAGTAGGATTATACATCATATTATAATCAACTCACTTCTTAATGTTCTTGGATGTATCTGTATGCTTGATAGCTATCGTTAAGAAGGGGTCCAGGGCCAGCAGTGGCAGCACCGCCAAGGGCTAAGAGTGATCCTGTTCCATATAATGCACCCTTTAGATATGGATTGCGAACATTGTCAGCAGCCGCACCGAGGCCTGCTCCTGCTATTATGGATGTAGCACCAATCGCAGGAAGAGCAATATGACCAAGAAGGCCACGAGCAAGTCTATTCCAGCCAGAGGGAGGATTTTTTTTGTCTTGTTCAGATGCTTTCTTTTCTTTCATAAGACCATGAGCACCAGCAGCAGCAGCTACAGCGCCACCAGTGATCAAACCAAGTTTAGCTGCAAGAAGTTTCTTGTTTACAGGATTTGTATTAATATATTTAGATCCAATTATTTCAGCAGCACCAATACCTGCACGCGCAAGAGATGCATTACGTGCACTGCCCGCCATTGTGGCAAGAGGAAGCCCATTGGGACCCAAGTTTGTAAATGCACGACGTGCAGCTTCAGAAGCTCCTGCGCCAAGGGTACCTGTTGCAACATTTAAACCTCCAGCTATGCGCAAGCCTCTTTTCAGGCCTTTGCGAACTTTACTTGTAGGCTTATGGTTGATAGCAGTGCCTAAACCAGCAGCACCTACACCACCAGCAAGCAACGCAGCATCTCTTACAGTGTTATTATCTCTATCTTTCGCAATTTTTTCAGTCTCAGTGGTCATCCATTCAACCGGACAATTTTGATATTTCATTAATGTTTCCTCCTTTTGTAGGGGGGGGGGTAACTTATGCTATCTTAGCACAACACCCCGTAGCAATTATTTATATTTAAAGAGCGTTTAACACTCATTATTTGCTGTTCTACTTTTTGTTCCAACTCTTGTCTTAATGCAGAGAAATGTTGGCTTTTATAATAAATAGATGATTGAACCCCACCATCACTATATTGCATTTCGCCACGTAATTCAACTAAAGCAGTGAGTCTCAGTGCCTCTACAAGAGCTGCATCGAGTAACAGTTTAGGACGAGGGAAATTAGTGATATCATATTCTTTACTAATTCTAGGCTGTACTTCGTTAAAGTGTTCACAAGCCCATTTAATGCACTTCCAGAGCTGTTGATCGGTTAAGTGCTCCTTATACAAAGGAATATTAACGTCTACATAGTCCATCAGTGCTAATCGTAAATCATTAGGGGTAATAACTGAGGTAGACTCCAGAGCTGTACTAATGCTTAACAGTGTAGGATCTACGTCTTTCTTCATTAAAACTTCGCTCATCCGAAGCACCTCACTAATAAAATAAGCCGCCGCCAGTTAATAGCGACGGCCTAATGGTCAGTCTTTCAAAAGATTAGCATTCGCGAGTTGCAGCAGCGTAATCTTCCAACGGAGAAACTGCTTCGCTACCAGGTTCACCAGCGCGTACTGCGCGAACTTTTTGAGCGCCTGCAGTTGCAGCACGATTCAATGCAGATTGGGGAAGAGCTACATATTCAGTTGCCAATTTTTCATAGTAACCGAGATAGTCTTCAGCATTGCCGTACAGTTCTTCTGCATATGCAATTTTTTCCATAGCATCTGCATACATTTCTTCAGCAGCTGCCAATTTATCCATAGCATCAGCATAAATGAATTCAGCGTCATCCATAGCACCATATGCTTCTTCAGGAGCTACGCCTTCTTCCATTACGCCAGCCAGTTTATCCATGTATTCTTCTTCGTAACCAAACATGTAGAACTACCATCCTTTACGAACCAATTATTTACTAATAGCCCATGTACCTAACGCACCTGCACCTGCTGCTCTACCCATAGCTTGCATGGGGTTCTTCTTCGCAAAAGATGCCATTCTATTAAACGCATCGGTTTTAAAAGTAGCACCTAGAAGATTATACGTTCCCATTTTTGCTGTCTTTTCAACAATAGTATCAAAACAACCAGTGAAGTCTAAGGGTGTCGCAGCTGTACAAGTATCAGAAACAGTAGACATATCTGTTGCAACTTTTTCAAAGTAGCCAGTGAAATCAATGTTTACCATAGATATGCCTCCAGTCTACATATTAGTCACGAGCTTTGTGAGCTGCATAACCTAAGCCAGCCAAACCAGCAAGAGCAGCACCACCAATACCAGCACGACGCATCAATTTTGCACGGCGACGAGAAGCAAGCATGTTGGAGCCAATAGCAGCTGCACCTGCAGCACCAGCGCCACCCAAAGCAGCAAGAATTGCAGTTTTGTTGGAGCGTACAGCGTTGCCAGCACGGCTAAGACCGCCACCAATTGCATCCATTACTTTTTTGTTACGAACTTCAGAGTTAATGCCACGTCCGCCAACAAATTGACCAGCACCGGTCATAACTTGGCGAGGACGACCATTCATGTAAGAAGCAACAGCTTTAGATGCTTGGCCAGGTGCTTTAACTTTATTATATCTAGCGTCGCGTTTAGCCATTTGATCTACAATTTTTTTAGTATCAGACATAGAACCTCTCGGGCCAGATGTCGGACGTTTTCTATTGTAATCCATTACGCGTTTAATTTCCTTAGCGCCAGTAGTTTTTACGCCAGGTTCATTAATCATATGGACATTACCACGAGCGTCTACGAAGAATCCTTCTGCAGCAAGTTTTTCCAGCTCATCCATAGCAGCCATGTAGCCATATTCGTAAGCTTCTTCTACAGAAGCAATTTTATCAAATGCTTCGTATTCGTCATAATCAGCATAAGCGTCGAAGTAACCCATTTCAAATGCCTCCTCAACAGCAGCAGTTTTTTGAGCAGCAGCAGCTTGAGCTGCAGCAGCAGCGCGAGCTTTAGCTTGAGCCAAAGCAGCTTGATCAACAGCGCCAGCATAAGTGCCAGCACCAATAGAGTTAGGATCCATCATGGAGCCATTTACCATACCCTCAATAGCTTCAGAACCAGGTTCCGGAGTCGGCATGGGTTCTACAGGAATGCTCATGTCAGCAGCGGTTTTTGCAAATTCGCATGCATCAAACAATTCTTGAGTAATCATTCTATTTCAATCTCCTTTTTGTTACAAAAGTCTGTGAGTGTTATAGATTATTATTGAGAAGCTTTCTCAATGGCTTCTATAACTTTAGCTTTACGAGAAGATCTTTTAGCAGATTTTGTAGGTTCTACTACATCTTCTGTTTTTACTTCTTCCTCAGCTTGTTCATTTTTGGGATCTTCATCTTTAAGATCTTCATCTTTAGGATCTTCGGGGGCAACTTCAGCAGCAGGAGGTTTAATTTCTTCCTCCTCCTTTTGTACCGGAGGTGCTGGAGCTACAGGGGGTTTTGCACCACCTGTACGCGGAGCTTGAGTGAGAGCAGATGTATCTGCGCCCATGGTTTTTACAATTTTGCCAGTAATACCAGTTTTTGTAAGACCTTCTTCACGAACCACAGAAACTAAATTTGCTGCTTCCAAACGTACTACACGTGCTACTAAGTCCAAGTCTTCGTTATCAATGTATCGATTAACTTCTTTAGGGGCTAAGTTAATCAAGCCATTAATGCCGAGCTTTACATTACGTAAGTTAGTGACGTACATTAATTATCCTCGCTTTCTGTATAAGAGAGACGGAGATTTTTATAACCCCGTCTCCCTCACCTTATTTACGAACGTAAATCAGCGCAAATGATTACGCCAATTCAATTTTAGCAATACCGTTATCGTTGCCGATGGAGATACCGATGGTTTCCCACAGATGGAAGGAGAATTTGTTACCACGGGTTTCCATGAAAGCTTTTACGTCTTCCAATACGTCGAATACACCAAGGTATTCCGGAGTGGAGAAGAGGTAAATGCTGCCGGGTTTAACAATGTCTTTTTTAATAGTACGAACAAAGTTGTAACCCAACAATTTGGTGTAGCTGTAACCGTTATGGATGATGTCTTCCATTACAGCAGAACCAGCAGCACCTTGTTGCAATTGCAGCAAGCTCATCCAGTCTTGTTCAGAGATCAAGATAGTGCCGATGGGAACTTCACGGTTTACGAGCAATTTCAAACCTTCAGCCAAAATAGACGGAGTGAAGGGGCCAGCTGCTTTATAAACTGCAGAGCCTTCAGCTTCAGCTTCTTTTTTAGCCAAAATGGTTTCAACAGTGTCAATAAACATTTTATCTTCAGCTGCTTGAATGTCTTTCAAGTAGTTTTCTTGGATAATTTGTTTAATGGGCACACGATAAGTTTGAAGCTCTTCAGTAACTTTGTGGAACTCTTCAGACATAATGTTCGCATAGAACACTTGGAATTTAGAGCCAGTGTAGTAACGTTGTTGACTTTGTTCACGGAAAGTTACGGGGTATGCTTCAGATACCTTATCTTTGTGGATAATACGCATCGGGGAATCGGAATCAACAGCTTGATCCAGATCTGCTGCGGTAATTTGTTTCGGGGGCAGGATTTTACGAGTAAAAGAACCTTCACGGATTTTTACACGGCAGAATTCAGTTGCAATGCCTGCCATTTTTTCTACGCCTTCAGAGGTAGCGATTTTTTGGATAAAAGCGGTGTTATAAAGCATCGCTTTTGCAGAGTCATCAATAATATGAGTAGACATCTATCTTTGCACCTTCCTTGTTACTAATACAAATGTTGACTACTTAAATTACGCCAAAGCGAATTTAACAACACCGTTTTTCATATCTTCGATAGCAAAACCGATGATGTCAGCATCACCATTAGTGGTAGCCAGGTCAACTACGCCGTCTTTAACAGTCAAAGCAGCACCAGCAGTAATTGCAACTGCAGCTACTTTATCAGTTTCCAATACGCCGCTGTTAGCAGTAACAACGTCAGCACGGTTATGATAACGGGTGTCATAGAAGCTTACATTGCCAGCATAAACCGGGAAAGTTACGCCGTTTTCTTTAGCTACATACTCACCTGCTTGTTTAACCAGTTTACCATCTTCAAATACTACCCAATCACCTTGGTCCAGTTTTACACCTTCAGCAATAGGGAAAGATTTAATGTTAGCGGTTTCCCAACCACTCAAAACGTTAAGCATTAGGGTTTCCTCCTTATGATTAAGCCTTTATATATTAACCCAGGACAGCACGATCGAAATCGTCCAGGCCGCCTTCTCTTTCATAGCCGCCTACGACTTCGCCTAATGCTCCGTTCCCGGATACGGGAAGATCGTTGAGTGCGGTCTTAATAGACGCAATTTTCTCTGGGTTTTGAGACAAATAATCTTTATAGAAATCACGCTGATCAGCATTTGCAATGCCTCTGCTTACGAGAGCTTCTGCAGTAGCAGATGCTTCCTTGTGTAAGTTGTCAGAGTATTCAAGTTTGCTTGCAGCCTTGGTGAGCAAAGATGCCGCGTGCATGAGTTCTGCATACATTTCGTTCTTCATTATACGGACATCTCCTCTGGTACAAATTTACTTAAATTAGTCTTCCAAGCCTAAACCTTGCATAATGCCTGCCATATACTCCGCACGTGTAGTAGAAGCAGATGCAGTTGCACTTGCAGTTTTGGTAGACAAGGATTCATCATTAGCCATTTGTTCCAGAACAGATGCACATTTACGCATTTCTGCGATCAATTGTTCATTGTCGTTAGGCATATGATTTTAGTCTCCTATCTACGCTAAAATTAAGCGTGAGCTTGAATTGTTTGGGCAGCAGTTGCAACAGCTTGGCTAGCTTGAGCAACTTGAGCTTGGAGTTCCGGGTCGTCAATAGCGCCAGCAACTTGTTTAGCCAAGTTAATATTTTGACCAGCAGTAGCCATAGATTGAGCAGCAGTATTAGCATCACCCATATCAACGGAAGCTACGGCGTCATTTGCAGCTTGCATAGCCAAGAAAGCATGAGTTTTACCTTCTTCACGAAGTTGGTCCATAGCAGCTTGGTTGGTGCTAACTAAGTTTGCGCCACCAGATTGCGGGGAATAGTTTTCTGCAATTTTTTCAAATGCACATTCAAGCATGTCATAAATAGATGCTTGTTTTACCATCGGATCCTCCGGGGCAAAACCAAGAGATGCGGCGAATTCGTCATGGAATTGTGCAAAAGCAGTTTTGCCAATCATTTCGCCAGTGTAGCTAGCAACTTTAACAACGCGATTTGCGTCATTCATGCCTTGTGCATGAGCAGAGCCAACCATAGTTTCTTCAGCATAGCCTTGTTCAGCTTGAGCTACTTTTACAAGGTCAGCAATGGTACGCATTTTAGACATATGATTTACACCATCCTTACTAAATGTAGATATCTTTCTTATCTGAATAATATTATACCTGAGAGTTCTATATGTCACAAAAATTTTTAAAATTTATGACTATAGTAGACAGCCTCTCTAACTGTCTACTATAATTATACCTGGATTACCCAGTATTTGAAATAAGTCATATTATAACATTGCAGCATCCGCTAAAACATCTGCTAAATAAGCAACTTTTTCATCACTTTCATCAGCTTGATAATTCAAACTACGAGAGCTTGCAAGTTTAACATTGGCATGCTTTTTAAGAGCTAAACCAATAGCAAGAGGAGCTAGGATAGACAAAATGTCAGGATGTTCTGCAATGAATTTCTCTGTATCACTAAGTTTACCACCATTTTCATGTACACCACGAAGATGAGCAGATGCTAAATGAGCGGCTACGAAAGGCAATGCATATTTACCAACTAATTCAGGTGTAGGTTGGATAATCATAGCTTTCTTTTGCATTACATCAGGTTCATCCATTTTGGACTTAGCGTAATATAAGCTCGCAATAGCAGCTGCGATAGGCAACTCAGGATATTGTTTCATAATTTCTGCGATGTTAGGCATTGCTCTCGATGCTAAATACATACCACCTAAAATTAAACCAGTTTTTTCAGGGTCTAAATCAGGAAGGCGCAGTTTAGGACGATTGAGACTTCTTACATAAGCTTCAGGAGAAACAACGATAGGCATAGAAGACATAGGGTTCTTTTGGATTACATATGCTCTATTAGGAACGGTAGCTTCAATAGTATTATAAGCAGGTTGTTGGCTAATATGACCAAACGTAATATTGGGATTTAATCCGTAGTAAGAACTCATAGGGTCTAACTTAATGCCTGCAGTCTTTTCTTTGCGTTGAAGAAGTTTTTCGATGCGAGCCAAGATAGCAGGGAGGAAAGAGGAACGAGATGTCAAGAACGGTTCTAACAAAGAAGTAATTTCGTTTTGACTAGATGCTGCAGGAAGTTCTGTAGCTTTTGCTCTCAATACGCCTCGCAATACAGAATCATAGGATTCCAGAGGTAAACCTTGATTTACAATAATAATACGTGTAAATTCTCTGGGTTTCAGAGGTACTGCAGACATAATAAAGCTTTTAAGTATATCAGGGATAGAATACTTAGCCGCAATTCTATCAAGCATTGCAGGAGGTAAATCTGGTTCTTCTGCTTCTAAAGCAGGAAGAGACTTCATAATACCTTTATTTAATACACGTACTGCATCAGAATTGATGCGTTTAATCATTGCAATCTTTTCACCCAATGTAGGCTCAGAAATACCAGCAGCTTTTTCTACAGGCTCATCTTCCCAGTCAAAGACTGCACGTTCCGGACCAGGAGCAAAGGGGATCGCAGATTGATCAAGGTTTTCAAATTCATTATATTTATGATAGCTGATAGTGGAGTCTCCACTATTCACACTAGCAACTTTATCAAGTACGTAGGCAATTCTATCTGCACGACGTTTTACGATAGAGATATCGAAGAATGTCGGATTGTAGTTAATCATGTAAGGTTGTTTACCATCCGGATAAATCTTCTTCTTATCGTGTCTGATATGAGCACAATATTCATCCCTACGTTTAGCTTTATTACCGCAAATACTACATACGTCATAAGCTACTTTGCAGCCCATTGATACTTCTAATTGTTCACCACGAGCTTGTCGTTCAATGAATTCTTTGCCTTTTACTTTATCTACAGCCAAAATTAATTCTACACGGTGCATTTTAGGATTGTACCAAGAAAATGCAACATGACCATAATCAGGGCTGTAAGGTTTATTATCATGTTCCTTAAATACTTTTGCGTTAGTAACAAAGGTGTTATGGCGATTAATTAAATCTCGTTCAGGAAAATAGTCGCCATTAATGTTACAGCCATAGTATTCGCCTGCACCCATAGCAATTACATGTAAATATACAAAGCCAGGGTCAGGTTTAAATGTATTAAGGAAGGAGGCAATATCTTCGCCTTGAGATTTCAGGTCATCAAAGTTCGCCAATTTTACACGAGCTTCACCTGTTTCTTCAAAGACACTACCCAGTGAGTAATGTTTACCAAGCATACATTTGCCTCCTAGTAATTATTTTTCAAGCAACATTTGACCAAAGATATCCATAGCAAGCTCACGACCCATTTCGCAGCTTGCAACTTTAGCCATGTTTTCAATGCCTTCTTCAATACCCAAACCAGTTTCTAAGCCAGCAACATAAGCATCGAGAACCAGGGATTGAGAAGCACGTTCAGCGGCAGTCTTTTCAAATGCGTTGTTTACAAGAATGCCGAGCGGTGCAAAACCTTGCAGTTGCAATTCTTTATCCATGTTAATCTCTCCTTATATTAGTGTTTCAAGTTGGGGTCCATAGAG
>JBGVKL010000082.1:0-4943 GCA_045123675.1 Acetatifactor sp. | reverse complement strand
ACCTTAAGGATTCCTTTTCCTTAATGGCGGCCCTTGAAGATTATTTTAAAACTAAAAACTATAAGCAAAAATTATGAACAAAACATTAACAACCGCTGCCACCCTCACCCTCGGGGCCCGCAGCTACGAATCTCCGGCGATCACTGCCGTAGAGGTTCTCTCAGAGGGGGTGCTTTGTGCAAGTGCACAATTCCTCGATTGGGAAGAAGAAGATAATTCAAGCATTTGGAACTAAGTTTAACATTAAAAGAAATGAGACCAATGAAAAAGACAATTCTTTTTATGTCAGCTGTTGCAATGCTTGCAGCTGTATCTTGTAATAAGGCAGAAATTGATAATTCAAGCGCAGAGGTTGAAACACCTTCAGCAAATAATCTGGTTGAATTTGTGGCTTATACAGACGTTGAAACCAAGACATCATTGAATGGTTTGGCAACAGAATGGGAAGGTGGTGATATGATTGATATCAACGGAATTACATTTGAAACAAGCGATGTCGGATCAAAAGCCACGTTTACAGCTGATGAAAAACCAGAGGCTCCTTATCATGCAGGTTACCCCTGTTATCTCGTATATGATAATGAAGAGCAGGTTGAGGGTAAGTTAGGATTTAATTTCGACAACAGCTTTGTTTTAGATGCAGGAACACTTTGTGATGATGTTTTGGCTGTTGCTTATAGCGAGTCTGAGCCAAGCCTTCAGTTCAAAAATGTCGTATCGCTATTGAAGTTCAGAGTACCTGAATTTATAGAGGACATTACAGAAATTCGTATATCTACTACAGAGACTCTGGCAGGAGACATCTATGTGAATTACAATGATGCGACATGGACCATTGATGAAGATCGTGAATCTTTCAACGAGATAGTCATTACTCCTGGCTCAAATAAGTTTGAACATGGAGAAGATATTTATTATTATGTTCCTGTTCTTCCAGGAGAGAAGACAAACCTTACTGTAAGAATCAATGGTTATATAGCCGCAACCGGTAAGACTATTGAGTTCAAACGTAATTTTATCCACAATCTTGGAACGCTTCCTGCGCCAGTTGCTAGTGATTATGCGTTGATTGGTTCTCATAGTGACTGGAAATTTACCAGTCTTATTACTCTCTACAAAGAAGGAAATTCATATGTTGCTTACAATATAAGCGGATTAGATGAATTTAAGATTATCAACAAGTCTGCTACTGGTTGGGATGGCACTCTTACGACCAATAGGGGTGGTGGAGAGACTGTGAAGGCAAGCGGAATTACATACCAGAAATTATTTGATAATGGAAGTAATATTAAAGTTTCTAGTACATCTGCTAAGTATAATCTAACTGTATCTAGTGACTTGTCCGAAATCACAATAGAAGAATTAAACATAAATGCGAAACCTTCTAATTACTCAATTATTGGATCAAACAATAACTGGGACAGCGATATCGTACTAATGACAACCTCAACTGAAAATATTCTTGTTGCAAAGAATATTGATTTTAAAAAGAATGTCGGGGTAAAAATTAGAGAAGGTAGAGATTGGACAAACAATTGGTCGTGCGACTGGAAAGCGTTAAAAGTCAACACTACAATGGATTGCAGGAAAGGGTATGACTGTAATATGCTCTTTGCAGATGGAAGTTCTAACTGGGACAAGTCTTATGATGTCTATGTAAAACTGGCGAGTGGAGCTCCTAGTAAATTCCATATTGTAACTGCGGGAAGTACCGCTCCAACTTTCTAATTTAAAAGTGCAACGTACAATCGTTTAGATTCATAAGAATCATCACTTAAGAAAAAGCGTGATATGAAGCCCGGGGCAAAACGCCTCGGGCTTTCTGTTCTTTGCCCCATGCCACGACGCAGGGAAATGACGGTAAAACTTTGCGTCGTGGCATGCAGATGTGCATATTTGCGGTTTCCCGTGCCACGACGCACGTAATTCTGCCCAAAACCTTGCGTCGTGGCGAAGCAAAAGCATAGACCACTAGCTTCGTTCGAACAAGTTCGGCTCGCTGGTGGTCTATACTTTTGCGGAAAGAACGGGATTCGAACCCGTGAGCCGCTTTAGGCGACTACACGCTTTCCAGGCGTGCCTCTTCAGCCACTCGAGCATCTTTCCATTTATTGCAAAGATACAACATGACAGGCACATATAAAAGAGTATAGGAGGGAAATGGTAAGAGAGTTGCTATGTACCTGTGGTAAAAGAATTGATATGAAGACACTTATTATTTATACCCATCCCCATGAAGGGAGTTACTGCAGCGCGATTCTGAAGGCGGTGCAGACAGGACTGAAGAAAGGCGGGTATCCCTGCAAGACCATAAATCTGGATAAGGATGAATTCGATCCTGTGATGCGGACAAAGGATCTGAAAGCGTTTGCCGAACTAGGCCGTGGTATGACTGAGGCATTGGATGATCTGGATCCTATTGTGTTGCGCTACAAGAAAAAACTTGAATGGGCGGAACGGATCGTGATGATATTTCCGATATGGTGGATGACGCTTCCTGCAAGGATGAAGGGGTTTGTGGACAAGGTTATATTTCCGGGCGTAGCCTATGAGATGGAGGACGGCAGACTTCGGTCGCGACTTCGCAATCTGCGTCAGGTGACGGTCATAACCACGATGAACACGCCAGCAGATGTGTACAGCGACATATTCGGTAACTCCATCGAAGGATCGCTGATAAAAGGCACATTCAACCAGATCGGGATCCATGATGCAGAATGGATCAGCCTCAATATGGTAAAACAGGCCGGGGACAAAGCCAGGGCCGAATGGCTCGATGGTCTGGAGAAGAAATTCGAAAAATAATGAGTAGACCCGAACGATGTCAAGGAATATCTTGGACAATACATAGAATTTCTGTAATATTGCAGCTATAAGTCTGGACGCCGTAGATCGGAAGGAAGAGTTCTACAACGCGATATAGGTATAATCGTACCTGTGTCGCGTTTTGCTTTTTTGTACAGGCAGTAAAAAATTATAAAACCAACATACCATGGAAATTGAAGGTACTAAATTTAAAATCGAAGAGAGAATCTTCACTATCAGAGGGAAACAAGTCATGTTGGACAGAGATTTGGCGCAGTTATATGGGGTTGAAACCAAACAACTTAACAGAGCTGTCAAACGAAATATCGAGAGATTCCCGCCAGATTTTATGTTCCAAATTGAAAAAGCAGAGTGTTTAAGGTGCCAAATTGGCACCTTAAACATGGCCCAAGGCCAACATTTAAAGTATATGCCATACGCATTTACAGAATATGGTATTGCCATGCTTAGTGGAATATTGAGATCTGAAACGGCCATTTCAGCTAACATCAGAATTATGCGGGCATTTGCGGATATGAGAAAAATGTTGCCGCAGTTAGGAGAAATTGGCAACAGAGTTGTACTGCTTGAATATAGTCATCTACAGATGAGGCAACAGCTTACAGAAAACTCCGATAAAATAGAACTGCTGATGAGTAAAATAAATAGTAACAAACTTGATGGTTACAAGCAAGGAATTTTTTTCGACGGGCAGATTTATGACGCTTATGCGTTTGTGGCGGGGCTGGTAAGGAAGGCGGAGAGGAGGATTGTGTTGATCGACAATTACATTGACGACACGGTGCTGACGTTGCTGGATAAGAGGGCGGAAGGGGTAGAGGCAGTGGTCTATACTGGGAAGATTTCCCAGCTGCTGCAGCTGGACATTGACAAGCATAATGCGCAATACCTGCCGGTGAAGGTGAGGACGTTTGCAAAGGCTCACGACAGGTTTCTGATAATCGACGAGGAGGTCTACCTCATCGGGGCCTCCATCAAAGACCTAGGTAAGAAATGGTTCGGCTTCACTCTCATGGAAAACACCCCAGCCGACGAACTGCTGGAAAGAATCTGATGGTTCATTTTTGAAACACCTCATTGTCAGTTTGAGCAAGTCAAGAGGTTCAAGTGTGCTCGGTGGTTATTTTTGTAGACCACCAAGCACGGCAGCCATCCGCATTTACAATACAGACGCGAGCGTTCTGGTAATGAATTCATTGATGGTTGTGCCATCTGCTGATGCAGCCATCGCTACCCTACCATGAAGGTCAGAACTCATGCGGAGAATAAGTTTTCCGCTGAACGGTTTTCGGGGTTCAATGCCATCCGCCAGGCAGCCTTCTATGTAACTTTCGACTGCCGCCTCAAAATCTTCCCTCAACTCCGCTAACGTACAACCTTCGTAGGCAATGAGATCTTTATGCATGCCGATAACCTTACCAACAAGACAATCATCCTCCTTGCAATACTCAACTGTACCTTTATAACCCTTATATTCCAGATAATCCATATATGACTATATTAATTTATTCATCTTCAGATGCTCATATATTGTCCTCATCATCCATTTCTTCATAATTGAACCAGGATGTGGTTTATGCAAATCAACATATATTCCTAAAGCATCATTCTTAAAGCGTATTCGTGAGAAAACCGGCTCAACAACTTTTCCTTACGTCCCATACTCCAACACTTTGCAAAGATACTATTTTTAGTATCATAAAACATTAGTGTCCGGTAAAAAAATCATAAAAGTTCTTTGAAAATATTGAAAGTTAGGTAGTTACAGAGGTTTTTGGCGCGCGCCGATTTGAAATTATCTTTGCCAGACTAACGTAGAATGGCATATGCATAAAGGAAAATACGTGTTCGCGCAGCTTTTAGACTTCATCGATAAGGATGTATTCCTCAGACTTGCAAACAAATACGATGGGAATCGTTATGTCAAGCAGTTTACCTGCTGGAACCAGCTTGCAGTCCTGATGTTCGGTCAGCTATCCAACCGTGAAAGTCTTCGTGATGTTGTCCTGGCAACCCAGGCTCATGCATCCAAAGCCTATCACCTTGGATTTGGTAAGCACGCTGCCAAGAGTACTCTTGCGGATGCCAACACCAAGCGCGATTATCGCATCTTCGAG
>JBGVKL010000081.1:0-2569 GCA_045123675.1 Acetatifactor sp. | reverse complement strand
TGAAGCCCCAGTGAACGGCGGCCGTAACTATAACGGTCCTAAGGTAGCGAAATTCCTTGTCAGGTAAGTTCTGACCCGCACGAAAGGCGTAATGATCTGGGTACTGTCTCAACCATAGACTCGGTGAAATCTTAATACCTGTGAAAATGCAGGTTACCCGCGACTGGACGGAAAGACCCCGTGGAGCTTTACTGTAGCTTGATATTGGGATTCGGTAAACTATGTAGAGTATAGGTGGGAGACTATGAGACCAAGGCGCCAGCTTTGGAGGAGTCAACATTGGAATACCACCCTTAGTTTATTGGATTTCTAACCTAGGACCATTATCTGGTTCAGGGACAGTGTCTGGTGGGCAGTTTGACTGGGGCGGTCGCCTCCTAAAATGTAACGGAGGCGTTCAAAGGTTCCCTCAGAATGGTTGGAAATCATTCGCAGAGCATAAAGGTATATAGGGAGCTTGACTGCGAGACCTACAAGTCAAGCAGATGCGAAAGCAGGACTTAGTGATCAGGCGATTCAGAATGGAATGGTCGTCGCTTAACGGATAAAAGTTACCCCGGGGATAACAGGCTGATACCACCCAATAGTTCACATAGACGGTGGTGTTTGGCACCTCGATGTCGGCTCGTCGTATCCTGGAGGTGGAGTCGCTTCCAAGGGTTGGGCTGTTCGCCCATTAAAACGGCACGCGAGCTGGGTTCAGAACGTCGTGAGACAGTTCGGTCCCTATCCGTCGTGGGCGCAGGAAAATTGAGGAGAGCTATCCTTAGTACGAGAGGACCGGGATGGACCTACCTCTGGTGTATCTGTTGTCATGCCAATGGCAGTGCAGAGTAGCTATGTAGGGAAGGGATAAACGCTGAAAGCATCTAAGCGTGAAGCCCTCTCCAAGATGAGTTTTCCCATTGTTTTAAACAAGTAAAATCCCAGAAAGACTAACTGGTTGATAGGCTAGAAGTGGAAGTGTAGTGATACATTGAGCGGACTAGTACTAATAGATTGAGGATTTAATCCCTAAATTATATAATTTGATTTGGTTCACATTATCATGTTTTCAGAGAACTATTAAAATAAATAAGTTAAAATTATATTGGTGATTATTGCAAAGTGGTTCACCTGTACCCATACCGAACACAGAAGTTAAACACTTTAGCGCCGAAGATAGTTGTTAAAGCTAAAATAGGTCGTTGCCAATATTTTTTTTATTTTATTATATGGAAAGTGTTTACTTTTCTTTTTTTATGTAATTTATTTTAATTATTAAAATATCTCAAACTGCTGCTATAATAATATTTTTATATTAATTGTTTTAGTCTATTATTTTGATTCAAACATCAAATCATAAAAAAGATCATAAATTTCAAAAAAAGACTTTACAAGTCTAAAAATAAGTGGTATTATACATAACATGTGAAGCGATAATATATCAAAATCACATGTAGTTTTTTGAAAAAAATTGTATCTTTAAATAGATTGCAGCATATAATATGTTAGATATCGATGACATCGATACTTCATTTTTTTTGACTCAAAAAAATAAATAAAAAAAATGAAAAAAAGTGTTGACAACGTCAAAGATATTTGGTATATTATTAATGCACTTGTGAAAAAAAGATGCAAAAGAGAAAAGTTCTTTGAAAACTGAGCAAAATGTCAATTTGAGTAGCTAGGAAAAAATAAACTTAAAAATAATTTAAATTAAATTTTTATTGAGAGTTTGATCCTGGCTCAGGATGAACGCTGGCGGCATGCCTAAGACATGCAAGTCGAACGAGATGGCCCAGTGAAGGTTGCGTGCTTGCACAAGACTGAATCTGGATCACCATCTAGTGGCAGACGGGTGAGTAACACGTGGGTGACCTGCCTTTTCGTTGGGGATAACAGTTGGAAACGACTGCTAATACCGAATAAGATATAAGAGTCAATTTTATATCGAAAGGAGCCTTTAAAGCTTCGCGATTAGATGGGCCTGCGGCGTATTAACTAGTTGGTGAGGTAATGGCTCACCAAGGTAACGATGCGTAGCCGAACTGAGAGGTTGATCGGCCACACTGGGACTGAGACACGGCCCAGACTCCTACGGGAGACAGCAGTTAGGAATATTCGTCAATGGGGGAAACCCTGAACGAGCAATGCCGCGTGAGTGATGAAGGTCTTATAGATTGTAAAACTCTGTTGTATGGAAAAAATGACTAGGTTAGGAAATGAACTTAGTGTGATGGTACCATACCAGAAAGCCCCGGCTAACTACGTGCCAGCAGCCGCGGTAATACGTAGGGGGCGAGCGTTATCCGGATTTATTGGGCGTAAAGCGTGTGTAGGCGGTTTATTAAGTTTAAGATTAAAGCCCGGGGCTCAACTCCGGTAAGTCTTAAAAACTGATAGACTTGAGTACGGTAGAGGCAAACGGAATTTCTAGTGTAGCGGTGAAATGCGTAGATATTAGAAGGAACACCAGTGGCGAAAGCGGTTTGCTGGGCCGTTACTGACGCTGAGGCACGAAAGCGTGGGGAGCAAATAGGATTAGATACCCTAGTAGTCCACGCCGTAAACGATGAGTACTAAGTGT
>JBGVKL010000080.1:0-10121 GCA_045123675.1 Acetatifactor sp. | reverse complement strand
CCTCAATATTTCCTCCAATGTCATACCCTTAATATTTTGCTCAAAGTTATAAAACTATTTGCCTCCCTCCAAAATCTTCACAAGATCCTTCTTCATATCAATGTCGATCGTGCGGTAACGGGTAAATGCACGGCTTCCTTCTACGTGGCCAGTGAGGGCTGAGACGAGGTTCGGGTCCTTGACCAGCTTGTAGATGTTGCCGATGAAGGTACGGCGAGCCATATGACTGCTGGCAATTTCGTTGATCGGAACTTTCTTTTCTGTGCGTGTCAGGGCATCCAATTCGGTCACCAGGTAGGTTATCCCTGCTTTTTCGAAAATAAGTTTGATATTGTCATTGTATCTCTCTGAACTCTCAAATGGCAAGAGTTGTTCCCCTGGCATTTCTGCATATCTATAGACGATCTCTTTTGCAATCGTATTCAAAGGCACAACAACTGTACGAGCATTTTCCTTGATCGTCTTTGTTGGAATATACTCGATTGCCCCATTGATGACATCACATTTTTTCAGTCGCAACAGGTCGCCGATACGACAGCCTACATTACATTGGAACACAAAGATATCGCGCTGTACTGCAAGGTGAGGGAAGGATGATAAGTCGGCATTGTATATTCTCTGCACATCATCCAATGTCAGATAAATAGGTGATCCATATCTTTCAGACGGCATCTCAAAACCCTCGAAAGGGAATGTGTCAATCAGTTTAGTCTTGTACGCCCAATTGAAGAATGCACGGACCTCTTTGAATACACCACTCATATAATTCTCACTACGAGGCTTTATTTCACGAGATTCCGGATTATCCTCAAGAATCTTCGGAAATTTCTCTACATACTCGTTTTCATTCTCAATATAGTCATATAAACTGTCGAGCACATCCTTATCTACCTTCAGCAAATCAAAAGCATAGCGTTTCCTACCTGTACTACACCTTACATATGACTCATATCTGTGAATCATTCGACGCAGAACCTCATAATGGCGACGACGGCCTTCGCCTAAATCTCTTACTGAAAGGAACTGATCATAGAGTTCATCAAAAGAGGGCAGTTTCTTTTTAGGAGCTACCTCCTTCGCTTCGGGATCATAATCCTTCAAAGCCTTTTCAAGCCAGTTGTCTTTTACTGTCCCTGCTTCTTTATCATCAGAATACTTCTTGTGGATATATGACTTAAGATCACCAAGATCTTTTATAAGTTTCTGCTTGACCTCTTCATTAATAAGGATCCTCTTCTTTAAGTCACCGGCCTTGACATCCCAATATTCCGGATTTATCATTATACCGGTAACCTGTCTCTGCCGGAATGATCTTCCATCAGATACACTTATGTGCAAAGGAACCATCTCGGCACCTTTAGTCCTCTTTGTTGTCCTGAGTTCAAATCTTATGGTCATACTCCTTCATTTTAACTTCCACAAAGGTATATATTTTTCTCAAAACTTGGACAACATTTGGACAACATCTATTAAAATTCTCTCAAAAGGATTCCGCAAGTTTACGGACTACACATTCAAATCAAAACAACCTATATGCTTTATTGTCAATACTTTATACAACATTATTACACCCAGTAAAATACCCTATTTCGCCGGAAAACCCACGATTCTGCCGAATCCCAACCGAATCACACTAATCGCCATTCTACAGCCGCAGAATGGCGATTTTGTTTATCCTTTCCCCACATTTTCCCCACAAGAGAAAATTGATTAAGCAATGGGAACCATAAGTCTACAATGCAAGAATAGTTTTTATTCTATCGAAAATATGTCTAAAGTTTTCCCAACTACTATTAGATATATTCAATTTGTCATTTACTATCGCATTTGCAAAATCTTCTTTCTTTGCTAAAATATTGGTATCATTTTTATCATATACCGCTTGTCCCCCATTATTCTCAATTATTTTATCAACACCTTTACCCTGAGGTTTATTTAATGTTAAATCCTCTGTATTATGTCTCATTGACTGGCGCATAAATTCAGTTCCAAAAAAGAGCCGACAGCCATTATCTAATGTAGTTTGTATTTCTTCATCAGAATACAAATATTCTATAGATATCTTAGGTTGTCCACTATCTATTCGAGATTGAGGTACTTGTAAACAAAATGCATATACATTGTTACCATATATTTTGTATGGCTGATTGTCCTTTTCTATATCTTTTACGATATCACTATCTCTATCAAATATTCCAATAATAATATTCTTACGGACAACTTTACTCAAGTGTTCTAATAATTTGTTAAGGTTTCCATCACCATCAGGCTGATGCTCAATTTCAATACAATCAAAGTCGATATCATTAATGGACAACTTCTCTTTTGCTTTTAAAATATGTTTTATGTCCGTTTTACCCTCCGTAATAACTATTGGCTTTGAAAATTCCTTTAGTCGCGCTTCAATCTCTTCATATTTCTCTGCAAAGCGATTATTTTCGCGAATCATCATTTCATACACCTCACGATATAAATCATTATTTGTTGGAGAGACATTGATGCCATTATTATCCAAATCAATGATTTGTGATCGATTTAGTAAAGTATCAGCTAATCCCATATGTAAAAAAGGAGAATGCGAACTTATTATAAATTGAATTTGAGGAAAAAGTATGAATAATTTTGGTAAAACCTCTTTTTGCAATCTTATGTGAAGATGTTTATCAATTTCATCGATTATTACAATACCTGAAATCTTAGATGTCTCTATATTGGACTCAAGTCGATCACCTTGCCTAAGAATCTCTCCAAACATACTCAATAAGGATGCTTCACCAGAAGATAGACAGAATATGCTCGGAGACAACCTTTCCGTAGTCGTCTGAGTGTCTCGCATTATTGATATGCGTTGCCCACTGTTATTCCTTTTTCCTATTCCGAAGCGAATACGACCATTGGGAGATTTTGTAGATAGCGTAGCATTTAAAATATTATTCAAATTATTGAACAACCTTAATTCCGGAGTTCTATCTATTGTAGTTTTAGTTTGATTGGGAAGTTGTACCACTTCTGTTTGTTTATAAATTTCCCAATCTAATACCACATCCATTATCCAGTTTGCCAGTTGCGGCAAATTTGATATAGTCTCTATTGGGTTGACAAGTGTTCCTGACAGTCCTCCTTCTTTTTTAAACTCTAATTGTTGCTCATATGGAGATGTGAGATAAATAGGTTTCTCATATCGATATGAAGGGAAATACGTTAAAATATTATGGCCAAAAATCTGAATAGCCTTTTCCTTACCATAATTGGCAGATACTATTTTAGCACAGGTATTATCCTTTAACTTAGAAATAATTCTATCAAATGGAATACAATCTGGCAGCTTAATAGATGACTCATAACTTTCTCGTGATATAGGTCCCCTGCAATCAATATAATCTACTATTTCATCATCGTGCACAAATCTGAGGTACACTATAGAGCAAGATGCAGAGTCTGGTTGGAATATTGGAGAGGATAATCTATAATAAGTATTTTCTATTCCGTTATAAGAATTTCTAAAATATGGTCTAGCCATTTCATGGAATGCATCAACGATATACGATAAAATCGTTGTTTTCCCTCGACCATTTATTGCTGACAAAACATTAATACCCTGTTCCTGAAAACTCAGCTCCAGATTATCAAAAGGAGCTCTATTTATAAAAATTGCTTTCGATAAATGCATAAGTTACTTTCCTCCTTTGATTCGATTGCAATTCTTACATAGCATTTGACAGTTTTCGGCAACTGTTGTTCCTCCTTCTTTCCATGGGGTTATGTGGTCTGCTTCCATCTCTTCAAGTTCAAAATGCTTTCCGCAGTGAACACAGATACCGTTCTGCCTTTCGTAGGCTTCTCTTTTCTGCTTCTTGTCGAATGTTCTGAAACTAAGGTCTCTCAAATCCCCACTTAGCACATACCGATAGATGCCAGACTTTTTCTGTATTTCATCGTCCTCCATCAGGTCATGGATTCTCGCCTCCAGTGCCTGCGTATCATAGTCGTTATCGTGAAACTCATCGTATAATGACCCCCAGTCCAAACCTTTCATCTCACGACGCGTCTTGACAAATGTAGAACGCACCCAAGTAATGACCTGCATATAGTAAGCCCATAGTTTGTTTGCATTTGGATCATATTGATGAATAGCCATATATTGATCTATGGCTCTATCACCTTTGATTCCGTCTTTCCTTGCAGCCCATTTCAGTATCGTTTCAAGATAATCCTGTTCTTCGAGTTTTCCCGCCATATAGTCTGAGCCTTCCTTATATGCTGGACAACCATTCTTTGAAAAATGTCGTCTAGCATCTGTCACAAATGGACCGACATACACGGCATTACGAAGTTCCTGATCAAGAAGTTTCTCTCCGGCAATATTGATAACCCTGAACCAGTCAAGCTTTTCTTTATCAGTACCACTACAGAAATATACTGTCAGTTCATAATTCAGGAATGCTTCTTTCTCTGAATCTTTCATTGTACTGAAGTATAATATGCCCCTTTCTTCATCAATAATGTTGAAGTCGTGTGTATAAAACTCGCATATTGACAAGGTTCGCTGCTGACCGTCAATCATTTCATACTCATTATCATTCTCAACGCTCCAATACATTATATTGAGTGGAAAACCCTTCATAATGGTATTGATAACAGCCTGTTTCTGTTTCTCGTTATATCTGAACTCTCGTTGATATGGTGGGCGTACGTCAAGGTTACCAAAATATGCACGAACACCATTATCTGGGTCGTTGCTATAACCTGCGATCAGATCACGTATTGGGATAGATTTCAGTTCAATTTTCATAACGGTTAGTTTTTAATTTTTCTGATTAGGATGCGAGCGAAGCAACCCACTAATTTACCTTTTTTATCTCGATAGCATAGTTTACCTTTGCGAAAACTCTTATCTTCCTTAAATAATGCGTTGCATTCTTCTTCTGATAGGTTCGCACTTACGCCACACTCAACCCCCAATTCACCGCCATTTCCTATACCTATAATTTCGAATTGAGATGGATTGTATTTGTCCAAGAAAGTAATCGGTACTCCCATAATACCATCGTAATCTACAGGAATATGCTCTGTTTTTGACACCTCAATAGCGTCATAATTAATGTAACGAGGATATATTTCTGGAGAATAGTACTTATATAGAATCATATCTTCGTGGCGTTTCTTATGGTCAAGGTTTGTGTACCAACATATATTACCCATGCTACGCCACTTTTGCCCACTTTCGTCAATCCAAAAGCGAGACACTCGTTCACCATAATACTCAGGAACTTTGAATGACATACCTCCTGTTTTGTATCCTAACCATATTTTATTTTGCATCAAAAGAGGGAAAATTTCTTTGTATGTTGCATTATTCTGATTACCGATAATTAGGAATTTCTTATCGTATTCAATCAGTTGGGCAATATACTCGCGAAATAGGGAGAATGGAGGATTAGTTACAATAATATCAGCCTCCTTTAAGAGTTCTATGCATTCAGGACTTCTGAAATCTCCATCTCCTTTCAATGGATGGACACCTATTTCGTCTGCTGTCGGTATGCGATCTCCGTTCTTATCTCCTTCATAAATTAGATAAACCGCTTCCTCGCTACTGTTTGTGGTGAATAAATCTATATCTTGATTCTTGTAACAGGTCGTTATCAGTTTTTTCAAACCGAGAAACTCGAAATTGTATGCAAAATATGTAAAGAAATTGCTTACACGAGGGTCATCGCAATTACAAAGGACAGTCTTGCCCCTGAAATGATCGCGATAATGCCTTAACTCATTGTTGATATCTTCGAGTTGTGTGTAAAATTCATCCTCTTTTGCAGCCTTTGCTTTATCAATAGTGCGTTTTGCCATATAATCTTTATTTGTTTACAAATTTATTTAAATTAATGAATATGTGAAAGTATAACAAACTTTTTCACTATTATTCCATATTTCCAGTATCCCTTTAGGTATTCTATCTCAAACCATATTATGAAAGAAAATAGGACACAACGAAACTACATCTTCATCCCTCTCCTGATTTCCTGCGTCTGGCTTCTTTCGTGATCTTCCTGGGCTCTTTCCCAGTTGGATTTGCCGATGATGTCTTTCAGACCTATCCGTGCTAGCTTTTCCACGAGTTCGGGTTGGAAGTGTTTGAAGATGAATAACAGGACATTCCTCAGACGAAGATTTCTGTCGCTGACGGTCGCATGGAGAGAGGCGTTGTTGGATCGGAGATCCTGGTTCTCCCTTTCAAGTCTGATTCCGTTGGCCGACAAGCAACGGATTTCTTCTTTCATCTTTTCCTTTTCGCTGCCAAGATCTGCGATCATACGGTCTTTAGCGTTAAGAGCTTCACGATAGGAGTCCGCCTGATCCTTCATCTGCGCCTGACTGTCCTCCAGCGCCTTGGAAAGACCTCGCACTTTCGGGGATATACCCAATCCATCCGTCACTCTGTCGAAAACGGTCTTGGCTGCAGATTTGGCTGACTTCTGTAGTTCTATCTTTCCGAGTTCAACCTTTTGCAGATGAACTTCATCCTTGATGCGATCGAGCAATGCAGACAGACCTATGATAACCTTCGACAGCGAGCCTTCCAGTTTTGACAGCATACGATATATAGCCGGGACATCCCTTTGCGCCAACACCTTCGAATCGTCCCTGAGCGTATCACGGCGTAGTTCTTCCGCATCTTTCTTCAACGGCTCGTCGGCATATCCGGATACCTTGTCATATTCCTTGAGGGTGACTGTCGCTTGTTCTTTTGTGTCGAGGTATGTGTTGGTTACCATTTCTGACACTTGATCATACTGCGTACGAAGTTCCGATATTTCAGACCTCTGTTTTTCGATTGTGGATTCTTGCTCTTCAACGGACTTCTTCAACAGGTCATTGCTCTTGACCAGTTCCTCATTCGCTGACTGCATTTCATTGTATGTCTGTTCCAACGACCTCACCTCCTCAGCAATCACCTGTGCCTTGTACCTCTGGGCATCGAGATGCACCTTGTCGCTGGCTACCCCTCGTTCCATTCCGGTGGCGATGGATGCCAGGTCTTGCATTCGGGACATATCGGCCTTGGAGAGCCTGACGATCTTGCCGTAATTATCTATGAGTTTAGTTTGCGGCTTGCCGTTTTTGCTTTTCATCTCTTTGCTGAACTTGGCAGGACGCTCGACTAAGCGATGCTCCCGACTGGTGCAGTCAAACACGATATGCGCGTGTAGGTTCGGCTTCCATTCCTTTGTGGCACTGTCGTAGTGACCTTCGTCGCGGTGGATATGGAACTGGATCGGAGTGATGCCGAGTTCCTGACGGCAGAGTTCCCCGAACTTTTCAACCTGCTCCATCGTGGTATCTTCCCGGATTACCAGTACGGCCTCCTTCAGTGGCGTGGCGGCAGGTTGCATCCTCTGCCCGGTGACTTCGGTATATGTTGTCTCGATCCGGGCGAGGGCTTCGGGGATATGTTCGTGGATGACGGATTCATTGAGGTGCGACATCTCGGGTACGACGTATGAGAGCTGCTTCTCCCTCAGGTTATGTGTTTCGCTTGACCCGACCTTGCAGGCCTGCATATGTACTGATGTTATGTTTCCCATATTGCTGTTTCTTTTGTTGCGACCTCGGCTATGCTGCGACGACGGACCCAAGCAATTCGGAGAATTGCCCCGTTCCTGTCGAAGACGGGAACCGCACACCCCTTCAGGGGTATAATGCGCTATACCCTCTGCGTGACGAGGGTCTCTTGTGTTGCTGACGGTGTTGCTGACGGTCTTGATTACGCTTTACGCTTTTACTCTCTGACGGCGTAAGAGCGTAAAGCGTAATTGTGTTGTCATTTGATTTTCTCGTATGTTCCGTATGTGGTTTTACGGATGGTTATGCCCTGCTGTTCCTTGCAGAATTTATCCACCGTGCTTTCGGATATGCCAAGTGTGGAGGCAATGGAATTGGCTTCACACTTGGTAAACGAGGACGGGAGGAATGCCAGCAGTTCCTTATGTTTCGGAGACATATTGTCCGATGAAAAGGAAAGGAGATCAAGTGTCTTACGGGCATTATCAAGCATATAATTTCCGAAGACAGTTGCCAATATCATTGCACGGCCTTCCACCTGTCCGGAACTGCCTTTATCCTCGCAGACTTCATACAATATCTGAAGGATAAGGGATATCCGGAAGACATAGTTCTTGATCTTCTGGAAGAACTCACGCATTGCCATCGGTTCCTCTGCATTGATATGGTCAGTCGTGATATCCGACCAGGCAGAAAAGGAAGATTTCGCATCTTCAGTCAATGTATATACGGCTTCCCCCAACTCGTAATACCCTTCGGTCAGATCGAGGATCTTTACGACAACCTTTCGCCATTGCTCCGTCAGTTCCTCAGGGAGATCACGGTATGAGTCGTAAGGCATATCATCGGATTCATCGTTATAGATGGTCATCATTCTTGAAAGCAATCCGTTTTCCAGAAACTGGCCGGAAAACTGACGGGCAAATATCTTCGGCTGAATGGAGCCGATGACACTCACGAACGGTTCTGCAATCGTGATCTTGTCGTCCACACTTCTTCGATCGACGAATATCGGCGAGCTGTTGAATATGCTCAGCCACTTGTTCACGTCATTGCCGTTTCTGCGATATTTATCCATTGATCCGAGCCATCCGATGAGTTCATCACAGAAGAAGCACAGGCCTGCCGGATTATCTTCCAGCACCTTGCATATTCCCTCCATTGTCACATCCTGCACTATCCTCTGCCGGCATTTCGGCTTTTCCGGATATGCGCCGTCTCTCATCTGCCGACGATAGTCCTCCAGCCTCCGGGAATACTCCTGCCTTGAATGGATGTCCCTTTCGATTATAGGATTCATTGCAAAGCGTATCGGGTGACTCTTGACAGAACCGGGATTGCCGACAAGGGCGACATACAGGACAGGCTTTTCCACCCAACCGCTTTTCACCTTCAAGCAACAGGTGTTTCCGATTGCAGAGGCTATTGCACATAGGATGGAAGCCCCGATATATGGAACCGGATAATTGAATGCGGCATTGGTCTCCCTGATAATGTCCTTGATAAGCGGAGGAAAGATATTGACAGGAAAACCACTGCTTTTATCTTCCGCTTTCATCACTTCTCTCCTCTTAATACCGCCAGGACATCCGACTTGCGGTAGATGTTTCTTGATCCGACTTTCTGAGGGACAAGTTTGCCACGCTTCGCCCATTTCCAGAGGGTTGTGTCGCACACTCGGAGAAGGGTTTTGACTTCCTCCTTGTCTATACATTCCTCAGACTGCTTCGCCTTGATCTCCGATTCTGCCCGGAGTCTGGCATCTGCCATAACATCCTCGACGAACTCCTTGAGTTCCTCACCACTGATTGTAATCGCTAATCTAGCATCCGTGCCGATGAGCGTCTCATACAATTTTCCTTTCATAATCTCTCTCACTTTGATGTTCAACTTCACGCATTCCCTCTATGGTGCACTCATAAGGATTGCGTCCTCCCGTAACCGGAAGTTACGGCAAATGTATATAAGTAAAAATTGGAATAACTGGATTTTGTGGATTCCAATTATTCCAATCTTGTGGATTTATTGTATTTAGTTGATTACCTTCGTGTTATGTTTTTATTTTTGCACTATAAATACTTGTAAATCTTCCCTGAGATTTTGATATTTATTCGCCATTTCTTCATTTGCATCGTGCCATTTGTCGTACAGAATCGTCTTGACCTTTGCACAGGCATTGGATAATTGGGTATATCCTACGCAATCGATGAGGCTTGAAATGAAGTTATGGAAGTCCTTTTTGCTTGTTCCAATGTAACTCTTCTCGGTCATCAGCAAATAAAATATCGCCATATCTTCGCCCGAACTGAATCGGTTTGGATTGGTCTTGATGAAGGCTTTGAGAGCTGGTTCGTTAATGTCTTTTGAGAAGTATGTATTTGCGCTTATAGATAGCAGATCCAGGATTTCAGATTCCGGTTCTGATGGTTGCGGCTTACTATGGATAGGTAGCGGGACCTCTATCGGATCAACTTTCACCATCGGAACAATCTCTTGAATCAATGATTCCTCATCGTTGGTTTCCGTCTTCTTTTTGATGAACTCTTCAATGACTTCAA
>JBGVKL010000079.1:0-1652 GCA_045123675.1 Acetatifactor sp. | reverse complement strand
CAGACTGTAGACAAAGTCCACGGCAACAGCCGTGGATTTTTCTTTCGATAAAGGGATTAAAGGTCAGTATTTACAAGACTTTTAAGCTCTTTTTTGGTATAATGGAAGTATCAAAAACAGGCGGTGATTACTTCCATGATGACTCAGGAAAACGAAAAAGTAAGAAAACAAATGCAGATTGTTTGTATAGATGACCTGGTTCCCCAAGACCATCTGCTTCGGATTATCGATAAGGCGATTGACTGGACTTTTATTTACGACCTGGTTCGTGACAGATATTCAGAAGAAACAGGCAGACCCAGCATCGATCCGGTTACACTTATTAAGATTCCCCTGATTCAGTATCTTTATGGAATCAAAAGTATGCGCCAGACCATAAAGGAAATCGAGGTAAACATGGCATACCGTTGGTTTCTTGGATTGGAACTTTATGATCCTGTTCCACATTTTTCTACTTTCGGAAAGAATTATACAAGGCGATTTAAGGATACTGACTTGTTTGAACAGATATTCCGTCACATTCTGGAAGAATGCTACCGTTTTAAGTTGGTTGACCCTACAGAAGTGTTTGTGGATGCAACACATGTAAAGGCCCGTGCAAACAATAAAAAAATGCAGAAACGTATTGCACAGCATGAAGCTTTGTTCTTTGAGGAAATGCTGAGAAAAGAAATTGATTCCGATAGGGAGGCGCATGGGAAGAAACCATTAAAGAAAAAGGATGATGATGACCATAAGCCAACTTCCGGTGGTGGAGATAAGTTTGAAGATTACACAGACGATGTTCCACAGGATGGAAAAACCGTGAAATGCAGCAACACGGACCCGGAGAGTGGATGGTTTCGAAAGGGTGAACACAAAAATGTGTTTGCGTATGGTATTCAAACGGCCTGTGACAAAAACGGCTGGATTTTAGGTTTTACGGTAAATCCCGGCAATGAACACGACAGTCGTACATTCAAGGAACTTTATGATAAGCTTAGAAATACAGCCATGAAATCCTGTATTGTGGATGCCGGATATAAAACACCGGCAATCGCAAAGCTTTTACTTGATGATGGCGTAACCCCTGTATTTCCTTATAAACGTCCAATGACAAAAGACGGATTTTTCCCAAAACATGAGTATGTCTATGATGAATACAATGACTGCTATCTTTGTCCCAATAATCAGGTATTATCTTATAGAACGACGAATCGGGAAGGCTATCGGGAGTATAAAAGCTGTGGACATATATGTGAGAGCTGTCCATATTTAGAGAAGTGTACTCATAGCAAAGAGCATGTGAAGGTGGTCACCCGCCACGTATGGGAAAACTACATGGAGATATGTGAGGACATCCGTCATACAGCAGGGATGAAGGAACTGTACTCTCACCGAAAAGAAACAATTGAGCGAATCTTTGGAACAGCAAAAGAGAATCATGGATTTAGATATACACAGATGTATGGTAAGGCGCGGATGCAGATGAAAGTCGCGCTCACCTTTGCGTGTATGAATTTAAAGAAACTTGCAAAAATCAAGGATGAATGGGGATTACAAATGGCGTAAAGTATAGTCATTATCTCTGTTTTTACTAGCAAAAAACCAAGACTGCAGAAAAATAACTCCGAGAAACAATACTTTCTCGGAGTTACTTTGTCTACAGTCTG
>JBGVKL010000078.1:0-3939 GCA_045123675.1 Acetatifactor sp. | reverse complement strand
GGCTGAGATGGTTGCAGATTTCTGGATGCCGAACAGGGAGTGGGAAGGATGCGACGTAAATGATCCTTCTGCAAGGGTACTATCTAACTATGGTGATAGCGGAAAATAAAATGAAGTAATGGAAAGATCAAGGCACTCAATCTTGATTTTGAAAAGACACAAAAAATTCACATAATTTATTAGCACTCGCGCTTGACGAGTGCTAATAAAGGTGCTATAACATAATTAGAAACAGGAGAAAGAAAGAACCACGAGTTCATGATTCTTCCTAAACATCCCCAGTTTCAAAATATAATTTGAAAAAGGAGCGATGATTATGTTAACACCTAGTATTTTTGGAGAAAATTTATTTGACGAGTTCTTTGATGATTTCTTTGATTTTCCGGTATTTGATGATCGGGCAATGAAGAAAGCACAGAAAAAACTGTATGGTCGTCATGCTGCAAACATGATGAAAACAGATGTGAAAGAACAGGATGATCATTATGAAGTGGATATCGATCTTCCGGGATTTAAGAAAGAGGAACTTTCACTAGAACTGAAGAATGGATATTTGATGATCAATGCAGCGAAAGGTCTCGACAAAGAGGAAAAAGAAGAAAAGACAGGAAAATTTGTCCGTCGTGAACGTTACGCAGGCAGTATGAGCAGAGTGTTCTATGTGGGCGAGGATATTAGACAGGAAGATATTCATGCGAAGTACGAAAGTGGAGTATTAAGGCTGTCTATTCCAAAACAGGAAGAGAAAAAAGCACAGATAGAAGATAAAAACTATATTGCTATTGAAGGATAAATGCCCTTCAAAAAATGATGGTAATGTGAATTTGGCCCGGAGTCATTATGGCTTCGGGCTATTTATATGGAACAAGAATTTTAAAATACCTATTGACGTGGTAGGTAAATAATGGATATAATACAAAAAACAAAAACCTACTAACACAGTAGGTAACAAGGAGCTTGTTATGGGATTTTATTTTGAAAAGCTTGTACGAGAAAACTTTCGTTTTGGTCGAATGTGACAATCCGCAGTAAGCTAATTGAAATCATCGAAATTTATAAACGAAAGGAACTATATTATGTCAAAATACAGATTTGAAACACTTCAGCTTCATGTAGGACAGGAGACTCCGGATCCTGTTACGGATGCACGTGCAGTGCCTATTTATGCAACCACTTCTTATGTTTTTCACGATTGTGCCCATGCGGCAGCACGTTTTGGACTTACAGATGCCGGAAATATTTATGGACGCTTAACGAACTCTACGCAGGATGTTCTGGAAAAGCGTGTTGCTGCCTTAGAAGGTGGTGTTGCTGCTTTGGCACTTGCTTCAGGAGCAGCTGCAATTACATATACCTTACAGGCTCTGGGACAAAATGGTGGACACTTTGTTGCACAGAAAACGATTTATGGCGGCAGTTACAACCTGCTGGCACATACACTTCCGGGGTTCGGAATCACAGCTTCCTTTGTCAATATACATGATCTTGATGAAGTGGAAGCTGCTATTGAGGAAAATACAAGAGCGATTTACATAGAAACGCTGGGCAATCCGAACAGTGATATTCCGGATATTGACGCATTGGCTGCGCTTGCCCATAGACATGGCTTACCTCTTGTGGTAGATAATACCTTTGGTACACCGTATTTTATTCGTCCAATTGAACATGGGGCTGATATTGTGGTACATTCTGCTACAAAATTTCTTGGAGGTCATGGAACTACTCTTGGTGGGGTCATTATAGATTCAGGCAAATTTGATTGGACTGCTTCAGGGAAGTATCCTGCCATCGCTGAAGCGAATCCAAGTTATCATGGCGTATCTTTTGTAAAAGCTGCCGGGCCAGCAGCCTTCGTTACTTATATCCGTGCAATTCTGCTTCGTGATACAGGAGCAACCATTTCTCCTTTTGCAGCGTTTTTATTATTACAGGGAATCGAAACACTGTCGCTGCGTCTGGAGCGTCATGCAGAAAATACGAAGAAGGTGGTAAAATTTTTAAACGCTCATCCACAGGTTGAAAGAGTGAACCATCCATCTCTTCCTTCCCATCCTGATTATCCGCTTTATCAGAAGTATTTCCCGAATGGTGGAGCATCTATTTTTACATTTGATATTAAAGGGGGAATGGAAGAGGCCTACAGGTTTATAGATCATCTGCAGATTTTTTCATTACTTGCAAATGTAGCTGATGTGAAAAGTCTTGTGATTCATCCTGCGACTACAACACACAGTCAGCTTTCGCCGGAGGAACTGGCTGAGCAGGAAATTAAGCCAAATACAATCCGGCTTTCTATTGGAACAGAACATATAGAAGATATTATCAATGATTTACAGCATGGGTTTGATGCGGTAGAATAAGTAAAGGAGAGTGTTTGAGATGTCAAGAGTATATACTTCGGCAGAGCAGCTGATTGGAAAGACACCACTTTTGGAACTCACTCGTATTGAAAAAGAATATGAGTTGCAGGCAAAAATTTTAGCCAAGCTGGAATACTTTAATCCAGCTGGCTCGGTAAAAGATCGTGTGGCAAAAGCAATACTGGATGACGCTGAGAGTACAGGCGGATTAAAACCTGATACAGTAATTATTGAGCCAACTTCCGGCAATACAGGTATTGGTCTCGCTTCTGTTGCAGCTGCCAGAGGGTATCGCATGATTCTTGTAATGCCTGATACCATGTCCGTAGAGCGACGTCAGCTTATGAAAGCATACGGAGCGGAACTTGTGCTTAGTGAAGGGGCGAAAGGCATGAAGGGAGCCATTGCGAAAGCAGAAGAGCTGGCCAATGAAATACCGAATAGTTTTGTTCCCGGACAATTTGTGAATCCTGCAAATCCCAAAGCCCATAGGGAGAGTACAGGCCCTGAAATATATGAGGATACAGATGGTAATGTGGATATCTTTGTAGCAGGCGTAGGTACCGGAGGTACAGTGACGGGTGTTGGTGAATATCTGAAAGCACAAAATCCGGATATTAAGATTGTGGCTGTTGAGCCGGCATCTTCAGCAGTGCTTTCTACAGGCATTGCCGGTTCGCATAAAATACAGGGTATTGGAGCAGGATTTGTTCCGGACATATTAAATACTTCCATTTATGATGAGGTTATTACGGTAGAGAATGATGATGCTTTTGCAACCGGAAAACTCATGGGGCATAGAGAAGGAGTGCTTGTAGGCATTTCTTCCGGAGCAGCCTTATGGGCGGCAATCCAGCTTGCCAAAAGAGCCGAAAATAAAGGAAAAACAATTGTTGTATTGATGCCGGATACAGGAGATAGATATTTATCAACACCTCTATTTGCAGAATAAGGAAAGAAGGAACAAAGGAATGATGATCTCAACAAGGGGAAGATATGCTTTGCGTGTATTGCTTGATCTTGCAGAAAATCAGAATGAAGGTTATATAGCAATGAAGACGGTTGCAGAGCGACAGGAGCTGTCTCTAAAATATATCGAGAGAATTATGCCTGTACTTTCTAAAAACCATTATGTGGAAGGGGTACAGGGCAAAGGCGGCGGATACCGTCTGGCAAGGGAACCAAAAGATTATAGGATTGGAGATATATTAAGACTTGCAGAAGGGGAACTGGTTCCGGTTGCATGTCTGGAATGTAATGCAAAAACCTGTAAACGTGCAGATACATGTAAAACATTGCCGATGTGGAAAGAGTTTCATCATATGGTAAATCATTATTTTGATAATATCACTCTTTTGGATCTAATGAAATAGATCGATGAAAGTAAGGATTTTTAGACAAAATGGATTGACAAGATAAAAGTTAAGAGGTAAAATAGCGTGCGTAAAGGCAAAGGCGTCTTTAAGTTAAATAAACTTAAAGGCGCCTTTGTCTTTTTTTGCGTTCCAAAATGCAGGAAATGATTTGGTTTGGAGGAAGAATGAAATGCAAAAGTGTGAACAATTATATGAAGGAAAAG
>JBGVKL010000077.1:0-39607 GCA_045123675.1 Acetatifactor sp. | reverse complement strand
CTATATTTAACCATTAAAAATTGGGTGAAAATGGCTCTCGTTATATCAAATCAAGTCAAACCATATCAGACCCTATGGGTATAAGAAAACCCCGGAAAACCTTGATTTTCCGGGGTTTTTGAACCATTTTGATACGGTTTGTACAGCAGATTATCTCTTGCTGAACTGAGGTGCACGACGTGCTGCCTTGAGACCGTATTTCTTTCTTTCCTTCATACGAGGGTCTCTGGTTAAGAAGCCTGCCTTCTTGAGGGTAGGTCTGTAATCAGCATCTACCTGAAGAAGTGCTCTTGCGATACCGTGTCTGATAGCACCAGCCTGTCCGGTGTATCCACCACCGCGTACAGTTACGAGTACATCGAATTTGTCTGCAGTCTCAGTAGCAACGAGAGGCTGACGAACGATAACCTTTAAGGTCTCTAATCCGAAGTAATCATCCATAGTTCTTTTATTAATAACAACATCACCCTTACCAGGTACTAAATATACTCTGGCGATTGATTTCTTTCTTCTACCTGTTCCGTAGTATTTTGCTGTTTTAGCCATGATTTATTTCCTCCTTTCAGTCCCTTTAGAATGTTAATACTTCCGGCTTCTGAGCTGCCTGTGCATGCTCTGCGCCTGCGTATACGTGAAGTTTGGTATACATCTGTCTTCCTAAAGGTCCCTTTGGAAGCATGCCCTTAACTGCAAGTTCAACAACCTGCTCAGGCTTCTTCGCTAACATTTCTCTTAAAGTAGTTTCCTTCATACCACCTACGTAGTCTGAATGATGATAGTAAATCTTCTGATCCAACTTCTTACCGGTTACCTTAACTTTTGCAGCGTTGATAACGATAACATAGTCACCGCAATCAGCGTGAGGAGTAAAGATAGCCTTGTTCTTTCCTCTTAAAACCTTTGCAACTTCAGAAGCTAAACGTCCCAAAGTCATATCTGTAGCGTCTACCACATACCATTTTCTCTCGATGGTAGCTGGATTGGGCATAAATGTTTTCATGTTGTTTCCTCCATCTTACTTTGTCTTTCGACCTCTTCTTGTTTCTTCCGTAATATAAGTTGCAGATGTCCGGCTACACCTTATATTCGTCCAAAACGGTTTATACTCTATCTCAAATGCTTCGTCGGGGCTTTGACTAGGCATTCTGAAACATCGTCACACATTTGTATATTATATTGTATGAACAAACGTCTGTCAATAAAAATTTTCAAGATTTTCCTTGTTTTTCTGCTGATTATTTTACAGTCTATAAAAACTCATACTTAATCAGTGTCAAACCATGGGCCGGAGCGGTAGAACCCGCCGCCTCTCGATCCTTCGCCTGAATAATTTCCGGTATTTGACCGGGTTCTATTTTCCCTTTTCCCACTTCCAGAAGGGTTCCTGCCATAATACGTACCATATTATAGAGGAATCCCCCTCCGGTTACCCGGATGACCAAATCTGCACCTTCTTCTATAATACTTACGTCATAAACCGTTCGCACCGTACTTTTCACCTGTGCTCCCACCTGACAAAAACTTTTGAAATCATGCTCACCCACAAAGAATTTCGCAGCCTCGCACATCTTTTCCAAATCCACATTATAATATATGTGCAGTGCATATAAGCGTTTTAAGGGCATCGGGAATTCTCCCCGGTATATCCGGTATTCATAGGTCTTACGACTATCACAATATCTGGGATGCCAATCTGCATCCACCTCCTCGGATTTCTGTATACGGATATCCTCCGGCAAACGTTGATTCAGTGCGTAGGAAATCTTCTCTGCCGGCATCCGGCTACAAGTATCAAATACCGCTACATTTCCCATAGCATGTACTCCGGCATCAGTTCTGCTGGCACCAATAACTTCTATAGGTTCCTGCAGAAGCTCCGTTAAGCATCTATTCAATTCACTTTCGATAGTGATACCATTTTTCTGCACTTGCCAACCATGGTAGTTTGTTCCATCGTATGCCACAATCAATCTGACTCTTTTTTTACTCATGTAAATCTCCTCATGCTTTATGGAACATACCTTCTTCTGCCCAAAGCCTTCCCATAGTGTTTTACAGGAAAATACCCAAAAGCACTTTCGCCGTCAAATATACTACGATTACCACATATGCCAGATAATCTCTCTTCTGATAGATTAGAGGCTTCATCTTCGTACGTCCGTCACCGCCGCGATAACATCTGGCCTCCATTGCCATGGCCAAATCATTCGCACGTCTGAAAGCTGAAATAAACAGGGGTACCAAAAGCGGTACCAATGCCTTGGCACGTTTTAGTAAATTGCCTGATTCAAAGTCCGCACCTCTGGCAATCTGTGCTTTCATAATCTTGTCGGTTTCCTCTAAAAGAATGGGTATGAAACGCAGGGCGATGGACATCATCATGGCCACCTCATGTACCGGTACCTTAAATATTTTTAAGGGGCGTAGCATTTTCTCCATACCGTCCGTCAGATTATTCGGTGTGGTTGTCAGGGTCATTACAGAAGAACCCACAATCAAAAAGCTCAATCTAAGTGCCATAAATATAGCTATCCGAATGCCTTCCTTGGTAATCTTCAGTTTCCAAAGGCTGAATATCACTTCACCCGGAGTCAGGAATAAATTAAAACATGCTGTAATAATTAACAAAAACAGTATTGCACGCATACCACGCACCATAAACTTAAGCGGCACCTTGGAAAGCTTAATCACTACTCCTAAAAAAACAGCTGCCAACACATATCCCCAGACGTTCTCAAAAAGAAACAGGGATATAATATATAATAATGTTCCACCGATTTTTACTCTGGGGTCCAGTTTATGAATAACAGATTCTGTCTGATAATACTGGCCCAATGTCATATCTCTTAACATATAAATCCTCTCATATTGCCTTTTGAGTCAGGCACATCCTTTTATTTTTCCGCGCCTATACTATCTTTGGCGCAGTACACGTAAAACCTCTTCTGCCGCTTCATCTATGGTAGTGGCATCCGTATTCACCGGTAAGCCCTTCTGATGTAAAGCCTGCATAATATACGTCACCTGCGGTGCCGCCAAACCTACTTCTTCTAATTCCTTGTAGTGTTTAAATACTTCCTTCGGCACGTCGTCATACATAACTTTGCCCTTATTCATCACTACAATACGGTCCACGTACTCTGCCACATCTTCCATACTATGACTTACCAGAATAATGGTCAGACCTGTTTCTATCTGTAACTTTTTAATCTGATCCAGAATTTCTTCACGCCCCTTGGGGTCCAATCCAGCCGTAGGTTCATCCAGAATCAAAACGTCCGGTTTCATGGCAAGGACACCTGCAATCGCCACTCTACGTTTTTGTCCTCCGGACAAATCAAAGGGTGACTGATAAAACAAATCATCCGGAAGCCCGACCTTTTTCAAGGCCTCAAAAGCTCTAAGCTCTACTTCCTTTTTATCCAGCCCTAAATTCTTGGGGCCGAAGCAGACATCGGAAAAAACATCCACTTCAAACAACTGGTGCTCCGGATATTGAAAAACCAGCCCTACATTGCTACGAAGCTTCTTCATTTCAAAATCCTTGTCGTAAATATCTTCGCCGTTGTAATAAATATGTCCCTCCGTGGCTTCCATCAAACCATTCAAATGCTGTACCAATGTGGACTTACCGGAACCGGTATGTCCGATGATACCGATAAACTGTCCGTCAGGAATATTTAAACAAATATCATCTAATGCCTTATGGGCCAATGGGGTATCCGGCTCATACACAAAACTAACATGATCTACAATAATTGCCATTTTATCACTCCTTAAAGGCCCAGGGCCTCGATTAATTCTTCCTTGGTCAAGATACCGTCCGGAAGGTCTACTCCACGCTTTTTCAATTCATACGCAAGCATGGTTACCTGTGGCACATCCAAACGAAGCTCTTTTAATTCTTCCACATGGGAAAAGATTTCCCGTGGCGAACCCTGCATGGCGATTTTTCCTTCATCCATGACAAATACCTTGTTGGCATAAATAATTTCTTCCATATAATGAGTAATCAAAATAATGGTTACCCTTTCTACATCGTTCAATGCCCTGGCTGCGCGAATTACCTCTCTTCGTCCGTTAGGGTCCAACATAGCAGTGGGCTCATCCAATACAATACACTTAGGGTGCATAGCCAATACACCGGCTATGGATACACGCTGCTTCTGTCCTCCGGAAAGCTTATTGGGCGAGTGCTTACGGAATTCATACATTCCCACTGCCTTTAAACTTTCCTCTACACGCTCCCATATTTCCTTTGTAGGGATTCCCATATTCTCCGGACCAAATCCCACATCTTCTTCCACTACTTGTCCGATAATCTGGTTATCCGGGTTCTGAAACACCATTCCGGAAGTCTGACGGATATCCCAGATATGCTCTTCTTCTTTGGTATCCATGCCATCCACCCAGATGGTTCCTTCCGTAGGAAATAAAATAGCATTCAAATGTTTAGCCAATGTAGATTTACCGGAACCGTTGTGCCCTAAAATAGCCACGAAATCTCCCTGTTCCACATCCAGAGAAACATTGTCCACTGCTGTGGTGATACCTTCTACATTGCCTTCTTCATCCCGCCTTATATATTCAAATGTAACATCCTTCGCCTTAATAATGCTCATAGTGCCTCCCTTTCATGGCTCCTACGCCATGCCAGCTCGTTTCCGCTTCGCACAGCTAATCAGTATATATTGTACTAAATCCGCGAAAAGATTACAACTCCTAACATTCAGTTTATTTACAAAAACTTCTGTGCATGCTATTATCAAACTATCATCAAAAAGGAAGTAATGTATATGAATAATATGACGAAAATTTTGCTGAAGGGGTTGGTTGCCATTGTGGCCATCATCGTAATTTTCACCTGCTTAAGCAAATTATTACTTGGAAATTCCGAAACACTTTCCGAATACGCAGAACGTAATAATATACCAGCGCACACCGTCGCTCCTTCCACGGAAGCACCTACCACACCTCCCAAACAGACAGAAGAACCTGTTATCACTCCGGAACCTTCGGAAGAGCCGCCACAAATAACAGAAGCTCCTGTCATTGCAATTACCGACCATTTTTATTATGCTCCCCTCAGTGAAGAGCAAAAAGAATATATTACAGGCTGCTCTTATCCGGAAACGACGGAAGAACTTGCAATTTCATACGAAGACTTAGTATATTTGCATGTAATTCACTATGATTTTGAAGGAAATCTTGCAGAAGGCGAGCTGATTTGTAATGTCGCTATTGCAGAAGACTTAAAAGAAATCTTTTATGAGCTGTATTTAAACGAATATCGTATTGAAAGCATTGAATTAATTGAAAATTACGATGGTGACGACACGAAATCCATGCTGGCCAACAATACCTCCTGCTTTAATTATCGTATTGTGGAGGGTAGCACTCACTTGTCCAAGCATGCTTATGGTCTGGCCATTGATGTGAATCCTTTTTACAACCCCTACATTACCTACAACAAGGATGGCAGTGTCAATATTTCTCCTGTCGGAAGTGAGCCCTACGCAGACAGAACAGCTGACTTCCCATACAAAATTGATGAAAACGATTTGTGCTACAAATTATTTAAGGAGCATGGTTTTGTCTGGGGTGGCGATTGGAACTCCTGTAAGGATTACCAGCATTTTCAGAAAACTTTAGAATAATACATCAAACGCCCCGCTGTATATGATGTGTACCCGGCATCCCGGACACATATCAATATCAGCAGGGCGTTTTGTTTTTTGTTATTTATCCAAATATCCCAGTTCCTTTGCAGCCTGTAACAACTCCTCTACAGAGTATACAGGTGCTTCATAGTTATATTGACTATCTGTCAAATACAACTTTCTGTTTTCAATATCTACATCCTTACAATTTGCGACCCATGTTACAGCTTCCATATCCAAATTCATAATATAGCATCCGAAATATCCCTGCAAATAAGAGTATCCCTGCGAATCCGTACCCATGAACCAATAAGTAGGATATGCATCATCCATGCTGCCTATAATTTTGCCGGCCACTGTATCATATACATGAAAACTTTCATCCCAATAGTAAATAAAACAGTACCTTCCGTCATCACTATAATACAGATGTTCCACATACTCCGGATTATCCAAACCATAGGTACGTGCTATTTCAAAAGCTTCATCATTGGCAATCTCCTCGCTTCCGTCAGGAAGTTTATGAGCCTCTTTTGTCTCAACTAAATCCTTACCAACTGCATTCGTATAAATCGTTACTTTATTGTCATTATTCTCTAAAACAGAGATACCATACTTAGAATGGATAATATAGCTGTTTAAACCGGTCTTACACTCAAAACGGTCTGTCATTTCCACAACCATATTATATTCTCTGTTGTACACTACCATTTCTCCATTCTGGCAAAACATCATGAAATTATCACTATCTGCATATCCCAGAATTTCAATTACCGGAGAATTCACAGAATTTGCGCATAAAACACTACCGGTTTCCATGTCAATGATTTGTGCAAGTCCCCTGGACACAACAATCAAACATTGTCCCTGAGGGTTACCGGACAACTTAATCTTGGTGTCATATTGTCCCTGTTGTTCATTTGACCACAAAATCACGCCCGTATCCATTTGGAAGGCTAGTGCCCTCATATAATATTCCTGACGCTCCTCCTCAAAGCGCGCCAGTGCAATATACGCCACAGAATCCCGAATCTTTATATCTTCCAAATCCCAATCTTCTATACTAAGTATTCCCCGTATGTTCTGCGTATTCACGTCATAAAAATACAGATACTTGTTTAAGTTTCCATTTTCATCTGATTCGGTATAACCATTTACATAAATTCCATCAGGCAATATAAGCGAATAAGGAAGAAGCCGATTATCTTCTATTTGAGGAATGGTACATATATGTTGCAAGGTTGCACCATCATAAACCTTATATTCGTTACTCATTTCCTTTGTCATCAGATATTTTCCCGTTTCATCTGCAATCGCCTCATAATAGATTTCATCTGCAAGCTTCTCTACGATTTTCTTCTCATTCAAATCATAGATACAAACTTCGCGCTGCGAATTCAAATATGCAAACTTGTCTTCCCCTATAAAAGTGCAGGAATGGCTAAACCAAATCTCAGTATCTTCCTTGGAAAAGGTCTCAATAACCTCTTTCTTCTCCACATCATATAAAGTCATGGTACTGGTAGCATCATAAATCGCCAAAGTATCTGAATCCACAGATTCCAAAATATATAAAATACGTCCCGGCATTTCATATTGATACTGTGCACGATATGCAGCACCGGTATCGTATAGTCGCAAGCTTTCCGTAAGTACCATCTGCGCCCCGGCTGTAAGAGGCATGGAAATACCATCACTTTCTGTAAGCGACTCTACTGCCGTCTGTACCGCCTCTTTTCGGTTGCCCTGTTCCAAATAGTGTCCGGCTTCTTCTGCCAATGCTTTGGCCTGGCGGAGCGCTAATTCTGCATTCTGCTTAGTGATTGCCTCATTCTGTTTCGTAATAGCTTCGTTCTGTATACGGATTTCCTCGGACTTTAATTTAAGTGCTTCGTGTTGCTCTAATATCTCTTCCGACTGTGCCAAAATCTGTTCAGACTGTTCCTCTATTCTGTCCTTCTGCTCTTTAATCCGAAGAGCCGTTATCGTGCTGTATGCACCAAACAGAAGGCATGCTGCTCCCACTAAAAGAGAAGCTCCTACAATACGACGCATTTTACGCTCTCTGTGGCGCTGACGTAAATCATCATAATCCACTTGGAACATAGCTGCCAGAATACGCATAATTTCCGTTTTCATGGCCTTTAGCACATCTTTGCGAGTTTCTCCCCTAACATCTGCCGCAAGGGGCTCTACAGGGATTTTAACCTGCTTCACGCTGCCATCCGGTTGCTTCACATCTTCCAGCTTGTACAGAAGCTCGTCCGGAAAAGACTCCGCCGGTTCTCCCTCTACTAAAACTGCCAGTACATGCTCTCTTCCGCGAAGTGATACAAAGGTTTCAATCTCTTTCTTACACCACATAGATTCTCTAAGTCTGGGCGAACAAATAACAATCAACCACTCACTGCTATTAAGCGCCTGCAGTATAGGGTCCTCCAGATTACTGGTAAGGGGCAACTCATCTTTATCACGGAATACCCTTTCTATTTTATTCTTCTGCCCTTTGCGCTTTTTAGCCAGCCCTTTAGGGAAATGAAATGCTTCTAACTGCTTATGTAAATTTTCAGCAACAAATTTATCAAGCTCCGTATGTCGGTAGCTGATAAACGCATCGTATTTGAATTTGTCTGACATTTTTGTACTCCTCTTACAAAAAACCAAGCAATCTGATCATTTTGATCTTTTCTTAATCATTAATACTTACATAATAAGATTATCGATAGAAATGATATAGATTGCAACCATATTTTCCAAACCATAAATCCATATGCATCTCCATGGAATATCCTTTGGCCTCCATATCTTCGATTGCCTCATCTGACATAGCATATCCAATAAAAACCCATATATCATCTTTATCTGCATCAATATCATTAGGCAAGCAATCATGCACTTCATGCCCCGGAAAGTAATAAGGTAAAACTGTCCATGATAAATGCTTTACGCCTGTCGCAGTAAATACAGCTTCATCCTCAGGGTCTCCTATGATTGTCAATATCTTTTGTGTCTGTACCTCCTGTGTTTTTGAAACGCTCCGGTAATACTTAAAATCAAACAGACAAATCGTTAGTAGTACCATAAATATAACTGAAACTACAGAAAAAACTGTTTTTTTCCATGCTTCACTTTTCATGTCAACAAGATAAATTCTATCCTGCTTATCCTCTTCTTGTACCATGCCGTATGATTGTTTCCCCCAGGTTATCTTTCCATAAGCCAAAATACGACGAATACAAAGCATTAAAATGAACAATTGTATCGGTACCAGCGGATACATGTAACGCGCAACCGTAAGCGGACTAATCAAAACACTTACTAAATAAGTAAATACCAATGTAGAAAAAATAACTGCCCAAAACAGCACAATTCCCCACAATTCTATCGACCATTTTCTTGCACTCGGCTTCTGCAGTATCCAGCGAATCGCCTTATTATTTTCCGGCAACGAAGGATAAATAAACTCTGATTCTTTTACAAAAACAATTATTGAAAAAAGGATTACCACCGGCATTAAAATTTTCTTTACATTTTCACCACAAAATATCATGGTGCCCAACACATTCAATGGAGCAATTTCGCTTAACCACCAGTTGTTACCCACCGATTTTGCCTGTCGAAAAAATACTACCAACCATGGAGCATATAATACAATATACATAATCAAAGCATTGATTCCATATTTAATTTTCTTATTACGAAGAAAATTAAATACGGTTGTCATAAATAATAAAATACCACTGACCACCAAACCGAAATAGTGAGTATATGCTGCAAGTACGCCAAATATAGTCAAACCGACCCAAAATCTCTTTCTACCGCCAGCTTCCATAATTCTATAGCTGCAATACGCGCACATCAATAATTCAAAAAAAACTAACGCATACATTCTTATCTCTAGATTATATTCTGCACAAGGAGCCGACAATCCGCTTAATACAATAAAAAATGCTGCAGGAATTTTCCCAAACTTCTTTTGAAATAATGTCATTGCCAGAACAATACCTATGGAAAATGGTATCAATGCAGCGAAATGGTATACACTAGTTTTATAGCCAAATATACTTGCTACCAAACGCAACCAATAATAATATAACGGCGGATGAGAATCCCAATAATAAACTCTCTGAAAAATACCATACAAATTTGTTTCAGATACCGTATTCCCGGAAAAAGCCTCATCTCCCCAGACAACATTATCAAAAGCCAGGGATACATTTAAAATAATTACAACAATCCCCAGACAATATATACCATACTTTTCTATGAAATTATTAATTAATCTAATTAACTTAACCATATATTGCCACTCCATATCATGTAATATCCGGACACTATTTTAACACATACATACAAAAGAAACAATAAAAAGCAGGTTTGTACATGAAAATCATGCACAAACCTGCCTAATAATTTTTAATCCTTAAATTAAACTAACTCAAGTACAACTTCCATAGCTGCATCACCCTTACGCAAACCAATCTTGATGATTCTGGTATAACCACCATTACGTGTAGCGTACTTAGGTGCGATTTCATCGAACAACTTAGCTACTAAGTCAACTTCCTTGGTATTTCTCTTCTTACCTGCTGCTTCAGTAGGAACTTCAACTACAGGATATAATACCTTTAACATCTGACGACGAGCATGTAATCTGGAAGGAAGATCCTTCTTGATTTCCTTTTCTACGGTTTCGTACTTGGTAACCTTCTTACCATCTACTACTTCCTTTACTCTCTTACCGTCTTTATCCTTTACAGCAACCTTAGCTTCAACCTTAACCATTTCAAAGTTGTCTTTTTCTTTAACTGCTAATGCGATTAAACCTTCAGCAATCTTAGCTACTTCCTTAGCCTTAGCTTCGGTAGTAACAATCTTACCGTTGTTTAATAATGCTGTAACCTGATTTCTTAATAATGCTTTTCTCTGGGAAGGTGTTCTTCCAAGCTTTCTGTACTTTGCCATGTCTAAATTTCCTTTCTCATTTCATGGTACATCCGGCCACGCTCTTTGGACTTACTTACCGAATGCATGCTGTGGCAATGCCACGTTTACTGTTCCATTTAGAGAAACCACCGATTTACTCTTTGGATTTACAAGGGGTGGTATCCCGAAGAATTGCTTTGCAATTCTTCTATTCTTCGCTAGGGCTTAACTGAAGTCCTAACTCTTTTAACTTGCCTAATACTTCTTCTAAAGATTTACGTCCTAAGTTACGAACCTTCATCATATCTTCTGAAGTTTTATTGGTTAACTCTTCTACAGTATTGATGCCTGCTCTCTTCAAGCAGTTGTAGGAACGAACAGATAACTCTAATTCGTCGATACTCATTTCTAATACTTTTTCCTTCTCGTCGTCTTCCTTTTCAACCATAACTTCTGCATTCTTTGCATTTTCAGAAAGGTTGATGAACAGACTCAAGTGCTCGCTAAGTACTTTTGCCGCTAAACTAACAGCTTCATCCGGAACTAAAGTTCCATTGGTATGAACATCAAGTGTTAATTTATCATAATCGGTAATCTGACCTACACGGGTATTCTGTACAGTAACGTTAACTCTTTCAACAGGTGTATAGATAGAATCAATTGCGATTACTCCAATAGGTAAATCTTCGCGCTTGTTCTTGTCAGCACTTACATAGCCTCTACCCTTAGTAATGATGAGCTCCATGTAAAGCTTTGTGTTCTTTCCACTTAAGGTAGCGATAACTAAGTCCGGATTAAGGATTTCGATATCCTGGTCAACCTGAATATCTGATGCACGAACTACACCTTCACCCTCGAACTCGATATATGCGGTCTTAGGCTCATTTGTTTCGCTGCTATTCTTGATGGACAAGCTCTTGATGTTCATGATAATTTCAGTTACATCTTCCTTCACGCCCGGAATAGAGCTGAATTCGTGATCTACACCTTCAATCTTAACCTGGCTTACTGCTGCACCCGGTAAAGATGAAAGCATGATTCTTCTAAGAGAGTTACCAAGTGTGATACCATAACCTCTTTCCAAAGGCTCAACTACGAATTTACCGTATTTCTTATCTTCTGAGATTTCAACTACCTCAATATTTGGTCTTTCAAAATCGAACACTGCAAATACCCTCCTTTTACGAACCCGTTAACTTAATTATTTAGAATACAACTCGACGATAAGCATTTCATCTACAGGAACATCAATCATTTCTCTGGTAGGAAGATTCTTGATAGTACCCTTTAATCCTTCAATATCTGCATCCATCCATTCAGGAACTAATCTACCGCCGGTAACTTCAACGATATCTTTGTATCTCTGTAATGACTTAGACTTCTCTCTGATTTCGATAACATCACCAGCTTTGATTAAGTATGAAGGAATGTTAATGCACTTTCCGTTTACTAATACATGCTTGTGGTCAACAATCTGTCTTGCTTCTCTTCTGGTTCTGGCAAATCCCATTCTGAAAACTACATTGTCAAGTCTTCTCTCCAACATAATCATCAGGTTTTCACCGGTCATACCCTTCATTCTGTCAGCCTTCTCATAGTAGTTTCTGAAAGGCTTCTCCAATACGCCGTAGATAAATTTAGCTTTCTGCTTCTCTCTTAACTGAAGACCATATTCACTAACCTTCTTACCTGCTCTAGCGTTTGTTCTGTTAGACTTCTTGTCATAACCTAAAACCATAGGCTCAAGACCTAATGTTCTACATCTCTTAAGTACTGGTACTCTATTAACTGCCATTTTAAAATTCTCCTTAAAATTATTGTTTACAGTGCTGCCTAAGCAGCACTTTCTTCCAACAAGTTACTATAAAATCCCTGACTAAACGCGACGACGCTTAGGAGGACGGCATCCATTGTGAGGAACCGGAGTTACGTCACGGATACTTACTACTTCAAGTCCACAAGCAGATAATGCTCTGATTGCAGCTTCACGTCCTGAACCAGGACCCTTTACAAAAACGTCTACAGTCTTCAGTCCGTGGATCAAAGCAGCCTTTGTAGCTGTTTCAGCTGCCATCTGTGCAGCATACGGAGTAGATTTCCTTGAACCTCTAAAACCAAGACCACCGGCACTTGCCCAGCTAAGAGCATTACCTTCAGCATCTGTTAATGTAACGATAGTGTTGTTAAAAGATGCCTGAATATGTGCCTGTCCACGTTCAACGTTTTTCTTGACACGCTTCTTTGTTACTTTCTTTGCAACTTTCTTTGCCATTTTAAACTAACCTACTTTCTCAATAATTATTTACTAGTTACTTATGCTGCCTGAAGATTACTTCTTCTTATTAGCAACAGTACGCTTAGGACCCTTACGAGTTCTAGCATTTGTCTTTGTCTTCTGTCCACGAACAGGAAGACCCTTACGATGACGGATACCACGATAGCAACCGATTTCCTGAAGTCTCTTAATGTTCAGGGCGATTTCTCTTCTTAAATCACCTTCGGTCATAATTCCCAAAGCTTCAATAGCCTCGGTAATCTTCTTTACTTCGTCGTCAGTGATATCTCTGACACGAGTATCAGGATTTACACCTGCTTCTGCTAAAATCTTAGTTGCACTTACTCTACCGATACCGTAGATATAAGTTAAACCGATTTCAATACGTTTTTCTCTAGGTAAGTCAACACCTGCGATACGAGCCATTTACGTTTCCTCCATTTTCTTTTTGTGAAACCCTTCCGTTTCACTCATGCCCCATTGGTCTGTTAGTCGGGCATATAATTAGTTACTAATTGATTGGGGTTTGCACCCAATCGGACGTTGTTAAGTTCCGATCTTTTCAAGACACAGTCCTGATACCAAAAAGTAATCATCCGTAAGCTCTAATTCCACAATTATGATAAACAGTACCTTCTAATTAGAAATAAGACTTCTTAGAAAACACTGATTCAGCCGCACATAATTTTCAGACAAGAACTCACATATTTGAACATGTATTACTACTTATTCAAATTGGTGATTATCCCTGTCTCTGTTTGTGTTTCGGATTTTCACAGATAACTCTAATACGTCCTTTTCTTTTAATGATTTTGCATTTTTCGCAAATTGGTTTTACTGATGATCTAACCTTCATGTTAAACCCTCCTTTCAAAAAAGACCGTTTTACATTATAGCATGCTCTTTTTCAAATTGCAAGCCATTTTTTGAATTATTTATCTCTCCAAATAATTCTTCCCTTAGATAAATCATAAGGAGATAATTCCAGTGTCACTTTATCACCCGGTAAGATACGGATGAAGTTCTGGCGAAGCTTACCACTGATGTGTGCAAGCACGCGATGACCATTCTCAAGTTCTACCTGAAACATGGTATTCGGAAGCTTCTCAACTACTGTTCCTTCGATTTCAATTACATCACTTTTGGACATATCCCTCCTCCTTTCTATAATTGCTGAAGTTTTATGGCATATTTGATCTCATGGTCAAATATTTTTTCATTATTTCTTATGCGCTGTTTAAGCTCATGTATGACACCTGCGCTACATATCTCTACATGTTTTAAGGATTTCTTCTTAAGCTTATTTAATGTATGATACCTGCCGTCACATAAATATACCCACTGTGCTTCATGCGCAATAACTACATATACCGTACCTTTGTCATGTCCTGCCTTTGAAACGGCAAATCTGCCTGTTAAACTGTTTTCCATCTGAATCAGTCCTTCTTATTAATACAAAGTCAGTATCTCCGGCTCACCCTTGGTAATCAGAATGGTATTCTCATAATGTGCAGAAAGAGAACCATCTGCAGTTACTACCGTCCAATCATCATCCAACCATTCTACATCTGCCGTACCCATGTTAATCATAGGTTCAATAGCAAGGGTCATACCTGCACGAAGCTTGGGGCCACGTCTCAGCTGTCTGAAATTGGGCACCTGCGGATCCTCATGCAACTGTGTGCCGATTCCGTGTCCTACCAATTCTCTGACAATACCATAACCGAACTGGCTGACATAAGCATCAATGGCATTGGAGATATCATGTAAATGATTGCCATCTTTTGCCATTTTTATACCTTCAAAGAATGCCTGCCTGGTAACTTCCATCAGTTTCTTTGCTTCATCACTCACCTGACCCACAGCGTGCGTTCTTGCCGCATCGGAATGATATCCTTTATAAATCAGGCCTGCATCCAGACTGACTATATCCCCCTCCTGCAAAATACGCTTCTTGGTAGGAATACCATGTACGACTTCATCATTCACGGAAGTACAAATAGATGCCGGATATCCATGATAATTCTTAAAGTTCGGGATACATCCCAGCTTGCGGATAATACTGTCTCCCATAACATCAATATCCATGGTGGAAATACCGGGTTTGATAAACTCCTCCAACTCCTTATGCACAATAGAAAGAAGTCTGCAGGACTCTCTCATTAATTCAATTTCACGTTCTGATTTGATTGTAATAGACATGCCAAACATACCGTCCTTCTTCTCTATACAACATTACACTCACACGCGCTATTCATAAGCTATTAGCCTAAAATAGCCACGATAGCATTAAATACGTCTTTCATATCAACGGTTCCGTCAACTTCCTTTAAAACGCCTTTTTCGGTGTAGAAGTCAATCAACGGCTGAGTCTGGTCATGATATACCTTCAAACGGTTCAAAACGGTTTCCGGCTTATCATCATCACGAAGGATGAGTTCCTGACCACAAACATCACAGATACCTTCCTTTTTCGGAGGTACGTGTTCAATATGATATGTACCGCCACAACCTACGCATGCACGTCTGCCGGACATTCTTCTAACGATGTTCTCATCCGGAACATCTACGTTAATAGCGAAGTCAATCTTCTCACCCAGCTTATTTAAAGCATCGTCCAGAACCTTTGCCTGAGGAATGGTTCTTGGGAAACCGTCCAAAACATAACCGTTCTTGCAGTCATCCTGAGCTACACGGTCAAGCAAAATCTTTACAGTCAGTTCATCCGGAACCAACTGACCCTGATCCATATATTTCTTTGCTTCCATACCAAGCTCTGTACCATTCTTGATATTCGCTCTGAAAATATCACCGGTAGATACGTGTGGAATCGCATACTTCTCTGCAATCATTTTCGCCTGAGTTCCTTTACCTGCACCGGGTGCACCTAACATAATAATTTTCATAACAACCTCCGTTAACTTTTGTAAAATATTTTTGAATGCATAGCATACTTATTTTATCATAACATTTGTATTGTAACTTTTTATGAAAGAGATTGCAATATCAAAAATTAATTTTTTTGATTTTTCGCTTTTTTGTATTTGCATAATATACCCTGGCGAAAAATAGGGCTGTGCATGGATAAAAGTCATATCCATACACAGCCTTGTTCTACTTATGTAAACCTTTGTGGCTCTTTTGGGCATTTTTGTCTAAAAGCGGCTTTTACTACCCAGTATTTTTCACTTTCAAGGATAGGATTATGTATTATCTTGTAATTTTGCCCATAAGGCGGTTTTTTCTTTGAAAGTATCCGGTAATATTGGGCAGTAGTATCTGAAAACGCTAGATTATGCCCAAAAAGTAAATATTATATATGTATTGAACGTTATAAAGTTCCATAGGTTGAACGCCACGACAACGAACAAGCTTGTTTGCGAGTGTCGGCAGGGCAATACGCCCGCTAACTGAAATTTTCTGTTATGTACGGTCTATAGAAAAAAATCTTTTCTTTAGAACCACTTAAAACTGAAAAAGACCTCTAAAATGCTTAAAACTCAACTTTACAACCCACCAAAGTATCTATACAGAAAAAGTTTACTCTGAGATACCACTTTTTGCATTTTGCGGTATCTGGAGAGACATTTTTTCTGTATAGATACTTTTAGTCGCCCAAAAGCCTACATTTTGATAGAATTTGCAGGAAAAGTGGTTCTGTAACAAAAGTTTTTTTGTATAGATACCGTAAGACTTCCGCAAGACAAAAAATAAATTTTTAGTCAACCTACAACTTATAACTCTACATATGCAAATAGGGATTTGTAACTCTGGCAAACTGAAAGTTTCCTTTTATTTATCCTTCTTTAATAAGTATCGAATTCTTCAGCTTATTCATATGCCAATGCACAAAACGGAAAATTAAAATCATAACGATAATTGCAATCACTATAAAGAAAATTGTAACATAATCAAAAGTCAAAAATTCAGCGGTTTTGATTAAAATCAAGATACATATCGGCAGAAAAATAATGCTTGTAATCACTGATGGAATAAACTTTCTTATATAAACACTAAATCCTATGTGAATCAAAAAATGCCCGGTTAACGCAAGCATCAAACCATACCAAAAGGCAAACAGAAAATAATTAGGAAAATAATATGCTACCAAACTGACACCAAAAAATGGGACAAACTCTTCATAGACTCCTACCGCAAATATATCTGTTTTAAAATTTTGGTAAGTCTTTGTTATCCTTGGATATTTCTTATAAACCCATGGATTCTTTCCAAAAAACCATCCAAAGCCAACAATCTCTTCCATATCATGAATAATAAAAATAACAGGTAAAAGTAATAAAAATTCTTTCATTTTCTCCTCCTTCACAACTGACACTCTTGTGTCAGTTTTTGTTTTATTATATAATAGCTGATGTAATTGTAAATAAAACTCAGCTAAGAGACACTATTTAAAGAAAATGTGTCATTTTAAGAGGAGAATAAAATGATTGAGTCCCAAAACCCATCAGCCATAAGGTCCCAAAAAGAAATTACTAAAACATTGATTTCCCTTATGAAAAAACACCCATATAATGAGATAACCGTCAAACATATATTGTTGGAGTCAAAACTGGCAAGAAAAACGTTTTACCGTAATTTTGAATCTAAGGATGACGTGCTGTATTCCTTAATCAAAAAAACGTTTCGCGAATATTTTATGATTGTAAATACTGCGGAAGGCGACGTTTTGACAACTATATTTTCCTATGTAGAAAAGAATCAGGAGTTACTTCTGTTACTGGATAAAAATAATATGCTATACATCCCGTTGCAATGTATGAATGAATATGGGCCTTTTCTGCGAAGTACTCTTCTTTCCGAACACAATCCTTTTAATCACCTGTTTGAAGGTCTGGATTCTGAATATCTTATGGGATTAAATATTGGTGCAATCTGGAATGTGATTTTCTTATGGATACACCGCGGAATGCATGAAAGCCCCAACGAAGTCAGAAATACAATTGAACAATATTTAACAAGATTAAAGCAGACAAAGACATAAACTTTTGTCTGCTTTATTTCTAATTTTCACTATTTAACATGTTATCGATAAATATGTGAACGTGTCAAGTAAAGAACAAAAATAATAGCCATTACAGAGAACTCCTTCTCCATAATGGCTATATGTATGACTAATTATAAATATGTATTTCGTAACACTGAAATTTATCTCTTCTTTTGCACTTTGCGAATATAACTTTTTACATTTATAACTAATAGAACAGAATACGCTATTGTCATAGCCAGCGGAATTGCCGCAAACCAAAGACTGATTTTCACATCACTGCTCTCTATCAAAATTATAGAAGCTATTGTGAATCCGCAACAAAGCATTTCCAGGGCAAACATAATAATAGCCCTTAATACCGCTTGATTTTTTTGTTTATCCGCATAATCTGCAACCGCTAATATTGTTTCTTTTACTTCATCATTCATATTCTCACTTTTCCTTTCTCCATCAATGATTTCCCGGATGTCAACTTCATAGAACTCAGCTATCTCAACAAGCATACTAATGTCCGGCATATTACTTCCCGTCTCCCAACGTGATACCGTTCTCTGCGCTACACCAAATTCATTGGCTAACTGTTCCTGGGTAAGACCTTTTTCATTTCTCAATTGTTTCAGAAAACAACCTGTTTTTTTCTGATCCATTTTCCTCCTCCTTTCATCGATAGACTACCATTTCTAATGCTTAAATAAAACGACACAAAGTGAGTAAATGCCGTATTTACGCCACTAGACATCGAATGTCTAATTGTTATTTATCCAATTAACAAAATTCAAATCTTCACGTGCTTTCAATTACTATGTTGAGTATGTAATTACCATTCATCTTCGGGTTGGAAATCCTGATAGTACAAAACAAAACCATCTATAATTTCTTGACGCGAATTCGTATATTGAGTTTTACAACCTCCATTTTTTAGACTTTCAATCCATTCACCATCAATCATACATCCCACATCCATATTGATGCCATACTTTGCTTTCTCCAGCAAAGGCACATCAGAAACATCCCCAAGACAATACAAATATCCACACAACAAACGAATATATTCTGAACTCCCCGGTTGATAGTTTGCTATTTCACATTTTATCAATTCAATTACTTCATTCTTGGGTATGTGATTAAAATCAAAACCATATTTATCAATAATCTGCCTTGCTCTTTCTCCATTTGTCATATCTTGATTCCTCCATAAAGTCCAGAATTTCCTCAATTAATCACACCTACTAACTGAATTTTATAACACTCAAATACTTAATGTTCCGCTAAATATCGCACCAAATATACTTATTAACAAAATCAAACAAACTACACAAAAACATAATCCGCCTATTATTAGCAATTTTTTAGATAATTGTGGCTTTGATTTACGCAACACTAACCCTGCAATTGGTAGTGCAATAGCGGCAATAATAGGGATTGTATATATTAATTGCACTATAAAAAAAACAACCCAATGCCCATACATACAGCAAACACCTCCTTTGTAAACTTCAAAGTTTCTGTTCTCTACAAATTGGAATTTATCGCTCAATCAGAAGCCTCCGTAGTGCATTAAAGTTTCCGCTGCAATTTCTGAACCAACACTCATAGCCTTTTCAATATCTTTTTCAAGAATGTACGAGCAGACAAACCCTGCATGATAACTGTCACCACACCCTGTTGTATCAATTACAGTATCAACTTTCACCGCCTTAGCTTTAAACTCTTTTCCCTTGTAATAAGTGACACTTCCACGCTCTGCAAGAGATATATTAAAAAGACATTCGTATTTATATGACAACTTTTTGAACTGTGGCAAGTATTCTTCCGAGCCACTAATCATAAAGAAATCCACAAATGGAGAGAATTTTTCCATGACATCAAAATCTCTATATACATCAAAGTCTACTGCCAATTTAAATCCATAAGTTTTTTTCAGTTCAATTACCTGCGAAAAGCAAGATGCCCAAAAGTGAACAAAAATCACATCAGATTCCGATATTATTTTTATTTCAGTATCATTCAGAATAATATCATCAAGTATTCTTCCGTTCCACGAATTATCTTTATAATACCTGTCGCCTTCCGCTGTAAGGTAAGTTTTGTTATTGGCTGTTGGATATCTTTTATCTACTCGAATATGTGTCTTATCAATATTAAGCCCTGAAATTGAATCCATTATCACCTCTGCATATTTGTCATTCCCGACAACACCAAGAAGTGTAACATTAATACTCCTAAAGCGTGATGCATGTGCAGCAAAATTCAGTGCTTCTCCTCCTGGTCTGATTATATCAGTACCATCAAAGACATCTACACATAAGCAGGGAAGTGCTGTTAGTTTAATTTTCTTCATAACAAACCTCTTTCAACTTCAAAGTTTCCGTTCCTTACTTCATTATATCCCATTCTTATTAGTAACACAATTTCGAAATAATTCTTCAATCACCTCAGACTCGCAGCGCAGCTGCGCGTTGATGCGACGTTCGCCAAATGCGTCTGCAAAAGCAGACGCATCCAAAAAAGGATATAAGCGCTTTGCCCTGCAAGCAGGCACGCGCTTATATCCTTTTTTGAGCTGCGCGTGCTTGCACGCGCCTGGCTCACTGTTAACGCACAAAAAGAGAACGTCTTTCGACGTTCTCTTCAAAATACTCATTAATCATTCAAGAAACCTTTATAGTTTCTAACCAGCATCTGTGATTCTACCTGCTTAACGGTTTCCAGGATAACGCTTACGATAATGATAAGACTGGTACCACCGAAGGAAACGCTTGCGCCGAATACACCATTAAAGAAGAATGGAAGTACTCCTACAATAATCAAGCCGATAACACCGATAAAAATAATACGGTCTAATACACTGTTTAAGTAATCGCTGGTTGGCTTACCGGGTCTGATACCCGGGATAAATCCGCCCTGCTTTTTCATATTGTCAGCAATCATCATCGGATTAAAGGTTACTGATGTATAGAAGTAAGCAAAGAAAATTGTTAACAAAATATACACCACTAAACCGATGGAATAGATCGGCTGCTTCGGATTACACCAGTTACCTGAGTTTAAGCACTTTAATACTTCTCCCCAGAAACCTTCACCGGAATAACCGAACAGACTGCAAAGTACTAATGGAGTCTGCATAAGTGAAGAAGCAAAAATGATTGGAATAACACCTGCGGTGTTAATCTTCAACGGAATATTGGAGGTCTGTCCTCCTACCATTTTTCTGCCCTGTACTTTCTTTGCATACTGAACAGGAATCTTACGAACACCTGCATTTAAGATAATTACCAATACAACCATTAAAATGATAATTGCGAAGATAATTACTACTGCAAGAATCGCGGTAGCCGGCGCTTTGCCGAATACAAACTGTTCAAACAGCATGCCTAAGTCCTGAGGCAGTCTTGAAATAATATTAATTACCAACACGATAGAGATACCGTTACCAACACCGTTTTCGGTAATTCTTTCACCAATCCACATCAAGAATGCACTACCTGCTGTAAGTGCTACGATACAAGTAATAACGTTAAGTGCATTGTACTCCTGAAGCAGACCCTGATTACCAAAGCCAACTGACATTGCAGTAGCCTGAATCAGTGCTAAAATAACAGTCACATATCTGGTAATAGAAGCTATCTTCTTACGACCATCTTCTCCATCCTTCTGCATTTCTTCCAAAGCCGGAATAGCAATGGTTAAAAGCTGCATAATAATGGAAGAAGTAATGTAGGGGCTGATATTTAATGCAAGAATGGACATGTTCAAGAATGAACCACCAGTAATTGCATCAAGGAAACTACCTGCTCCACCGATATTTGCATTATACCAATTATTAAAGAAATCTCTGTCTACGCCCGGCACAGGGAGCTGTGATCCGAGACGAATCACAACTAACATTGCCAGTGTAAATAAAAGTTTATTTCTAATATCCTTGATTTTAAATGCATTCTTAATTGTTGTAAGCATTAAATCACCTCTGCAGTTCCACCGAGAGCCTCAATTTTCTCCTTTGCGGATGCACTGTAAGCATCTACCTTAACATTGAGTTTCTTGGTAAGTTCTCCGTTTCCAAGTATCTTAACACCATCCCTGGGATTCTTAACAATACCAGCCTCAATTAATGCATTTACATCAACATCAGCACCATTGTCAAAACACTCTAATGCTGACAGATTAATTGCAACGATTTCCTTCGTGTTTCTATTTGTGAAACCTCTCTTAGGAAGACGTCTGTATAAAGGCATCTGACCACCTTCGAATCCGGGTCTCGGAGCTCCTGAACGAGCCTTCTGACCTTTGTGTCCCTTACCGGCAGTCTTACCGTTGCCTGAGCCGTGTCCACGACCTCTTCTAAAATTATCACTCTGCTTTGAACCTTCTGCAGGTCTTAAATTGGATAATTCCATTGTGACACCTCCTTCTGATTAAACTTCTTCAACTTTTAATAAATGACTTACCTGACGAATCTGACCTCTGGTAGCTGCATTGTCAGGAAGGATAACGGACTTATTTAACTTTCTAAGTCCCATAGATTCAACTGTTGCTTTATTCTTTGGTACAGCACCGATGGTAGACTTAACCAAAGTTACTTTCAACATCTTTTCTGCCATTGTGATTCTCCTCTCTGTTCAGCTTATGCCAAAATTTCATCAACGGATTTGCCACGCTTCTTAGCAACCTCTTCCGGTGCCTTTAACTGGCTTAAACCAGCGATAGTAGCAAGTACTACGTTCTGCTTGTTGTTTGAACCCAAAGACTTGGTACGGATATTCTTGATACCTGCAAGTTCACATACGATACGAGCAGGACCACCAGCGATGATACCGGTACCTTCCGGAGCCTTCTTTAAAAGAACGTTAGCAGAACCATACTTTCCGATATAATCATGTGTAATAGAGTTATTTTCATCCATTGCAATTGTAACGATGTGCTTCATAGCATCTTCCTTACCCTTACGAATTGCTTCAGGAATTTCTACAGCCTTTCCAAGACCAGCGCCAACGTGACCGTTGCCATCACCTACTACTACTAAAGCAGTAAATCTCATGTTACGACCACCCTTTACAGTCTTTGTAACACGCTTCAGGGCAACTACCTTATCACTTAATTCTAACTGGCTTGCATCTACGATTGTATGTCTCATAGTTTCTACTTCCTTTCCTAGAATTCCAAGCCAGCTTCTCTGGCTGCGTCTGCTAATGCTGCAATCTTACCCTGATAAATGAAGCCGCCTCTATCGAATACAACTTCCTTAATACCTTTTTCAATTGCTCTCTTAGCAATAACAGTTCCTAAATATGCTGCTGCATCAACGTTATTGGTTTTCTCAAGTTCTGCCTTAACTGCCTTTTCAACAGTAGATGCAGCTACTAAAGTATTGCCAACGGTATCGTCGATAATTTGAGCATACATATGATTATTACTTCTGAACACTGCAAGACGAGGTCTTTCAGCGGTACCGCTAAAACGGTTACGAATTTTCATGTGCTTTTTAACACGAACTTTCTGTCTAGATTCCTTACTAACCATTTTCACACTCTCCTTATCTATTATTTCTTACCAGTCTTACCAACTTTACGTCTGATAGTCTCATCAGCATACTTGATACCCTTGCCCTTGTAAGGTTCAGGTCTTCTCTTATCTCTGATTTCAGCTGCGTATTGGCCAACTTTTTCTTTATCAATACCCTTAACGGTAATTACGTTACCTTCAACTACTGCTTCGATACCTTCAGGATCTTCCATCTCAACCGGATGAGAGAATCCAAGGTTCAATGTAAGCTTCTTGCCAGCCTTAGATGCTCTGTAACCTACACCGTTAACTTCAAGCTTCTTCTCGTAACCAGCAGTAACACCTACAACCATGTTGTTGATAAGAGTTCTGGTTAAACCATGAAGAGACTTCATTCTCTTTAAATCATTAGGTCTGGTAACAACTACTTCTGCTCCTTCAACCTTGATTTCCATTTCGGGAGCTAATACTCTTTCAAGTGTTCCCTTAGGACCTTTTACAGTCACTTTGTTATTTTCTGCAACTTCTACAGTTACACCTGCAGGAATCGCGATTGGCATTCTTCCTATACGTGACATGCCCGTACCTCCTATTAAATATAAGTTAATTAGTTAATAATTACCAAACGAATGCTAAAACTTCTCCACCAACGCCAAGCTCACGAGCCTTCTTGTCAGTGATAACACCCTGGTTTGTAGAAACGATAGCAACACCAAGTCCGCCAAGAACCTTAGGCATATCTTCCTTACCAGCGTATACACGAAGACCGGGCTTAGAAATTCTCTTAATACCAGAGATAATCTTATCATTCTTATCTGCACCATACTTTAAGGTGATGTGGATAGTCTTGAATACGCCATCTTCGATAACATCATATTTCTTAATATAACCTTCTTCTAAAAGAATCTCAGCGATAGCTAATTTCATCTTAGAAGCAGGAACATCTACTGTATCATGCTTTGCAGTGTTTGCATTACGGATTCTTGTAAGCATATCTGCAATAGGATCGCTCATTGCCATGATTTTTCTCCTCCTTACCAACTTGCTTTCTTAACGCCGGGAATCTGTCCCTTATATGCTAAATCACGGAAGCAAAGTCTGCAAATTCCGTATTTTCTTAACACTGAATGTGGACGACCACAAATATTACAACGAGTATAAGCCTGAGTAGAGAACTTAGGTTTACGCTGCTGTTTTAACTTCATTGCTGTCTTAGCCATGAGAATTTACCTCCTTATTATTTAGCGAACGGCATATTGAATAATGTCAATAATTCACGTGCTTCTTCGTCAGTCTTTGCTGTAGTTACGAAAATGATATCCATACCTCTGGTCTTATCGATTTTATCGTACTCGATTTCAGGGAAGATAATCTGCTCCTTAATACCAAGTGCATAGTTACCTCTTCCATCAAATGCATTAGGGTTAACACCTCTAAAGTCACGTACACGAGGAAGTGCCAAGTTTACTAAACGATCAAGGAACTCATACATCTTATCACCACGAAGAGTTGTCTTACATCCGATTGCCATACCTTCACGAATCTTGAAGTTAGCAACTGAATTCTTAGCCTTGGTAAGAACTGCCTTCTGACCGGTAATAGCTTCCATATCCTTAACTGCGTTCTCCAAAACCTTAGCGTTGTCCTTTGCTTCGCCAACGCCCATGTTGATAACGATCTTGTCAAGCTTCGGAACTTCCATTACATTTTTATATCCAAACTTCTTAGTCATTGCTTCAATGATCTGGTCATTATATAATTCTTTAAGTCTTGCGCTCACTGTCTAATTGCCTCCTTCCTCTGATTAATCAATCACTTCGCCAGTTGCCTTAGCAACACGTACTTTCTTGCCATCCTTTACCTGGAAGCCAACTCTGGTTGCCTTTCCCTTGTAAACAAGCATTACGTTTGAAACATCAATGGCTGCTTCTTTCTGAACAATTCCGCCGTTAGGGTTAGCCTGTGAAGGTTTTGCATGCTTTGTAATCATGTTAACGCCCTCTACGATAACTTTGCCCTTCTGAACATCTACGGAAATAACCTTGCCTTCTTTATCTTTGTCTTTACCGGTAATAACCTTTACGGTATCACCCTTCTTAATCTTTAATGCTGACATGTGGCACCTCCTTATAATACTTCGGGAGCTAATGAAACAATTTTCATGAACTGTTTCTCACGAAGCTCTCTTGCTACAGGTCCAAAGATACGAGTTCCTCTCGGAGTCTTGTCATCCTTGATAATTACAGCAGCATTTTCATCAAATTTAATATAAGAACCGTCTTTACGACGAGCACCCTTTACAGAACGAACAACTACAGCCTTAACTACGTCACCCTTCTTTACAACACCGCCGGGTGTTGCATCTTTAACGGAAGCAACGATTACATCGCCGATCTGTGCATATCTTCTTGTAGAGCCACCCATAACACGAATGCAAAGTAATTCCTTAGCTCCGGTGTTATCAGCAACCTTAAGTCTACTCTCTTGCTGAATCATGTTAATTCTCCTTCCAAATTATCCGCAGATTATTTAACTTTTTCTACGATTTCCACAAGTCTCCATCTCTTATCCTTTGAAAGAGGTCTTGTTTCCATAACCTTAACTACATCACCGATGCTGCACTCGTTGTTCTCATCATGCGCCTTAAGCTTGTAAGTTTCCTTAACAACCTTGCCGTAGAGAGGATGCTTTACACGATTTTCAATTGCAACAACGATAGTCTTATCCATCTTATTACTTACTACCTTACCGGTACGTGTTTTTCTCAAATTTCTTTCCACGATTGAATCTCCTTTCTTCGTCCGCTACTATTAAGCTCTAGCTTTTTCAGTGATTACAGTCTGGATACGAGCAATGTTCTTTCTAACTTCTTTAATTCTTGCTGTGTTATCCAACTGGTTGGTAGCGTTCTGGAATCTCAAATTGAAAAGTTCTTTCTTTGCTGCTACAAGTTCCTGTGCTAATTCAGCATCAGACTTGTTCTTTAATTCATCAACAAATTTCTTAGATTTCATTATTGTACACCGCCTTCCAAATCTGCCTTAGAAACGATTTTACACTTACAAGGAAGCTTATGCATAGCAAGACGTAATGCTTCACGAGCTGCTTCTTCAGGAACACCTGCAACTTCGAACATTACACGGCCAGGCTTAACAACTGCTACCCAGTATTCCAAGGTACCCTTACCGGAACCCATACGAGTTTCAGCAGGCTTTGCTGTTACTGGTTTATCAGGGAAAATTTTGATCCAAACTTTACCTGTACGCTTTGTATAACGGGTAAGCGCAATACGTGCTGCTTCAATCTGATTAGACTTGATCCAGCAAGGTTCTGTAGCTACAAGACCGAATTCACCGTAGGTAAGAGTGTTACCTCTAAGTGCCTTACCAGCCATAGAACCACGGAACTGTTTACGACGTTTTACTCTCTTAGGCATTAACATTATTGCTCGCCTCCTTCTGTTTTGTTTCCTTTGGTAGGAAGAACTTCACCCTTGTAAATCCAAACCTTAACACCAACCTTACCATAAGTGGTATCTGCTTCAGCAAAACCGTAATCGATATCTGCTCTTAAGGTCTGAAGAGGAATAGTACCTTCGCTATAGAACTCAGTACGAGCCATATCTGCTCCACCGAGACGTCCTGAACATGCTGCCTTGATACCAAGTGCACCGGACTTCATGGTTCTGCCCATGCAAGACTTCATTGCACGTCTGAAAGAAACACGGTTCTCCAACTGAAGAGCGATGTTCTCAGCAACCAACTGAGCGTCCTTGTCAGGTCTCTTAATTTCCTTAATATCAACCAAGATCTTCTTGTCAGTAATCTTTGCAAGTTCCTTCTTGGTTACTTCGATTTCTGCACCACCCTTACCGATAACAACACCGGGCTTTGCAGTATAGATGATAACTTTTACTCTGTCAGATGCTCTTTCGATTTCAATCTTAGAAACACCAGCACTGTATAATTTCTTCTTCAAGTACTTTCTGATCTGGTAATCTTCTGATAAATACTCAGAGAATTCAGTTTCAGCGTACCATTTGGAATCCCAATCTTTAATAACGCCGACTCTCAGGCCGTGAGGATTAACTTTCTGTCCCATTTTTCTTCCTCCTATTTCTCGTCAAGCACTACAGTAATGTGGCTCGTTCTCTTCTCGATTCTGTAAGCTCTACCCTGTGCTCTCGGTCTAACTCTCTTCATTGTCGGTCCCTTGTTTGCGTAGCATTCTGCAACGTAAAGGTTTTCAACGTTCATACCGTTATTGTTTTCAGCATTTGCGATAGCTGACTCTAATAATTTCTTAATGATGCTTGATGCATATCTTGGATTGTACTCAAGAATAGCCAGTGCAGACTGTACGTCCTTACCTCTGATGGCATCTAATACGAAACAAGCCTTCTGAACAGATACTCTAGCATAAGATAACTTAGCTGAAGGTCTTGTATCTTTCTGAGCATTTCTCTCTCTCTTAATTTGACTTCTATGTCCTTTAGCCATAGGTCAAGTCCTCCTTTCAAAATCTCCGGGAAATCTTCGTGTTATGCTTTCCACTGAGCCGTGAGTATCATAACACAACTCATAGCAATCTTCAAGCGAAATTTCTTTCGCCTGAAGATTGTTCTTAATTTTGTACAAAAATGTCCGAAAATTATCTAACCTTAGACTTCTTTTCGTCCTTACCATGACCTCTATAGGTTCTGGTTGCAACAAACTCACCAAGCTTGTGGCCAACCATATCTTCTGTAACGTATACAGGCACATGCTTTCTACCATCATGAACTGCAAAAGTGTGTCCAACGAAGGTAGGGAAAATTGTAGAACGGCGGGACCAGGTCTTAATAACCGTCTTCTGTCCACTAGCGTTCATAGCATCTACTTTTTTCACTAAACTCGCATCAGCGAATGGTCCTTTTTTAAGTGATCTAGCCATTGTCTTTCCTCCTCAATTATTTGATTGCTCTACCGTCACGTCTTCTTACGATAAGCTTGTTAGAAGCTTTCTTTTTCTTACGTGTCTTAAGACCAAGTGCAGGCTTGCCCCAAGGAGTACTTGGGCCGGGACGTCCGATACCACACTTACCTTCACCACCACCGTGAGGATGGTCGTTAGGGTTCATTACAGAACCACGAACGGTAGGACGGATGCCCATATGACGCTTACGTCCAGCCTTACCGATATTGATAAGGTTGTGATCAACATTACCTACAACACCAACAGTTGCACGGCAAACGATAGGAACCATTCTCATTTCGCCTGAAGGAAGACGAAGTGTTGCATACTTACCTTCCTTAGCCATTAACTGAGCACTGTTACCTGCAGAACGAACTAACTGTCCGCCCTTGCCGGGATATAATTCAATATTGTGTACCTGAGTACCTACAGGGATTTCAGATAAAGGTAAGCAGTTACCAACTCTTACTTCTGCCTGAGGTCCGTTCATAACCTTCATTCCGTCGGTTAATCCTTCCGGAGCGATGATGTATGCCTTCTCGCCGTCTGCGTAGCAGATTAAAGCGATGTTTGCAGTTCTGTTAGGATCGTACTCGATACCGATTACAGTTGCAGGAATACCATCTTTGTTTCTCTTGAAATCAATAATTCTGTATTTTCTTCTAGAACCGCCTCCGCGATGTCTAACAGTAATTTTACCCTGATTGTTACGACCTGAATTCTTCTGAAGTGATACAAGCAAGCTCTTCTCAGGAGTTGCCTTTGTGATTTCAGAGAAATCTGAACCAGTCATATTACGTCTGGAAGGTGTATAGGGATTATAAGTCTTAATACCCATTGTTATTTCTCCTTTAAATTTGATTTAATATCGCGACATCTAATCATACGCCGCCTAGGTGTTAACCTTAATCTTATAATCCAGCGAAGATTTCAATATCCTTGCTGTCTGCGGTTAACTTAACGATAGCTTTCTTGGTCTTAGCAGTCTTACCAACTACCATACCACGTCTCTTGTTCTTGCCGTCCATGTTGATAGTGTTAACACTTGCAACCTTTGTTCCTTCGAACATCTTTTCAACAGCTTCCTTAATCTGAGACTTATTAGCTTCCGGATGAACTAAAAATGTATACTTCTTTTCGCCCATGCCAGCCATACTCTTTTCGGTAATAACCGGTTTGAGGATTACGTCATAGTATTTAATATCTGCCATTATGCGTACACCTCCTCGATTTTTGCAACTGCTTCCTTAGTAAGAACCAGTGTCTTTGCATTCATAACATCATAAACATTCATGTTGTTAACTAAAGTTGTATTAACACTAGCCATGTTTCTTGCAGAAAGAACAACGTTTGCATCGTTCTCAGCAATAACAACAAGACCCTTGTTTACATTTAAGTTGCTCATTACAGTAGCGAAGTTCTTAGTCTTGATTTCATCAAACTTGAGTTCATCAACAACGATTAACTTAGCGTCCTGAACTTTGCTGGTTAAAGCAGACTTAAGAGCTGCTCTCTTCTCTTTCTTATTTAACTTGAAAGAGTAATCTCTCGGAACGGGAGCGAATACAACACCGCCGCCTGTCCACTGAGGAGATCTGGTTGAACCCTGTCTTGCATGACCGGTTCCCTTCTGTCTCCAAGGTTTTCTTCCGCCACCGGATACTTCAGAACGAGTCTTTGCTTTCTGAGTTCCCTGACGATTATTTGCAAGCTGCTGTACAACTGCCATGTGTACTAAGTGCTCGTTAACTTCTACACCGAATACAGCATCGTTAAGTTCGATTGTACCAACTTCCTTGCCTTCCATATTAAAAACAGATACGTTTGCCATCTGATTGGTCCTCCTTTCGCCTTAACTATGCTTCAACCTTAACGGTTTCTTTGATGGTTACTAAAGCCTTCTTAGGTCCCGGAACTGCACCCTTAACTAAAAGAAGATTCTTTTCAGCATCTACTCTTACAACTTCAAGGTTCTGAACAGTTACCTTTACGCAACCCATGTGACCAGGCATACCCTTGCCCTTAAATACACGGCTGGGTGATGAACATGCACCGTTGGAACCCTGATGACGATGGAACTTAGAACCGTGCTTCATAGGTCCTCTGTGCTGTCCAAGTCTCTTGATAGCGCCCTGGAATCCTTTTCCCTTAGAAATAGCAGAAGCGTCAATCTTATCGCCGGCTGCGAAAACGTCAGCCTTGATTTCTGCGCCTAATGCATATTCTTCAGCGTTGTCTAACTTGAACTCTCTTACATATCTCTTAGAAGTAGTGCCAGCCTTCTTGAAGTGGCCCTGCTCTGCCTTGTTAACGCCATGTCTGTGGATAACTTCCTTCTTGCCGTTAGCATCCTTGTTAACAATTCTATCTTTCTTTTCTACGAAACCAACCTGAACTGCGCTGTAACCATCGTTCTCAACAGTCTTAACCTGGGTTACTACACAAGGGCCGGCCTGAAGTACGGTTACAGGAACTAAAACACCGTCTTCGTTGAAGATTTGAGTCATTCCGACTTTTGTAGCTAAAATAGCTTTCTTCATTTTGCTTTCCTCCTAATTACTCTACAGCGGGGCACCAACCGGGGTGTCCATACTAGTAGGGGATTTAATAATAGTTACTATCAATAAGAAGTTCCAAATCTAACACAGGAATTATTTGGTCTTCATTTTGATGTCAATGTAAACACCAGCAGGCATTTCAAGACGCTGTAAAGCATCTACAGTCTTCTGGGTCGGGGTGATGATATCGATCAGTCTCTTGTGAGTTCTCTGCTCGAACTGTTCTCTGGAGTCTTTGTACTTGTGTACTGCTCTCAAGATGGTAACAACTTCCTTCTTAGTAGGAAGAGGCACCGGTCCGCTCACCTGTGAACCATTCTTCTTAACTGTTTCGATAATCTTCTTAGCAGATGCATCAACTAACTGATGATCATAAGCCTTTAATGTGATTCTCATTACTTGACTTGCCATAAAAAAAGTCGCCTCCTTTTCGCACTTTTAAATTAATTAAGTACGACAAGCGGTGACTGTACACTTTCCCGCGTGTGTCCGAAACCTTCACACATTTCTGCGCCAGTTTCTCCACTCAGAGGCCATATGACCTCTCGCGTAGTTTCTACTCTACGGTAGACTTATTTGTCTGTACAGTGACTTGTCGTCAGTTTCCTAACTTGACATTCGCTCCACGGAAAACCTGCCATCCTGCGTTAGCTCTTGGCAGCAACCTCACGCTTCATAGCTATCATGCCACAGCATTGTTTAGTATACATGAGAGATTTTTATATTGCAAGATATTTTTTGTACAAAAATTGTATTTTTTTAAGTACAATTTGCATTTTATTTCTTTATTGCCAATATGGAAGAAAACAGTACAAATAAAACTCCCAACACAGCCGTTGCCGTAAGCTTTTCTCCGAATATGGCAAAGCCTACGAACGTGGCCATAACCGGTTCTACCGTAGCCAGTATGGATGCCCTTCCTGCCTCCATACCGCTTAAGCCCTTTGTATATAGAAGATACGCAACCACTGTAGTAAGTACCGTCCAAAAAATCCCCTTCCAAATCATCTGCGGACATACCGCCAGACATTCTACTAAATGAGAAGTATCTGTAATAAGAAAACATCCCACCGATGCAAACAAAAAGGTATAGGTAGTAATCGTAAAGGAAGAATACCCTCTCTCCAAAGCATATCTTCCAAAAATAGAGTACAATGCGTACCCAAAACCGGCACCCAGACCGGTGAGCAGGCCCATCATGGAAATTGCTTCCGAACCAAACCCTCCCGATACCAATACGCAGCCGGCAAAGGATAAAACCAACGCTCCCACCTTCGCCTTTGTAAAAGCTTCTTTAAATAAGAAGTAACTCATTATCATTACAAAAGCCGGTGCAGTATACAAAAGGATGGCCGCCGTGGAAAGGGAACAATAGGTCATGCAGGTAAAATAACAGCTGTTAAAAAAAACAATACTGAAAAGTCCCGTTCCGACAAAGCACCAAAGGTCTTTCCACTTAATCTTTAATTCTTCTCTTTTAAATAGGAACATTCCGCCAAGCATGAGCAGTCCGGTAATAACGCAACGGAAGGTGACCACTTCCGTAGAAGCCAGGCCACCTTCATTCATTGTTCTAACCAATATTCCCATACAGCCCCATAGCAGAGCCGCCAATATTACACATATACAGGAAATCTTTTTCTTCATTAGTCTGTTAACTTCTTTCCTTCCTCAAATAATGCCTTTACTTCTTCTGAAGGCTCTTTATCTAACAGAGATACTACGATTGCAGCAATTGCACCGCAGATAAAGCCGGGGATAATCTCATACAAGCCGGTAGGGCCGGAAAGGAATGCATACCAAAGTGCATCCACACCGAAGCCTACAATAATACCTGCCAAAGCACCCTTGTATGTAAATCTCTTCCAATACAGTGAAAGCAGAATTACCGGACCAAAGGAAGCACCAAATGCCGCCCATGCACATTCTACTAACGCCATAATACCTGCGCATCCGGGACTCATGGCAATAATAAGTGCAACTACTGCGATAACTGCAACCATAATACGTCCTGCCCATAAGATTTCTTTATTGGAAGCATTCTTACGGAATACAGGCTTGTATACGTCAGAAGTAAATGCCGAAGTTGAAAGTAAAAGCTGTGAGTCTGCAGTACTCATAGATGCCGCCAAAATAGCTGAAAGAAGCAGACCTGCAATAAATGCGGGGAACAACTGACGCACCATTACTACGAAAATCATACTCTGGGAACCTTCTGCAAGGTAAGTACCTACAAACTGATGGCCTACCAATGCTACCACTGATGCCATTGCTAAAATAACTGCAGTCCATGTAATACCGATAACACGTGATTTCTTCATTTCCTTTTCTGACTTAATGGACATATAACGAACCAGAATATGAGGCATACCAAAATATCCAAGTCCCCAACCAAGACCGCTCAGGATATCTGAAACACTAGCCCAGTCAAGCTTACCGCTGGATAAAAGATTATAGTAGTTTTCCGGAGTTGATACTGCCGCCATAGGTGTAAAATCTGCAGCATTCATTGCAAACACTGCCACAATCGGAGTCGCCATAAGTGCCGCAAGCATAAGCATACCCTGGAAAAAATCTGTCCAACATACTGCATTAAATCCACCCAGGAAGGTATATACCAGAATAACTACTGTAGCGCCAATCATAGCTACCATCTTATCCAATCCGAAAATTGTATTGAATAAATCACCGCAAGCCACAATACTGGAAGCTGCATATACACAGTACGCTACAATAAAAATAACTGCACTGACAATCTGAAGTGCGGGATTATTTACTTTAAATCTTCTGGTCAAATACTGAGGAATGGTAATTGCATCATCCGCTTTAATCGAAAAACGACGGAGACCCGGAGCCACAAAACACCATGCCAGAATGGTACCGATTAACAGACCCACGGAAATCCAAACCTGTCCCATACCATATAAATAGATAGAACCCGGAAGTCCCATAAGCACCCATGCACTCATATCGGACGCACCTGCTGACAATGCTGCTACCCATCCGTTCATCTGACGTCCACCCAGGAAGTAATCCTTATCGCCGCCCTGATTCTTGCGTCCTTTTAAGAAAAATACCACGCCTACTGCCAATACCAACACAAGGTATAACGCAAAGGCAAGTACCTCAGCAAAATTTACGTTCATAATAAATCCTCTCTTTATCTAAGTATTTTGTACCATTATACGCAGAAAATTTTAACAAGTCAATACTTTACTTTGATAACGTCCTTAAACCGTTCCTTTAACCCTCCCCGCAAGATTTTCTATAATTTAATTTTTCACTGGCATCCGGCAATAATCTATTGTATACTGTACCAAGAAGACTTATGAATTGAAATCTGCTGTCACTACTTATATTAAGGAAAGGTCAAATATTATGTGGATTGCAAATAACTGGAAAGATTATGAAGTGTTAGATACATCAAATGGCGAGAAACTAGAACGTTGGGGGGATTATACTCTGGTACGTCCCGATCCCCAGGTCATCTGGAATACTCCTCATGACCACAAAGGCTGGAAAAACAAAAACGGACACTATCACCGCAGCACTAAGGGCGGCGGCGAATGGGAATTTTTCAACTTACCAAATGAATGGTCCATCGGCTATGAGCTTGGCGGTGCGAACGGCGTGAAAGAAAATCAGCTTACCTTCCACCTTAAGCCCTTCAGTTTCAAGCACACCGGTCTTTTCCCGGAACAGGCTACCAATTGGGACTGGTTCTCCTCTTTGATTCGTGAAGAGTGCAAGAAGCGTCCTGCTGACAAACCGGTGAAGGTTCTGAATCTGTTTGCCTACACAGGCGGTGCTACTCTTTCCGCAGCCAAAGCAGGCGCCCATGTTACCCATGTAGATGCTTCCAAAGGTATGGTAGGCTGGGCAAAGGAAAATGCTGTAGCCTCCGATTTAGGTGACGCTCCCATCCACTGGCTGGTAGACGATTGCGTGAAATTTGTAGAAAGAGAAATCCGTCGCGGCAACAAATATGACGGCATCATCATGGACCCTCCCTCTTACGGCAGAGGCCCTAAGGGAGAAATCTGGAAGATTGAAGAAAGCATCTGGCCCTTTATTGAACTGACCACACAGATTCTGGCAGATGACGCCCTTTTCTTCCTAATCAATTCCTACACCACCGGCTTACAACCGGCAGTCCTGTCCTACATGATGAATACCGCCATCACAGAGCGCTTCGGTGGCCATGTAGAAGCAAACGAAATCGGCTTACCTGTCACTAAAAACGGCCTGGTACTTCCTTGCGGAGCCTCCGGCAGATGGCAGAAGAATTAATATAACGAACAAAACCACCGCAAGGGGCATTCAAATCCCCCGACGGTGGTTTTTATATTCTCCTAAAATTCCGATGCAACAAACATGAATGCAAACATAAATATATATAGAATGACAACCAGCACTGTAGAAATCAATGCCACAATCAAATATGCCTTACAGTAATTGGACTTACTCTTCTTCGTTCCGGAACCAAACGCCCAAATGATATACACAATCAGCGCCGCACAGGGAATCATGGTAAGTAACAATGTTCCCACCCAGTCCAGTACCGAAACCGGTTCTTCCTTCTCTACAGTATCCATTGTACCGTAGGGTGACTGCTCTCCCGCTGCATTAGCTTGTTCATAAGGATTGCTACTATTCCCACTATCATAAGCCTTAGCATCATATGTGCTATTGCCACTATCATAATTATTATCGTTATAACTATTATTATTGTAATCCATAATATCTCCTTCCAGCTAAGAGGCAAATTACTTGCCTCTACTCAAATTACACCCAAACCGCGCTCAAACTCCCGGTAAGCAGCCGATACACATAAAATACCAGCATACCCACGCACAACACAATCAGCGCCACATGCCACAGCACCTCTTTTTTTCGAATCACATATCTGTCCACGAAGAAAATCACCGCCAGCACTATCCATCCATAGGCAAAGGGATGCATCTGCCAGGCCTTTGTAAACTCTCCCTGCAGAATATACAGAAAGCTTCGGGTCATACCACAGCCCGGGCAGGGGATACCTGTAATATTTCGAAAGTAGCATACCCCTTTTCCCAATAACGTGGCTACTACCACCACTACAAGCACAATAAGCAGTGCCACTCTGTTGTTTTTCCAATCCTGCCTTAACTTCTCCAGCATCTGTTGCCTCCCTGTGGTCTTACTCTACGTCGCATCGTTCCGCCCTGCTTCTGCGTTTCTTACGCATGGGTCAGATTCCAAACCGAACGCACCCTGAATTCTTTTGCGTCGCCTTCCAGAATCTCCACACTTCTTTCGCCCGGATTCATGTCAAAGAAATTGTCCGAAAGCTTCACATCACCATCCACGCCCTCAATTTCTACAAAACGTGCAAAATGCTCTGCCTTCACTGTAAGTACATTTCCTTCCCGTCGAAGGTTCAGCTTCGGGTCCACAAAACCGTAATGCTTTGGTGCCGTGAACAAACAAGTGCCACCGGAAACCTCTGCTCCGTCCACGGTAAAACCATAACTCACATAATGCTTCAGCTCATCCGCCTCTGCCATATCCACCTTTTCCAGCCACTTGGCACTCAAAGGTTCCACTGTCACATCTTCACTTCCACTGCGAAGCACCCTGCCATACGCATCACGAAGCTCCCAATGCACACATCCCTTTACTTCCTCAAAGGATTCGTTCGCTACACACAACCGAATGGACTTCTCAATTTCCTCCGGCTCTGCAATACAGAACGGTCTTTCCGACAACTCACCAATTTCCTCGCAGGAAACCATTACCGGCGCAAACATTCTCTTCTCTGCATAATGCAGTGCCTTCCAACGTCCGAAATAATCAATACTTGCCCAGGACGCTACCGGCCAGATATCATTTAACTGCCACACTACCGCTCCCATGCAATTGCCGCGATAACGTCTGAAATGCTCCACACCGTAGCGGATAGCATCCGCCTGCAAAAGCTGGGACGCATACAACAGACTGTCAAAATCCTTAGGATACTGATAAGTGGCTGATAAGTAATTCAAAATCTTACCATTGGCCGCAGTATTCCTCTGATGCATTTCCATAACACGGGAGAATATATTTCTGTCCTCCGGCTCAGTAAAGATCTCTACTGTCTTTAAGCTGGGGAATGACTGGAAGCCAAACTCCGACAAATAACGGAACTTAAACTTACGATACTCCGTAAACGGCTTATTTCCGTGCCAAACATCCCAATAATGGGTATCTCCCCTGTTTTCATCCCAGGGTCCGTCAAAATTACCGCCCGACGAAGGAGAAGACGGCCAATAAAAGGCCTGCGGGTCCTCTTCCTTTACAATCTTCGGAATAATATACTCAAAAATCTTTATATAATCATAAAACTGCTTCTGCGACGGTTTCCAGACCTTGTCCCACACCTGGGTTTCCATTTCGTTATTGCCGCACCACAGTCCCAGACTGGCATGATGTCTGATCCGACGCATGTTCTGGCGGATTTCCTCACTGATATTCTCCTCAAAAGCCTCCGTCAGCTCATAAGAGGAGCAGGCAAACATAAAGTCCTGCCACACCAAAAGTCCCAACTCATCGCACAAATCATAGAAGAAATCCTCCGGATAATATCCACCGCCCCAGATACGGATACAATTATGATTTGCCTGTGCCGCATCACATAAAAGCTTCTTGGTCCGTTCATACGTCACTCTGGTTAAGAAATTATCCTCCGGTATGTAATCCGCACCCATGGCAAAAATATCCACACCATTTACCTGATGGGCAAACTGTTCGCCATATTCATCCTTTTGTGTATTCACCGTAACTGTCCGCAGACCAATACGTCGCTCCCACACATCCAACACGCGACCGTCCTGTCCAAGCAGGCGGACATTTACCTTATAAAGAGGCTGCTCACCATAACCATTGGGCCACCAAAGCTTCGGTTCCTCAATAACGATACTGCCGTCTGCCTGCTGACCATAAATCTTTCCTTCCGGTGACTCTACCGTCACTACAGCCGACAACGCTTCCGCTTCCTTATATATATCCAAATCCAGCCTAAATTCCAGCCCGACCTGTTCTTCCGTCACCTGCAGGCATTTGTTGCCCCGGGCATTTATTACCGGTTGTGGTTCACTCATGGTCTCGTGATGCTGAATCACATACACACTGTCAATCACCGCCGCATCCACCACCTTCAGTGACACCCCGCGGAAAATTCCTGCATCCGGAAGTCTGGGACCCCAGTCCCAACCGTACATACAATGTGCCTTACGCAAATGAGGATATCCCTTCATGGCTTCATTCACACCGCCCGCAAACACCTTTTCATTTTCTTCCCTTATGTACTTGGTGGGAGAATACAGCTTTACCGTCAAAGTATTTTCTCCTACCACTACGTCCTCTGATATTTCATACTCCCAGGTCCGGTGCATATTGTCCACATGACCCAGAAGCTCCCCGTTCAGATACACATCTCCCAAGGTATCGATACCCTCAAACATCAAAACAAGCGCATCCGCCGCCTGCATTTTATCTGTCACCTGAAACTTTGTTTCATACACAAAGTCATTCTCCATCAGCTTTAACGCCGTCAGTTCATTGTCCCTATAATACGGATCCGGCATCTTTCCAAGCGCAAGAAGTGTACTATACACAGAACCCGGCACCTGTGCCGGCATCCATTCCTGCGGAATATTGTAAACATTCTCACCCAATATTTTCAACTGCCACTGTCCGTTTAAATCTATCTTCACCATACCATAACCCTCTCACTTGCCTTTTATACCTATGTCCACTCTTCCCACATCATCCCGCTTACCGCATCAGCGTCAATCTTCCCGTCTGCATAAGCTTTAGATAATCCATAGACTCCTTGATTCGCATCGGCGCCTCCACGCCACACATCTGCAACGCATCCGCATGATGTCCGTCCGAACCGGAGGTTTTAGGAAGCTCATACATCATAGCATACACCTCTGCCCGCTCATTCATCAGCGGAAAATCCTTCTGCCCACCATTCATTACTTCCACACCGTCCACATCCCGCGGAAACAGATGAATATGGTTGATATAATCCCTCTCTCTGAAAGGATGAGCATGGATAATAAATCCACCATCTGCCCGCATAGCCGCAAAAGCTTTTCTGGGCTCCCACTTATCAATATCCGGATGCGCCTTCAGCCATTCCTTATCTAAATTATAGACCAGAAAATCCGCCGCATCATAGCAGTATTCAAAGCCAAAGAATACATCCAAACCAATTCTGTCGCCCTCAGCCTTTGCTTCCTCGTATCCTTTACAAAACAGCTCCACTCTTTCTCCCCAGGGCAGGTCCTTTGGCACGGCACAATTACCATTGAAAAAATGGTCCGTCACAAAAATTCCGGTATACCCCGCCTCTTTGTGGGCTCTTGCCATTTCCGCTCCCGTAGAGCGCCCGCAGGCACTTCCCTGAGATGTATGCATATGTGTTTCGTACTTATAACTCATGTTTGTTACCTCTTGCTGTATTTCGCTTTATTCTATTTTCATAGTATATCATGTTTCTCAAGGTAAAACCATATGTTTCCACATTATTTATATTGCAAGCTTCATAGCATGCACTTTCATTTCCCTCTTGAATTCTCCTTCCCCCTATGCTAATATATACTTAAAGCAAATTTTCTTATATTCTTAAGTTTCAATACTTTTCTTTTATCCGGAAAATTCGTGCTTTAATATTTCACTAATTAACAAAGCAGGAGTT
>JBGVKL010000076.1:0-4483 GCA_045123675.1 Acetatifactor sp. | reverse complement strand
AGAATAATGAAGGCTGGCTAACACATTTTCGCCCGGGCGTGGTGTCCCAATTTGAAATTTCGTAGGCCAATCACCTTCATCATAAAATAAAAGAGCAAAGAGTTGTATACTCTTCACTCTATATATTACGAATTTGAATTTACAGAAGAGCAAAACTACGATTGCATCAAAAAATAAAGGCGCAATGCAAAATAATGGTATTGCCAAAATGGGGAGTTCTCATAAAACCTGCGGAACGTGTGAATTTGGGGAAGGAAATAGACAGTTAGATACAGTAAATCATGGACGGATTGTAAACATCATAGAGAAATCAGGAAAATGCAATTGTAAGCAGGGCACAAAGAACAAAAGTATATGCCAATATAATAATACTTGTACAAAATGGTGTAAATGGAATAATATGTCATAAGTATTATTTCTATTAACAAAAAATTATGTGAGGATGGTTCATCCACCAAGGCGCTAATTCTCAGGATTCCTATATGGTAGTAATGTAACCGTCACAGTATTAAAGTCACTAAATGTTATAGGAAACCACAATACATAAATATGTAGATGAATAAGAATTATGAATACTTTGTGACTATGGACGAAGATAATATACGATTTTTTGAAATGCGAGAGGCGAGCAAAATAATTGGTGTGTAGAAAGTATTTTGAGTGAAGAAGTTCGGAGACGGAAGAGAAAAGAGAGATAGATTATAGGAAGAATGGGTCAACAATATTTTATCGTGCCTGTTGCGGCTGTGGAATGACCTTATTATACTGGTAAACAAGCATGATTGTTCTGGTTGTGGACCTGATTTAATAGGCGAATCATTACTTAATAAATAAGAACGAAATATAATATAGCTTAGAGATGAACAGATACGACTAATATATCAAGGGGTTTCTTAACTTGCCAAAATTCAGCCCCAAGATATTGCAATCTGTGAGAAATTAGGAAAATCTTAATATTTTCTCATGAAATAATAAGGATGTGCTGTGTCTGACTTTGATAATATAATAATATATACTCTTTGAAGGGAGAGTGACTTCATGTCTAATAAAATATTAGTAGTCGATGACGAAACAGAAATTGCGGATTTAATAGAAGTCTATTTGAAAAACGAAAACTACACTGTATTCAAATTTTATACGGCCCAAGAAGCCCTTAACTGCATTGAAACAACCCCCATTGATCTTGCAATTTTGGATATTATGCTTCCTGACATAGATGGATTCACTCTATGCAAGAGAATCAGGGAACATCATACCTACCCCATCATCATGCTGACAGCCAAAGATGCTGAGACTGATAAAATTACCGGCCTTACTCTTGGAGCGGATGATTACATTACAAAGCCGTTTCGCCCTCTGGAGATGATTGCACGGGTAAAGTCTCAGCTTCGCCGGTATCAAAAGTACAATCCTGCTCATTCTGATACCGGTGAAACCTCGTCTGCCGCATCAGAAGATAATCTTGTTTGCGGTGCCTTGACAATGAATATCAAGGCACATACCTGCTTTTTGGGGGAAACGCCCTTGGTGCTGACACCTACGGAGTTTTCGATCCTGCGTATTCTTCTGGAAAATACCGGGAATGTAGTCAGTTCAGAAGATTTGTTTCACAAAATCTGGCAGGACGAGTATTACAGCAAATCCAACAACACCATCACCGTTCATATCCGCCACCTGCGGGAGAAAATGGGAGATAGCATGGACAAGCCCAGATTCATTAAGACGATATGGGGGGTAGGATATAAAATTGAAAGTTGATAAAAAAGACGAATACTTTGCTTTTCAATTCAAACTCATTCGACGAGTTTGCATGAATGTCATTACCTCTATCGTGGTGGTGGTGGGGCTGTATCTTTTCATCTGGAAACAGCGAATTGGCGATCTGATTGTATGGATTCTGGAAACCGTATTCGACATGAAGCATGAAGCAGCATTTTATTATTACAGTGACCATTTTCGAGGTAATAAAGAAATTTTTTTCGCTGTGGCCGTTCTTCTAATATTTACAGTCCTCATGGTACGAATTTTCCGGTGGGTTACCGGCTATTTCAGAGAGGTCAATCAAGGGATAGAGTCATTGCTGGCAGACGATGAAAAGCAAATCCAGTTGTCACCGGAAATGCTGCCATTTGAGCGGAAGCTAAACTCTGTAAAACAAACTTTAGCAGAACGAAAAATGGAAACCGCTTTGGCTGAACAGCGGAAAGACGAATTGGTTATGTACCTGGCCCATGATATTCGGACCCCACTCACATCTGTAATTGGATACCTTAATCTGTTGGAGGAAGATCCGAATATGCCCCCTGAGCAGAGGGCTGCGCGGGTTCATATCGTGTTGGAAAAAGCCTACCGACTGGAGACGATGGTAAATGAATTCTTTGAGATCACAAAATATAAATCTCAGAAAATCACCTTGTCCAAGGAAACCATCGACCTTTATTATATGCTGGTCCAACTATCGGATGAATTGTCTCCTGTTTTGGCTCCCAGGGGAAACACCGTTACCCTGCATCTTGACGAGAACTTGACCATCGAAGCCGATTCGGAAAAGCTGGCACGGGTATTCAACAACATTCTGAAAAATGCCGCATCGTATAGCTTCCCACATACCGAGATTGTGATCTCCGCAGAAAAATTGGAACATGAAGTCATCATTCGGTTTCAGAACAGCGGCGAAGATATTCCAAATGAGGCATTGGCGTCTCTTTTCAATAAATTCTACCGGGTAGATCAGTCTCGTTCCTCTGATACAGGCGGCACAGGGCTTGGATTAGCCATAGCAAAGGAGATCGTCACGCTGCATGGCGGGGCAATCAGCGCATCCAGCAAAAATCATGTGGTTACATTTACAGTCTCTTTGCCGTTGTCAAATTAGCAATTTCTTTGCATTTTCTTAGGAATCAATCAACTTCTTATTAAAACAATCCATGCTCTTGTCCAGTAGAATGATACTGACAGGAGCATGGATTTGCTCTTTTATGAAACAAATCACCGAAAGGAGCGAAATGATGGGAAGGATACGACTGACACAGATTTTTCCGTGCCTGCTGCCTCTGCGGAAAAAGCAGAAGATTTTTGCTACTATACATTAGGATTTTCTTAGGAAATAAACAACTTCATATTAAAGTTCCAAGCGCCGCTGTTCAGTACAATAAATGCTGACAGGGGCGCTTTTGTTCCCCTTCAGAAAGGAGGCTTTATATGATGGAAGAAAAAATGCTGCCTGTTCCCAATGAAGGTCATCGCCGGAGGCAAAAGCAGCGGCGGAGGCGCTTTCCTTGGGGAAGTATTGCCACAGTCATTCTGGTCGTGGCTGTTTGTGTATATGCGTTCACATTGTTTGGAGATAAAGAATCGCCTGAAAATTCTCAAGTAAACGACACTACAACGCAGGGGCCTGATGATGTGCAAGTTGGCCTTTTGGATGAAAGCTCACCCCAAAACACACAGACAGCAAATGATGACACCGACTGGAACTTGGTGTTGGTAAACTATGAAAACGCGATCCCCGAAAACTACGAGCCAAAACTGGTAGAGGTGCCCGGCGGTGAGAAAGTAGATGAACGCATCTATGATCCTCTCATGGAGATGTTGGAAGCAGCAAAGGAAGGAAATTGGGATCAACTGCCTATGGTCGTATCCGGTTACCGCACGCAGAAAAAGCAGCAGCAGCTCTATGACGACAAAGTGGCTGGATACCGCAAAGAGGGAAATTCCCAGAGCGAAGCGGAGGAACTGGCAAAGCAATGGGTATCTGTTCCCGGATACAGTGAACATCAAATTGGTTTAGCCGTGGACATCAACGGAGCCACCTATGATCTTTATTTCTGGCTGCAAGAAAACAGCTACAAATACGGTTTTATCTTCCGTTACCCTGGAGATAAAACCGACATCACGGGTGTTGCCGAGGAAGTATGGCATTATCGGTATGTTGGCGTTGAGGCCGCCACAGAGATGTATGAAAAAGGGCTGTGCTTGGAGGAATATTTGGCAGAAAGGCAGGCAGAGCAATGAAAAGATTGAAAATCGCTGTTTTGTTTGGCGGCTGTTCCCCGGAGTATAGCGTGTCCCTCCAGTCCGCAGCCGCTGTGCTTCAGAATATGGACAGCAGCAAGTATTGGGGGCAAACTTTGCATAAGTAAAATACCGCCCGTAGGATTTCTCCTACGGGCGGTGTTCATAATAGCTTCTTGATTTAATGCTGTTCCTGGTGTTTCGCAGATCCCATCATGCCTTTTTCTTTGGCGTTCTTACTGTAGGTTTTCCGGCGCTCTGCGCTATACGGTGCGGTCAGCCGGAAACTCAACCGGCCTTTTTTGATTTCAAAGGTGAGGCCGCCATATTATCCTCATCGGTTCTGTCAATACAAACAGTTAGACAAATCTAGCTAATGTTTGTCAAGTCTAAATTTTGTGCTGCTGTTTCTAAAAAAGGGCGCAGAAAGTTAACCCACCAGATTGCGGGCTTAAAAATTTTGTGTATA
>JBGVKL010000075.1:0-8441 GCA_045123675.1 Acetatifactor sp. | reverse complement strand
ATTTCAATCTCCTGCGTGGTTTGGATGCTCCCCTTTCTGTCTCTTTCATGCACCAGCACCTTATCAACAAATTCATTTATCATTGCCGGTGTCAGTTCCTCAAACTTCTCATATTTATCAATGAGTGCCATAAATTTACTTGCAGAATTTTTGCTCTTCTCGTATAAGGGTCTTTAAAAGTCTTATGCCTATTGTTCCCTTGCCCAAAGCGTGCCATATACACTATCAGCTTAAAAGCAATTCCCCCGGCAACTCCGATAAGTACGTCCTGTAAGTGAAAACTTGGTAGCGGATTGGCAAATGCCTTGTCAATACTATTCATCATATCAAACACCTTATCAAGTGCTGCTTCCTTGGTATTGATACGATAAAGCCATGCCACTTTGTTAAAGACATAAGCGAACAGGAAATAAGGGAAATTCTGCAAAAGAAGCTTTTTGGTGTCCCCACCTTTGAGCTTTGCTTTTGCTTTTTCAGGAACAGATTTAATATCTTTTAAAATGCCATCCACGATTTTACTCATAATGACTGCCCTCTGTCCTTCTGATGTTCCCTTGCTCTTTCCCGATTCTTGTTCTTTGCGACAACTTCCTTGAAATGTGCCAGCTTCTCCTTCACTGACACTCTGTTCCTGTTCTGCTTTTTCTCATTAACCTTAACAAATTCCTTAAATGCCTGTGTCAAAACATCGGCATCCCTGCCTTTGAAAAACACCAGATACCTCGGCGGTTCAGTAGTCTTATCCTTCTTTATGGCAAAGTCAACATTGTATTTCTTCGCCACACGCTCAAAAGACTTGATATTGCCATCGGTAACTTCAATATTTGACACTCCGGCGTTCTGACCTACAAGCTCCTTGATAGAGATTTTTCCATGCTTCGGCTGATTCGCCTTCTGCTTCTGGCTGTCTAAATACATCTTTATCAGCTTTTTCAGAACACCAGCGGTCAATTTTGTGGTCTTAACTGCAAAGGCAATGGTTTTTTGTGTGGATTCTTCCTGCACCCTTGTACCTCCTTTGCTATTTTCGGCTGCGATGATCCGCTAAGGCGGAACATACAGCCTGTGCAACAAATACTTCATGTCTCTCCTTTCCACTTCTAGACACTGTGTCCAGAAGTTCCATAAACACAAAAAGGGCAGTTACAAACCTTTACGGTCTATAACTGCCCTAACGCTGTCCTCATATCTCTATAAAATTTTATCAATTGCCTGAATTATCATTAGCGAATCAATATTGGCTTTATTCAATATCATAGCATAAATAAATGCCCTCGCTAACGAATAGGCAAAAATATGAATATCATCAAAATCTCCTACACTGCTATGGATAAGCAGATTTCTTTTCTTTGCAAACTGTAATGATAGCTCATCAAGTTGCACCTGCGTAAAATTAAATTTCCACGAAACCTTCTTTTTGTATTCAGCAATGCTCTTTTCATATTGGGTATTACAATAGTCGAACTTCTCCGCTAAGCCAAAATCCAATAATTCTATTATATCTGCATACTTCTGAAATTCTTTGCGTTTCTTACTATCTTTTCCTTTGTACTCTTCTCTTTTCGCTGCAATGTACTGCAAAAATTCGTTCTTTACTTCACTTGCCTTCTCGCTATTTTCTGCTTTAGCATTTGGAAAAACATAATTAAATACGGATTCAAAACTTGTACAACATATCATATATTTTTCTGCTGATATATATTTATCCTCTTTTTCGCTCCGAGGAATGAATAACAAATTTAAATCTTCTTTATTCACAATTTGTAGCAATTCATTTATATGGTCAAAAATAAAATAATATCCAATAATTCTATCAACATTAGAAATATCATTTTTATCTTTCTCATTCAGATAAGTATAACCTATCTGCTCAATTCTCTTTTCTTTGTTAATATTTCCCAGTTCGATTTTTCCCAAGCTTATATCCTTACGGAAATTACAAAATACCATCAAATTATAAATCCACATATATATTGTTCTAAACTCAGATACATCTACTGGTTCATCAAAAGTTAAACGAAGTATGGATTTGGGCTTTCCTAAGTTGTAATCAATCTGCATGTGTAATGGTTTTCCGGGCAAAGTAACACTTAATGTTAACAAAGCTTTTTTTCCTGCAACCTCGACTTGAATTTCTTTACTCGTCTCCTCAAAAGATTTTAATTTTAGTTCTGCTGAACCAGTATTATAATCATATTCAGTATTTTCTTCATCAATAATATGATTTGGGCGATAAAAATAATCTACTATCCCACTTTTAAATGTAATTACATCAAATGTTCTCTCACCATTACTAAAGCACACATATCCCGCAGGCTTTGCAATATAGCCAGACAAAGACACTTTTAGCTGACAATTCAAAAAAAATATTTTATCAAGTCCAATAGTGTCCCCCTCCAGCACATCATAATTTATATTCTTATTTTTGAAGCAATCATATGGTTTTATTGACTCTTCATCCTTGGGAACTAACTGTAATAATTCCCCGTCGTATGTAAAAATGTATGGTTTATCCATGCACTTTATGTAACCACTTTGCAATTTATGCTCTACCATATACTTTTCCTCCTCGTCTTTCATATAAAACTATTTTATCTCTTCCTCCGCAATGAAATACTTTTCCTGCATAGTATCATCATCTTCTAATCTTAAAATCAAATTATCGTGATCATACATATAACCTCTATTGAACTCATATTCATACAACCGCTTTAACACTACACACAATAAATGTTTGGTCTTGCTATACTGTGTTTTATAATCGAACCCATCAAAAATTACTTTATCCATTGATACAAGGTATTCCAAACAATAATATCTACTATTTTTTTCATAATCCCTTATTATGTCTTTTCTGCCAATTACTAATGCCATCTGCTCAATAAACTCAGGGCACGAACTCAATGACATAGTATAAGAATTTTCATGTAGCATATCCTTCAAAGCAAATCCATTAAAGCAATAGTCCTCATGCCCTTTAAAATAGCCCATTCGCCATTTGACATTACTCACATTCCCATCATATACACGCTCAAATGTTTCTATTTTGCCTCTATGAAATAATACCAAATGCTTTTCACTCATTTTAAATTCAACATCATGCTCCCGCAAAAATCTTGAAACAGAAGTATCTTGAATCAATAAATCATACAGATTATTTCCCATTCTTGAATTATCGTCTAATAATCTGCGTGATAAATGATAAAATTGTATCTCATCAAGTTTAATCTCTGGCATATTCTTGTCAACAAAATCACTGATTTCTTCTTCGACGGATTTCTGTGAATAATAAACCTTATTAAAAAATGAGTTAAGTTCATTTGGGGTAAAATTTAAATACTCACAAATTGACGCTTCCATTGTTTCTTTTGTATGTGTATCAATATACATTCTCTCACCGCCTAAATACAAAATATAGTACAAAGCTCCGCATACAGCTTGCCATCTTCAAACCTCACATCGTCAAGCAATAATGCCTGGAACAATACTTCTCTTACACTCTCTAATTTTACCATACCCAACTCTATTTCCGATAGTCCTTCCAGCTTTATATTCTCCAACGCAACAGCTTTCCTTGCAGCTAAGCATTGTGCATACAAACCCATGATATACTTATCAGACATCATAAAAGCGTAGGTATCTTTGCCTTCATAATTATATCGACATTTCTCTAACGCTTCCTGAGATAGAGAAAAAAAGCACCTTACCGTCTCCAGATACACTTTTCCCTCAAAGTCCGGCTTGCACTTCTTGGCAAATCGCTTTATGGCAACAAAGATATTATTACGCTCATACGCTAATCGTGTTCGTTTGAAAACTGCCTTTTTCCCTTTCAAATCCATATACACATTATTCATTATGGTCTTTTCCACATACTGCTTATAATCCCCGATACGCAACAGATAGGATAACACCTGCTCCAGCTTTTCCTTGGATGTGATCTCATTGTAGCTGTAATCTCCAAAGCCTAACTGCTCAAATGCTAACGGTGTGCTTCCCTTCTTAATTTCCCTCTCCATAACACGATTAACTTCTCTCATAGACTCCATCTTCATCTTCTCCATTCTGCATAAATTTTCTCAGTTGCTCGTCAGCTCTGTGTGAAGCAACAATAAGTGACCTTGCCACACAAAACAGTACCCACAAAACAGCTCCACCTATAACAACATATTTCATGTGAACCTCCATGACAAAGGAGCAGCCTTTTTGCTGACTGCTCCCACATACGAAACACTATTTACAAGTTTCCTAAACTTCTGGACACTGTGTCCAGAAGTGTCCGGCAATTATCTTCACAAGCTCAACTGCCATACCTAAAATCTTTATAATAAGCACCACACCGCCAATTAGACCACCGACAACCGCATTTAGTGCCAACACTCCCATGCTTCCGGCTATACCAAAGTTCTTCGGTATCAGTACCATACACATCTTACGAGTACCAAACGGGAACCCCGCCAATATCCAGAACAGAAAGAAATCAAACCCTTCTGCTTTATTGCATACCGGATAACAGGTCAGTATCCATATCCCTATTGCCAATCCCGGCAGTATCACTTTAAACAATGCCCTTTTCATGCCATCCACCTCCGTACATATCGTGCTGAACCTCCTGCTGATAGTAATGGTTTATGGTGGTTGGTGCATTGTATAAAGCAGTAACCATATATGCCTTGATATTTCCTACCTTGGTTGTGGTATTCTGCATAGTCATACACGCTTGGTGTACCATTGCAGTACAAATTAAATGCCATTCGCACCACTTTCTGACTACCGCTTGTCTGCCAGCCTTCATGCAAGCACTCCGTCTTTACATTTCCGGTTTTGAAATCGTAAATTCTGTACGCATTTTCCCTTGTGTCATTACAGATACCAAGACAATAGCAAAGTGCTTTGTGGTAAACATCCTGATACCTAACCTCTTTCAACTTCTCATAGTAGAATTTCTCATGTGCATCGCTAATAAAAATAATGTTGCCTTCTTTCTCGACTGTTGCACCTAACGCTGTACTGTTCATGCTTTTTTCCTCCAATTCTTAATTTCTTGACCATAACAACAAAAAAGGACACTTCTCTAAAATTTTCTTTTAGAAAAATGTCCTTATAGTACAAAATATTAAGTTGGACTGACACGATTTAATTTAAAATCGTTTATTTTAACCCTTTAACAGTGGTTAATTTGTCGTACTCTTGTCGTACTGTACTTTCAAAAAGTCCGCAAACCTGCATAAACACTGGGTTTACTTATCAAGTGACTTCATCGTTGGGATTCGAACATATATTCGTCCATTGAACTCCTTTGAAATCCCTACAATGTCGCGGAACAACTCTACCAGTTTCGAATGTAATCCACCGAGCTTCATAGAGCACGATGAACTTGTAGTCATCCATGTGTCATCATCCTTGTAGTCTCCTACTCTACGGATTACTCACACGTTTTGAACCATATGCGTCCTTATCCATCCAAACGATAGTTTAAGACACAACGTTCATAAAAATACATCTTAAAATTTATTACTTTTATATTATAACCTTTCCTTCCAGATTTGTCAGTACTTCTTTTTTCTTTTCTTCTGTTGCTTCTGCATAAATGTCCATCGTGGTACTGATATCCGCATGTCCCATGATATCCTGAATCACTTTTATATTGGATTCGTTTTCACAGAGCCTTGTACAGAATGTGTGGCGCAAATTGTGAGCCGAGAAATCTGGAAGGATTATCGCCTCTCTCTTCTCTTTCTTTGCACTGCTTTCTTCCCTTTTATTATAGGAAGTAATGATTCTTTTAATCGCATTATTTACCGCTGCTGCGCTATGAACGGTATGATATGCAGTAGAAAAAATAAAACCGGAATAACCATCAATTTCTTCTTCGCAGAACCCGATGCATTTCTGAATCTCATATTCCATAAGAAATGCCTGAAATACATCCTCAACCATTGGAATTGTCCTGGTACCTGCTTCCGTCTTTGGAGTCTGTATATGTTTCTCACATTTACCACTTCCAACCGGTCTGTCTGTCAGATTATGATTTACGCTGATAAAACGCTTCTCAAAATCAACATCTTTCCAACGAAGTCCTAGGCATTCTCCAATTCGCATTCCGGTTCCAAGCAAAACCGTAATGACTGGCAGCCATCCTTCAAAATCTCTTTCATTTCTCAGATAATCCATGAATGCTTTCTGCTGTGGAATCGTCAAAGCTCGACGCTTCGTTTTCTTCCAGAGCTTACTCTTCTTTAATTCGCCCATTACCTCACTTGACGGATTCATGCGAATTAAACCATCTCGTACTGCCATCTGCAATGCAGGATGAATCTGCGTATGTACATTTTCAATGGTGTTAGGCTTCATGGTGCCATCCTTCAAAAGAGAAATATAAAATGTCTTTACATCAGAGTATCTGATTTCTAACACCTTACGCTTTCCAAAGGTATCTCTCACAAAATGATTGTACATATACATATAATTTGCCTTGGTCGTAGGTTTCAAATCAAACTTCTGGCTAATATATTTGTCGTACACATCATTCAGCGTAAGCTTAGCAGCCTTAATAGGGTCAATGCCATCATCATAGGCTCTTTGCAGCTCCTTCTCTTTTGCACGAAGCTCAACTAAAGTCTTCGCATATACAGAATGTCTTCTGCCATACCTGTCCGTATAAGAATAGGAATATCTCCCATCCGTCCTCTGGCATTCTCCGGTTCGTAATGCATATCCTTTTTTATCTTTTCTAGCTTTTACAGCCATATCTCTTCCTCCTTCATCAAAAGAGGAACAGCCGATTTCATATACATTATAATCGTAACTATTCCTCTTTTTCAATCCGAATTTATCCATCCAAAACATTTTTCTCGGCTATGGATTTATTTGTATTTCAATGGATTTTTACTCTGCACTCTCACAGAAATTTTCAAGATATTCGTCTACCTTTTCTGTGTTTACCAGCACACAACGCTTTATTCTATACACTGCATTTGCCTCCTTGGCAATCTCCTGAAATGTGTGTAACCCAAGGGAATAAAGTGCCGCTCCCTCCGCATATCTTACAAATTTCTTCTTTCCACTACTAACCATGTTCTCCAACTCTGGAACTTCAACTGTTTTTCTTGCTCTTGGCATCTCTATATCCTCCTACGCTATTCCTTCTAAAAATCCAATCATCTGCACCTTAATTTTAACCTTGGCACGCCTTACCTTCTGTGCTGCGGACTCGTACTGAATCCCTTCCTCTTCTGCAATATCTCCAATATCCTTTTCCCCGGAAAGATAATCCCTGAATATCCTCGATTCATTTTTTCCCAATATACAGAGCTGACTATTGAAAAGCTCAAAATCCGTTCTCATCCTTCGAAGTGTGTATGCATCTCTTTGAAACTCTTCAACCCTGTCGACTCCTTCCAGTACATCTCCCGAAAAGTCGCAGGCAATAATTGCATCCTTGGTAATTACATTGCTGATTGCCGTATCTGCTGTAATATCACTGTGCATACCTGATGTCTGCACCCGAACTCCCAAATCGCCCCTGCTCTGCTTTCGATTATAGGCTTTTTCATTCTCAATCATGTAACAAAGCCCTTCCGTATAACCTTCTACAATTCCTATGAAATTGGGATAATTCTTACAGATAATATCTACCTTTCCGGCAGCATCTGCCTTTGCATAATTCTTAATAATACTTGCCTTTGCCACCATCGAATCCTCCTTAATGAATTTGATGTAAGCATCAGCGAAACCGGTTTTGCTCTTCCTTACAAATACTATTCTACGGCGTTCTATGGATTATGTCGTTCCCCAAATCATTGACTTATAGTCAATGTAGCATTGACTTTTGGACAAAAAGAAAGAGAGAAGCAATGACACTTCTCTCTAATTCTATATTTCTGATTATTCAATTTCTCAGGTGAAACCTGAAATTTTACACTTACTCACTGATTTCTTGTTTCATACTATTCAAATTTTCCTATTTCTTTTTCCACTGATAGAACTCTTTTAAGTCAGCTTTTACCTCTTCATCTAAAATTGTTTTCTTAATGCCTCGGATAGCTCCTTCTAATGCCATAAGACGATTTATACAAGCCGACTCATCTATTTCCTGTATCTTCAGCCACGCTGTCTTCGCACCTATAGTTCTTAATTCATCAGGTGTATTTATGCCAACCTGTATAAGTTGTTCCTCAACTGTTTTTCCAATATTAGGTAACTTTGATAATTCGCCCATACTATCCTCCTATAAATAATAATTTGTCTAATCCTTATACTTTCTATAATAATAGTAGCTATCACTAACCATATTAGGCTGTTTATGATTGATAGGTGTTCTCTTTTCAAACAATTCAAATCCAGATTTTTCTGCCACTTTACTTGATGCTTGGTTTTCGCAGTCAATAGTAAGTATCAAATAATGAATATCTGAAACTGAAAGACACCAGTCGCAAAGA
>JBGVKL010000074.1:0-1864 GCA_045123675.1 Acetatifactor sp. | reverse complement strand
TCCCAACACCAATCTCCGTCAAGAAATACACTATTCGGTAAATCCTGTTTGAGCTGTTGGCACACAGTTGTTTTTCCAACTCCCATAGTGCCACCAATCATATATAAAGTTTTCATCATTCACACCTACAAATTCTTATTTTCCTAACTGTTCGACCTATTGGAATTGGTATTATACTGGTTTAATCAAACCGTTTGTCCAGAATGTCTCAAAGGTTTCAGTTGAACCGCCGTGCTCGACAATTTTACCGTCAACAACTCTGTCAATGTCAACTCCCGTAATTTCTAAAACCTTATTGGTTGGTGTTATCCCCAGAAAATCACCTTTGTGGGTTCCACGCATGATAAACTCTGAAATTACATAGTCACCATCGGTATATTGGCGGATAATTTTCATTGTATAATCGGGATAGGTTTGTTTGACGGCGAGAAGATGCTGTTTCATTCCTGCTGTTCCAACAAAATATACTTTTTCTCCAACTCTTTGCACACAGTCCTCTGAGATGTATTTATGAAGCTCATCAAGCAGGTTTTCGGAGACAACCACTTCGTAAAAATATTTTATAATGTCTTTGTTGCTCATTGCACATCTCCTTCGTCAAATTCCGGTTTGTTTATCTGTTACACAAATTGAAACTAGTCAAATTTACGCTAAAATTGATCAATATAGCTTTGCAGCTTCTCCACAAACACACCGACATGATAACCGTCGCAGACTGCATGATGCACCTGGATAGCCAGAGGCAGCAGCCGTTTTCCATCCCGTTCAAAGTACTTACCCATGGTGAAAATCGGCAGCAGGAATTTACCATCATCAAAGACATTGATGTTGAAGTTCGTAAACTCCACCCAGGGTACCATGGAGATGTTGAAAGAATTGGCAGGCGTTCCCTCCTTGGGAGCATAGCGGGTAGAGGTGCTGTATTTCCGGGAATCTTCTTCGTAGCTTTTCAGGAACTCGTTGTAATCTTCTGAGAAGTAAGACCAGATTCCGGAGAAGTTCTTGTTCTCCTTGTTAAATACCGAGTACATAGGATGCATGTCGTCATAGATACCGAGGCCTTCGGGGGTGAGAGAAGTGCGGAATTCCGGCATATCGTTGACGGTTTTGGTTAGCAGCCAGATCATGGCAGGATACAGCTTCTGTCTCTTCAGGTTCGTGATATCGATGTTGACCACCACAGAATAGGTGCAGACCACCTCTTTGATAAAATGCTCATAGAACTCTTTGCGTTCCCAGTTTTCCAAATCAATTAACTGAAATGCCATAAACTTACCTCGTATCTTTTACATCTTCAATAATCCGCACAGTACCGGAATTGCCGAGTGCATTGGCTGTGATAGTCTTATAGTCCAGGAGGTTACCAAGCCCCAACTTTTCCACCTGTCGGGCATTCGCCGGCTCCCTTCCCGTGTTTACTATAGCACAGATCATCTGTGCAGGCAAATTGTGTTTTAATCCTATCCCTTCTCTTTTTATTTTTGTGAGGAAGTCACGGAAGAAAACAAATTCCTCTGGTAGAATAAGGCCATAAAGAAAAACAAATACTACTTCAAAATACGGAGGAAAACAATATGAAAAACGTGAAATTTTATATCTGCCCCCACTGTGGAAATATCGTAGAGATGGTCAATGACGCGGGCGTAAAGCCCTTCTGCTGTGGTCAGAAGATGCAGGAACTGGTACCCGGTAGCGTGGATGCAAGCCATGAAAAGCATGTTCCCGATGTGAAGGTCAGCGAAGGTGTGGTAGAGGTCAATGTGGGCAGTGTGAACCATCCCATGGAGGAAGTCCACTGGATCGAATGGGTGCAGCTCATTACCGACAAGGGCAACTACCGGAAGTGGCTGAACCCCGGCGAGGC
>JBGVKL010000073.1:0-1578 GCA_045123675.1 Acetatifactor sp. | reverse complement strand
AATCTGCTTCTTAATGCAGTAGAGGCACTTAGCGAGTTTGCAATGGAGTACAAGGGACTTCCTACTCTTGCATATACACATTTTCAGGCGGCACAACCAACAACAGTAGGTAAAAGAGCCTGTCTTTGGATGAATGATTTGCTGTTTGATATCGAACAGCTTGATTTTCAACTGAATAATTTGAAACTGCTTGGCTGTAAAGGAACTACCGGGACAGGTGCCAGTTTTTTGGAACTGTTTGATGGAGATGAGAAGAAGGTAGAGCTGCTGGAGCAGAAAATCGCATCTAAAATCGGTTTTTCACAATGTCAGAGTGTCAGTGGTCAGACATACACTAGGAAAGCTGATTTTGCAGTTTTACAGGTATTATCCGGAATTGCTCAGAGTGCGTCTAAATTTTCCAGCGATATCAGATTACTCAGTCATTTAAAAGAGGTAGATGAGCCTTTTGAAGAAAAACAGATTGGTTCCTCTGCCATGGCATATAAAAGAAATCCTATGAGAAGTGAGCGCATTGCATCATTGGCTCGCTATGTGAGTTGCGATTTACAGAATACAGCAATAACAGCATCCGCACAGTGGTTTGAAAGAACATTGGATGATTCTGCCAATAAGCGATTGTCCGTGCCGGAAGCATTTCTTGCAACGGATGCCATACTTAATCTTTATATCAATGTGATTAGAGGGCTTAAGGTTTATCCGGCTGTAATAAAGAAGCACCTAGATGCAGAGCTTCCGTTCATGGCTACAGAAAATATATTGATGTATTGCGTAAAGAATAAAGGCGGAGACAGACAAAAGTTACATGAGGCAATCCGTAAGCATTCGGTGAAAGCAGCAGAACAGGTAAAAACATACGGCAAGGATAATGACTTGATAGAGCGTATTAAATCAGACGAATCGTTTGGATTGACCGAATCAGAAATGGAAAGCCTGCTTGCCCCTGCAAAATTTACAGGTATGGCAGAATACCAGTGTGAAAAGTTTATTATGGAAACAGTGAAACCACTGTTAGAAAGCAATAAACAGCGAGTTAATGTGGCAGCACAGATTAATGTCTAGGAGGAAATGATATGCTTACATCAATTGTCGGAACAAACTGGGGCGATGAAGGAAAAGGACGTATGGTTGATTTGCTCAGTGAAAAATATGATATCGTGGTCCGTTATCAGGGCGGTAATAATGCAGGGCATACTGTAATCAATGAGAAAGGTAAGTTTGTAATGAACCTGATGCCTTCCGGAATATGCAGGGAGAATACCGTTAATATTTTGGGACCGGGCATTGTAATTGATTTGGAACATTTATATGGAGAAGTAAGAAAGCTGTCTGAAAAAGGTGTTGCAGTAACACCGCAGCATTTGAAGATTAGTGATAGGGCTACCATTTGTATGCCTTATCACAAGTTAATGGATTGCTTGGAAGAAGACAGATTACTGGATAAGAAATTTGGATCTACTCGTAGGGGTATTTCTCCTGTATATGCAGATAAGTATATGAAAAAAGCATTGCGTATGGGAGATTTGTTGCATATGGAATGTCTGGAGGAACGGTTAGAAGATCTTGTTGAGTGGAAAA
>JBGVKL010000072.1:0-129525 GCA_045123675.1 Acetatifactor sp. | reverse complement strand
TACAACGAGCCTTCTTTGAAGGTCTATTTGTTGTGTCACAAAATCCATAATTATTCACATATTTTCAAGGTTCATACTTTTGCTAACTAAAAACGATTTTTTTCAAAATCTACTTGATTTTTATATAGTTAGCTCCTCACTATTTCTTCCAGGTACCGATTACCTCTCCCTGAATATTCTCCGTCACACTACTGATAATAAATTTCGGTCTGCCCTTTACCTCTTCATAAATTCGAGCTATATAGTGACCGATAATTCCCAGACTCAGCATAATAAAGCCACCAATAATCAGTATTAACAAAATAACCGTAGTAAAACCTTCTACAGAATTGCCCATCAAAAAACGTACCAATGTCTGTATGGCCAAAATAAAACTGAATGCTATGGAAACAACACCCATAACAGTTACCAGCTGTAAAGGCAGCGTACTAAAGGATGTCGCATTTGCCACTGCATATTTCATCAGACTAAGTACTGACCACTTGCTCTCGCCAAACTGACGCTCCTGCACTTCATATTCTACGGAAGTAGTCTTAAATCCGGCCCAGAAGGATAAGGCTCTGAAGAAAGTATTTTTCTCCGGCAGCTGCACTAATACATCTACTACCTTACGGTCCAACAATTTGAAATCCGAAGATGCATTCATATCCATTTTAATAATAGCACTCATAATCTTATAAAACATACCTGCAGACAGCTTATGCGCCAGACTTTCTTTACCGCGGCTGGTCTTCACACCCTCCACCACTTCGTAGCCTTCCTGCCATAACTTCCACATTTGCAAAATAGTCTGCGGCGGATGTTGCAGGTCACAATCCATTACAATCACTGCATCACCTGTAGCCAACTGTAGTCCGGCAAAAATACTGGCCTCCTTACCGAAATTACGACTAAAGCTGGCACCTTTTATATTTGAATTCGTCTGTGAGACTTTTTGGATTTCTTCGTAAGTACCATCCTTAGAGCCATCATTTATAAATATCAGCTCATATTCGATTTTCTCCGATTCCAACAAATCGCTTAACACCTGTGCCGTATTGGCAATGTTCTGCTCCTCATTGTAGGAAGGTAACACAATTGACAATAGTGCCATAAATTATTCCTCCAACAAACCCTTATCTATGTTTTCTGTTTTCACATACATTACACCGTCAATAATCTGTATAGAATCCTTCGCCGGGAAGGAATTCATCTTAATATAAACATCCTCATAATACATTGCTCCCATGGCATCTGCCGGCAAAATATTAAGGGTTGCCCCCAAATAATGCTCCATAAACAGCTTGTAATTCTGCCCTGTATATAAAAGGTAGTCGCCACTGGTACCGATTAGATTAGATGTTACTTCTTGTGTCACATCTGTTACCGGATAAGCCTCATCACCTACTACACCTACCATAGCAATGGGGATACCCTGATAATATCCATCCGTCTGTTCAATTCTATCCAGCAATCTGACACAGTAAGCATAAGTTTTCTCATACTTCTTCTGCATATTACCATAAGCAATATGATCCGTTACCGCATAATTCCATACCAATACACTTGATGACAATACAAGTAACCACTGTTTTGCAGCACGCTTAGAGCCGCCACTTGCCACAAAGGCTACCATAAGAATCAAATATAATACCCACTGGTAACGCATCAGCGCGTGATATGTTACTTGCGGAGAAATAAACAAAATCATATTGGTAGCAATGGGAATACCTACTGCCAAAAGTCCCAATAAAATATATAACCAGACACTTTTAAACCATTTATTCTTTATTATCAGACTTACCAAGGTAACCAAAGTCAATAACACTAATGCGCACACTGCTACCATCGAAAAAGTGTTATTGATTAATACATTTCCCTTTAAGGTAAACGCAAAGAAGTCCGTATACATCTTCTTAATAATTTCTACAAGTCCGGCTCTCTCCACGCTACCCATTTCATTAATTCCCTGATAGCTTGCAAGCTCTTTTCCCTGTATCTTCAACAAAACCTGCAAAATCACATAATATCCGCCGGCGCCGATGATACCCATATATAAATACTTCAGGCTACGTAAAAATTTCTCTTTTACCGCTCCCGCTTCCATGGCAATCATTAATATACCATAAATACTAAGTAACACCGCAAAAGCCAAATACGCCTGATAAATACCCATACTGAAGGCCAGGCAAGCGCCCCCGGCCACAAAGCCCCACTTATATTTCTTAGTAAATAACACCGACATTACTGCCAAAAGCACAGCCATCATATAGCCATCCATGGTAAACACATAGGCAAAGGTAGATGTCAGTGTAGGAAAGGACACCAGAAGACCACTTACCAAAATAACGGCCCATCCTTGCTTCAATTCCAAAAACTCTGTCAAAACCATCGCTGCCAGCCCTAAATAAATTATGGCAAGTATTCCGATTAACCAGGGCAACGTATAGTATGATGAAATTCCACAGGCTATGGTCAAAAACCAACGCCCTGAAGTAATCATGTTTTGGTCAAAATATACGCTGTCCAAACCATCATGATTGGGAATATCCTGCATCATCATGGGCATATGAATAAAAAGTCCGATTACCACTGCCGAGACAAAGGCAATCTTTCCTTCAGAACTGATTTTTTTCTTTATGTAGTTCCAAATTTCTGTAGGACCTGTCATACTCATCCTCACTCTCTTAGCAAGCTGTTAATAGATTCCATCATTTTAATCTGCAACATCCTGTATTATCCGGGCAATTCTTTTTGCTCCTTCACCATCTACCAGCTTACGTTCTTTTTCACTATATTCCTTACGAAGTGCACTGTTTTTCTTCAGTTCATTTATTTGCTTTGCAATACCTTCTAATGTACCACATGCATCCTTATGATACGCACCGCCATAACCGGCAATCTGCCTATCCCCAATATACTCCGTCAGTTTTTCCTGATTCTCCGCATAAGAAAAACATACGAAAGGCACACCTAATGTACTCAACTCGTAAGTGGTGGTTCCGCCGGCCGTTACCGCCAGATCACACCGGGCCATTAGCTCTGCCATATTCTTTACATCGTGATAGACCTGAACATTACCGTACTCTTTCGAACGTTTCAACAACTCATCATAATGTGGATTAAAACGTCCTGTTACCACATGAAAAGTGCAGGAAGTATCCCGGATATTATCTAAAATCTGTCCTGCAATATTATCACAGTCTCCGCCACCGGTGGTAATCAATATATTCTCTGCATGTTCCTTAGGTTGATAATCTTTACCACAGAATTCCTTACGAATAGGAATATATCTGCCCCCCACATAATATTGGGTTTTGTAAGGACTATTCAATGAATCATACATCTCTATTGTGGCGAACGCATTATAATTAATGAGCTTGTCTACGTTCCATGGCCGTTTGCACATATCATCCAGTAAAATCACCTGTCCGTAAGTCTGCAGACCTTCTAAATAAACATTTGTAACATAATAACTGTCTACCAGAATCTTTCGATTCCGTAAATTTCCGTCAAACAGCTGCTCCCACAATGGCAGCTCCTGCTCCATATGCTTATAATCGGTTCCCCAAACATAAGCATCAAAGCCCTTTGACATTGCTAATTCTGCCGAATCCCTGTCTGCACATACAAAGCCTACCTGCGCTTTGTTTTCCAAAGCCTCCGCAATGGTCAGGCAACGCATTAGGTGTCCTGCACCGATACCTGCATTTCCATCTGCCCGTATTAAGATGTTTTTTCTTCTAATATCCACCATCTTGCAAATCCTGCCTGTATTTATCCACACTTCACAGTCTTTTTACACATCTACGAAAAATCTACCAACTCCCAAGACATGGGCGTACCCAGCTTGGCATCCTTAGTAATCCGTTTGCCTAAAATATCTTCATAATACTTGGTATGGAGACCATCCGCCGGACGAACCGAACGCAGATTTTCAGGAGTAAACACATCTCCCGCCTTCATATCCTTTGCTACAAAAAGAGAACGGGAATGTTCTCTTTCTCTGGCCGCTTTGGGAGTTAATTCATAAGTAACCTTCCCCAATGCCAGTTCTATTTTACGAATATTATCTACCATGTCCTTGAACTCTTCCGGCTCCATGGAAAAAGCCGAATCCGCACCGCCATCTGCGCGACGAAGTGTTAAATGCTTCTCTACTACCTTAGCGCCTAAAGCCACTGCAGCACCTGCTACCGCACCACCCATGGTATGGTCGGACAAACCTGCAATACAGTCAAAGGTCTGTGCCATAGACGGAATGGTTCGCAAATTCACATCCTCATAAGGTGCCGGATAAGCTGACGTACACTTCAAAATAATGACATTATCATTCCCCGCCTCATGACAGGTCTTCACTGCCAGTTCTATATCTGCTAAATGAGCAATTCCCGTGGCTAAAATGATAGGCTTGCCCAGCTTCGCAATCTTCTTTATCATAGGAATGTCGTTAATTTCAAAAGATGCAATTTTATAGGCTGAAACATCCATCTCCTCCAGGAAATCCACCGCCGTCAAATCAAAAGGCGATGAAAAGAACTCCAGTCCCATATCTTCCGCAATCTTCTTTAGTTTCGGTTGCCACTCCCAAGGCGTATATGCAGTCTCATACAGCTTATGAAGGGTGGTTCCGTCCCAAAGGGTTCCTTGGGTAATCTGGAAACAGGGATCATCACAATCCAGAGTAATGGTATCCGCTGTATATGTCTGGATTTTAACCGCATCCGCACCTGCATCCTTTGCCGCCTGCATGATTGCTACTGCTCTGTCAAAATCCATATTATGATTTGCCGACATTTCCGCAATAATAAATGTAGGCGAATTTTCACTGATAATATGCTTACCAATTCTAATTTCCTTGTTCATAGTCCAACTCCTTCAAATGCTGTTCATACAACTTTCCATTATACCCACATCAGCCCTTCTCTTTTTCTGCGGGCAAATCTACTCCGGGAACATAATATTCTCATACTTCTTCGTTTCCCGGATTTCCATCCATCTCTCCCGGGTCATGCGCATAAAGGTCACGTCATACCAGACACCTTCTTTATACACATGGTTACATTTTTCTTCCAATATTTCGCAGCCACACAACAAATGCAACTTAATAACTCCCTGATTTAGCGTAAATACATCACTAATCAGAGCCTTCTTATTCAACACTTCAAAAATGTAATCGTACAGACTCATTTCCAACGCAAGGGCTGTTTTCAGACTGCGAAGTTTTTTCTCACCCATGTAGTAGGCCCAGCCCAAAACTCCTGTAGAATCTGTCAAGCCGGTTAAATTAATAACCCCCGCATCCTGCCCGTCCACCATGATAATCCAGTAACTCACATCCGGATTATTTCGAATAGACGCAAGCCATTTCTTTTGCCCTTCCATAGTAAGCTTAGGATTCGTGTTCATGTAACGGGTGATGTCCTCGTCCATACGCCACTGCATAATCTTTTCCAAATCGCTCTCGTTAATTCTTCGTAATGTTACACTCATAGCAATCCTCTTACAAGACCTTATCCCATGTCTTGCCTTATTCCTCTACTCCACACAACTCCAAAAGCTCTTTTACGCCTGTAATCTCCACCGCTTCATCCAAGGGAATGGAAATTCCCAACTGTGTTTCCAGCTCACCAATTAACATTACATGGGTCAGGGAATCCCACTCTTCCAAATCATCCATACGGGTTTCTTCCGTAATCATATCCTCTGACACCTGTAAAATTTCTGCCAGTAACTTAATTATTTCACGCTTCATAATTCATCCTCCTCTTCCAAACAAAGCCCTATCATATCAGGTATACGCACCTACTGAACCAGAGCATAAAGGTCTCTTTCCGGCAAGTTATTCAAAGCAATCCGATAAGTCCTTTTATTCTCCTGCCCTTCGACTTCCTGTTCATAGCCCAATCGTTCGTAGAGCTGTTCCACCGGCTTATTTTTTGCAGTGGGTATATAAATTCCCTGCAAGGTTTCAAAACCCTCTTTCGCCAGTTCCTTTTCAATCTGACTGATTATGGCATATTCCACATTCTTGCCCATAACTCTGCAGCTTAATACAAACTCCTCTACAACAGGCTGCTCTGTCACATCCACAATCACAGCTCCGACAATACCATAATCCCCGAAACAATCCTCTATCTTATAAAGATACACCCTTTTGTTTGTATCTGTCACTATCTTTTGCATTTCTGACATTTCGTAACGTTTCGTTGTCAAATTAAACTGATTGGTTTTATTTACCAATTGCACCAGACGTTCTATATGTTCAGAGGCATCTACTTTGGTAATCACAATCTTCAGTTGCTTCAAATAGTCTTCAAAGCTAACTGCCTGTTCCATTGCCTGACTTCTCTTTGCATTCTCTGCATACTGTCTGGTCTTCTTCAAATCTTCCGCTGTAACAAATGCCTTCTCAAAATACGCATGATAAATATCCGCCATGGCGCTTGCCAGTTCTTCCGGTCTGTCCGGGAAATCCGGCACAACTACCTGCGGCAACGTCTGACGAATCAATTCTCGTTCCGTAGGATTATCATCGAAGAATACAAAAGAGTCCAAACCAAGATTCAACTCCTGCGCAATCTCCTGTATATTCTTGTTCTTAGGCTCCCAATTTATCTTCTTTATGGCGAAAGCATCCTCGCGCAACACCATATGAGAGTGATTTCGCAGAAGTTCCAGGGCATCCTCTTCATTATTTTTTGATACAATTCCAAGCACCACACCGGATTCCTGCATCATGGCAATTACCCGTTGCAGATTCTTATATGCCAACCCTGCATGATCATCCGAAAGAACAATCGGTGTATGCTCATGCTCGCCTGCAATCCCACCCCAAAGGGTATTATCCAAATCCAGCAAGAGAACCTTTTTCGGCACTCTGATTGCCAAATCCATACAATGAATTATGTTTTCTGCAATCCGTTTCTGAGCCTCATTGGTATGTAAAATTTTACCCATATACCACATTTTCAGGGAAAATGTATTTTCTTCCCCCAGTTTACGAATCATGTCATGATAGGGGAAAAGATGCACATTTTTACATTTATCACATAATGCCTCCAGTCGCTCATTCCACAGTCTTTCCAACTGTAGCTTCAACTCTTTGTAAAAAAATACTTCTACTTCCGTCCCCCACAAATAAGCATCTGAAATGTAATACTGTGATGTGCTGCACATTCCTGCTTCAAACATGGAAAACCAAGTATCTATTACCTCTTTTGCATCCGATACACGAAAGTTATGTCCCAGCACCTCCAGCAAATCCATAACCAGAAAAGTACTGTCTGCTCCAAATGCATGGTAAGAGGAAGTCTTGTCCATTAACAAACCCAGCTCATTCCCGTATCCTTCTGTGTCGTATACCTCAAAATTCTTTTTCAGCATACGGAGGACAAAATTCATATTTATATTGGATAATACTGCAATCTTATGCTTCATCCATCTTTCCTCTTAAAATCTTATATTTCACTTCCGCGATTTCCCAGTCCGTCTGGGTATCAATATCCTGTACTTCCATTTCTGAAATTTCCAACGGCAAAATATTGCCTACCAAAAACTTCTTGTTTCTCTTAAACGCTTCTGTGCGGAATACAAAGAACAGGCCTGCATCATGATACTGTTTCTGCAAATCCTGAGAACGGCTGTCCAAATGCTCCGGATACTTAAACACCAGTCGGTCATTTTCAATAACAAGTGCCCGCTGTGGCGGATAGGAGAATGCCACTACCGGAAACAGGGTGTCCGCATCAGAAGCCTCCAGCTTCTCTACAGCTTCTGCCAATCTTTCCTTGGTAACAAAAGGCGCTGTGGGGAATATACAACATGCCATATCAAACACTTCTCCCCGCTTTGCATATTCTGCCAACACTTCTTCAAACACCTCCGGAATGGTTGCATAATCATTGGCAGTCTGCTCACTGCGGTAAAAAGGAACTTCCGCTCCATACTGTCTGGCAATCTGCGCAATCTCATCATCATCCGTAGATACCATAACCGTATCAAAAATGCCCGACTGCACTGCCGCCTCTATAGAATAGGCCAATATAGGCTTTCCGCAGAACTCTTTTATATTCTTTCTGGGAATTCTTTTACTTCCGCCTCTGGCGGGAATTACTGCCAGCTTCTTCATATCTTTCTCCTTCATCCTAACATGAGCTTATTTTGTGATTGATGATTACTTACTTTGCCGGATTTCCCTTTACGGTAGCACCATCCGGCACATTTTTCACTACAACAGCTCCCATGCCTACAAACGAATCCTTTCCGATAGACACACCATCTCGTACCACAACATTTCCCGAAAGATAAGCTCTCTCTCCTGTAGAAGAACTTCCCATCATCAGAACTTCTCCCACAACAATTGTATCGCTTCCCATCTTCACATTATGTGAAATAAAGGAGCAATTATCAATTCGGCTTCCGCTTCCAATAATCGTATTATCTATAGCGCCCTTACAAACAACACTGTTTGCACCAATCTGCACATTATCTTCTATAACAACGCCTCCAAACTGAGGTATTGTAATAATCTTTCCTTCTGCGTTTCTACGTGTCGTCAAGCCATCCGAACCAATCACAGTATTTTCACGAATGATACAATCATCCCCAATCTGCACATTTCCTACAATTCTAACTCCCGATGCAATATAACAATTTTTTCCGATGGTAACATCTCCGTCCACATAAGCTCCGGGGAAAATAATAGTTCCTTCTCCAATCTGAGCACCTTCACAAATCATTGCACCATTTTCTACGCGATATGGTTTTGGCATGGTATTATATGTCACTTTGTTATCATGAAAAAACTGTGCAAATCCGTAACGGGGTTCTTTTGAAAGAATTACAGCATGTTTTTTTGCAAGTTCTTCCGGAACCGGGTGATTCTCCGGCCAGATTACAATACACTCCTTTACACCGAGCACTGCCTCCCAGTATTTTAGAAAGCCTTCTGTTACAAACATCACAGCGTTGTCCTGGGGTTTTGAAAGGCTGGCCGGACGAACCACGTGAAATCGCTTTGTTTCATCATATTTTGATGCATCGATGCAAAAAAATTCCTTTAATTCATTCATATTACAGTACCAATTCCTCTCTCAGCACTTCAAATGCCTCTCCGTACATTCTTCCCATTTCATATCCACGGAATGCAGCTCTCGCTTCCACACCACGTGTCCAATAATCACCATATTTATTTCTTTCTGTTACATGCTCCTCCAAGGCTGCGATTTTTCTATCAATCACATCCGTAATGTCTACATATAACTGTGGTCTGAAACCCACGTAAGATCTTCCCGAAGGAGAAATTGGCTCAAAAAAGTAAATAGTATTATAACGTCTTGCAGCCGAAATGGTCGACTTACCAACTGCCACATGAGCCTGATGTGTATCAAAAGGCCAATGTGTAAAAATAATGTCCGGTTTAATAATATTAAGTCTTTTTTCGATTGCCTCTACGGCTCTGGAATCATAAGCAATATCTTTATTACTAAAATCCAAAATTTCTAAGTCCTTAACTCCCAGAACTCTCGCCGCATTTTGCCCTTCCCGCATAGCAACTTCATCCGTTCTCATGACTTTTCCGTTATAGTCAGTATAACCTGATTGACTCATAACAATCATATGAACATCATGTCCATCGCGAATTGCCTTTGCCAAGGTTCCTCCCGCAGCCAATTCAATATCATCCAAATGTGCGCCAATAGCAACGATTACCTTTTTCATTCTATCGTTCTCCTCCTGCTGTTTTACCTTCTTCTGATTTTTTTAGATAACATCTTTAATTTATATACAATCATAAATGCTAACGTAGATTTCAACTGTAAATTAATGAGTTTCTGCTCATAATCATTAACCGTTTGATTGTAATAAGGATTTTGGCGAAACTCCGGAAAAGTCGCCACCATTTCCTCCCCCATTTTTCTGATAAAACTCATATCCTTCTTGCAGTCACTCTGCATATACGAAAACAAAGTGTTTCGATAAAAAAGGGTACTGAAATGAAACTCTATAACTTCTTTAAACTCTTCTAATGCTCCATTCTCCTTAGCATACTTCAGCATAATGCGCATTGCTTCCATTCGTTCCTGACACTTCTTTAAATTAATAGAATGTGTTGTAGAGTCGCCATGCTGGTAATAAAATACATTCGCCTCAGGAATATGCTCAAAGTGCTTAATCCTCATTCCTATTTCCACAGAAACTGCATTATCCTCATATGCCATGTGCTCAGGGAAATGAAATTCCTTGCCAAAGAAAATCTCCCTCGCATATATTTTGGTACTAATCGGTCCGGGTTGTAACAAATATTCTTTTCTCTTTTCATGGTCTAATATACCGGTCTGACTAAGCAGATTACACGCCTCTCTCTCCGTCGGAACCATGGTATGCTCATAAACCCTGCACATATCCGTTCCCACAACATCGGCTCCCGTAGTTTTGGCACGTTCTACCATTCGCTCAAATAGGTCTTTTACAACCCAATCATCCGCGTCCATAAAACCTATATATCGTCCCTGCGCTTCCTTAAGTCCCAGATTTCTTGCACCACCCTGTCTTCTGTTCTCCGGCGATGCCACCGCCTTCACTCTTCCGGGATATCTTTTTTCAAAATCCCGCAGAATCTGTAGTGACTCATCTGTAGATGCATCGTCTACAGCTATGATTTCCATGCTTTGCAGTGTCTGTCCGACTAATGAATTAATACAATATTCCAGAAGCCCGTCTTTCGCCATATTATATACAGGAACTATCACGCTTAAATCCAACATTAACCATTCTCCTTTCTGTATACAAGATTGGTAACGCTCTTAATTATCTTTATTCTTTGCCATTGCTCTGAAACAATACAAACTTATCATTACTGAATGTAACACTATAATTATACTTCTGAATCCAATTTTGAATAAGTTTCAGCTTTGCATCTGTAACAATCATGTTCTGTTGGTCTTCATTTACACCAAGTTCTTCCAATGCAGCCTCACCTTCCAACAGATAATTTCCCTGCTTAATTTCCAGCAAAATAATCGGCAGTTCTTTCTCGCCCGTTGCCACCAAATCTTCCAATTCAGCAAGGTCTTGCACCATGATTTCATAGTTATAAGACGGAAGATCCGGCCATGCTGATATGGCAAAAGGCATTTCCAAATAATAAGACATAGAGGGAATATTACCATACAAAATAACTTCTTTTCCTGTCAGTCCGTTATCCTCTACATAACTGCATATAGATTTCAAAATCTCAGCTCTATCCGGAGAAGTTAACACCCCTTTTAATATACCACTACTTTCAATCTTTGTGTGTAGATTTTCTCCACCGTTGCTTTCCTGGAACACAAATACCCAGCCAAATAATGTTGTCTGAATAAATATCATCACAAATATGCACCAGCACATAGCTTTCACCGGATAGGTACCTGTTGCAAACTTACATTTAGGAAGCGGGAATTGTTCCGGCAACCATTTTACAAATCGGAAACACATCCATAATGTAAACGGTGCTACCAAAAACAAATTATTAATAGAACCATATAAATGGTTATTGCTTCCTAAAGGCGTAATCACAATCAAAATGATATTCATCCCGCAAAGCAACTTTTCCTGCTGTGTGAATCTCTTACTAAAAATCACTATCACCCCTACTAACATAGTTCCCGTCAGCAGAATCACCGCCCACTGAAACATACTGGGCACTGTAGAATACTTAAAATTATACATGTTCTGGTTGCGCAAATAATAGAAAAACAGCACAACGCCACCTACATAACCTACTTTCGCAATCCATTGAAACTTTTTCGGAAAGCAGGCATATATCCCTATACTAATCACTACAAATCCTACAAGATATAATAACCAGATTATATTCTGGAGATAATTTTGCAGCTGCGAAACCACCATGGATGTAATCGTATAGCTGGAAGCTTCTGCCGGCATACGTAAAAGACGTATAATTGCATTCACATAATTTGCAGCTCCGTATCGCAGGGAAATCCAACCAAAAACGATTCCCAATCCGGTTACATATCCCAACACACACCAAAGTGTCTGTTGCAGGACTTTAACAAACTTTTCTTTCCGAATAATTCCCATCGCCCAAACGGCTACAATTAATGCCATATGGGACAGATTAGAAAATCTGGTAAATACATTTATTCCAAGCATTATCCCTGCCAGGACAAAACAAATATTTCTTTTACGTCCTTCAGCCATTAACGCCTGGTATAAAAATACATATCCAACCCCAAGCAACAAATAAGTAAGATAATTGTACAACAACGCAGTAGGACACCAACACAGGCTGATAGCCAAAAACTCTCCCAAAAACACAATGGTCTTAGGCAAACTAATTACCTTCGTAAAAAACAGATACCCTCCGATAGCCATAATACTGACCAATAATCCGGTGTATACATTCATACCAACCATGGTATTTCCAAAAGGAAGATGCGTCAAAAAATTACCATACACATTCCCCAGATAGGTACTGAACAACCACATTTCATCCATATGGTCCATGTAAGTAAAATTAGCATAGTTATATCCGGTGTCGTTCCATTCCATACCCACTCGGATATGCCTCAATGGGTACAGAAACAATATAATGGGATATATATATTCCAAATATGAAATTAAATTCTTCTTTTTCCCCATTTGTAATAACACCTCTTACTTCTGACACTGCAAGAATTCTTTACCGCGTTCTAATTCAGCCTTACCATTCTCTACACGATAAACCATATCGCACTTTTCTATAGTCTGTAATCTATGGGCAATAATAATCAATGTCTTCTTGCCATGCAGTCTGTTTATGGACTCCATAATTGCCGCTTCCGTATCATTATCCAGAGCTGATGTTGCTTCATCTAAAATCAGCACTTCCGGATTATTATACAATGCTCTGGCAATACCGATACGCTGTCTTTGTCCGCCGGATAAGCGAATTCCACGCTCCCCTATACCTGTATCCAAGCCTTCCGGAAGCGTTTTAATAAACTCATCCAACTGCGCTTCCTTCAACACTTCCCAAAGTCTTTCCTCGTCGATTTTATCCTCCGGCACACCGAATGCCACATTCTTACGAATAGTATCATCCAACATAAAAATCATCTGCGGAATGTAGCCGATATTTTTCAGCCATGCGCGATATCTAGTCTTCACATCCTGACCATCTGCCAGAATCTGCCCGCTCTTCACTTCCAAAAGTCCCAGCAAAATATCTACTACCGTACTCTTTCCTGCACCGGAAGTACCTACAATTCCCACACTGGCTCCTACCGGAATCGTCAAATCAGCCTTATCAAAAATCAACTTTTCTGTGTTGGGATATGCATATACAATATCTTTCAATTCAATCTGCTCCGTAATAGGCAGCTTTTCATCACTATCTGTCGCATATGACATATCTACTTTTACACCACTGATTTCATCCTGCAAATTATCACTGACACCCATAAAAAATGGTTCAAAATACGAGATATTGTTAATCTGATTGTTTACACGATTTACACAAGGAAGCAAAACCAATGCCGCTGCCGCAAATGCAGTAAGTGTTGTTAACATATCCTCACTGTTGACGCCGGTCAGAATCATAAACATCATGTATCCAATCATACAGATAACACAAATGGTTTCAATTAAAAGCTTTGGAACCTGATTAAACAAACTATATTTCTGCACTGCATCCACATATCCTTTTCCGCATTTAACATATTCTGATACGAAATATTGTTCTTTGCAGGATATTTTCACTTCTTTGATACCTTGTACAGTCTGTGAAATCCACTTAAACAAGCCACTGTAATAATTCTGATTATCTTCTCCAGCCTTATGCAAAATAGGCTTCAATACCTTTTTAATCAGAACCAACAAAAGTAAAAGTACGCCGGCAATCAGTATTGTCATCGTAGGATCCTGCAAAAAACAGAAAGTTACCAAAAAGACAAATACAATGGCATCTGACATCAATGTCAATAATGCAAGAATCAACGCGTACATATTGTTTACGTCTGAAGTAATACTTCTCTGCACCACTGCAGTATCAGCATTTAGATAAAACTCGTATCCTCTGCGCAAATAATTCTTCATCATACGCTCTGATGTACGGAACTGATTCGTATATACAAAAGAAAGCGTCACCTTCTGCTGAAAATACAAAAAGGCATTTTTAATAATAAACACTATAATCAGTGCTACCATTACCAAAATAGTAAATCTGGTTTCCGAGCCGCCACCTACTAATAAATACACATCTCGCAAAAGACCTTCTTTCTGCATGGCTTCCTTATCCATCACAATGCTGACCACCGGTAGAATCATTCCTACACCGGCCGTCTGTAATGCTGCACCGATAACCATTAATACTGTCAACGATGCCATGGTCTTCTTCTGCTTTTTATCTAATAATAAGTTTAGCTTTTTTAGTATCTGTAGCATATCTGCTCCTTCTTACTTTCTTTCAAAAATAAATATCTCTTCCGATTCACCCCGGCTATTTTCGCCTAACAATTTTAAATACTGCGAATACTTAAATAAATCCACCGGCAATTCGATTGCGAATCCATAATGATTGTCGCCCTGTGTTCCCAAGTGAGTCGCCACATCAGGTCTTTCCATAAGCCGAGCACTATACGTAGTCTGATCCGCTATAAGGACAATATTTTGCAACACTTCCTTACTCATGCTCTCCGCACACCAACCATACATTGTCAGCTTTTCACCATCCACAACATAATTGTCTATGGCTATAAGTACATTTTCTCCTTCATCATACTCATAGTAATCCAGTGGACTAACATAAATACTGAAATCATCCCCGGTCTTCAGCTCCTGATATCCCAACTGTCCCAAAAAATCACGAGAACCCGCATCCGTTTTATAAATCACATAATTACTGGCAAACTGTAATTCTGAGGGGAACTCATTTATATAATCTTTTCCAAAAGTTTGCATACCATTTACCGGAAGATTCAGCTCATACGGGTTTACTTCATATTCCAACGAATAGTAAATATAATTCCACGGATACACCATAGACCTGTCATACCAGGATGAAGCTCTATTCTCTTGCAAAAAGTCCCCAACTTCTTCATAGCTCTCATAAAACAACCACTTCATCGGAAACGCTTCTTCATTATAGTCCGTAAAATAATAAACAGCAAAATGTAAGAATAACGCACTATAGCATATACCTGCAATAATTGCAAAACACTTTTTCACTGCTTCTTTCGCAAGTATATCCCATATCCAATACAATCCTCTTACCAAGAAGTATAACATAGGCATAAAAACACCTACCATACGAGTAGAGTTAGGAACCGAATTACCAGACAAAAGAGAACCCATTATCCACTCTGCCACAAACCAAAATACCATGGGCACTGCATAAGAAAATGTCTTTTCTTTTACAGATATTATGCCTTCATAAACACTCTTACCAAATCCTATAAGAATAAATGGTATCGATACATAAAACATCGTTCCGTAACTACGTGATGTATTATATGTCAAATCATCAAAACAGAAAGTATTGATAAACATACTCTTTAAATTCTGAAGAATCGACGCTCCTTCTACCTCGTCCACCCGATATCCCAACAGCTTTGTAAATGTTATTGGTCCTAATTTCATTTCCGGAAGATCAAAATAGTTAATGATCTGCACCAATATCAGCGGAGCCGCAAATACTGCCAGAATAATTGCTAATACCAAGATCTTTTTCCACTCCACTTTTTTCAAAAGCACTGTATAAATCAGAAGGAATATTAGAAAAACCGGAACCACTATATAGGATAATGCATACGTATAAAGAGTAATTCCTAACACCACACCTGATATCAGATAATATTTCCACTTTCCGGTATCTGCCGCTTTAGCAGTCAGATACAGACACAGCATGGACATTGGAAGCATCAGGTGACTCTCCAATCCAAACCTCTGTGTCATGGTAAACACCGGAAGTATTGCGTACAACAGTAGCCAAATAGCATTGCCATGACGTTCTTTCCACTGTGCACTCATATATTTCCAACCAAAGCCTGCCGCTACAATAGCTGCTATAGCTATCGTAGCTCTAATCACCGTCTTAGATATCCCAAATATTTTAATTAAGACAGCCGTAGAGTATATATACAACGCATTTTGTCCATCGCCGTAGTTTGTAAAATATACCGGATAGCTCTTCAAATATCTGTCCACACCATATCTGGCAATATTCAAAGCATCATAAGCACCACTTGCTTCATCTACATTAAGTCCGTACGGCACCTCTGTCAATTTATATAAATGCATAAAGAGAAGTACTAAAATACCCAAGAGTGTAATTCCATGCCATTTATATTTTTTTACTGCATTTATCATAATCTATATCCTTATATCTGCTCATTCTGTCTGTGTATCAGGGGGTCTTCATACTTATCCATAAAATCCTCGCCTAGTCGTACCACCTCATCCGCAAACTGAATTGCTTTGATTTCCGTAAGCACCGCCACGACTTTTTTAAATCGAAGGTCCGGAAAAAAATTCAGCATTTCCATTGGTACCGTAGCATCAAATTGCGGATACTCCGCAAACAATGTACGATAGTCCAATTCATCTCGCGGATGAGGTTTCAAAAAAACGGTTCCCTCTTTTTCATATTGATGAATAATATCTCTGAAAATTCTCTCACGGATATCCAAGGTGCAAAGAGGATCTGTCAAAATCAATATTTTATCCCCTACCTGATTACTTTCCTTCATCTGAGCCTTCAATGTTTCCATGTCTCTGATAAAGGCCCGGAGAATAATATCTTTATCTTCCTGCGTCAACCGGTCAACTAATTCCTGACGTGGTTGCTCAATGTATTTTTTGTATTGATATTTCAATACAGACAGGTCATTTACCTCCATGTCAATACAGTATTTTCCATATCCGTTCTGAATGAAAATCAAATTCAGCTTCTCTGACATAAATGCTTTCAGTCCAAAATTCCCACGATTGTCATATCGAGCAGAATCATAGTTTTTCAGACAGTTTAATCCATCTTCCACCGCATGATACTTAATCCGATTCATATTTAAATAATAACCAAGCGGATCAGAATCACAATATACGTAAATATCCTTATATTCTTTAAAGTTTACCGGTACATAGGGTTCCAGTGCTTTCGCATATTTTCTGGTAAATATAATTCTGTTCCACATATTCTTTACCAGATTACCGGTATCCTGACGATATTTAGCAAGTTCCGGAAAGAAATTATCTCTTTTCTCATCAAATTCCATTACCTGCTCAAACAGCTGAGTACTCTCTACACGTTCTTTCAGATTTTCAAAATTAATTGAAAGACTGCTCAACAGCAATGTGGCCTGTCCGCGTTTTTCCTTGGGCAAATTCAATTCTTTTAAAAATGTCACATACACATGATAATATGTGTGACATACATAAATACGTTCTTTCATGTCAACTGCTCCATAAGTTAGTTCTTCATCAAACAATAATTTCCCACATTAAATTTTATTATATCAAAACTCTTGGCAAATAGCAACTTTTGAAGCAATAAAACACATCAAAAAACTCCCGACAATCGCTACAGCAATCGTCGGGAGTTCAACATACATTTTGTTGTCCGCTCTGCAAGGTTTCTATTTCAACATAAAATATGTTTCTCCACCTAACAGTCGCAAGAAGAAATAAATGCCACAGTATAGCTGATAAAAAAGCACTCCTCCTACCACCACAAACATAGCTCGGGACAACCACACATACTTTTCTCTTTTCCATATCTCCAACCACTTTACAAAACTTACAACAAAGATATAGAAAATAGAAAAGAGGTATCCCCAAAGGAAGTTACCATCATTGGCACGGCTTCCGGTCTCTGCCAAAAGCAGGGCTTCCAAAAAACCAATACCCGTTACCAACCAAGCAAAAAAATATCGCTTATCCTTTATAAGTTCTTTCAAGGAAAACAATGCTACTATCAAGGGAAATGCAATAGAACATAATACTGCTGCCTTAGGTCTGTCTGCATGCAGTGAAAAAGTGTACCACGGATTTAGCGCAAATCCCTGCCCTGTATCCTCTCCAAAAAGCACCATGTTCTGCCAAAGAACCACACCGCACGCCGGAAGCACTGCACATCCGAACAGAAAAATCTGTTTGAACGGCACCTTATGAAATAAATCCCACAAGAGTTTTAGAGCCATAGCGGGTGCAAATACCGTTAAAAAGCTAGGCTTAATACCTGTAGTAATTACCAATATAAGTGCAAACGCCAACCATTGCTTCCACTCTATCTTCTCACGATAATTCTTCTCAATTTTCATATATAACAGTATCGAAGCAATAGCAAACAACCGCATACACAAGTATGTGGAATTGTGCCACAAGTTACCGGACTGGTAACTGACATATCGATACCGTCCCGCCCATTCCAAAAAGAAGGGCATTACCATATTCAAAACCAATGCTCCGCCTAAAGTTAGTCCGTCACGGTTTTCTCTCGCTAATAGCACACGTAACAACTTCTCCGTTAAAAGCACCGTCCATACACTCACTACTGTCAAAAAAGCAGCAATCAAACAAGTGTGTTTTCCTGCCAAAAAGTAGAGCACCTGATAAATATATGCCGTGAAGCTGTAATACCACCCGTCATCAATAATCATGCTGATATGGTAGGGCAAGTCCGACTGGAATACGCGATTATTATAATCCAGCGGTTGTATGGACTGCTGATAATACAGGTACATACAGGCAACACCATATAAAACGATTATTCCCAACAAAACCGGAACACTACACTTTTTTACATCCAACTTACTTTTCACTACAACGCCTCATTCCTTTGCAAGATACACTTCCTTACACAACCACATACTTTCTAATACAGTTCATATACGCAAACACTACTATCCTGTCCCAATAGACGAAGTCCCTTTTCTTCACATAATTGTTGCACACTGCCACCCACAGGAATCGTAATATATTTGCTCTTTAATGTATCAAAATTCTCCAACACATACGTGTCATAACAACAGCTGACTCCGAATCCCTCCGGCAATCCATATAAAATCTGCCAGTCTGTCAAAACACTTCTCGTCTGACCTGCATCCTCCACCGAATCTGCAAATACCCAGATTATTACGTTATCATAATTGGGGACATTATCCATATTTAACACAAGCTCCCTGTCAAAAATTTCTTCCCAGGCTTCCACCTTTGCAATCCGTTCCGGTGTGCCGAAACAAATCTGGTAATCTATTTCCGATGTAGCTTTTACAGAATATAAATATACGCAAAGCGCACTAAAGAACATTACTTTTTTATAAAATTTTGTCTTCATGCCACTCAGTACGAAAATGCCCACTGCCACAAAAGTAAGAAGATGTTTACTACCTTCTTTCATTTTGTACATTAATAAAAGTGCAATCAACATGGCAAAAAAACAAAATGCAAGATAAATGTAATCAAGTGCCTTTCTTCGATTTTTTTCTCTCCATTCTGCCAAAGCCTGCCATGCAAGCAAAAACATAATTGCAAGATATCCTGCAAAGAAAGCTCCCTCCGTCAGCCCACTGCGAAGTCCTTCTATCGTCAGAGTAACAAACGTTTTTCCATTGTGATACAAACGACTAAATATCCCTCGGATACCGGAAAAAATATGTCCCTGCAAAAACGGCTCCACCCAATCCGTCTTAAATAATGGTGTAAAATATTCTGCCGCCAGATAATGATTGATTGCAAAATATGTGCCAAGAATTCCTAAGAACAATAGGAGCGAACCGGGGATCCCCCATTTTTTACTCCTACGAATCCACATAACCATGGGATAAATCAAAAAGAGTAATAAATACGGACGCATTAATGTCATAAGTCCTGCAAAAATTAACATCCATACCACACCACAAAATTTCTCTTCTCTTCGATACCACTCCATCAAAGCATAATATAGTATCAACATACTGAAACAAATACACTCCGGCATTCCCCGTAACATGTATAAACTGAAAGGTGTGAATACGCAAAATAGGATTGTCAGTAAAAATAACTGCTTCCACTTAGGTTTTACAAGAAGCACAAATCCTGCACACGCTATCATCATCAACAGGATATTGCAATAAATGGGAGACATCATATTCCAGCCAAATACCGCACCAAATACTAACCAAGGGAACACCAACACAGGACTCCAGGCTGCAAAAGAAAGCTTCAGTGCGTGACTTTCATTGAATCCAAAATACCCCTGAGGATAACCATAAGTAAGAATACTTTCTACCTGCTTGTAGTAAAATAACTCATCATTCCAATCAGAAGCCGGAAGATAAATATCATTAATTCTGTATCCATGTATCGCACAAGTAAGTACGCAACACAAAAGAGGCAGTAATCCCATCATTACTGCCTGTAAGTACAAGATTTTATTGCGTTTAAAATTCTCTTTCATCTCTCACTCCATACCCTGACGGGCATACTTCTGCACTTACTTCTCTTTATCTGCATTAATCCGCTCTCTAATCACATACTGTGGAGAACTGTTCATGCTGATATAAATACGACCAATATATTCACCAATCAATCCCAGCATTACCATAATCATGCCACAAAAGAACACCAGCGCTGCCATCATGGAACTATACCCTATAGGTACGTCCGGATTCACAAAACGCTTGATAATAGTATAAAAACCGTATGCAAAACCTCCGCATGCAAATATTACACCCAAACATGTAGCAATTCGAAGAGGTTTTACGGAAAAAGCAGTAAATCCGTTAAACCACAGAGTAAATAACTTCTTTAAGGTATATCCGGAGCTTCCCTCTTCACGTTCTCTATGATTGACCACAACATTGGTAATGTTTTTGGTAGAACGCAAGACCAAACCAATTACGTAAGGATAGGAGTTTTCATAACGAATCATATCCTCTACCACAAATCTTTTCACCGCAAAATAACTGGATATATATAATTCCTTCGGTTTCTCCAACATAATTCTGGTCATCAATTCATTTACCTTACTACCCAGATTACGGAACCCGGAATGTTGCTTATGTTCATACTTTGCATAGACTGCATCAAAGCCTTCCTCCAACTTCTCCAAAAGCTTATTTACTTCATCTGCAGGGGTTTGTCCGTCATCATCCAAGCAGACAACATAATCTCCGTCAGACTGTCGAAGTCCTGCCATAAGTGCTGCATGTTGCCCAAAATTACGTGCAAATCCTATGCCGATGATATTCTGCTTCTCTTCACACAATCTTCGAATTGTCCCCATAGTATTATCCGGCGAACAATCATTTATCAGAATAATTTCATAGCTATACTTCTTTTCCTTAGAGAGCACTTCCATTGCAGTCTCGATTTCATTCACCACACCCTCTATCGTATTTTCGGAACGATAGCAGGGTATTACAAAGCTTATTTTCTTCATCGCTGGTCTCCTAGTTGTTCAAAATACCCATTAAAATGATATCCTTATATTCTCCATCTATGCACACATCTTCACGCAAACAGGCTTCTTTCACAAACCCGGCCTTTTCGTAACTGCGTATTGCCTGCATATTATCTGCATATGCACGAAGAAACAGTCTATGCAACTTTAATTCTTCAAAGCAGTAGCGTATCATCAATTTCGCAGCCGCTGTACCATATCCTTTTCCCCGGGCATTATCTTCTCCGATAAATATACCATATTCTGCCTTATGATGTATAGCATCTATATCTCTGACATACACAGAACCCACCGCTTTGTTACCGGATATTTCGCAAATCATCATTTGCACTACCTTTCCGGTTTCTACCATGGTTTTTATCCAATTTTCGTGGCTTTCTTTCGTAAATAATGCCTGATATATAAAATTCTTTCGCACATTATCACTATTTCTCCAACGGACAATGCACTCTGTGTCGTCATAGGTCATGGGACGTAAATATATCCCCACCTTTTCATCCCTATATTCCTTCATCTTTACTATTCCTCGCTTCGCACTACCCGATATTCCAAAAATCTCTTAGGTTCCCGGCTATCAATATACTCTGCCACTTCCAATTTACACTCTCCAAAGCGGCTCTGTAAATATTTCTCCAGCCAGCTCACATCACAACCGTCTTCTACAATAAGACTGACATTTTCACCATAATATAAACATTCCGCCCCGTCTTGGTAACCCAAGTCTTCAAATCGTTCCTGCGCCAATGGACTGGCAGTCATCCAGCCCCCAAGAAGCATTACATTCTCAGCGTCTTTTGAAAAAAGGTAGTCCGCATACTCCACTACCGAAAAAACATCCACTAAATACAGACGTTCTTTCTCCTCCTCACAGTACCGTCTTAAGGTATTCCACTCACTTTGTATCTGCGCCTGCTGTAAAACTCTGTTCAAAACAGACTTCCATTGGTATAAACCCGTTCCCAATACAGCCACGCCACATATCACAAAAACACCGGCTTTTATAGCTTTGGCCGTCATCTTACAGTTTTGTACAAACCACGTGCCCAATACCAACAAAACCATAATTTCCAATATATACAAAGACCATGACACTCTTTCCGGGAACCGTCCCTGCCAGATTAAGTACATCCAACTACTGCTTCTTCCCACTGCTAAAATACCCAGATATAACAAAGGTAACCACTTCTTTTTCACTGCAAAGCCAATGCCCAGAAACAGGCAGATACCTATCCACAAATAATTAAATGGCTTGTCAGTGTATCGAATCTGCAAATAATATTTTCGAATCACATCCTGCAAGCGTTCCAAAACACTATTTCTATCTTTCATACCATTTGAAACGCGCGTTGCAATCTCCTGCATCTTTTCTGCATCAATATCTGTCGTCAGCATGGTATCATAACTTGCCAGAATTTCATATTCTTGCGCTGTCATTCCATAATCTTCATATGTCTTTGCGTAGCTGTCCACAGATAAAAAATCTGTATAATCATACAAGAGCGTGCGACTGTCATTATAAATATGATACTGTTTCCAATCATCCGATATATAAAAACATCCGTTTATCAAAGCACATAGCAAAATGCCTATTAACAGAACAACACTTTGTCTCGCCAGATAAAGTGCCTCACTCTTTCGTTCTTCCTTTTCCGATACCACCAGTCGCCAAACCATTGCGGCTGCCATAAATGGAAGCGAAAGCAATCCAATCTGACTACGAACCATATAAGCCACCAAAAACAGTACAAGCGGCCATAAGAATTTCTTAGTCGAAACAATCATAAAAATTGCTGTTCCTGCCAACAATGCTGCTACTATAGTATAGTGCATGTAAAAGCAAAACGGAAGATATAATACTATTGCTATAGCAAATCCTACATATGGTCTGGTTGCATGATAAATCAGCAGTATCATACAACTCCATATACATCCCACCAAAAACATTTCAAGCCATGGAACAAAATGTATTACTCTGTATAACAGGGCTATTAAACCTGTCAAAGGATACTGCATATAAACCGCATGTCCATCCGGAGTCCCTGTATAGGCACCGCTCAATATGCTTCGCATAGTTACATCATCATTTAAATAAAACACCGGCGGATATATGAGCATTACAACTACTGTTATTATACTAATGACAGTCGCCCATATCCACCACTTATTCATAGTTTTCAAGCTCTTTTCTCCCTATGACCAGTCATCCATTTTACTCTTCATCTCTACATTGACACGATTCAGACGATATTCAAAATCTCTTCTATCCTTGGCCACGGTAACATCTAAAATAATACCTGCGAACAAAGACTGAATTCCTGCCAGCACCATAAAACCACAGACAATCAACGTCGGAAAGCGTGGTACCAGACCGGTATTCCAATATTCCACTAATATGGGGGCAAACAAAACTGTTGCAACCACAAAAAATATGCTTGCAATCAATCCAAAGCATTTAAATGGCTGATAATTTTTATATAATTGCAGCATTTTGCGAATCACGCGCATACCATCCCGGAAAGTATTCAGCTTAGACTCACTTCCCTCCGGTCTGTCTCTGTATTGAACCACTACATTTTCTACCTGAAGATTGTAATTTACTGCGTGAATTGTCATCTCCGTCTCAATTTCAAAACCGGTTGAAAAAACCGGAAATGTCTTTACAAACTCATAAGAAAATGCACGGTAGCCCGTCATAATATCTTTGATGTCCGTATGGAACAACTGATTAATGCAGGTTCGCATCAACGTATTACCGAAGTTATGAAATGGGCGCTTATTTTCTGTAAAATACGTAGAAGACAATCTGTCACCCACCACCATATCTGCATGATGATATAACACCTTGTCCACCAATTCTTTCGCGCAGTCTAACGGATATGTATCATCTCCGTCAATCATCAAATAACACTGTGCATCAATTTCACGAAACATTCTCCTTATTACATTTCCCTTGCCCTGCTTGTATTCATGTCGCAAAACTGCTCCTGCCTTCACCGCTAATTCTGCTGTTTTGTCTGTAGAATTGTTATCATATACATAAACAACCGCCTCCGGCAATGCTTCCTTTACATCTGTAACTACTTTTTCTATCGTTTTTTCTTCGTTATAACAGGGTATCAATACTGCTATTTTATCCATTGTTACCTCCCGCAGGACACTTTATCTTTTATTCGTTTCACTCCGTTTTCCAAGAGAAGCTGGCTAAAATGCAAACCGACTGCTACCGCCGGCAAGAGCACCGTTATATAAGGAAATACATATCTGGCTTTCGCTTCCCATAATAAACTGAAGATCATACCTCCGATTACAATCATAGGTAGTATAGTTTTCTTAAGTTCTTTTTCAAATAATAGGCCATACGCACAACAAACAAGTACCATCAAATATATTACAAAGAGGTAACGTTCCATGTAGTTTTGCGTTACTTTTGTCAAACTTCCGCCATAAATTTCCTGCGCCGGGCCGAACGGAGCCGCCTCAAAATCACTGGTCATAAGAAGGCTTCCAAAACTGCCCTCATTCCACTGCTCCCAAATCTTTGACTGATAAAAAAAGCGCGCCATTCCCGGATCATTTTTAAATTCCTGCAAACGTCCTGCTATATATGCCTTGCCTACCTCTGATGCAACTTTCGTGTCTCCACCACCCTCATTCCAGAAAGTTTGATGATTGTATGCATTGTAGGCTCCGGCTCCCTGCCAGGATTGCTGCATGCCCATGGCCACGTTTACTGACACCGGGATACCATCTCCTACCTCTAAACCGGACCGTAACTCATAGCTTAACTCTACCAACTCTATACTTCCCAAAGGGACTACTAACAGAAGCAGCGCCAAAACACAGGCCTTCCACTTCTTCTTGGTCAATGCATACATTAACAAAACAATAAAAAGCGCAATTGCTACAATAATCATGTTCATACGCACCAAAACTGCCAGTGACATTGTTAATAGTGCCGCCACAATATATCGTATTTTTTCAGTTTGTTTCCATTGAAGCACCGCCCATATACAACACAGGCTCATTGCCACACAACCCACTTCTCCATACACAAAGTTTATATAGAAGAACAGCGGCAGAAACATATTAATTACAAGAATGGTATATAAATTAATTCTCTCATTTTTGAAAAGGCAATCATTTATGCGATATCCAAAATAAATAATCATCAAAAGAAAAATTATATTAATATACTGCACAAAATGATAGCTTTCCCAAATCCACCATATACACTCGTATAAAAAAGCCAGACCATACTGTTGCGGACACATATAAAAATAAGCTTCCATATCCCTGTAAATCCCCTGCGAAAACTCCACAGAAGTCAAGTACACCTGCAATTGATCATCGCTGGGTTTAATGTGGCAACCGGTCACCCAGATAAATGCTAATATTCCTGTAATAACCATATCTATTATCAGGAAAATCTTGACCTTCTTCCTTTGTTGCTCTTTAGTACCTCTCAGCAGAACTGCCTGCAATAAATAGAATACAACCAATATAAGTATAAATAACGGCAAATTAGCTCCCAGCGAATCAAACACTCCTGAAATATGTTCGGAGGAATAGTCTTCACTATGGCGATGACTGTACTTTACCGCCCAAAAAGTTAAGGCCAAAAACATTGCTGACGCTATTCCATATACTATTTTTGTACAAATCGTTTCAAGTACTTTTATTCTGTTTTTCATATAGTATCCTCATTTATCCTTACTCTACCGTAACACTCTTAGCCAAATTTCTGGGCTTATCCACATCCAGCCCCTTAGCCACACTTACATAATAACCGAGCAACTGTAAAGGAACAATCGCCAAACTGGTGGCAAAATAGGAATTCGTCTTTGGAATATAAACTGAAAAGTTTGCCGTATCCTCAATGTTATAATTACCATAGGTTGTTATCCCCATCAAATACGCACCTCTGCTTTTTACTTCTACCATATTGCTCATGGTCTTTTCAAACAAATCATTCTGCGTCAAAACGCCAATTACCAAAATACCGTCCTCTATCAGGCTTATGGTTCCGTGCTTTAATTCTCCCGCCGCATAGGCTTCCGAATGAATATAACTGATTTCTTTTAATTTCAGACTTCCTTCCAGACTAATGGCATAGTCTATACCACGTCCGATAAAAAACACATCCTTCGCGTTTGCATATTTCGTAGCAAACCACTGAAGTCTTTCTTTATCTTCCAAAACCTTCTGTATCTTTGCAGGCAGTGTCTTCAATTCCTCCAACATATCTGTGTATTGTTCAAAAGAAATCTGCTCTTTGACCAATGCACACTGCATAGCCAAAAGATATATCATAACAAGCTGGGTACTGTACGCCTTCGTTGTAGCCACCGAGATTTCCGGTCCTGCAAAGGTGTACAACACATGCCGCGCTTCCCTGGCAATACTGGACCCAAGTACATTAATTATTCCCAACGTAGGAATTCCCCTATCTTTTGCTAGTCGAAGAGCGGCCAGACTGTCCGCTGTTTCACCTGATTGCGAAATAATAATAACCAGGGAATTCTTCAAAAGCATGGGGTTGCGATAGCGAAACTCTGATGCCAGTTCCACCTCTACCGGTATTTTGACCATATCTTCAATAACATACTTTCCAACAATTCCTACATGATATGCAGAACCACAGGCAACAATATAGATATGCTCTAACATTCGCAAGCTTTCCATGGTTAGCTTTGCTTCCGAAAAATCTATGGCTCCGTCCTTGATATATGCATGCAGCGTATCTTCTACTGCCTTGGGCTGTTCGTGAATTTCTTTCATCATAAAGTGCTCATAGCCGCCTCTTTCTGCAGCTTGGGCATCCCATTTTATTTCCACCGTTTCTTTGAAAATCTCTTCCCTGTCCACATTATAAAAATGTATGGCATCTTTTTCCAAAACAGCCAATTCCATATTACCAATATAATAAACTTGACGTGTATACTTTAAAATAGCCGGTACATCTGAAGCAATAAAGGTCCCGTGCTCATTATATCCTACAATAAGCGGACTGTCTTTTCTGACTGCAAAAAGTTTCTGAGGACAATCCGCAAACATAATTCCCAATGCATAAGAACCTCTAATCCTAAGCATTGCTCTGGATATTGCTTCCAAATGGTCCCCACTTGTTTTTTTGTAATAATAATCAATTAATTTTGCAGCCACTTCCGTGTCTGTCTGAGAATAAAAGGTATATCCGTTCTTTGCCAGCTTCTCTTTTAATTCCAGATAATTTTCAATAATACCATTATGCACTAATACCAGAGAATAATCATCACTATGATGTGGGTGTGCATTTTGTTTCGAAGGTTCTCCATGTGTGGCCCATCTGGTATGACCGATACCGCTGCTTCCTACCATTGCATTGCCACCATCTGTTTTTTCAAAGAGTATTTTTAGTCTTCCCTTTGCTTTCACTGTATCTATTTCACCGGTGTTGCTGTTTCGCACAGAAATACCGGCGGAATCATATCCGCGATATTCCAGCTTTGCCAGCCCATCTAACAATATCGGTGCCGCATCCTTCGTACCAATATACCCTACAATCCCACACATAAAGTCGCCTTTCTATTTACGTCTGTTTGTTCTCTTTCAGGTATTTTATAAATCGCCGGATCAAATGATACCCTTCCCTGATTACAGCGAAAATCATAAACATTAGTACAAATCCCACAATACCAAATACAATATCTGCAAATTCCATCGCACCGGTATTGGTCACTTTTTGTCCGATTTCTATGGCAAAGGTCAATACCAATATCATCGTAAATACATATATCCATGTAATTACCATCACGTGACCTCTTCGCGCCAACCACTTAAAAACCGGATAAATCAAAAATATCATTCCCATTCCAATGATTCCGATTACCAGAAAATGTAACTCCTTATCAGACAAACCGTACTCATAGGAATCATTGATACCGAGAATCAAATTGTGAAAGTACGCTATATACTCCACAATTTTGTATAATAGCCTTTTTAACATTATCTTTCTTCCTTATTCATCCCCTATTACTTTCTAAAATATGCCACTACTTTCTTAACCGCACGAATGGTATCTTCTACCTCGTCATCCGTCAGTCCAAAATATAACGGGATACTCATGGACTCATTGTAAAAGCTTTCTGCATTGGGGCACAAACCTTTTTCATATCCAAGCTTCTCGTAATAAGAGTGCCAATATACCGGAAGATAATGTACCTGCGGGCAAACGTTCTCTGCATACAAAGCATCAAAAAACTGACGTCTGTCACAAGTTAACATCTCGTACTTAGGTCTTAAAATATAGAGATGTCTGGAAGTATCCGACTCCGGAATCTCACACTGCACAAACAATTCCGGCATTTTCTCGAACTCTTCATTATACTTTGCTACAATTTCTTTTCTTCTGGCTATAAATGCCGGAAGCTTTTTCAGCTGGCTGAGTAATAATGCAGCCTGGAAATCTGTAATGCGATAGTTGTATCCCAACTCAACCTGTTCCTGATACCAAAGTGCATCTGTTGGATGTACCATTTCGTCCTGCATTCTGGTAATTCCGTGTGTACGGAGACGCATCAATTTTCGATAATAATCATAATTATCCGTTAAGATTGCCCCGCCTTCTCCGGCAGTAACCGTCTTTACCGGATGAAAACTAAATGTGGTCATATCTGCAATACTGCCCACCGGTTGTCCGTTATATTTCGTACCAATGGAATGTGCTGCATCCTCAATTAATATCAGATTATGTTCTTTGCAGATTTCCTTGATTTCATTCAGTTCTGTTGCCTGCCCGGTAAAATCTACCGCTACAATTGCTTTGGTTTTTGGTGTAATCAACTTTCGTATGGATGCCGGGTCAATATTATAGGTGTCCGGTTTAATATCTGCAAAAACCGGCGTTCCTCCGCAGTACAGTACACAATTAGAGGACGCTGCAAATGTAATGGAGCTTACAATTACCTCATCACCTTCTGAAATCCCTGCAGTCATCGCAGCCAAATGTAAAGCTGCTGTTCCATTGGACACTACTACCGCATATTTTGCTCCGGTCACTTCACAAAGCTTTTGTTCTAATTCAGCGGCCTTGGGTCCGCAAGTAATTAAATCGCTACGCAAAGTATTTACTACCGCATCAACATCCTCTTGGTCAATATACTGTCTTCCGTAAAATATCTTTGTCTCGCGAACCGGTTTCCCGCCATAAATCGCTAATTCTTCCATGCTATATCCTTCTTTCTGTTGCCTCGCTTCGCATATATTACTATTATTTCACTATAATTTACATCATATCCGGCGTCCACTCAACATCTGTATCTCCACCTGAAGGTGCCTGCGTCGGTTCCGGTGTCGGCGCTGCTGTCGGTTCCGGCGTTGGTACAGGTGTCGGCGCTGCTGTCGGAGCTGCCGTTGGTGCCGCTGTCGGAGCTGCCGTTGGTGCTGCTGTCGGAGCTGCCGTTGGTGCCGCTGTCGGAGCTGCCGTTGGTGCCGCTGTCGGAGCCGCCGTTGGTGCCGCTGTCGGAGCTGCCGTTGGCGCCACTGTCGGAGCTACCGTCGGCTTAGGTGTTGCCGTTGGTTTCGGGGTCGCCGTTGGCTTTGGTGTTGCTGTTGGCTTAGGTGTTGCTGTCGGTTTTGGAGTCGCTGTCGGGGCCGGTGTTGCCGTAGCAACTACCGCTCCTTCACCACGACCGGTATACTCTGTTCCTATTACAACATCCGTTTCTTCGCCGCCTTCTGTTTTCCCGGACTGGTCTTCCTCATAAGAATCCTCTGCCTGATATTCTTCCACAGATCCCATTACAAGCCATTTCGTTCCATCATATACTTCAATATTTCCATTGTAAATGCGTACCTGCAAATCTGACAAGGCTATCTTTCTTTCTGTCAAATCGATTCCTGTACTTCCTCCTGCCTGTACAGGTTCATATAAGTCAAAAGACGGATACGCCTGCAATCCTATCACATCACAAGTAAATATTGTATTTGACGGCCGGCTCATAAATAAATAATTCTTTCCGTCCTCACTATACGCATATATTACTGCATTATCACCATTCTGTTCGCCATTAATCACACTTTGCTGTTCCACGGTCGGTTGTGTGACAGTGGTCATGCCGTTTTCTGCAAAGGTACCGGTATAAGTATCGAACTCCATGTCCTCTCGCATGGTCCAAAGTGCCATAATATCTGCACTATCCTTTCCCCACCTTACCTCAGCAGTATAATCTCCGACCATCACTCCCCGGTCAAATGTTCCTGTCTCGTGGAATATATCACCGGTAGGCGCAATACAAGTCCAGGACTCAAATTTCCCGTGATACTTGCTGTCTTCCACACCGGTCACCACGCTTTGTAATGTTCCGGGCGTCTGCTGTATTACTTGCAGAACGTCACCTGTCTTTTTCCATATCGAGGTGTATTTTTGCTGTTGTTCGTTATACCCCACCTCTAAATACAGAATGGTATCTCCTTTTTCTCTATAATAGCTTCTTTTTCCTGTTTGTAATTGTGGCATCATTGCCTGAAACCACTCATCCGTAAATAGCATGCTGATACTTTCATTGGCATATTCAGGAGTATTCAGATTCATAATCAATAAATCTAACTGCTGTGCCATCGCTTCTTCTTCCGCCGCATTTACCGTCAGCCCCTGCAAAGAAGCATATACTTCCTCGTTCTGCTCCATCTGATAAGAAAGCTCCAATGCGTCTCGGGCTTCCTTATTGCGATTTTCTTCAGTATAGTACTTCGCCAATACTTTATAATCTGCAGCCGTAAAAATACCTGCAGCAAATCTTTCTTCCAATTCCTGCATCGTTGTCACTTCTTCAACTTCCGGTGCTGCGGTTCCCAATGGTTCCACAATCACCTCAACGGGCGATTCCACACTTTCTGTCTGCGACAAACCGGGTAACGGAATATCTCCGTCACCACACGCCGGCATTGTCACCAGCGACAGCACCATAAGCAGGCACAATAACTTTCTTTTTTTCATATATATGTTTCTCCTCTAGTTTGCATCACTTGCGCCGGCAGATTCTGAAGCCACACTATCTCCATCTGCAATTAATTGTTGCAAGAATGATTTTGCTGCAGAACCTTCCTCATACAAATTCATATTCAACGCCTGCTCCGCCAACTGATATATACTTCTATACATTATCGGACCGTAAACAATAATATCTTGATCCTCCTTAGTTAACACCACATATCCTCGGAAAGCAAATGCAGTTTTGTATTGTGTATTCGGTAATCCAACTAATACTGAAGTAAACCTTTGTCTGCCACTTACCGTTTCATACACTGTATCTACTAAATTACCATTCGCATCATATCCGTAGGACATACCGGAAATAACCTTCTCCCCACCTTTTATCATTGGATATTGTGTGCGGTTGTCATTTACCATAACCAGGTTACCATACTCTTTCAAAGTATAGCCGGACAATTCTCCCGCAACCAACGCACTCTTGGTTTCTTCTGCTATTCCGGATTTATAACGTATCCCTGACTTTCCCGTGATTCGAATAGAGAATCCGTGATAAGTCAACAAATCTTCCAGCTCCGTCAGCTCAGTTGCCCTGTATGACACGCCGTCACTACTCAGACTCCACACCTTCATACCAATGGGTATGCCGGACTCATTATATTCATACATGGTGGCCGTCTTGGCATCCATATTCTCTGCATGTGCAATATAGAATCCATTTCTCTTCTCGGCCACATATTCTACACCATCCAGCCATATAGTTGCATCATTATAACCATCTGCAGCTCCCAAAATCACTCTATCGGATGTTGTAGGCAACGGACAAGTCTCCGGCATATTATTGTAAACCGGTATCTTAAATACAAAAATATTATCCAGCGCACCTACTTCTTCATAAAGCTTGCGAATACTCTTAGCCTCACTGGAAGGTGCACATATATTCTGCATATACTGATGCCAAAACATACCACTGCTGCTGTCATCTACATCAAATTTCTGCAGATATAAGGTATCCTGTCCCTTGTTAATATAATTGGCCCCCAGAGTTTTTGCGCCAAAGTGCAAAGCATAATAATGGGTATCCCATGGCGGAGATGCTTCCTTCGCATAAGTTAATCCGCTTTCAATTACCGCCTTGTCTGTAGTACCACTGGCACCAATATTAAAGTAATTATAATATCCTTCAAATCCCGGATAAGTACCGGAAATTAAAGGTGATGTACCCTGTCCCTGTTCCTGATAAACACGGCTTGCCAAGTGGAAGGGACTGATATTCATGTTCTTACCAATTACCCAAAAAGCATAAGCGTAGGTTCCTGCTTTCCCGGAAGGTTCCCAGCCCGGCACATTTCCCTTCATAAAAGTATTATCCAAAAAACTCTGTAGCGCCGTTTCACAAGTTTCATGATAAGATGCGTTAAAAGTCAACTGCTCAAACTGAAAAATACCGCTTTCTGTCAAACCGTTTCTGGGATCCAAATAATACTCTAAAGCTTCCTCCGTTGCATAAGCCCAACCCTTACTATAATTTCCTTCCTGCAACGCACCGGACAAGGAGGTTGGTACCAGACTTCGTCCACCATATAATTCTTCAGACACTACCGTATCCCACTCCAGTCCCGTATCCATTTTCACAAATATCCAATTGGGATGCGCTTCCTTTAATGCAGTCAGTGCCTCATGATAACTCTCCGGAAACTGTTCAATATCCGCATGCACCTGTACTTCTGATTCTTCCAGTGCAAACATGGACGCATACGCTCCCGGATTCATTCCGTAATTCATTTCCCATTGTAAAAACAATTCATCCGAACAAGCCAGATAACTTCTTTCAATATATCCTGTATAGCTTACATCCTGCTTTGAAAATTCCACCTGAATCCACGGTTCATATTCCTCTGTCATCTTCATGCCCACAATATGTACTGTCTGACCGCTGTTTACCGTAGTCACCTGCGCACTCTGCAAAGATGCTTCGCTTCTGACTGTATATTCATCTGTTAAATAGACCAGTGCAAGAATATCTTTTTGTTCCAATACTTCTGCCAAAACATCTTGCGCCTCTTCTATCCACTCTGTTTCCTCTTCCGTAAAAGCTTTTGCCTCATAGGCCAGCTCCGGCACTGTCAACAATGCTGTTAGTGCCAGTACTGTTATCAAACTTATTACTATTTTTTTCATCCGTCACCTCGAAATCTTTCGAACTCTAAAGGTATTTCAAAACCCTACTTCCTGTTTTTATATAACAGACTCTTACATTGATTATAAAACTTCGCCCACTTCTGACTCTCTGCCATCTTCGTTCTGACCGGAGCCAGTGTCAGTACAAGAATCGCTTTAAATCGAAATAGCTGTCCCTTACTCATATATTTCGCTGTAATTTCCTTATGCTCCTCATCGGAACGTTTACGGTTTTCTTTTGTTTCCGAAAATCCTCCGCCTTCGTAAGATGCCAACACTATGTCCATATATTCAGGAGCGGCCTTCTTACAAAAATAGCTCCACAAAAAATGCTCATAATCTGCCCGTACTCTGTATTTCGGTTCATAGCCTCTTTCTTCAAATAACGAGAAATGATAAATACATGCCTGATGACAGGGCACATTACGATAACAGGCGAAATCATCTATCCTGGGATTAGAGGATACCACTTGTTTCCGCAAATCATCAAAAATATTGCCATAAAAAATCAATGATTTTCTTTCGTTCTTCTTTGCATCTTCTATTGCTTCGGCTACTTTTGCCAACACATTTTCATCAACAAATAAATCTCCGCAATTCAGAAAATAATAATATTCTCCTACCGCTTCTTTTGTAGCCTGATTCATTCCTTCATAAATGCTTTTATCACTTTGTCTTACAATTCGTACGCGTTCTTTTCCCTGAGGTTGCCCTTTTAAATACTCCTCCAGTTTCTCCAAAGAATCATCCTTAGAACCACCGTCTTTAACGACCACTTCATAATCTGTGTAGCTTTGCTTCAGAATACTTTGTACCGTTTGCACCAGCTTATCTCCGGCATTCAGGGACACCACTAATATACTGAATTGTTTACTTCGTTTACTCATTTTCTTCCCTCTTTTATTCCCTTACCCATAATTGTGTAAGCTTCCTTTAAAGGAATCTCTTTGCAGAGCTCTTCTTTGTGGGCCAGAAGCCACCTTAGGGCCATTGCTCTGTCCAATCTACCGTATAAATAGCTATACAATACTCCTCTGTCAAAAAAGAACTTTTCATTATAGCCCTGAAACCATGTGGATTCTCTTGCTGTTTCTGCACCAATATGTACCGGCACACGATACACTTTCATCCCGGCATTCAGGCAATCTCTGATAAATAAACTGTCTTCTCCGTTACTGTATTTCGCACCGCCGCCAAATAACAAAGAAAACGTAATATTGTTCTTGTGTAAGGCCTCTCTTCTTACTGCAAAACTATAAGTGGGATATCTGCCACAATTATATAAGCGAACTCTGCCAAAATTCTCTGTATGATAGGTTTCCCTTCCTTCACTGGCCTTTACATTAAACAAAAGCATGTCGGCCTGAGGATACCGTTCGAATTGCTCCAACACTTTCGAGCAATAATCATCACAATACACAATATCCTCGTCTGCAAACAAAAGGATATCCGATGTCGCATGCAAAAGTGCTGTATTTCTGTTCAGGCCTACACCACGATCCTCCATGGCAAAATAACGTATCTTATGCCCTTTATATTCCAATTCTTCATAACCGTAACCATTCCCCTGGCTGACAATAATGGCATCACTGTTTATATGCATTTCCTCTGCCAGTTCCAAAGGCTTCTTTTTTACGGCAGCCACCAATAACTGCAATGTCATAAAGACCTCCTGTCAGTCCTCCTTACGGACATTATCCATCTCCTGCTTCAAAGCAGTAATCTGTTCGCTTTCCACACCTTCCGTGCTGTCCGGCCAGAACAATATCTTCAACGTCAAAAGCATCAACTGCAAATCCAGCCACACAGAATAATTCTCAATATAGGTTAAATCTAACTTTAACTTATCATATGGTGTTGTATTATATTTTCCATATACCTGTGCGTAGCCTGCAAGTCCTGCTTTCACTTTTGTACGATATGCAAATTCCGGCATAATTTCCATGTACTGCTTGATAATCTCGGGGCGCTCCGGTCTCGGTCCGATAAAAGACATATCGCCCTTTAAAATATTAATCAACTGCGGCAGCTCATCAATACGGCACTTACGAATAAATTTACCAATCGGTGTGATTCTGTCGTCATTCTTCTTAGCCAGCCTGGCCACACCATCTTTTTCCGCATCCGTACGCATACTTCGAAACTTCATAATCTGAAATTCTCTTTGGTCCTTGGTACAACGCACCTGCTTATACAATACCGGACCACCATCGTAAAGCTTAATGGCAATGGCTGTTATCAACATAATGGGAGATGCAATTATCAACAAAATACTTGCACACACCATATCAATGGTACGTTTGACAAAACGCTGCTCCATTGTCAAACTGTATTCTCTGGTTAACAATATCGGGGTATCAAACAAATGTAACTCCTCTGCGCCCAGCATAATCACATCCGTAATCTTCGGCATAATGTAAAATCGAATAGAATTGGCGTAACAGAACTTTAAAAGCATATTTCTTTCTTCTGTGGCAATGTCCCAAATCACAACCGCCTGATATGCTCCGCCCTCATAGCCTGTAAGTATTTCTTTATGCAACGCCTCCTCTCCTTCAGCGATATGCATACATTTTACAATATCATACTTATCTTTTCTGCCGGAAAATTTCGCCAATATTCCTTCTATAGGTCTGTCCCCATGAATCAAAAGCATTTTACGGGGCGGAAAGATTGATTTATAAATCCAGTAGGCTACATTGTTCCATATAATTGCTACAATCAACTGCGCCACAGTCATTAAAAAGAACATATTTAAAATGAACAATTGCTTAGCCAAAATGGAAAGTTCTGCATAAATTACCACATTGGTAGCCAACAATGCAAAAGCCTGCGAAAAAACCACTTCCGCATTTTTCAGGTAACCGATTCTGGCTCCGCCATACATATTGGACAAAAAGAATAAAAGCACACCGTAAAGTCCAATCTGCATTAAATCTGCACGATAATAATATGGCACACCTGTTAACTGTGTAATACTGGGACTGAAATTCGTCTTCCAGAAATAATAGAATATACTTATTTCCAGAGCCAGACACACTCCTGACAAAATCAATAATATAAGTCTCTTATATGTTTCCAATTTCCGCATAAAAACGCTCCTACATACTTTAGTATTGTACTAAACTCTCCGAATCACTGCACGCACTGCCCAAAAACAAAAGTTATAGCAGCTGTATGGAACGGACAGCTTCTCTGCCTGTCGGTACAAATTCCAGATTCGCTTAATAGCGACTATTTTGTTTGATGACAATGACACTGCCGGTCTGCGATAAAGTACCAGATTTTCATTCAACCCATAAGCGGTATATCCTTCACGCAGAATTCTCCACCACAATGCAGTATCCTCACTTCTCATATTCGGCATCTTCAACATCGCCTTATCAATTTTCTCTGTATCAAACATAACCGTAGTTGTAAATATAGTGGTATTTTTTAATGCTTCTTTATAGGTCAGTTTCTCAGGAACCTTTACTACTTTTCCGGTCCCTTTACCATTTTCATCTGCAAATTCGTATCCGGTAAAAGCAAACGCAGCATCCTTCTGCTTCATAAAGTTTACTTCCTTTTCCAGCTTGTCCGGCATCCATAAATCATCAGCATCAAGATATGCTATATAGCGCCCCTTTGCTTCTGCCACGCCTCGGTTTCTGGCAAGTGCTGCTCCCTGATTTTTGTCCTGTATAAATAAGCGAATCCTATTCTCTCCGGTTTTTTCCAGATATTTCTGAATCACCTCTACTGTGGGATCTTCCGGTCCATCCACCACCAAAAGCATCTCCCAATTCAAATAGGTTTGTGCACGCACACAATCCATAGTTTCTTCTATATACTTTTCAGCATGATATACCGGTACCACAACGCTAACCATTTCGTTCATTACTATCTCCTATTTAAACAGATATACTGCATACTGCTCTGTATATAATTCGTCCATCTCCCGGCCTTTAGCTTCCATCATATCTTCTAACACTCCTTCATACATTTCCGAAGCGAGCTTTGGAAGTACTATAACATTCACACCTGCTTCCAACATATTTGAAGTACTGTCGAAAGCATCTTCTGCCAGCTGATATTCTCCGCATAGTACTCTGAAATTATCTTCGTTTTCTACTTCCCGAGCCAGCATATCCACAAGTTCCATCCACTCATACGCTTCCATCCGGGTTTCATCATATGCCTCATAATCATAAGCACCGGCTTTCTCGTCCCACATATCCCTTCCGTAAATCAGTCTGATTTCGCCGGTATAACGCCGTATTTCCTGCATAATATTTTTAGGAGCCCACAGAACCGCCTGTCCTTCTTTTGCTTCTTTCACAGCATGCTCTGCAATAACTTCTATCTGCCCTTTTTCCACTACCTTCTCATTGGTTCTGATAGTCCCCTGATTACCGCAAACCAACAGAATACAAGCAATTACTGCTGCCACAGGTACTATTTTCTTTTTAGAGAGATTCTCCATATCCATCAAAAAAATTGATATTCCGTAAGCAATCACCGCTGCGCCGGGCACCATACTCCACGTCCACGCATAATCATAAAAGGCTGTTTGATAAATTACCATAATCATGGCAGTAATGGGGAATAACAGTATTCCTGTCATCACCAAAGTATACAATAAAAGTCTATTGACCTTATTATCCACATTTTTCTTTTCTTTTAACCAAAGATACAAAAGCACTGCAATTAACAAAACCACTGTTTTGTCTGAACGAAAATACTCTGCCATGCCATGTATGGTTCTGTCCATGTTCATCGCTATCATATTCATGTCAAATCCTCCTCATTACGAAAGATTTGCATAAATCGGTATACTCTCGGACATCTATTCTCCAACAACGAAAGGGCACCGATTCCCATAAAAATCACAACACATACGCCCATTCCCCAAAAAGTCCAGGCTACACAGGCTTCTGCCAATATGCACAAGAATACTTTCCACCAACGTTTTTCCAATGAAGCAGCCAATGCATAAGGAACCAAAATCAGATTTCTTACGGATGTGCCCAAATATCCTCCGTGCAATAATCCGTATCCTCCCGAAAACTCACCTCTGTCAGTCACTAAAAAAAGCAGTGCTAAAATCAACAAAAACAGGTATCTTTTCCGCAAGTCATCCTTAGAAAATAAAACACCGCTCAAATAATAAAAACTAATATATGCCCCCGCCAGAACTGCCACCGGGATGATATGACACACCAAAAGCGATGCCTCTATGCCAAACGCATTGCAAAGCATCGTATACAATGTAGGAAGACACAATATTTTGTAACGTAACGGAACCCCTGCCTCGCTTATACTTCCGGTCAACGGCATCACACGATAAATACCATCTTCCGCCAGAAAGCTCTGAACTGTTTCCAAAGTAATATCTCCGGGAACCACGATGGGTTCTCTGCAAAATATAAATAAAATCTGCAGGAACATAATTCCTATAAACACAAAAGGAAGCATCGTTTTTTCTCTTGCAATTCTCAGGCAACTATTTCCCGCTTTCCTTTGTTTCCAAAAGGTTGCTGCCAATACTACTGACGCCGCCAATACCAATCCCAGCAACATCAAGGAAAATATTGCGCCTGTTTTTTTCACTGAAAAGTTCAGAAACATACCAATCACATGAGCCACTTCCGCCACGCCTATACAAAGGATTTCTCCAAGAACATATGCCTGGGAAATTTCCGAATGTTCTCTTCGGTTTTTTCCATAAAAAGCAGACAAAAGACCTTCACCTGTTACAAGCGGTATGAATATTAAGCTCAACCACAAAAGTACTATCACAAACTAAAGCCTCCGTCTTCCAAAAAATATCAATAGTTAATTGTATTATAACACAATATTGCTTGTATAGACAAGAAATAACAGCCATAACTTAGAAAAAGGGAACAGATTTTTCCTATCCGTCCCCTTTTTTCACTATACTCATGACATTTTCCTATGTACATTGTTTTGACCTTATATCCAACCGCATTTTATCAGCGATTCTTGCAATATATTCGCTGTTTGTCGGTCTGTTCTTTCCCTGCTGAATAGAATATCCAAATAACTGTTCAAAAGTCTCAACATTTCCTCTGACCCATGAAACTTCTATTGCATTCCTAATAGCTCTTTCAACCTTCTGATCTGTAGTTTTAAATCTTTTTGCTATGGTAGGGTATAGGAGCTTCGTAACACTGCTTACTACTTCCATATCTCTGCCGGACAATAAAATTGCATCCCTTAAATAATGGTATCCCTTTAAATGCGCAGGCACTCCTATATCCAGCATAATATCAGTAATATACAGCTCCAATTCCAAATCATCCACTCCGGCAATATCCATCATGAAATTCTCCTCCCAATGTCGAGTATTGCCCTTTGCCGCGACAGACTTTACTATCTTATCATATCTGTCGAATATTGCAATTTATTTTCATCGCGTATATTTTCAAGAAAATCGCATAATCGCTAAATTTCTTCTTTCACCAAATAAATCGGACGATTCTTAACCTCCATATATGTTTTCGCCAGATATTGTCCCACAATTCCCAGACAAAATAACTGGACACCACTCACCAGTGAAATAATACAAACCAGTGATGGCCAACCGGATACCGGATCACCAAAGATTAATTTACGCACAATAGTAAATATGATTAACGCAAACGCCAAAACGCAGAAAATAACTCCCATAAATGACGCAAACATCAAAGGTGCCGTAGAAAATGCCGTGATTCCTTCAAAAGAATACAACAACAGCTTCCAGAAATTCCACTTGGTTTCTCCCTTCATGCGCTCCACATTTTCAAACTCAATCCATTTGGTTTTAAATCCTACCCAGCCATAAATGCCTTTCGTAAATCTATGATATTCACGCATCTGCAAAATAGCATCCACCATCTGCCTTGTCATCAATCGATAATCCCTGGCGCCATCCATAATCTCTGTCTGCGATATTTTCTTCATCAGCTTATAAAAGCATCTTGCAAAAAAGGAACGAATCGGTGGTTCCCCCTTACGGCTGACTCTTCTGGTTGCTACAGAGTCATAGCCTTCGTCCAAATAAGAAAACATCTCAGGCAAAAGCGAGGGCGGATCCTGCAAATCCACGTCCATGATTACTACATAGTCACCCTTTGCCTTTTCCAATCCGGCAAACATGGCTGACTCTTTTCCGAAATTTCTGGAAAAGGAAATCAGACGAATACGCTCATCCTGCTCCTTCAACTTCTTCACATTCTCCACTGTTTTATCTCTGGAGCCGTCATCTATATACAAAATCTCAATCTCCAGGCTTTTCTCTTCAAAAAAAGCCTTGTTCTTCATAAGCTCTGTATAAAAATCTGCCACATTTTCTTCTTCGTTATAACAAGGTACAATTACGCTTAATAAACTCATGCAAGTCCCGTCCTTTCTGCATCCCTTTAGAAAAGTATACTCCCTATCGGCACTTTACGCAAGAACCGTTCCACTATAAGTACATAGGAAGTCTGCAATTAATCAAATCATTACACAAATAAACACAGACACCAACCGAAGCAGCTAACATGATTAATAAAAATCCCCACTTTACAAATAATTTTTCCTGCTTCCATAGCCCTTGCGCGGCACATACTCCAAACCCTGATGTTACCAGACAGGTAAAACCGAAAAACTGCCCCGGTGCCTCTATCAGGGAAATAAGTCGTAAAAACGGTGCGCCCAATCGTTGTAATATATCCCACGGAAATCTCTGCATACTCATAAACGCTGTCAACAACAAAACAAACAAGCCATATCCATATTTATGTTGTGGCACATCTTCCCTTTGCGCAAAGTATAACCAACTAAAGATGGCCAACCCGAGCAATAATCCTATTCCAAAGCCCGGGCAATCCTCCCGATATGTCCATGAATTTAAAAATTGTCCTATTACATAGCCTTTCGGTGCAATAACTCCCAAGGGCATATTTGCTACATTTGAATCTCCCAGCCATAAATATTGCCCCCATCTTATCATCCCCGGAACAGACAATACCATTCCGAACAATACAGAGAGCAGGCATTTCCATTTACCATGCCAAACAAGTCCCACCAATAAAATACCAATTACTGCCAACCACAAAATACCATTACCATACGCCACTGCAGCGATGCTTGCCCCGGCCAAAAGCATTTTTTTCCAGTCAGCTTTTCCACGACAAAGTCGAAGTACACTCCAAAAGGCCACGGGAATAAATGACCATGCCGCTACCATCCCCAAATCCGCCTTATCATAACAGATATAAACTCTGTACGGACAGGTCATAAACAGAACCACTCCCACAAAAGCCAGCCATTTGTCTGCCGTCCACTCTGCAAAAAGCTTATACGTTCCCCATAATGCAATAACATTCATCAAAAGCATATAAATTCTGTACGTATTAGTTATGGAGAATCCCAGTCCCCGTAATACTGCCGGTAAAAATAGCCATAGATTTGAATTCAGTGATGAAAACTCTCCACCGCACTCTGCAATCAGTACCGGGGAAGGAAACATAGCGCTCCACGGGCTGCGAAAATTCGCCCTCACTTCATCAATTCTTCTTACCCACGTTACAATATCTCCGCTTTCCAATATATATCCCTTTGCAAGCGGCAGAGATACAACAAGCAATATGATAATATAACCTATTTTTCTGAGAATTTCTGTATTTTTGCTTTCCATTGCAATCTCCTATTCACCATTTCCCTACCATCCAAGCAACATCACAAGCTCTAGCTGTATATCCAGACCGGTGCATACGTATAGGCAATATTATTGACACAATACACGGCTTCTCCCACAAACACCAACACGAGGCCGAAAACTATCCACCATTTTAGCTTTGCGTCTGCCTTTTTCTCAAGCCACAGATAAAATCCTACCACCGCAATCGTTTTCATCCATATCAGCAATATGCTCCATACGCTTCCGCTTTGCCATGCCACTCCGTCTCTAATTTCTCCGCTTAGAAGCATCACACCAATTGAGCCCCACTCATAAACAGACACAATCCTCCGTGGTGCCAATATATACACAACAGTTCCCAACAAAGCTGCCGTTTCCTTTTTAATGCACCAGGAAAGGAAATAATATATCACCACTGTCGTTACGGTAGTAATCACCAAAATATTCATCTTGTAGGATGTCATTAATGAGAATCCTATTTTTCTAAACAATACCGGAAGAGCCAAAAATAAATCTTCCGCCACCCATACTACCTCTGGATTCTCGCTTAACTGCTTTATTCGCTCACACAGTTTCATAACCTGTGGTGCATACCCAATATAATCGGTCATGTATGGAAAAAGGGTTATGATAATGCATGCAGACAAAGACCAAAATGCAAACTGCTTTTCCTTAGAGATGCTTTTTGACAGTATTCTCTCCCTAAAGTAAAGCATACAATTCAACCCTGCAAACAACAAAACAAACAGAAAAACGCCTATTCGATTTCCCAAATTTGTCCGGTAGATTTCTATGTTTTCTATTCTTACCGGTTGTCCGTCTGTGCTACATTCCGCATAGAGACCATCTGCACTGCCCACCACATATATTTCAGACTCCAAAAACGCAGAACCATTTGTCAAAACTACGTCATTACAACGAACCGCTCTGAAAGGATTGTTATTAGATTTTACAGAACACCGAACTTGTCCGGTAACCGCATCCGAAGTGGATACTCTTATTTGATACACTCCCGGCTTTACAGAAAATTCTCCTCCCTCGTAGAGAATATTCTCCTCTGTCAAAACAATATCCTCATCCGCCCAGATAAGTCTTTCTTTCTGAAAACATCCCAACAAAAGAAAGAATAATACTATTATTTCGATTCCCAAAAGTATCTTATACTTATTCCACATTTCCCGCATTCCGTACTTCTCTCTTTTCCTTGCTAACCCGATTTTTTACCACTATAACTCCAATACAAATCCACCACACATATGTTACCAATTCACTTATTCTCCAGTGAATCGGACTTACAAAGCGTACCTCTATTTCTCCCTTAAATCCACCGGGCAGATATACTCTTACCACATTATTGGTACCCTTCACTGCATTCAACTCTTCTCCTGTTTGCGTATCAAAAGCGCGATATCCGTTATAGTGAAGTAGCGGTAACTCAACATATTCGCCATCCTCACCGTAATTAATACAGTGAAGATTCATGCACAGTGCTCCACTTTCATAAGAAATCACTTCCACATTTTCCGAAAAGGTTAATGTCCCAAAATCCAAAGCGCTTGCATCAGTTCCCTGAATCAGATATTCCCCACCGGAAACATATCCAAACCCCATCCCTTCTTCATTGTAGACACGTACCAATTCTCTATCACGACACAAGTAGTCTTCCAAATAAATGCCGGATGTACAAATACTAACTATTACAACCACCACTCCCGCATAAAACAACTGCTTACGGTCAGATTCTTTAAAATACCATAACAGACCGCCAAAGACTACAACCAAAAACACGGTTCCCCAGCTCAGAAAACGAACCGGAAACTGAAGACTGCTAATGAGTGAAGCGGACACATCATTGATACTTTGAAGCTTATCCCATGGAAAAATACTCAGACTTAATACAATCAACACACTTCCCAGTATCCAGGAAATCTTCGACAACCCTATTACAGGTTCCTTTGTACCTTTCCATTTGCCACTAAACCAGAATACAAAAAATACCGCCAGACCAATACCCAATACCAATCCCACGCCCATAGCGTTTGATTCTGCCATTCCTTCATAATTTGTCAAGGTTCTATGTCCTGCTTTCCACCAGTGGAAAAACACCTGCGCCGGATAGAGACCTCTTTCCTGTATCGTTCTGCCCGACACATAATGTACATGAAGGTCTTCGTTCAGGTAATAATCCAAAAACGGAATCAGATACCAGCAACTGGCAAAAAATGCCCCCAAGGCTCCCTTGGCCAACACGCAAAAGGTTTCCTTAACAAATACCTTTTTAATCAGAATCAGACATATAATAATGGTCAAAAAGGCCGTAATTTCACAAGTGAGCACATGTGTCTGTATTAACCCTGCATACCCTATGGTTATAGGTATCCATATATTCTTGTAGCTTTTGGACTTTATATCCTCTGTAAAAGCCCTATACAGTCCATACAAAACAAGGGGCATAAAAATAAGTGCACTATACTCGCCTACCGCTGCGCGAAAGAACATATGAAATATTCTAATCACGGAAAAGGTATACAATCCACTGCACAACAATCCTATATATCGGTCTTTAAATATTCCTGCAAAACAATAGTAAGCCACTCCTACCGTGGCAATTGTAACGGCTATACAATATGCATTGTAACTGGTCATTACCGTAAATCCAAGCAGTCGTAAAATTGCCGGAAAATACAACAGTGTACTACAATAAAAAACAGAGTTCGCATATCCATGCCCAAATAACCATTCCGGCTCTATACGTATAGGGAACTGACCGCTTTTCAGACCATCCTTAATTCCTTCTATTCGCATTAAGTGATAACCCAGATCTCCGCCGGTCAAATTCGCATTCTGCATACATGGTACAGATGCTAAAATAGCAATACAAACCAGCCCCCAGAAAATGCTTTTCTTCTCCTTATCCACTCCTACAGCTTTATCATATTTTCCAAATGCAAACATTGCACATACTGCAATTACAACACCCCAGGTAATCGTTAATACCATAGTCCATAATGCATTGGTCTCGCGTATGGTAAGGTTTCCGGTAATGAGTGTTCCCTCTCCTCCATACAATACTTTCATTTGAAGATTCTGCGTTCCTTCAAATAGCCACATCCTAAAATCTGTATGTTTCAAATTCTTGTGAAGATTTTCACCATTCGTAAGTAATCCTCCGGTATACACCGTGCCATCCTCCAGATAACACAGGTTCTTCATACTGGTATTTGTATCGTATTCTAAAATAACATCATACACTCCGGGACTCAGACTGATTTCATCATAGATAACTGTCCCATGCTCGGCAATCCCCTCCGTAAAGTAATAATTTCCATAAAGGGAATACTCCTTCCCCGGCATTATGATACCTATAATGCAAACGAAAGATATTAATATAGCAATGCCTACAACAATATATACTCTTTTTTGTCTCAACATCTCTATTATGCTCATCACAAACCTCTATTAAGTATAATGCATAAATTATACCCTATTTTTTTACAAAAAACTAGCCTTATCACTTTAAATGGGATATAATATTAAAGTAGCAAACATCAAAGGACAAAGGAATATATATTATGAACTTTTTTACACTGCTTTTTAGCAATCGTATTTTCATGGCATCTGCCACCGCTTGGCTGATTGCTCAAGTATTGAAAACGATTATTCATATGATTATCTCCAAAGAATTTGTCTTGGAACGAATGGTTGGAAGTGGCGGTATGCCCAGTTCCCACTCTTCCACCGTATGTGCACTGGCAACTGCCACATACTTCGAATATACCACCGGCAGCTTTGAATTTGCCATCGCCGCCATCTTTGCCATTATTGTTATGTATGATGCGCGCGGAGTTCGAAGAGAGGCCGGCATCCATGCGAACCTGTTAAATGATATGCTTAAGTTATTTGAAGATATGGGTCACAAAGAAATATCCGCTCATGATAAGTTGAAGGAATTTGTGGGACATACTCCCCCTCAGGTACTGATGGGTGCTCTTTTAGGTATTACGATTGCCGTTCTCTTTTATTTGTAGAAATTATTTATCGCTAATATGTACAAAACCCTGTATATCCGGACACAATATAGTGCGCCGAACATACAGGGTTCTTTTTATCGTATATTATTTACCGCCAAGCTCCAATCTGTTAATTGCAGAGAAAATAGCTCTTACAGATGCTCTGGTAATGTTAGAACTTACACCGACACCGTAAGTAACTTTACCGGTATCGCAATCCAACAAGTGAATGTATGCAGCAGCCTGAGAGTTAGAACCACTCTGCAGCGCATGCTCTTCGTAATCCAAAATCTTTATATCAATGGATAAATCCATAGCCAGACCACGCTTCACTGCATCAATCGGTCCATTACCAACTGCTTCGAAACTCTTTTCCACACCGTGGTTTGTATAAACTACGGTTACCTTTGTATCGAAAGAGCTCTTAGAGGTTCCGCTCAAATCATCCACTCTCATGCTGCGGAAGTGGATAGGCTCCTTACGGTTAAGATACTCTTCGCGGAAGTTCTCCATAATTTCTTCCGGTGATACTTCTCCCTGCTTCTCGGAAAGATCCTGAATAACCTTTGCAAATTCTTTATGCATAGCCTTAGGCAACTTGAAACCAAAATATGTATCCATAATAAAGGCAACACCGCCCTTGCCGGACTGTGAATTAATACGCACAATAGGCTCGTATTCTCTTCCAATATCCGCCGGGTCAATCGGAAGGTAGGGCACTTGCCAGAACTCATTATTTCGGTCCTTCATCGCCTTCACGCCCTTATTGATAGCATCCTGATGTGAACCGGAGAACGCTGTAAATACCAATTTACCGGCATATGGATGACGTGGATGAATAGGTATCTTACAACATCTCTCATAGATTTCAATAATATCATTTATTTTCTCAATCTTTAACTGTGGATCAATTCCCTGCGAAAACATATTATACGCAATCGTCAGGATATCAACATTACCTGTTCGCTCTCCGTTGCCGAACAAGGTTCCTTCCACGCGGTCTGCACCTGCCAAAAGTGCCAATTCTGCACTTCCCACACCGGTACCTCTGTCATTATGAGGGTGCACACTGATAATCAGACTTTCTCTGTTCTCCAAATGCTTTATCATCCACTCAATCTGATCCGCATATACATTGGGAGTGTTCATTTCTACTGTCGAGGGCAAATTAATAATCATCGGATTTTCCGGTGTCGGCTGCCACTCACGCTGTACAGCATTACAAATTTCCAGTGCAAAATCCAATTCTGTACCGGTAAAGCTTTCCGGAGAATATTCCAAAATTATCTTTCCGGGGAATTTTGCCGCACGCTCTTTTACCATACGGGTTCCCTGTATTGCAATATCTATAATATGCTCTCTGTCCATATTGAACACTACATCTCTTTGCAGGGTAGATGTAGAATTATATATATGCACTACTGCCTGCTTACAACCTTCTATAGACTCGAAGGTTCGGTCAATCAGTTCTTCACGGCACTGTGTTAATACCTGTACACTGACATCATCCGGAATCAATTTTCTGTCGATCAGCTGTCTCAAGAAATCAAATTCAATCTGACTTGCAGCCGGAAAACCAATTTCAATTTCTTTGAAGCCCATGTTTACTAAAAACTGGAAAAACTCTATCTTTTCATCTACCACCATAGGGTCAATTAATGCCTGATTTCCGTCACGTAAATCCACGCTACACCAAATAGGAGCTTTTTCAATTTCCTTATTTGGCCACTCTCTTTCCGGATAATTTACTACCGGATTCTTACGATATCTTTTATAATTTAACATAATAATTCTTTCCTTTCCTAATACTGTAGACTGTACACATTCCTGCATGCCTGTATAAAAATATAGCTCATCCTTAGAGATGAGCTACGTTTCTGCGATTATTCACCTAAACCATCTTCAATAACTGCAACCAGTGATGCAAGTGCCTGTTCTTCATCTGCGCCCTCACATATAAGCTCGATTTCATCACCGCTCTTAATGCAGGCACCCAAAACACTCAATACACTCTTTGCATTTGCAGTAGTATCCCTAAAATTAAATGTAATCAGCGATTTATAATTCATTGCTTCCTTGCATAGGATTCCCGCGGGTCTTAGATGTAGGCCTGTGGGGTTCTTAATAATAACTTTCTGGCTTACCATTGCCACACCTCCATTGTTTGTTATCATAACATGAATCTGACAGAATCACAACCTTTTTCCGTAACCAGACTCTTTACTAATACGCTTCAGCCGTGCCTATTCCCCCTGCAACTCTTCCAAGGCACGCTGTTCGATTTCCTCTTTTGTAGTAAACTCCAGATAAACCGATACCGTATCTTTTAAATTTAAACCTTCCGGAACCTCAATGGTAACCGGAAGAGCATAGATTCCTGAAGCAATTTCTTCCAACTCCATGCTTTCCATATATGCCGCAACATCAATGGTTCCGCCAACTTGACTAACTCCTGCCAAATCAGCCTCTAATCCCAACAATGTCACTACCGGCATATTTATATTACCGGGATAATTTACGATATAACCCTCCGGCAAATTCACTATATCAATTTGATCCTTACTTAAGGAGATTCCTTTTTCAGCAACCGCCTCTACATATACCGTAACATTCGCTTTTCCATCAAAACCACTGTCTGCAAAATAAGTACCTGCCGGCAGATAATTTTTTAAGTCTACTACCTGTTCCAGATTCCCGGTTGCTCCCGTTACATTAATTACATCTATCGGGATTGTCATCTTACTTGTTCTGTTCAGTACAGTTGATGTTCCTGCAAGCATTACCTTGGTTGGTGTAATCTCAGATACACCGGTTAGCAAATAGCCCTCTGCCGGTTCACCGCTAACCTGATACTCCACAGGCACTTCCTTAGTAGAATGAATATCTACGGTTACTCTTACAGAATCTGTATTCTTGGTAATGGTAGGATATACCACTTCATTGCCCTGAGCATCCTTTAAATGAATATCTGCACGGATGGACATATTACTGCCGCTTACACCGGCTACATTAACATCCACCACTGCTTTGGATACTTCGGCAATTTTCGATTCAGGACCTTCAATTTCCAAACGGTTCTGTTCCAGACTTACTGCCCCTACTACATATCCCTCTGCTACTTCACCAATAATATTCGGTTTAATATCAATCCATTTGCTTGCTTTTTCTTCCACACTCAGTTTTACGTTTGAGATGTTACCGGTAATATTGGTTACCTGTCCGCTATATTTGGGACAACTAAATTCAATCGCCACAGTGTCCGCAACCGTAATCTCTCCCAAATCAGCCTCTGCCACAATGTCTGAGGCTTCTATCACTTCCCGCACACTCAAAGGAGCCTCAAAGGTTACGTTCTTTAGGATATCCGTTCCGTCCACAACTTCCCAAATCATACCCTTGGCTTCCAGCTCTTCTGCATTTATCAGATTAACTTTAATGTTTGTAAGAGTTTTCTCCTTTACCGGGTCATCAATACTAATAACCACAAACCATAAAACAAAAGCAAGCAACAATGATATCAGCTTTAGACCTAAATTATCCAGCAACAGACTTTTTATCTTATTCTTCATGCCTTTGCCTTATCCTTTCCTTTTCTGATTCTAAGCTTTTGTTTCTTTCCTTCTTCGTCTATATCAACCAGTTCCATCAATCTGGCCTTTAATTTCTCCTCATCAAAATTTCTCTGAATCTTACCATCCACAGCAAGACTGATTGTTCCTGTCTGCTCCGATACAATCACTGTTATAGAGTCCGTAGCTTCTGAGATACCTACGCCGGCTCTGTGCCTGGTTCCCATGGACTTATTCAGATTAATCTGGTCCGTCAGCGGCAAGTAACAGGTAGCTGAAACTACTCGATTACCTCTGACAATCACCGCACCATCATGGAGTGGTGTATTGTGTTCAAATATATTAATCAATAACTGACTGCTGAGTACCGCATCCACATCAATACCGGTTCTTTCATACTCCGACAGTGATTCTTCCTGCTCAATTACAATCAGTGCACCGGTTTTCACTTTACTCATTGCCGCACATGCCTTGGCAATCTCTTCTATAGTCTTTTCAGTAATAGCATCTGCATCTTTGGAAGATTCAAAGGGCAATACCGCAGTTACCAAACTCTTCTTACCCAATTCCTCCAGCGCTTTTCGAAGCTCCGGCTGTAACACAATCAACAATGCCGTCACGGCATAACCAACCACATTTTCCGCAAGCCACAAAATAGTCTGCATGTTAAATATAAAAGCAACTGCACCGAATACTATCAAAACAATCAAGCCTTTTAACAGCGCCCAAGCTCGGGTTTTCTTAATCCATAGCATAATATTGTACACCAAAAAAGCGATAATCAATATCTCCAGGATATCGCCTATCTCTATGTTTGAAACATACCTTCTTAAGCTAAGTAATAAATCCCTTACCTCTTCCATTCGCTATTCCCTACTCATTAGTTTTCGTCATCTAAATTCTCAAAAAAAGCTTCCACTTCACTAACTGTACGTTTACCTACAGTTACACTCTTTCCGCCGGAAATCTTTTCGTTATCTCTTTTTGCAGAACGCTGTCCTGCAATTCTTTCAGTAGTAACACTACGTCCCTGTCTACCACTTCTCTCCGCGTAAGCATCCTTATGTCCAGTGTTTCTCTCATATACCTGCGTCGGCTTCTGAGAATTGATTTTTTTCACCGTCTTTTCCGGTGCTGCAACTGTCATCTTAGGAATTGCCTTTACATAGTAATAATACTCATCATCCTCAAACTGGACATTTTCAATCCTGCTGTAATCCACACCGAACCGGAAAAACTCTATCACCTTTCCTACTGCCAGTGCCAACAGGGAACCTAAAAGTGCCATTCCCAAAGACATGTTGGTATCATACATAAGGTCACCAATCAAAAGAAGCACCAGATTCACAATCACTCCGGCTACCATTGCTATTGTCCAACAATAATCAATAGCTAATCTTCGTACCAGATATACCACAATAATCGTAAACGCAAAAGCAATCATCATAATCAACAATTCTTTATTGTGTATCAGATTATCTACAATCAGACGAATTTTAGCCGTAACCTCTTCTTCTCCCATGGCATGTATGGCCACCGCATTTGTTACCACAGTATTCAGCATCTGATATCCAATCAACCCGCATGCTACCGCAAAAATTGCACTTGGTGCTGACAAAAGTCCTACTGCAATCGGAATCACATAGGGTATATTCATTGCAGCCAGTATTGCTGTTAACAATAAAATTGTAGAATGTCCGGAACAAAAACGGAAGAATACCAAAAATAAAATCAGGTAAACTGCAAGCGCCACTATTGCCACTTCCAACGACAGGGCATATATATGCGCCACACTAAGCACCACTGCAAAAAAAACAATGAATCCATTCGGCAAAAAAGAACACATCAGGGATAATATCAGAACCAATCCCAAATTATCCAGCTGATACATATACCCCAACTTACCGCTTACAATACTCAATGCCAAAAACGCCAGCATAAACTTAAGTATCGGCAAGACAATAAATTCACTTTTATTATAGACTTTTAAAATTTTGTCTCTGATTTCTAATAAATTTCTCATTTTCTCCTCCGTCCCAAAATTCAATTAATACAAATTCGGGCAAGATTATATTACTGGCGATACATCGCATTCAGCTTTTTTAAATTATGGTAGTAACGCTTAATACTTTTTTTCGCCTTAATAAACCGGAAGGTGAAAAATATATACGTCACCAACCCATACGCAACAATAAAAATAACATAATAATAAATAATATTACGGGCAAATAAAGCAAAATCCATATTATAAAGATTTGCCATTATGTCTTCAAAATAGTACAACAAATATACACCAAAACACAATAAATACGCTAAGGTTCCGCTGATAACTGTTTTCAGAAGATGCAGGGATATATAGTCGCCCCTAAAATATTTGCCCACTGCCATGCTCTGCTTTCCTTCACCCTTTTCGTAAGATGCGAGCTTGGTCATTAAAACGATTCTTTCTTCATTTATCATAAAACTACTCCTATTTAGCGGTCCAAATATCTCATACGGTTTTCTTTCTTCTTATGGTCATTCGGATGCTCCACTTCAACCTTCTGTCCTCTCATGGCACTACGGAAACCGTTGGCAATATTATTCTTACACTTTTCGCAATACTTACCACTACGAATCAATTCGCCACAGCTCATACAAGTAAGCATAAGCGGAGAACCTTCCGTCAACTCCAGACGTTCTTCCCGCAACCACTGATTAATCTGAGAGGTTTCTACTTCACAATCTTCCGATACCTGCTGGATACCAACACCCGGATGCTCTCTGATATATTCTTTTACCAACTGGAATTTCTTCTCCATACCTTCCCGGCAGGCCGGACACAGGAATGGACCTGTAATGTAGTTAAATAATCTTCCGCAACCTCTACAATTTTTTACGTTCATATTTTCCTCCACATACACTAAATAGTCTCTCCGATAGCCAGTGTAACAAAGAAGATTTTTCTCTCAGAATCCTCTTGCAAAACCTTTGCTATCGCATCAATGGTACTGCCTGTCGTATAAATATCATCAACAATTACAATCACTTTTAATTTTACACTATTTTCCGCCAGAATAAAAGCTTTTTTCAAATTATTTAATCTTTCTTCAGGATTTAGGAACTTTAAAGGACGTGTATTTTTAATTCTCTTCACCAAATCTTTATAAACAGGGATTCCTGTGTACTCTCCTATGGCCTCTGCCAACAGAGCCGCCTGATTATATCCTCTTATACGCTCCTTGCGCCGATACATGGGAACAGGTACCAGAGCTTGTGGCTGAATCTCTTCAAAAAAATCTTTTAGATAAAAAGCTATTTCTTCTCCAAATACTCTGGCATACTCCCGTCGTCCGCCATATTTAAAGCGGTATAGTGAGGGCGCAATCTCCTTATAATCATATAGAGCTCTCCCTTTCACATAAAAATGCCTGTGCTCCCTGCAATCCGGACAATATTCCTCTGTCCCGTCTTCCAGATGTTTTCCGCATTTACAACATATCGGCTGCGATACATATTTGATTTTCTTTACACATTCCCTGCAAATCCCTATATCCCATAAGGGCACCGCCTCATCACATACCGGGCATCTGGGCGGATACAATAATCCTCCTAAAAAATCTGCTACTTTTCCTATGCTCACGTAATTCTCCTTCTGTGAGCCTTCTCCTTACATCCCGTATTCTTCCTTTTCCTCAAGCTCCCTTATCCGAAGGTCTAAGGAAGTAAATCTTTTATTTTCACTTTCATTTTGAATCATATTTCGAACTGTTTCACTACTCCCTAATATAGTAACACAGTTTTTGGCTCTGGTAACTCCCGTATACAATAAATTACGGTTAAACAGCATTTTCGGTCCGCTAAGCAGTGGCATTATTACCGCCGGATATTCGCTGCCCTGAGACTTATGTATTGTTACTGCATAAGCCAGTTCCAGCTCCTCCAACAGAGAAAACGGATAAGTAACTCGTTTCCCTTCATCATATTCCACCACCAGTTCCGATAAGCTTTCTCTAATTTCTGCTATTCTGCCCACATCACCGTTAAACACTCCCATTCCCTTATCAATAGGAATTCCGTACCGGCTTACCACTTCCCATTCCAGCTGATAATTATTTTTTATCTGCATTACCTTGTCGCCTTCACGGTATATGGTTTCTCCTACCAAATGTTCCCGTTTTCTTCCTTCCGGCGGGTTAAGATATTTCTGCAAAATACCGTTTAATGTTTCTACTCCCAGACTTCCCTTTCTCATAGGTGTCAGCACCTGAATATCATACGATGTAGCATTTACGTAACGCGGAAGTTTGTCTCGAATCAGCTGAATCATATGCTTATAGATAACATTCACATCATTTCGCTCCAGCAGAAAGAAATCTTTGCTTTTGTTATCCAGCGCAATTGCTTCTCCCTTATTAATCCGATGGGCATTTAGTACAATATCGCTTTCTCCGGCTTGCCTGAAAATCTTTTGTAACACAACCATGGGGAACACGCCGGCAGACATAATATCCCGCAAAATCTGTCCGGGTCCTACACTGGGCAACTGATTTACATCTCCCACCAAAATCAATCTGGTTCCCGGAGTAATTGCCCGTAGTAACGCCTGAAATAATTGTAAATCCACCATGGACATTTCATCAATAATCACCACATCTGCTTCCAATGGATTCTCTGCATTACGCTCGAACCGGACACTTCGTCGGTTTTCATCTGACAAGGCACCGTTTAGTTCCAGCATACGATGAATGGTTCTGGCTTCAAATCCGGTGGCTTCCGTCATTCTTTTCGCTGCACGTCCCGTAGGTGCTGCCAAATATATATCCAGCCCTTCCCTTTCAAAATAACGGATAATCGTGTTAATTGTGGTGGTTTTTCCTGTTCCCGGCCCTCCGGACAATATAAACAAACCGTTTTGGATTGCACCCATTACTGCCTGCATTTGCAGCTCATCCGATTGAATATCCAGCTCTTTAGAGATACTTTTTAACACACCGGTCACATAGCTTTCCGACTCCCGCATAGGCATATTCAAATCATGAAGCATTCGGGCACAGCTTAATTCCGCATAGTAGTATGAGTATGCGTAGATACACTCCCCTTTTATAATCAACTTCTTGTCCATCATCAGATTTTCAATATGCGGATCTATATTCTCCTGCGCCACCCCCAGTAATACCCGGGCTCTGCTCAACAGATTTTCTCTTGGCAGATAACAATGTCCCTCTGCAACTGCCTGCAGGAGCGTATATAAAACACCGCTCCGTATTCGATAATCCGAATCTGTATGAATGCCTATCTGCGACGCTATCTCATCCGCAATTTTAAATCCAATGCCATCAATATCTTCTGCCAGCTTATACGGGTTTTCCTTTAACACACCATATAAATTAATACCATATGTGTCATAAATACGTATAGCTAACGTATTAGAAATACCAAACTGTTGCAAATAAATCAGCGCATCCCGCAAATCCTTACGTTCCTCCATTTGTGCAGCGATTTCTCTTGCTTTGCGATCACTGATGCCTTTTATTTCCGCCAGACGCTCCGGTTCTTCTTCAATAATACGAAACGTATCCTCTCCGAATTTTTTCACAATACGTTTTGCCAAAGCAGCCCCAATACCCTTCACTGCTCCGGACGCAAGATAGCGTTCAATACTCACACAATCTTTGGGAGCCACCACTTTGTAAGAAGTTATCTTAAACTGGTGACCATACATAGGATGTTCCACATATTCCCCTTCAGCCTCTATGGTCTCGCCCTCTGTCATGCCTTTGCACATACCGACACAAACGACTTCCTCTTCGTCGCTTACCAGCTCAAATACAGTATATCCATTTTCTGGGTTTTGAAAAATAATATGTTCTACAAATCCCGCTACCAGCTCCATACCCGGTCTCCTTCTGTCATTACAGGCACAAAAAGGCTGCTTCTTCAGCAGCCTTTCCATTTTCCTTACAAATCATAATTTCTCTTCATTTGTTCATACAGTGTCTGCGCAAGACCCAGGCTATTATTTTCTGTAGAGTCCGCCGCCAGCTTCTGCATCATTTCATCTGTATAATAATCCATCAAAGTGGAAGTTGATGCGGACATATCCTCATCCTTTGGAACCGTCTTCATCATCTCCTTAAACATCTGCTCTAAAAAGTATGCTTCAAATTGTTTACAGGCATCCATCAACTCTTCGTCGGTAGCAGCTGTCATATTACTATTTAGTTTATTCTCCAACTTCGATGTAGATTGGTTATTGCTACTGTATATATCACTATACATTCCGGCGATATTGTTTATGTCCATATTGCCCTACTCCCTAATATTAACGACGTAAATTATTAGCCTGCTGCATCATTTCATCCGATGCGGTAATCGCTTTCGAATTTAATTCGTATGCACGCTGTGCAACAATCATATTTACCATTTCATCCACTACCTGCACATTGGAACCTTCCAAGTATCCCTGTACCAGATTACTCTTCTGCAACGAACTATTGGTAGCTTCATTCATAGCAGGGCCACTTGCTGCAGTTTGTGAAAACAGACCGTCTGCTTCCTTTTCCAAACCTGCCGGATTACTGAACTGATACAGTCCCATCTTAATTCCTAAAGGCTGTGGGTTATTTTCCTCATCCGGATAGCAAATTTCTCCTTCCTGAGTAATAGTTACTCTGCTGGTCACATAATCCTGCGCCAACTCAATGGGCTTACCGGTGGAATCCAGAACCGGCAAACCATCCATATTGGCCAACATATTGGTACCGCCTACACCTAATGTCCACTGGAAGTTACCATTTCTGGTGTAATATGTATTACCATCATCCGCTTTAATACTAAAGAAACCTTTTCCTTCTACTGCAAAAGCAGAATCACTTTCTGAATCCAAAAGACTTCCCTGTTTAAAAATCGATGTAATAGCTGAATTTCTAACACCCAGACCTACCTGCGCACCTACCGGTTTTAGTGTACCGTCTTCCTTCGTGGTCTTGGTCTGTATATTCTGATAAAGGAGCGAGCGGAACTCGTTCACCTCTGTTTTATATCCTACGGTATTTACATTTGCCAGGTTGTTTGCAATTGTATCTACATTTGTCTGCTGTGCAATCATACCTGTTGCAGCTGTCCATAAACTTCTAACCATGTGTCATCCTACCTTTCAATCACTTAGTATAGCCGAGCCGATAAACCGGTACCGCTACGTAATAGGGTTACTGTAATTTACCAAGCTGATTTACCGCTATCTCCAAGCTTCCGTCATATGTCTGCATAATCTTCTGGTTTGTTTCATATGCTCTGGTGATACTAATCATATTTACCATTTCAGTAACAGTCTGAACATTTGACATTTCCAGATAACCGGAAATTACCTTTGCGTTACTTTCAATGGTTTTTGCACCCTCAATTGCCTGATAGTAAGTATCTCCGTATTTTTCCAAGTAGTTATAATCTTCAAAATCAACTACCTGAACCTGTGCTACCAACGTATCATTCTGATAAATATTACCCAATTCATCAATGAGAGAGTCTGACAAAGTATCAATCTGTATACGGTTGTTGGACTTATCCAACACGTAATCACCGTCTTTACTCATAAGGAAACCGTCCACATCCAAAGTAAAATTACCGGCTCTGGTGTATTTGGTATCCACCTCTCCCGCACTGTTAGTATATTCTACTGCGAAGAAACCTTCACCGGACAGTGCCAAATCATAAGTATTATTTGTAATTCTAAATGATCCTTGAGAAAAATCTGTATAATTCTCACCGATTTTTACTCCCAGATTATTTACTCCGATACGTTGAATATTTTCTAAACCAACCGAAGCATCCTTAACCTTGTATGCCAGCACATCACTAAATGCCTGACTGGTAGAACCTTCTTTTTTAAATCCGACAGTGGATGCATTGGCCAAATTATTCGTCATAATATCCATTCTGTTCTGTTCATTACGTAGTCCCGTATGAATCGTATATAAGCCCTTTAACATAACATCCTCCTGTCACTTATACCGGCCTGTTTCACATCAATTAACCGGTATTCTTAGTCCTCATGATATCCGGAAAGGAATTCCACATACTTACCGGTACCTACTGCTACTGCAGTCATCGGATCTTCTGCTGTCATGGTATTAATACCCGTCTTTGCAGAAATCAACTCTTCCAAACCTCGAAGAAGACTTCCGCCACCGGTCAGTACAATTCCCCTGTCTGCAATATCTGCTGCAAGCTCAGGTGGAGTCTTCTCCAATACACTGTGAATAGTTTCCACAATCTGAGCTGTTGTTTCTTTTAATGCTTCTTCTGTTTCCTCAGAAGAAACTCTTACTGTCTTCGGTAAACCTGTTACCAGATTACGTCCGCGGACATCCATATAGTCTGCTTCTGCTCTGGGATAGCAGGAACCAATCTTTATCTTCATATCTTCTGCGGTTCTTTCACCAATTAGAAGATTATGTTTCTTTCTCATGTAACGTACAATTGCTTCGTCAAAATCATCGCCTGCAATTTTGATAGAAGCACTTACTACGGTACCTCCCAAAGAAATAACTGCAATATCAGAAGTACCGCCTCCGATATCTACAATCATATTTCCACAGGGTTTAGCAATATCAATACCTGCACCAATAGCTGCTGCAATAGGTTCTTCAATAATGGAAACCTCTCTTGCACCTGCCTGGTAGGTAGCATCCTCTACTGCTTTCTTCTCCACTTCCGTAACACCGCTGGGTACACAAACTGCAATGCGGGGTTTACGGAACATTCTCTTACCCAGAGCCTTCTGGATAAAGTATTTCATCATTTTCTCCGTAACGGTATAATCTGAAATAACACCCTGTCGAAGAGGTCTTACTGCAATAATATTTCCGGGAGTTCTACCAAGCATAAGTCTGGCATCCTCACCAATTGCCTTAATTTTATTTGTATCTCTGTCAAACGCCACAACGGAGGGCTCCTTTAACACTACACCCTTCCCTCTGATATATACCAAAATGCTGGCGGTTCCCAAATCAATTCCAATATCTGTACACTGCATACTATCTTTCCTATCCTTCCTGCTTCTATTTACACCGCATCGCCCAAATTGCGGTATCTATTAACTATATCTATGATGTTTTCCAATTATTCACGACTTAATCACAAAGTCCACCACAATGTATAGTTTAACGTTAGAAAAAGGAAATTGCAAGTATTTCCACAGACATTCATAAAATTTTAAAAAATTAACGCGAAAAAGGGAACGGTTCCATCCGTTCTCTTCCTCGCGTCCTTGCTTTATAACTTATTTATCGTCTGCTTTTTCTAAAAACTTAAGTCCTTATCCAACATTTTTTGAATATACTTACCGGTATAAGAAGCCTGATTCTTTGCTACCTCTTCCGGAGTACCCTGTGCAATCACGGTACCTCCCCGGTCACCGCCTTCCGGACCGATATCAATAATATAATCCGCCGTCTTAATCACATCCAGATTATGTTCAATCACCACTACCGTATTGCCACCATCTGCCAGCCTGTGCAGAATTTCTATCAACTTATGCACATCTGCAAAGTGCAAGCCCGTGGTAGGTTCATCCAAAATATAAATGGTCTTGCCGGTACTACGTCTGGACAGTTCCGTTGCCAGCTTAATACGCTGTGCTTCTCCGCCGGAAAGAGTGGTGGAAGGCTGTCCCAGCTTAATATAAGAAAGCCCCACATCATTCAGCGTTTCAATTTTCCTACGGACAGAAGGTACATTTTCAAAGAAAGGCAGCGCCTCCTCTACGGTCATATCCAGCACATCAAAAATACTCTTACCTTTATATTTTACATCAAGTGTTTCTCTGTTGTATCGTTTACCACCACACACCTCACAAGGCACATATACATCTGCCAAAAAGTGCATCTCAATTTTGATAATACCATCACCGCTACAGGCCTCACAACGTCCGCCCTTTACATTGAAACTGAAGCGTCCTTTACTGTAGCCTTTTGCCTTTGCATCTGCTGTGGAAGCAAACAAATCACGAATCATATCAAACACACCGGTATAAGTGGCCGGATTGGAACGTGGAGTTCGACCGATTGGCGACTGGTCAATATCAATTACTTTATCCAGCTGTTCCAGACCTTCTACACCTTTGTGCTTTCCCGGAATGGTTCTGGCACGATTTAACTTCTTTGCCAGCTGCTTATAAAGAATCTCATTCACAAGGGAACTCTTACCCGAACCGGACACTCCTGTTACACAGGTCATCACTCCCAGAGGGAATTCCACATCGATATTCTTCAGGTTGTTTTCCTGTGCTCCCAAGACTTTTATATAACCGCTTGGCTTACGACGCATCTTGGGCACCGGAATCCTAAGCTCACCGCTTAAATATTTACCGGTAACGGATTCCTCCACCTTCATAATATCCTCTGCCGTACCTGTTGCAATAATCTGTCCGCCGTGGCTTCCCGCCCCGGGTCCGATATCCACGATATAGTCTGCCGCATACATGGTATCCTCATCATGCTCTACTACAATCAGTGTATTCCCCAAATCCTTCAGACGTTTCAAAGCAGCCAAAAGCTTGTCATTATCTCTTTGATGCAAACCTATACTGGGTTCATCCAGAATATAGCAGACTCCCACCAGGCCGGAGCCAATCTGAGTAGCCAGACGAATACGCTGTGCCTCTCCACCGGAAAGACTGGCTGTACCACGCGCCAAAGACAGGTACTCCAAGCCTACATTCACCAAAAAACCAACTCTGGCTTTTATTTCCTTCAGAATCTGGTGTCCAATTAACTCCTGCTGCTTTGTCAGCCTCATTTCTTCCAAGAACTCTGCTAACTGTCCTATGGATAACGAAGTGATTTCATAAATATTCTTATCACAAACAGTTACAGCCAACGCCTCCTGCTTTAAACGCATGCCGCCACACAGCTTACAGGGTGTAATACGCATAAAGGTTTCGTACTCTGCCTTAGCAGTCTCTGAAAAAGTTTCCTTATATCGCCGTTCTACGTTTCTAATCAAACCATCAAAGGTAATCGGATACACACCCTTGCCCCGCTGACCTTCATAATAAACGTCTATCGACTCATTGGTACCATACAGCAGAATATCCCGAATCTTCTCCGGATACTTCTCAAACGGTGTATCCAAATCAAACTTAAAATGCTCACAAAGCGCCCGCAGAGTAGCATTGGTAAAGCTTCCCTTTTCATGGCAGGACTGCCAGCCCATAACCGCAATAGCACCTTGATTAATACTCTTGCTCATATCAGGAATCATTAAATCCACATCAAATTCCATCTTATATCCCAGACCGAAACAATCCGGGCAGGCACCGAAGGGATTATTGAAAGAAAAGCTTCTGGGTTCTACCTCGCTGATACTAATCCCGCAATCCGGACAGGAAAAGCTTTGACTAAAGGTAAGCAGTTCTCCGTCAATAACATCTATCTCTACCAATCCTTCCGCCAGCTCCAATGCAGTCTCCAACGAATCCGTCAAACGCTTCTGAATTCCCTCACGCACCACCAGACGGTCCACTACAATTTCGATATTGTGCTTAATATTCTTATCTAATTCAATTTCTTCAGACAACTCATACAGATTTCCATCTATACGAACACGTACAAATCCGCTTCTCTGCGCTCTGTCCAGTACCTTTTCGTGGCGTCCCTTTTTTCCTCTTACCACCGGTGCCAGAAGCTGTATGCGGGTACCATCTCCCAACTCCATAATCTGGTCCACCATCTGGTCTACCGTCTGCTTGGCAATGACTCTTCCACATTTCGGACAGTGCGGAATACCTATTCTGGCATACAGAAGTCTGAAATAATCGTAAATCTCCGTAACCGTACCTACCGTAGAACGCGGGTTACGGTTGGTAGATTTCTGGTCAATGGATATGGCCGGAGATAAGCCTTCTATCTGCTCTACATTGGGTTTCTCCATTTGTCCCAAAAACTGACGGGCATAGGAAGATAAAGACTCCATGTAACGCCTCTGTCCTTCTGCATAAATGGTATCAAATGCCAACGAGGACTTTCCGGAACCTGACATACCTGTCAGAACAACAAACTCATTTCTGGGAATGTCCACATCAATATTTTTTAAATTATGTTCATTCGCTCCCCTGATTTTAATGTACTCTTTTCTGGGGAGCATCTTCTTTACTTCTTCCATTTTTGCCTCTCTTCTAATCTTCATCCAATTCTTGCAGTTTTTTCTTTAATTCCAACATCTTATCACGAAGCTCTGCAGCTGCCTCGAAATTCAGCTCCGTAGCCGCTTTCTGCATCTTCTTCTGCACCTCGCCGATTAGTTTCTCCAATTCTTTTCGGCTCATGGATTCCGGATCCTTTTCAAACTTCACTTCTTCAGCAGCAATTTCCCTTGAAATACTAATTAAATCCCGCACCGCCTTTTTGATGGTCTGGGGTGTAATACCGTTGGCTTCATTGTACTTCATCTGAATCTCTCGACGGCGGTTGGTTTCATCCAGCGCAGTCCGCATAGAATCCGTAATCGTATCGGCATACATGATTACATGACCCTCCGCATTACGTGCTGCACGTCCGATAGTCTGTATCAGAGACGTAGCACTACGTAAAAACCCTTCCTTATCCGCATCCAAAATTGCCACCAGTGAAATCTCCGGAATATCCAGCCCTTCTCGAAGCAGATTAATACCTACCAAAACATCAAAAACATCCAGTCGCATGTCACGGATAATCTCCGCACGCTCCAAGGTGTCAATATCTGAATGCAGATATCTGACACGGATACCTACTTCCTTCATATAATCTGTCAAGTCTTCCGCCATTCGCTTCGTCAGGGTGGTAATCATTACCTTATTATGCTTCGCAATTTCCTTATTTACTTCTCCAATCAAATCATCAATCTGTCCTTCTACAGGACGTACATCCACCTGCGGGTCCAAAAGTCCTGTCGGACGGATAATCTGTTCCGTGCGAAGAAGTTCATGCTCTTCCTCATAAGTGGACGGCGTCGCTGATACAAACATAATCTGGTCAATATGTGACTCAAATTCACTGAAATTCAGCGGCCTGTTATCCAATGCCGACGGCAATCGGAACCCATACTCTACCAAAGTCTCTTTACGGGAACGATCTCCCGCATACATACCGCGAATCTGCGGTATGGTCATATGAGACTCATCTATAATAATCAAACAATCATCTTTAAAATAATCCATGAGCGTCATGGGAGTCGCTCCCGGCTCCATGAAGTTCAAATGTCTGGAATAGTTCTCGATACCGGAGCAAAAACCGGTTTCCCGAAGCATCTCTATATCAAAATTGGTTCTCTCTGCAATACGCTGGGCTTCAATCAACTTATCCTCACCCTTAAAATACTGCACACGCTCCTTCATCTCCGCTTCAATATTTTCACAAGCCTTGCGAATTTTATCCGGAGCCACTACATAATGGGAGGCCGGAAAAATCGAGATATGATTCAGCGCCGCGTGCACTTTGCCCGTTAAGGGTTCCACCTCCGTAATACGGTCTATCTCATCTCCAAAAAACTCTACTCGGATTAAATAATCGCCGCCTTGCGCCGGATAAATCTCTACCACATCACCGCGCACTCGAAAAGTACCGCGCTGAATATCCAAATCATTGCGGTCATATTGAATGTCAATCAGCTCACGAAGTACCTGATCCCTATCCTTAATCATACCGGGACGCAAGGATACAATCATCTCCTGATATTCATCCGGGCTACCCAGACCATAAATGCAGGACACACTGGCTACAACAATCACATCCCGACGTTCTGAAAGTGAAGCCGTTGCAGACAATCTCAGTTTATCTATTTCTTCATTAATGGAGGAATCCTTGGCAATATAGGTATCTGATGAGGGCACATATGCTTCCGGCTGATAATAGTCGTAGTAGGACACAAAATATTCTACTGCGTTCTCAGGAAAGAATTCCTTAAACTCTCCATATAACTGACCTGCCAATGTTTTATTATGAGCAATAATAAGTGTGGGTTTATTCAATGCAGCAATCACATTGGCCATGGTAAAGGTTTTACCGGAACCGGTTACACCCAGCAGAGTCTGACACTGATTCCCCTGCTTAAACCCTTCTACCAGCTCAGTGATAGCCTGCGGCTGGTCTCCGGTAGGTTTATATTCACTATGAAGTTTAAAAATCTGCTGTGTATCCATAGATTCTCCTTCACATAAAAAGCGTGCATAGATTAGCTTTTCCCATTATAGCACATCTATACACGCTTTGCAAACATTTGTTCTGTTTTATTCTTCTATACCAAATCGAATTTTGCGATATGCAAGGATTTCTTCCTTACACTTTTCAAATCCCAGCTTTCCGCAATCTAAGCATAAATCATAATTTCTGGCATCCGTCCAGTCCTGACCGGTATAGTACTTATAATAGTCTCCACGGTGCTTATCGATTTTTGCAATATACTTCTCCATTTCGCGAGGGGACATACTGTTACGCTCCATAGCCCTTTCGAAACAAAACTCTTCATCCGCATACACAAAAACACTCATCACATTGGGGAAATCACGCAATACATAATCCGCGCATCTTCCTACAATAACACAGGATTCTTTTTCCGCCAGCTGCTTGATAATCTTAGCCTGATAATTGAATAAGTTCTTATCAGAAACAAAATCATCCGACTCAGGCGGTATCAAAGCACCATCATATGCACCCTTGGAAAATTTGAACAAAGGATTCTTTTTCAGCTTCTCATCTGCTTCTCCAAAAAGAGCTTCACTGATTCCGCTGTCCTCAGAAGCCAAACGAATAATATCCCTGCTGTAAAAAGGAATTCCCAATTCGTCAGCCACCATTTTTCCAACTGTCTTTCCGCCACTTCCGTACTGTCTTGCAATCGTGATTACAATATTATCCACCGTTTCTACCCCCTTTTATTCTCCAAGATATGCTTTCTTGATAGAATCATCATTCATCAAAATTTTGGCATCGCCCGAAAGTACAATCTTTCCGGTCTCCAATACATATGCTCTGTCCGCAATAGATAATGCCTTCTTTGCATTCTGTTCCACCAACAGAACCGTGGTTCCGCCGGCACTTACCTTCTCTATAATATCGAAAATTTCATTTACAAAAATCGGGGACAAGCCCATGGACGGTTCATCCATAACAATCATTTTTGGGTTAGACATCAGTGCACGTCCCATAGCTAACATCTGCTGCTCTCCACCGGATAAGGTTCCTGCTCTCTGATTTTTACGCTCCTCCAATCTGGGGAAACGCTTGTAAACATTTTCCAGATTCTCCGCAATCTCCTTTTTATCCTTTCTGGTATATGCACCCATCTTCAAATTTTCATAAACACTAAGCTGTGAAAAGACTCTTCGTCCTTCCGGCACGTGTGCGATACCCATTTCTACGATTTTGTGGGCAGGCATTTTGGTAATATCCTTTCCCTCAAACATGATGGAGCCATGCTTCGCCGGCAAAAGACCGGTTAATGTATGGAGAGTAGTTGTTTTTCCGGCACCATTGGCACCGATTAACGCAATAACCTCTCCCTGATTAACTTCGAAGGAAACGCCCTTCAATGCCTGAATCATACCATAATATACCTGCAAGTCTTTTACTTCCAACATTGCCATTTGACCGTTCCTCCTATTCTCCCAAATATGCAGTAATTACTGCCGGGTTATTTAACACCTCTTCTGTCTTGCCCTGTGTAAGCACCTGTCCGAAATTCAATACTGTTAACTCCTCACAAATTCCTCCTACCAGCTTCATATCGTGTTCAATCAACAGAATGGTCATGTCAAAGTTGTCTCTGACAAAACGAATGGTTTCCATCAATTCCCCGGTTTCGTTAGGATTCATACCTGCTGCCGGCTCATCTAACAACAGAAGTTTCGGTTCCGTAGCAATAGCTCTGGCGATTTCCAGTTTACGCTGCTTACCATAAGGCAGATTACTTGCCAGAATATTTGCTTCACCATCCAAATCGAATACCCTCAAAATCTCCATGGCACGCTCATTCATTTCTTTTTCCACACGATGGTACTTAGGTAAACGTAAAATACCCTCTATGGTTGAATACGTATGATGATTGTGAAGACCTGCTTTTACATTATCCAATACAGACAATTCCTTGAAAAGACGAATATTCTGAAACGTTCTTGCTATACCCGCCTTATTAATATCAGTAATTGACTTACCGGTAATATCCTTACCATCCAGTTTTACGATTCCTTCATTAGGCTTATACACCCCGGTAAGCAGGTTGAATACTGTAGTTTTTCCCGCACCGTTAGGTCCTATCAGACCATACAGCATGCCTTTTTCTATTGTTAAATCAAAACCATCTACTGCACGAAGGCCACCGAATGAAATAGACAAATTCTTTACTTCTAACATTGCCATAATTATTCTGCCTCCTTCACATTTTTCTTTTTAAATTTCGCTTTCACCTTTTCACGCCAGGTAATTGCTGCCGGTGCCCAGTTGAATAACATCATGGCAATCAGAACAACCGCATAAATCAGCATACGATAGTCGGAAAGACCACGAAGCACCTCCGGAAGCACAGTAAGTAATACAGCTGCAATCATAGAGCCTCTGATATTACCGATTCCGCCAAGCACCACAAATACTAATATTAAAATAGATGTATTATAGTCAAATTTCTTCACGGTCAGTGTAGATAAGTTATGAGCGTATAACACGCCTGCCACACCGGCAAGTGCTGCAGAAATAGCAAAAGCCATCAGCTTATATTTAGTAATATTGATACCTATGGATTCTGCTGCAATTCTATTATCACGAATAGCCATAATCGCACGACCGCTTCTGGAATTAATCAGGTTCAAAATAATAAACAACGCAAGCAGAATAAGTACCACACCTATGGTAAAGTTGGAGTTCTTCGGCGTTCCGGTGATACCCAGTGCTCCCTTAACGATTACCTGACCGTCCGCCTCCATATTCAGTCCCGCTGTATCTGTTACGGAAAAATGTAATCCTTTACTGTCTTTTCCAATATACATAACATTCATCAGATTCTTAATAATTTCACCAAATGCCAGCGTAACGATGGCAAGATAATCTCCCCGTAACTTCAATACCGGTATACCGATTAATATACCAAAAAGTGCCGCTACGGCCGCACCAATCAATATAGCTAAAAGGAAACGCACAAATTCCGGCATTCCATCACCTACATACACAGAGAAAAATGCACTGGAATAAGCTCCCACACACATAAAGCCGGCATGTCCCAGACTCAGTTCTCCGGAAATACCTACCACCAGATTCAGAGAAATTGCAGCAATTACATACACACACAGCGGCACCAAAAGTCCCTTCATCAGACTGGATATGCTTCCGGTTGTAACCAAAATCTGCACAATCACATATACAATGATTACCAGGGAATAAGTAATCATATTGCTTTTCGTTGTTTTGTTCATATTCTTAAATAAATTCTTCATCCGCGTCACCTACACTTTCTCCTGAATATTCTTACCAAACAAACCTGTAGGCTTCACCAATAAAACAATAATAAGTACGGCAAATACAATGGCATCTGCCACCTGTGAAGAAATATAAGCTTTTCCCAAAATCTCAATAATACCTAACAGAATTCCTCCAACCATGGCACCCGGAATAGAACCGATACCGCCAAATACCGCTGCCACAAATGCCTTGATACCGGGCATAGCACCTGTATAAGGTGTCAGACTGGGGTATGCCGAGCAAAGTAATACACCTGCAACAGCCGCCAGACCGGAACCGATAGCAAAGGTAAGGGAAATCGTAGCATTAACGTTTACACCCATAAGCTGTGCCGCACCACGATCTTCCGAAACCGCCTTCATAGCTCTTCCCGGCTTTGTTTTATTAACGAACAACATCAACGCACACATAATAATAATACATGCAATAATGGTTACAATTGTGGTTCCGGTTATGGTCAATTCTCCCTGTGCCAGTGTCACAGCAGGTACCGTAATAATATTTACAAAAGATTTTGTATCTGCTCCAAAAATCAACAAAGCGGTATTCTGCAACAAATAGCTGACACCAATTGCCGTAATCAATACTGCCAGGGATGAAGATGCATTACGCAACGGCTTGTACGCCACCTTCTCTATTAAAATACCCAGGGTAGTACAAATCGCCATACCTATCAGTACAGCCAAAACAGGAGGCACACCTGCTCCGGTTAATAATGTCAAAACCGCATACGCCCCTATCATAATTACATCACCATGTGCAAAGTTCAGCATTTTTGCAATTCCGTATACCATGGTATATCCCAATGCAATAATCGCATACACACTTCCCAAACTTATGCCATTAATTAAATACGATACAAAACTCATAATGGTTCCTCTCTAAGCAAAATATTTAAGACATTATAGCATAATAAGCCGATTTATAGCAAGATAAAAAAAGAAGGCCTCTTTCAGTGAATCTTCACCAAAAGAAGGCCCTCTGCTCATTCTAATTAATCCATTGCCTTATAAGCACCGTTTTCAATAACTACTGCCTTAGGCTCCTTGTTCGGTTCGCCGGAAGCATCCCATGTAATGGTACCGGTAAGACCTTCCAAAGAAATTTCAGTCATAGCGCCTGCCATAGCATCACACAAATCAGATACTGACATGTCTGCAGTAGCACCTGACTTTTCGATAGCCATCTTGATTGCATAGATTGCATCATATGCATCAGCAGCAAACTGAATAGGAACTTCGCCGTTAAACTTCTCAGCATAGGTAGCTACGAACTTCTTGGTCATATCGTCCTGTGCATCAGCAGCGAAAGGAGTCAGAAGCATTACGCCTTCTGCCAACTTAACATCAAAGTTTTCTACACCGAGAATACCGTCTAAACCGTCACATCCGAAGATCAAAGGAGCATAACCCATGTCATTAGCCTGCTGTAAAATCAAAGAAGCTTCCTGGTAGTAGATAGGTAAGAACAACATTTCTGCGCCGCTATCCTTTGCCTTCTGTAACTGTACCTTGAAATCGGTCTTGCTGTCAGAAGTAAAAGCTTCACTTGCAACTACTTCAATACCCTGGTTACCTGCTTCTGCCTTAAAGCTTTCACAGATACCTGCTGAATAAGGATCAGAGCTATCATAGATAATAGCAATCTTGGTAGCCAACTTGTTTGTACCGATGTACTCTGCTGACTTAGTTCCCTGTGCAGGGTCTGAGAAGCAGAGACGGAAAGCATTAGGACCTGCGATACAATCTACTGCAGTACCTGAAGGAGTAATAAGGAACATATTATCTGCAGAAGCTTCTGCTTCTACTGCGATACAAGGAGCACTGGTAACAGTACCCATCATAATCTGCATACCCCAGTCCTTCAAGCTGTTGTAAGCATTCACGCCCTTTTCAGCATCATGCTCATCATCTTCCATCTTGAACTCAATCATAACTCCGTTGATACCACCTGCAGCGTTGATTTCTTCTACTGCAATCTGGGCACCCTTGTTTACAGCATCACCATATGCTGCTGCGCCACCGGTCAAAGGACCACTTGCGCCAATTTTAAATACATCGCCTGCATTATCTGCGCCACCGCATCCGGTTAAGCAGCTCATTGCAAGAACGACAGTAAGTGCAAAACTGATAATTTTTTTCATAATCTTTTCCTCCTGTTTTTTGTCACTTGCGACTTATATTACCTAAAAAATCTTTACTTGTCAACATTTTCTCGCTTTTCATTCCATAAAGTGCATCCTAAAATAAGAATTCCACCCAATAATTGCCAAATTGTTAAGCCCTCACCTAAGATTACTACCGACACCACAACTGCTACCAAGGGATCCAAGTAACTCAAAATTGCAATTTCCTGCCCCTTCATCTCTTTTAAGGCTGAGAAATACATGCAATATGTAATTCCGGTATGTATCAGTCCCACCGTCAGCAGACATGCCCAACCTTTGGTATCCAACAGCTTCAGACTGATTTCCCCTGTACTGATAACGTAGGGAAGTAAAATAATAATCGCTGCCAGAAACTGTAAAAATGTCCTCTGCATTCCTTCCACATTTTTTATAAATTTGTTAATGATAATAACTGTTGCATAAAAAAATGCCGCTCCCAGTCCAAGCAAAATTCCTTTCAGGTGCTGACCGCCGTTCATTCCCTCGAAACCGATAATAAATATCAGTCCCAGCGTAGACAAGGCAAAGCACACAAGCTGCCTCTTTCCCAGGCGTTCCCTAAATAAAAAAGGACATACGATAGTTACCAGTACAGGGGCAAAATAATAGCTTAAGGTTGCATTAGAAATACTGGTATATTTGTACGCCTCAAACAGTAAAATCCAATTGATGCCCATAGCCATTCCCGAAAACAACAGGAAAAGCAATTCCCTTTTTATAGCCTTGAAATTTATCTTCTGTCTTGTCACACCAAAATATCCTGCAATCAACACGGAGGCTAATATGGCCCTATACAATGCCAGCTCTCCGGAACCAACCGGAATATTTCTGGTAAATAAACCCAGGGTTCCAAAGATAATCATAGAGAGACTCAACATCAATTTCGCTGTATTTTGCTTTTTCATATGTAACTACTCCATTCTTCTCTACCTAAAATTCCCCGCAAAAAACGCTACAGGTAATCATTATATCACTTGTAGCGTTTCTTGTCTTCTGTTACATTAATTTTTTCTTACTGTGTATAGGAACTGACATACTGCAGCAGACTCTTCTTCTGCCACACCGGCAAAAGCAAAATCCAATACCCTGCGGTCTCTGCAATTATAAAACTTTCCATAAGCCTCCTTCATGGCAGCCTCCGGAACCGGAATAACCACATCGTAATATTCTTCCTGCTTTGCCCCCTCTATTACAGCTTCATAAATCACTACATTTCCCGCCAGTACGCGAATGCTTTTTCCTGTATCTTCCGTCCGGAAGGTTACCACCAGCTCCGTTCCTTCCGGGTCCACTTCCATAGTGTAACCAAAGCTTCCGCCTTGTTTCGCATATCGTCTGGTTCCTCCATGGGTTACCCCCACCGAGCCGTTTCCCCATTCCGTCATATTATGTAGCGGATCATTTTCATACTGACCGTAACCGGGTTGTACAGTGTCAATGCGATTCCTTTCGGACTTCTTGTCCGCACATTCACGCAAAGCAGTGTCTTTATCCACAAACTCAAAATAAATACCATAGCGTTCTTTGTGCTGTGAATAATGCGGTACATAAACAAGATTAGCATCTGTTCCTTTCAATAAAAATTCTAAGGCTTCTCCCTGACGCACCAGATTTTTCTCAATATTTTCAATGTATTCTGACACAGAGCCCTCTGTCACAACCACATACTCTTTACGGGAAGGTACGTATTTTCCTTCAATAATACGGTTACTTGGTATGGTTACATTTACCCCTGTAGTAGAATCCACCATATCCTTAGTTCCAAGTAAAGCACTTAACACCACCGGACCATATTTAAAAGCATAGGTATTCTCTCCATCCGGCAGATTATACGCCACCACTTTCATAGGCAAACATAATTCTATCACAGTACCCGCTTCAAAGGGACCTTCTGCCACAGCATAACCATTTCCTCCAGAAACACAAGCGCTCTCTCCGGCACCTACCACTGCATAATTGCATTCTTTGCCGTTTACTGTAATCTTTGCTTTCCCTGCCAGCCAGTAAGGAAGTCGGAAAATTATATTTCCCTTTAAATTTTCCTTTATGCGGAAAATTACCTTATCGCAGTTCGGTATATCCGCCTGCTGCTCAATCTCTACTCCCTGATATTCCACTACGGAAGAAATATATTGATTTACAATCAGCGAATCTGCTGTTTCAAAATAAAAGCTTTCCTGCAGCTTGGAGAAATTCTCCATACCTGTACCCGTACAACACCAGAACTTATTAAAACGTTCCCCATATACTTTATAGTATCCGCTGGCCATGGGCTGGAAATAAGTAGTCATACCGTCCTGCGGATTCTGGGAAGATAAAATCGAGTTAATAAAAGTATTCTCATACCAGTCTGCATACTTTACATCTCCCGTAATCATAAAGAGATATTTCGTCATCTTCAGCATATTATATACATTACAGGTCTCACAGTTACAGTTGGTACGTTCCTTATCCAATATCAAATCCACACCAAAATGTTCCCACTCACTGTTGCCGCCGGTTACATAGGTATGATTCTCCGTAACCATATTCCAAAAATGTGTGGCATACTGCAAAAATTTCTCCTCGCCGGTTACCATGTAACGCTTCAAAGCTCCTACAAATTTCGGAATGGTAGTGTTGGCATGATGATTATTCAGGATATTGTCCCCCGTTTTTGCCTGATATACCTTTTCAAAAAGCTCTACCTGGTCAAAAGCTCTTGCGGCCGCCAGATGTTCCGCTTTTCCCGTAATCAGATACACATCATAAAGGCAATCATTCATTCCGCCGTATTCAATACCTAATACTGTCTTGTGGATTTCTTCGCTCCAACTACCGGTACGGCCATACACCCAATCTGCCAGACATGACATTACTTCTTTCGTAGTTTCCCGAATATCCTCTGCCAGCTCACCATCCACGTCCATATTTACTACCGACACCAAGCCCTCAAATATTTTATGCATGGTATACCAGGGCACCCAGGCCTGTGTAATTATATTGGTCTTGTTTTCTTCCACATAATCAAATTGCAGCTCTACATTATTTTTGTCCAACAAAACAGCACCGAATAAAAATCCGGTTTTACCTGCCACCTGACATTCCTCTAGTCCGTCCGTCAGACGTTTTAAAATCTGCAACAACTCCTGTTTGTCCGACTCGCTACAGTTAGCAGATTCACAACATCTGACACAAGCAGTCATAAAATGACCTAAGGTATGACCGCCAATTAACATACTTTCCCAACCCGGATATCGCTCTACCCCTTTCATATCCAGTCCTGCTGTTTCACGAAATCCTGCCAAAAATTTGTCCGTATCAAAGGCAGTTAAATACAACACTTCTTTCTCAAAGGCATTTACCAAATACGCATCCTTCAATGTAACCCGGCGTAACGAAAATGCCCTATTCCCTCTCATATCCATTTTTCGTATCCCCTTTCGGTCTTCATACAATTTAATATTATATGTGCTCTTATACATTCCATTATGCCATCCCGGAACATATATGAAAATACAGAAAAGTTGTAAAATGTGTGAAAAAGTTATTTTTTATTCTTTCAAATATGTTATAATACCATTGTATATATTGTCCGTTTTTGTGGAGGTGTCACATGTTTTTTCAATTTGATGCTACGAAAGAATTCATCTACCATTGGTGTGGAAAATTCACTGCACCAAATAACGAATGGATTCATCTGACAAGAGCACGGGATGATTATGAGCTCATGATGGTTACAGAAGGAACTTTATATATAGCAGACCATTTACAGGAATATGCTGTCCGACCGGGAGAATATCTTCTCATGCCTCCCACGCCCTATCAGCATGGCACCCGCTCTGCTTCCTGCAACTTCTACTGGTTACATTTCGGTTATAATAAAGAACAGCAAGATCATATTACCTCTATTGTACCTCCCGCAGGGCGACCTAACCATCTTATTTTGCCGGTCACAGGGACCTTACCTTCACCGGAACGAATCATTATATTAATGAAGCAACTGCAAGACTCTGACCGCCGCTATAAGGAAAGCAATCTGAACCGCTACCTCTGCAGTGCCATTCTTTCCGAAATCAGTGCCCAGAGCAGCCATGTTCTATCCAAAGAAAAACAGCTGAAAGAACAGCTTTACTACGATATCATTGACTATATCTCCTGGCATATTCAGGAAAATCTGCGTATTAGTGATATAGCAACTTATTTTGGTTATAACGAAAAATACCTGACCACCTTCTTTAAAAGGTACTCAGGTATTACATTAAAACAACATATTCTGCAAACCAAAATGGACCTTGCCAAATCCGCACTGTCCGAAACTACACAGCCGGTCTCCCAAATAGCCTATGGACTGGGTTTTTCCGATGCCCATAATTTCTCTAACGCTTTTCACAAGATTACCGGTATGTCTCCCTCTGATTTTAGGGCAAGTTATAATAAACACAATGTTTTTCAAAAATAGGTGATGTCAACATCCTTTATAAGCAGACTACATCCACAACCTTTAATACATCTTCCTCTACCAGAAACCGTACATCATATCCGGCAAACGAAACTCCATAGACTTTGCTCTGCTCGCTTTGGGTAGACGGTCGGGGATCCTGCTTTAACACCTCTACAATAGCTGTTCGTTTTTCCTCAGGCAGTCTCACTAGAAGCTCCTCCGGGAAATCTACCTGCAGGGAATATTCTTTTACCTCACCGGCAAAGCCTTCCGTAGCATCCGGATGACAATCTGCATAAGGCAGATAGGGCTTAATATCATAGATCGGCGTCTTGTCTTTCAAATCCACACCGGATACATGAAGCACCGGCCCCTCTTCCGTCAATTCAATTTTCTCCAACTTTACAGATGACAAACCTACAGGATTCGGGCGAAACGGCGAACGTGTGGCAAACACTCCCATCCGCTTCTTTCCTCCCAGCCTGGGCGGTTTCACCGTAGCTGACCAGTTATCTCTCTCCACTCCCTGAAACTGCCACAGTAGCCAGATATAATTAAAACCTTCCAATCCCTTCACAGCTTCCGGATTACGATATTCCGGCTCGAATACAATCTTTCCTTTTAACTCGGGCACCAATCCGCTTTGTCTGGGAATACCAAACTTTTCCGGGAAATCCGTATGGATATGCGCAATAATCTTCATCTCCTGCTCCTCTTTTACAAATACCCTGCCGGCAAGTGCCCGGCAGGGTATTGATAAATTTTATTTCATCATATCTCGCAAAACGTCCTTTGCATAATCCAGCTGGTTATCAAAAGCCTCTTCACCGTAATATGCTTCTGCATCAAATTCACATTCCAAATCCGGCTCTATGCCTGTTCCGTGAATATTATTTCCCTTAGGTGAATAATAACTGCTTACGGTTACTTTTAATGCAGAACCGTCATCCATTCCGATAATCTGCTGCACAATTCCCTTACCAAAAGTAGTCGTACCGACCAAGGTACCAATTCCGTAATCCTTAATAGCTCCTGCCAATACTTCGGAAGCACTTGCCGAATTACCGTCCACCAACACTACCAGAGGAAGGTCAAACTCATGTTTTCCGTCGCAGGAATATTCCTTACGTGTGCCGTACTTATCCTCTGTATAAGTTACCAAACCTTTGGGAAGTAACATTCTGGCAATATCTACCACTGCTGACAAGCTTCCTCCCGGATTAGCTCTTAAGTCAATAATCAATCCCTTCATACCGGATTCTCTGGCAACTGCCAATGCATCTGCAAACTGGTCCACCGTTGTTTCGGAAAACTCTGTAATCTGAATATAAGCTATTCCGTCCTCTAACATTTCTGTTTCAATGGTAGGCGTCTCTACCTGTCTGCGTTCCACTTCCACATACATGTAATCCGTTTCCGTGCTTCTCACAATGGTAAGCGTTACTTTAGTACCTTCTGCACCTTTTATCATAGCAACTACGGATTCCAAATCCTTACCATAAGTAGACACACCGTCCACTTCATAAATAATATCGTCCGGACGCAAATCTGCCTCTTCCGCAGGTGCTCCTGCAATAGGATTAATAATCTTAGGATAACCGGTCACCGTATCCAAGCCTACATATGCACCGATTCCGTAGTAAATACCGGTGGTCTGTTCCATAAGCTCCTGCAGCTCTTCCGGCGTATAGTATACTGTGTAGGGATCGCCCAACGCATCCACCATTCCACGATAGGCGCCTTCTTCCATGAGAGATTCATCGATATCATCCTCGTAATAATACTTCTCGATTAACTCCTCAATCTCGTCCATTTTTTCCAGCATGTCGTCATCAATGACAACCTCTTTTTCTTCCCGGCTTTCTTCTTTTTCCTTCGACCACTGTTTTTCGTCTTCCGTATATCCATGATATACCAACATTACAAGACCAACAATTAATACAATAAATGCACTGCACAGAATTCCCGTTACAAAGCCCGGCACATAACCACTACTTTTCTTTTTCGGTTGTTCCTGCACATTTTGCTGATTCAAATCCATTTCACTGCCTCCATTACTCTGACAAATAATCCCACGGTGACACATATGCTCCATCCTTACGCACGGTAAAGTGCAGATGATTTCCTGTGGAGCGTCCTGTCGAGCCTACCGCCGCTATATGTTCTCCCTTTACTACCACATCGTCCTTCTCTACATATAATTTCGACGCATGCATGTATATGGTATATAATCCGCCACCATGATCTATCATGATATAATTACCCATTGTAGAGCTGTAAGTAGCTGCCACCACGATTCCATCGTATGCAGCGTATATTTTGGTTCCTTTGGGTGCGGCAAAATCCACACCATTATGAAACTGCTTTACGTTCAAAATCGGATGAATACGATAACCATATTCTGAAGAAACCCTGGTATAGCTTTCCAAAGGAAAAGCAAACGTACCACCATCATATATAATAACCTGGCCGTTACTCATGAGAATTTTCTTCTTCTCTTCTTCTATGGCTTTTTCCAGCTGGGCAATAATCTCTGTCTGTTCGGCAAGCTCTGCCTCATAATCATCTATCGCCTGCTCTTTCGAAGTAATATTCTTCTCATATGCCTCTATTTCCTGTGATTTGGTGGCTATCAATGTTTCTATTGCAGCCTGTTCATTTTCCACACAAAGCTTCATGGCATCAAGATATTCCTTCTCTGATTGCAACTGAGCTTCACACATAGCTATATATTCTTTGTTGGCAATAAACTCATCCAATCTGGTTTTATCATAAGAGGTAATTGCTTCTACATAAGTCATACGATTCAACAAATCCGCCAGACCCTGAGACTGTAAAAGCATCTCAACATAAGTCAGTGTTCCTTTTTCGTAGACATATTTTATACGATTATTCATGGCATCATACTGCTTGGCTTCCACGATTTTCGCCTGTTCCAGCTGTCCCTGTGTAACTACGATATCCGCCTCCTTGGCAGTAATCTGGTCCTGCAAATCAGAGACTTTAGTCTCAATCAGAGCCAGAGATGCATCCAACTGCGACACATAATTTTTCAGACTACCCTTTTCTTTTTCCAACTCCTTTACCATGGATTGTACATCCGAAAGGGAGTTTTTCAGATTGTCCATTTCCTTCTGTGCCTGATCAATCTGGTCCTCCATATCTTTAATCGTCGCAGAAGTAATATTGGACATGTTGGTCGCCTGTGAAGAGGTAGATGCCAAAATCGCCATTACTGCACAAAGTCCAATTCCCAAAATATTCTTTAACTTCTTCATATAATTCCTTTTCAAATTACTTAATAACAATTGAAAACTTGCAGAGAATCCGAAAATCCTCTGCAAGCCACATCAAAAGCCCAAGCTTATACGTTCAAATGTTTTCTTACCGTAGACACACTGCCGATAAAACCAATACCCACGCCGACTAACAACGATACCGGCAAAAGGAACTCAAACACAGTCTCTACAGACAAGAATTGCAACAATTGACTCAATGTGGTAAATTTCTCCATCATATTGGTTAATACGATGCTGTACATCTGATAGATGAAAAATAGCGGAATTGCTGCTCCTACCAGACCAATCAGAATTCCTTCAAAAATAAACGGAGCCCTTACCAAAAAGTCTGTTGCACCAATATATTTCATAATATTAATCTCTTCTCTTCGTACGGAAATACCTACTGCAACCGTATTGCTGATTAAGAATATGGATACCGCCAGAAGAATCGCAATAATTCCGATGGAAACATAACTGATCAGAAGGTTCACACCGGTTAAGGTATTTGCCACTCCGTCACTGTTTACCAGTCTTACTCCGGGAATTGATTCAATATAAGTTACCAGCTGTTCCTGCTGTGATACGTCATTTAAGAACACTTCAAAATTGAAAGAATCCGCAAGGGGATTGGTAGGATATCCTTCCAGAAACTCTTCCTTTTGGTCTCCGAAATACTCTTCCTGATACCATGCCCACGCTTCATCTGCGGAGGTAAACTCCATCTTGGCAACTTCTGCACGAGTACCGATTAACTGCTCAATTTCTTTCAAGCGTTCCTCAGAAATACCTTCATCAAAAAATACTGTAATAGATACTTCTTCCTCCATAGTATTTACCATATGCTGGAAGTTTGCCACAATTGCATAAAAAATACCAAACATGAACAAACATGCAGATATTGTAGCTATAGAAGCCAATGAATACCACTTATTACGGAACAGGTTCACAAATCCCTGTTTGATTGTATAAAAAAAGGTTCTAATCTTCTTCATCGATATAGCTACCCTCCTCTTCATCGCAGAAAATAACACCCTGACGCATGGTTACTACTCTTTTCTGCATAGCGTTAACGATTTCTCTGTTGTGGGTAACTACAACAACCGTTGTTCCTGCTTCGTTAATTTCCTCCAACAGCTTCATGATTTCCCATGAATTCTTTGGATCCAAATTACCGGTCGGTTCGTCGGCAAGCAAAACAGAAGGGTTGTTAACCAGCGCACGTGCCAGCGCCACCCTCTGCTGTTCTCCACCTGATAACTGTTTTGTTTTTGCTTTGTACTTTCCTGCCAAACCTACCGTCGCCAATATAGTCGGCACGTTTCTACGAATTTCATTGGCAGGAGTCTCTACAACTCTCTGTGCAAAAGCAACATTTTCATATACATTTCTGTCATTTAACAGACGGAAATCCTGAAAAACAACACCTATATTTCGTCTGAATTTCGGGATTTCTCTATGCTTTAATTTACCCAAATCCTTACCCATTACATATACCTTACCCTGGGTAGCCGTCAATTCACGTAAAAGCAGCTTAATCAAAGTAGATTTACCGGAACCGCTGTCTCCTACGATAAATACAAATTCTCCCCGCTTAATACTTAAATTAATATTTTTAATTGCGGGAGAACCTGTTGAATAAGACTTACTTACATTTTCCAGATAAATAAGTCCTTTTTCTTCAATCATCTCTTGTTCCTGTTTTTTTCGCAACTCTCTTCTATTCATGTAATTCTCCAAAACCGAATTAGTATTCCATAGTCTCCATATACTTCATGTATTTTACTACCATCAATGCGATCTTAAAGGTAATGGCATCCTCAAAGACGCGCAAATCCAGTCCCGTACTCTTTTGCAGTTTATCCAGTCTGTACACCAAAGTATTTCGGTGAATAAACAACTGTCTGGAAGTCTCGGAAACATTCAAACTGTTTTCAAAAAATTTGTAAATGGTTGTCAGTGTTTCCTCATCAAAATCATCCGGGCTCTTTCCGTCAAATATTTCCTTTATAAACATTTTACACAAAGGAATCGGCAACTGATAAATCAAACGACCGATACCCAATTCACTATAGGCAATAATATCCCTTTCATCAAAGAAAATCTTACCTACATCCAGTGCCATTCTGGCTTCTTTATAAGAACGGCTCACTTCCTTGATTTCATGCACTACCGTTCCGTAGGAAACATGCACATTTTTTAACCCGTCCTTTTGAAGCTGTCCTATCAGCCCCTTAGAAAATTTCTCGATTTCTTTGTTTTCCTTGTTGTTTTCCAGCTCAGACAAATCCTTTACAATAATCACATTGCTTTCGTCCACAGCCGTAATGAAGTCCTTACTGTTACTGCCGCAATATGCCCTTGTTAACTCCAGCACATTATTGTCCTTGTTATTATCACATTCCACAATCATTACAACTCTGGAAACATCCGTCTGCACATGAAGCTTTTTCGCCCTGCTGTAAATATCAATCAACAGCAAATTATCCAACAACAGATTTTTAATAAAATTATCCTTATCAAAGCGTTCCTTATAAGCAACTAACAGATTCTGCAGCTGAAAAGCAATCATTTTGCCAATGGTATACATACTTTCACCGGTACCGGCAATTACCAGCACATACTCCAATTGCTGCTCATCATATACCTTAAAGAACTGATACCCCTGAATCTCCTGGGAATCCGCCGGCGATTTTGCAAACTCTACTGCCACTTTAGAGGACACTCCTACGTCCGCAGTACAAGCCATTACTTTACCCTCTGCATCCATAACGCAGATATCCACTCTGGCAATTCCTCTCAACCCATCTATGGTATTTTGTAAGATTTGATTTGATATCATATGTAAACGCTCCTTTAGGAAAAACTATCATTTACTACAAATGTACAAAAAAATCGCCAAAAAATCAATAGTTTTTTATGCATTTTTCATATTAAATGCGAACATCTACATTTGCTCCCACACTTGGATTCACACTTAATTCCATGGCAGAAGCGTCAATCATCTCCACCATTCCTTCTCCTAATACCTCACCCAAATCAAGTGCCTTATCCAGCATAGCGGTTCCTACCTTGCTTTGAATGTCCATAGTTGCCAGTGTAGTTGACAATCCTGCAATATCCATAATTACGCTCCTTTCTTCCTCCAATACTTATAATCTTCGGATTACCTTTTCCTTAATTTCGATTTTTCCTGCCTTCAGCAGATTTCCTACTGCACGTTTAAATTCATTTTTACTCATACCGGTTTCACGCTTAATAATTTCCGGCGATACCTTATCATTAAATGGTAACACACCATCATAGCTGTCTATAATGGAAAGTATTTCCTGCGCATCCTTCTCTATCTGCAAATACGCCTTATCACGAATACTTAAAGATAATCTGCCATCCGGTTTTACCTGTGTAACTCTGGCAGTGATATCCTCCCCTACTCGTACATTTCCGTACATTTCCTTCTTGGGAATCAATGCGGAATAAATATTATCCACTGCCACGAATGCGCCGAATTCATCGCTGATGGTATACACTCTGCCACGGACCTGATCGTCCTTTTTGTAAGGACTGTCTGCTCTTAAATTCGGGTATACATTCATGGTCGCACACAAGCGCCCGCTCTTATCAATATAAAGGGATACCAATACATTATCTCCCGGTTGTAGCTTTACCAGCTGCTGTTTAAAAGGTATCAGCAAATCTTTTTCCAGACCCCAGTCCAAAAACGCACCGAACTTACTTACCTGAGAAACGGTCAGCTCTGCCACCTGTCCCATTACCAGTTTCGGTGTGTTTGTGGTAGCAATCAATCTGTCTTTGGAATCACGATATACAAATACCTCCAAAGCATCTTTTATCTGTGCGTCCTCCGGCACCTGTTTTGCCGGCAATAATACTTTATCCTCTGCTGTCTCTTCCGACTGCGCAAGATATACACCAAAATCCACTTTTTTAACAATTATGAGTTTCTGTTTTTCTCCCAGTTTAATCATTTATTCTGCCTTTCTGAACTCAACATTTACATATACATTGCCCTGTGCATCCCGCAAGGATACTATTATCACAGACTCGCCTTTTACCACATAAGGAATTAATTCATCTCCCAAATGTGCCTGCTTCTTATATTCCACACGCAAGCCGCCTATCGGATAATCCTCCGGCAGATAATTCACCGCTATACTTACATACTGGCTGTTATTCACATGATTATTACTATCCAGATGCTGCTTACGGATGACCACTGCTTCTTCTACGCAGCCACCTTCCGGCACCAAAATCTTACGTCCGGCATATTCCATTTCAAGCCTGGGTTCCACCGGATACTTTTCCAACATCTCTGCAGTGGGAATAGTCGGTTTCATATTATCAAAATTAAGTAGCGTCCACACCGAATTAGCCTGTGCCAGCATTTCACCGGTCTTAGTCTTCATAAAGAAATTTCTCGAACCCATAAAGCCTTTAAAATCGTACGGCAACGTTCCGGTTTCCACCGCTTCTCCCAAGGCCGGATATCTGTAAATCTCAATCTGCCACGCCGCCAACACCCACACCAGGTTCTTTGGCACCAAATAGGCAAATCCTACACCCAGTTCTTCCGACTGAAAGGTAGAAGCATCCTGAAAATAATTAAGCAACGATTCCAAACGAAGCTTACACTTCTCATCACATTCACTATATCTTATTCTACTGTCAAAACTATACATGTCTTATCCTTCTTTGCACTTAACATTTCTTTCTGCCGCATCCCGCGAATAAGCCTCTGCTAACAAATATATTTTCCTATCAGAGGAATTCTGCGAAGAAGCGCTGCAAATATCATACATATTACAAAACAGGCAATGGCATAGACCGGAATCCCGATAATATTCGGCAACATCATACTTTGGAAGCCGGTATTCTCTGTCAATTCCATAAGGCATATATGCATTACATAAATTCCCATTGTGTCTGCTGAAATTTCCTTTATTACTGCCTGTCCCGCTTTGCCCATATTACTGCCGGGAATATTTTTCACTGTAAACAAAAACAATGCTGTCACGATGAAAAAGGTAAACAGTCCATAGCTGTCATACACCAAATATCCGCCCCGACCGTATTTTTGTACCATCAAGGTTCCAAAAACAATGTTACACACCATCGCCGGCAAAACACTGATATATATTGCCTTACGGAGCTTCTCCCCGATTCCCACATGTGCCAGATAGTAACCCAGCACAAAATATCCAACATAACTACAAACCATTTCTATCTGAACCAAATTCAGTATTCCGTGAAGTTCGTCCGTAACCGTCAATGCCCGCAATGTTTCTTTTCCCACCTGCAGCACTACAAACAATCCCAAGAAGTATTGAATATTCTTTTTCTCCGCATGTGTTATCCAGCTTTTCAGTACCGGAAGCAACATATATATACCCACTATCATGGGTAAAAACCATAGGTGGTAGCGCCCTGACAACATTTCCCGAAGTATGGGCTTTACATCTGTGATTTTCAGTCCGAATCCCAGACAATCCTTCCAACCATATACACAACTCCACACAGCATAAATCGCACACAAGCGTAAAATGTTGTGTTTATATAATCTTTTAACATCCAAACGATAGTCCGGTGCCAAAAACAGCGCACCGCTAATCATAACAAAAATTGGCACACCAAAGCGAAAAACTGCATTATAAGAATTCGCAATTACCCACTGTGTACTGTCTACCTCTAATGTGTACCAAAACTGTGCCGAACTATGCAGCATAACCACACTAAATGCAGCCAGAATACGAAGAACATCAAAATGAATCATTCTGTTTTCCTTACTGCAACCACTCATTCTGACGGCTCCTTTCGCATACTATCGCTATATTAATATTATTACATACGCTATCGCCGATGTCAAATTAGAAAAAACATTTTATAATATCTTAAACTTCTCTTAATATTGTCTGAAAACTATTGCATTAATTCATCAGATTACAGTATAATAGTGTTGCACAATTATATATTTGAGGATTATTTATGGACAAGAAGAAAAAAGCAGGATTTATTATCTTAATTTCCATTGCGATAATATGTTTGTTGCTTGCCTTCATATTGGCTGCCCGCTATTTTTATGAGGATTCCGCAAATGAAGATTTATTGGATGAGTATCGTGCAGAAGCAGTAACGCCTGAACCAATGGTTACTCCGGAGCCTACAGATACCCCCGCTCCGACAACTATCATGCCTGAAGAAACAGAGGAGCCCGCTGTCACAGCAACACCGGAACCAACTTCTACACCGGAGCCGACTCCGGTTGCGGTACCAAACCCCTACACGGAAAGCTTTTTAGCCAATTCCGATATGGCCGGCTGGTTACTTGTACCCGGAACCAATATAGACTATCCGATTATGTGGACACCGGAAGATGAAAATTATTATCTTTACCGGGCTTTTGACAAATCAGATAATGTAAACGGCAGTCTCATTTTAGACACGGACAGTTCTTTAAATCCGCTTACCACGAATTTAATTATTCATGGACACAATATGAAGTCCGGCGCCATGTTTGGTAATCTGACCGACTATGAAAGTAAGGATTACTACGAGGATCACAAACAAATAATTTTGTACACCGAAGAGTGTCAGCGCAATTATGAAATCATTGCAGTTTTCCGCTCCCAGGTATACAAAAAGAGCGATGATGTTTTCAAATTTTATAAATTTTTCCAGGCAGATACGCAGGCGGAATTTGATGATTTCTATCAAAACATTAAAGAACTTTCCGCGTATGACACGGGAGTTACCGCAGAGTTCGGGGATCGGTTCATTACTCTTTCCACCTGTGTATATCATGTAACAAACGGGCGCTTCGTTGTAGTTGCCAAGGAAATTGAACCGGGTGAAACTTATCTGCCCATTGAACGTTAGTGCATAAGCACATTATATAACGATACTTATTAAGGAGGACTAATGTTATGAAACAAATTAAAAAATCCATTACTTTTTTAGCAATCGCATTATTCTGTATGGTTCCGTTTTTTGCCACTTCTCTGAAAGCACAGGCAGCCGAACCGGTTACTTACTACTTAAAGTATGTTGACAGCGAAGATGAATGGCGCTACCAAATCGGTACCTGGCAGGATGGCAACGGTCACAGAGAGCTTTACTACATGAAGCAAGATATCAAAGACGGCGATTTAATCGTTGTAGACGGTTATGAACCCCTTGAATTAAATGTAAGCGTACGTATAAATAACCTGACTGTTGTTCACGGTTCCCACATTGTAGTTTCTGCAAGCAGCTTTGATAATGTATTTGTCATTAACGGAAGTACTGCTGCCGTTACCGGAGATGTAGCATACGCAGAGGTTTATGATTCTTCCGTATGTAACTTTAACAGCAATGTAGGTACTCTGAAGGTATTAAGCGAAAAAGAAAATCTTTTAGATGCAGGCGTAGCTGTTGTCGGAACAGTTAATCATTTATACGCAGGAGGCAAAGACTATAAGCATTTTGAATTTTATAATTTTGCTGCCAATACACTTCGTATTGAAGAAGGCGAATTAAAGACCGAAAAGGGCAACTATAGTGAAACCCCTCAGGCAGCTACCACTGCTCCGAGCACTACTACCCCGAGCACTTCCACCGGTTCAAACAGTTCTTCAGGAGAATATGATGATGTACCCAAAACAGGCGACATCCACTTCAATCCTTTATGGCTTGTACTTGCAGCAGGCATCTGCTTTATCGGTGCATACAGATTAAAGAAAAACTAGTGTAATAAAAAAGCCCTTACGGGCTTTTTTTATTGCTTTTTATTCTTTGAAATGATTTTGGCAATCATCTCAGCCAACATCTTTTTATCCAGCTTGTCCACATTTGCCACTTCTTTAAGCACGCTTTGTACACTTCCCAAGGCGCTCTTGCCGATTTCACTTTCTACAACCTTCTTCGCCCAGTCTAAATCCGCAGCATCCTTTTCTCCCAGATAAATACGCTCCATAATGTAAATGGTCGCCTCACCCACTGCCGCCATAATAGCACCTGCTACAATGGCATTGAGTACGCTGGTCCCCGGTACTACTGTTACTGGGCACATTATAAATTTTACTAATCAGCTTAATTACACCCAATTCCAAAGGTGTTAAGATTGCCGCATCCGCAAAAGGTATAGGCACTGCTCCCACCGTTGCGGCCGCCACTGTTGCAGTTGCCGTCAATGCATTTGCCTGCATACGCTTCTGCTTTAACTTAAAATCTGCCACGGCCACCTCATTCAACTGCATCGCCTCCGGAAGCAGTTCATTAGTGCGTTCAATCAGTTCCGTAATTCCTCTGGCACCTACAATCACATCTTCATCAATCTGATAAGGCTGTGCCACCACAGACACCACGTCCTTTAGATTAATCTTTTTAAATTTACTAAAGGCTACGCGTACCATCTGTTTATTATCCTCATCCTCAATAGTGGAATAGGATTTGGTCAACACTACCAGCACCGGTGCATCCTTCCATATCTTCACTGCCTTAGCAAGCATCTCAATATTCTTACCAAACATTTTTCTGGAGGTAGCATCCACACAATACCAAATTAAATCTATCTGTTTATCCCGGGCATCTTCCTTAATACTTTTCTTGGACCAATCCACTACCGCCCCGATAGCCTTCCTCTGCTTCAAAAAACCATATTCAAAGCCTATTGAATCAATGATTCGAAAAGGCAGCACCTCATTATCATACACCTCCATCTGCGTAGTCACCGCCTCCCCCAAGCCGGTTACCGCCCGCTCACTACCAAAAATGGAATTAATCAGTGTGCTTTTACCTACGCCGGAATTACCAATCACCAAAACATTTGCTTTTCTTTCCATGTGCATTCCCCCTTTTGGTTCTATGGTAATATTATAACACCATTGAACGTATGGGTAAAATAATTTTTACCACACTGCCGGATACAAATCCCCGCCATGCAGAACCGGCGGTTCTTTCTCTGTATTTTCCCGGCATATCTCCTTGCGTTCCCCGGCCTGCAACTTCATCACTCCTACAGAGGTTCTTGCATATAAAGTCCTAGTACCGATATTTTCAATAAACCAGGGACATCCTTCTGTTTGCTCCATGTAAAACTCTATATTTCCCTCATGAGGAAAATAACGTAAGTCAATCCGATAGTCCTGTGTACTAATCAGATAACTATCCTGAAAAGTTCCCACATGCGGACATCCGGTATAGTTTAAGCGTTTCTTCCCTTCCTGTGGCACATAATACAAGGAATGAAAATAGTATTCCTCATAATCTGCCAGTACCAAAAGCACCTTGCCGGGCTCGATTTCCGGATCCGGATATCTGTCATAGTAAAGTGCCTTTACCTTATCATACTCCGGCAAATATCTATGAAGCGTCTCCCCCTGCTCACCGTACACCTGCGTCTTCTCCTGCCTGTCAAAGTCCCAGTGCTCCAAAAAGCAACGGTACTCTGTGTTTCTTGTACGGGCATACAGCTCTCCCTTCTCCCAATCTACATGGTATTCCAGAAGCCTGCTTGTATGAATCCTTGCGGAATCCATGAACCTTGGATGCCCCGTCACATTACCGTGTAATTTCAGTTTTTTCTCACCGGTATCATTCTTATGTTCTTCTATGTGCCAGCGGTACAGTCGGGTGACTTGTTCCCTCATAAACGTTCTCCTCCTTTGCTCTACAAAACCCGGAACGAGAGTAAATCCCTATCCCGAGTTTATTGTATCATGAGGCCATGAAAGAAACATTAAACCTGTAGTTGAACAAATACCGTTTAACACTTTATCCACTAAAAAAACCGGCTGGCAATTACCAACCGGTCTATATCTTTTCTTACGCTATCAGCTTATACTCTTTCAAAAAGTCCAAGCTCATAAGCTTTCGTGTTCCACTTGTTAAGTTTCTTAATATTCTCTTCCGTATTGATAAAGCTTACCGGAAGCACTGCATCGTTAAATGCACTATATGTACCATCCGTATATACTGCCTGCAAAACTACACGGTACTTGCTTCGAACCAATGCACCAAAGGAATTCTGGGAATCCAGCTCTACGTAGAGACAGTATCTTCCATACTTATCTTCATCCGTAATCTCCATTACTGCATAATTTACAGTAGCCGGTGATTTCAGACGCTTTTCGATAATATCCTTACATGCCTGCTTAATCAAGGTTTCTTTCAAAGAAACTCTCTGCATCGCCTGCTCTGTGGCACTGGGCACTGCAGCCTGTGTAGGCTGGACATACTGGGCAGCCGGAGCTTCTACACCTTCCTGTGGCAGGATTTCTACCTTTGCACCACAAAAGTTACAAAAGTTACTATCATCAACAATTTGCTTTCCGCACTTATTACAAAACATACCTACATCTCCCCCCTAGGATTCTATTACTATTTATCATAGCAAATTTTTATCGCACTGGCAATATAATAAATGCATTTTTAGACCATTTTCTCTATTTATACAAAAAACCTCAGTGAATTTCTCCACTGAGGTTTCTTAGCAGCGCTACAAGGATTCGAACCTTGAAATGACGGAGTCAGAGTCCGTTGCCTTACCGTTTGGCGATAGCGCTATTTCTTGACTACTTGATGAATTATACACGATGTCTTTTGGTTTTGCAATACCCTTTTTGAAATTTTTTAAATTTTTTTGTTTTTTATATGCAATAGATGCAAAACCCGGAAAAGCGTATGCCTTTCCGGGAATCTTTATATCTATGTACCATACGGTTACTATCGTTACACCTCAAACAATAAATCACCATAACTCGGCATGGGCCATATTTCCTTAGCCACCAGCATTTCCAGCTTATCTACCGGAGCACGAAGTGCGTTCATAGCAGGTACCACACTTTCCATGTAGTAGAATGCCTGCTCCTTCGGGCATCTGATTTCTTTTGCTGTTGCTTCTGCTTTTTCCAAAGTATCTAATGCACTCTTGGTCTCTGATAACTTTTCGGATACTTCCTTCAAAAGCTCCATCTGTACCGCTGCGTCCGCTCCTGCATCCTTTACTGCAATTACAGTATCTGCCAACGATTTCGTATACTTCACTACTGCCGGTAAAATCTGCTTTCTGGTCATATCAATCATCGTCAGGGCTTCAATATTAATTGTTTTCGCATAAGTATCGTATAACACTTCCTTACGTGCTTCCAGCTCTGCCTTAGTAAAAATATGGAACTTTTCAAACAGTGCAATGGACTTTTCCGTGGTAAGGGTTTCTACCGTTTCTACCATAGTTCTGATGTTCGGCAAACCTCTTCTGGCAGCCTCATCTACCCATTCCTGAGAGTATCCGTTACCGTTGAAAATGATTCTCTGATGCTCAGTCATATACTGCTTCAACAAATCATGCACAGCCATATCAAAATCCTCTGCAGCCTCCAAAATATCTGCAGCCTCACAGAAAGCTTCTGCCACGATAGCATTCAATGTAGTATTGGGACTACCGATAGAATCGGAAGAACCCACGCTTCGGAACTCAAATTTATTACCGGTAAATGCAAAGGGCGATGTACGGTTTCTGTCCGTCGCATCCTTCTGGAATTCAGGCAATGTAGACACACCTGTTTCCAGCTTGCCGCCTTCTGCACAATGAGTAGCCGCACCGGTTTCTACCAACTGACTTACCACATCCTCTAACTGCTCACCCAAGAAAATGGAAATGATAGCCGGAGGAGCTTCATTACCGCCCAAACGATGATCATTACCTACATTGGCTGCACTCTGGCGAAGCAAATCCGCATGGCGGTCCACTGCCTTCATAATACAAGCCAGTACAAATAAAAACTGGATATTTTCATTAGGTGTTTCACCCGGGTCTAATAAATTGACACCATTGTCAGTGCAGAGCGACCAATTATCATGCTTACCGGAACCATTTACTCCTGCAAAAGGTTTTTCATGAAGCAGACAGGTTAATCCGTGGCGGCCTGCCACTTTCTTCATAGTCTCCATTACCAACTGATTGTGGTCTGCAGCAATATTTGCGGTTTCGTATATAGGTGCCAACTCGTGCTGTGCCGGAGCCGCCTCGTTATGCTGCGTCTTGGCAGTTACACCCAGCTTCCACAGCTCGATATTCAAATCCTTCATGTATGCGCCAACTCTTTCGCGAATGGTACCGAAATAGTGGTCATCCATTTCCTGCCCCTTGGGCGCCGGAGCACCAAACAAGGTACGTCCTGCAAAAATCAGGTCTTTTCTCTGTAAATACTTCTGACGGTCTACCAGGAAATATTCCTGTTCCGCACCTACGCTGGGAATTACCTTGGTTGCTTCTGTATTTCCAAACAACTTCACAATACGAAGTGCCTGTTCACTTACTGCTTCCATGGAACGAAGAAGGGGAGTCTTAGTATCCAGCGCTTCACCCTTATAAGAACAGAATGCTGTAGGAATACAAAGAATCATACCTGTTGCATCCTCTTTCAAGAATGCAGGAGAGGTCAAATCCCAGGTAGTATAACCTCTTGCTTCAAATGTTGCACGAAGTCCGCCGGAAGGGAAAGAAGACGCATCCGGTTCTCCCTTAATAAGCTCTTTACCGGAAAAGTCCATAATCATACGGCCATCCTCATCCGGATGTGTAACAAATGCATCATGCTTTTCTGCAGTAATGCCGGTCAACGGCTGGAACCAATGAGTATAGTGAGTTGCACCATTTTCAATAGCCCAATCCTTCATAGCCTTTGCCACTACATCCGCTGTTTCCAAGGAAAGCTCTCCTCCCTGTTCCATAACACGGGTCACTTCCTTAAAAACACCTTTCGGCAAACGCTCCTTCATTTTTCTATGGGTAAATACTCTGGAGCCAAACAGCTCCTCTACATTAATCAGCTCGCTCATTTTTATGTCCTTTCTATGGGTCAATTATTCACTCTTCACTCTCAACAAATCATACTGCTTTGGTTGCTCGGACAATTCCAGCCAAATCTCCTGTTTGGAATGAGGACAGCTTTCCACCGGCTCCATGTCTGCATTATACATGGCAAGTACACTTACTTCCACATTCTGTCCGTTCGGTTTCATAATCTCAATTCTATCACCTACACAGAACTTGTTCCGCTGTTCGATGCGTGCCAAAATTTTATCACAGGTTTCTGTTTCCTGCAAACACTTTTCTGATGCCGTTGCATTTATTCCACGTGTTGCAACTTCTTCTACAATTCCCAGATAAGTATATTCATTCACATACGTATTGCTGTCATAAATTTGTGTATTTTCATCCGGCTTACCGAAATAAAATCCGGTTGTAAACTGTCTGTAGGTACATTTGGAAATCTCTGCTTTGTACCAATCCATATTGGCACGATATTGTTCCTCGGAAGTAAAGTAGTCATCAATTGCCTTACGATAGGTACGCGCTACCGTTGCCACATAAAGTGCCGTTTTCATACGGCCTTCAATCTTTAAGCTGTCAATGCCTGCCGCCACGATTTCCGGTACATATTCTATCATACACAAATCCTTGGAGTTAAAAATATAGGTTCCGCGTTCATTCTCATAAACCGGTAAATACTCACCGGGACGTTTCTCTTCCACCACTGCATACTTCCAACGACAAGGATGGGTACAAGCACCTTGATTTGCATCACGTCCGGTAAAATAATTACTCAAAAGGCACCGTCCGGAATAAGAAATACACATGGCTCCGTGAATAAAGCTTTCAATCTCCATATCCTCCGGGATATGTGCGCGGATTTCTGCGATTTCCGCCAACGAAAGCTCTCTGGCAGATACCACTCTTTTGGCTCCCAGATTCCACCAGAAAAGGTAAGTCTGATAATTTGTATTATTGGCCTGTGTAGAAATATGAATTTCCACTTCCGGCCACACCTGCTTTGCAATACTAAACATACCGGGATCTGAAATAATCAAAGCATCCGGCTGGTCCGGTTTCATATTCTTCAATTCTTCAAAATACTGCGCAGCCCCCGACAAGTCATCGTTATGTGCCAAAATATTCGCAGTTACATATACCTTTACACCATGCTTATGGGCAAAAGCAATTCCTTCTGCCATTTCTTCCGAAGTGAAATTCTTCGCCTTAGCACGAAGTCCAAAGGCTTCTCCACCGATATATACTGCATCTGCTCCAAATATAACTGCCGTCTTTAATACTTCCAGACTACTGGCAGGAATCAACAATTCAGGTTTCGTTTTTCTCATAATCTTCCTCACACTTTTCGTGCTTCACGCTTAATGTAATACCATCTCCTACCGGCAGGATACAAGTCTCCAGCTGCGGATGATGTGTTAATTCAAATAAATATTCCCTCATTCGGCTATGTATGGTTCGATTTCTTCGTACCACTGCATAACGAGACTCAATAACGTCACCATCCTGCAACACATTATCCGAAATAAGTAATCCTTCCGGTGAAAGTAAACGTAAAATATCCGGCATAAAATGGATATACTGTCCCTTCGCCGCATCCATAAAAATCAAATCATAAGAGCCCTGCAGCTCCTTTAAAATTTCTGCCGCATCCCCTTCCAACAGGGTAATATATTCTTCTTTACCCGCCTTCTTGAAATTCTCCCTGGCAATAGGAATACGGGGTTCATACTTTTCAATTGTGGTAATATGACATCCCTTCGGTGCATATTCACTCATTAATAATGCCGAGAAACCGATGGCGGTCCCCACTTCTAAAATACGCATAGGTTTTTGCATAGTCAATATAAAACGCAAAAAACTTTGCATTTCCGTTCGTATAATCGGTACATCCGTCTCTCTGGCAAACTTTTCTATTTCGTTTAAAAAAGGCGTATTGCCTTTATCAAAAGAATTAATAAAGGCAACCATTCTATCATCCACTATCATGTTTTCAGTTACTCCTCTGCAGGTTCCTGTTCATCCTCACTAATGGGATCCCCCGCCATAACCTCCATCATTTCTTCCACTTGCATAGAGGTACTCAAAATAAACTTCCCCGGCTTTAATTCCTCTTTAAACTCGGAAAGCAGATATTGAAGACGGAACAGATTCACATCGCGAATCAACCCCTTTTGATAAAAGAGCTCTCCCATCTCTTCTGCTGACATTCCCTCCGGAATAGTCACTGTAACATCGCGTCCCACCTCAGACATGGGCGGTTCCTGAAAAATACGATAACCATAATCAAATGCCAGATTAGCCCCGCGATATATCATTACCACTATTATCACTGCCGCTGCAAGCTTAAACGCAGTTTCAAATATTGCAAATATGACATCCTTTAAACTCATAATCCATGCCTTTCTCTAATAAAAATTCACTGCATCCAATACTTTTCCGTAATGCTCCTGCATCATTCTGCAGAAAGCCAGTTCCGCAGCCAGAAAACCATCCACTATCGGATTGTCCCGAAAATCTGCGAACTCTCTTTCAAACGCCTCAATCTTTTCAAATACCATATCTCTGCTAACCTGCATTTGATAGTTGCGAATACGGAATTCATCAACCTGTGCCTTTAATCCGGGTACTGCAAGCACTCGTTCTCTTTGCCTTACATATTCCAGATATTCCGGTGATTTAAGCACCATATCGATATATGTCTGTAAAGCCTCATCCATGAATGTTAAACCTCCATAATAATCGGCAAAATCATAGGACGTCTCTTTGTTTTCTTCCACACATACTCACTTAAAACATCCTTTGTAACATTTTTAAGCTTACCCCAGTCTGAAACACCTCTGTCCACGCAGGCACTGATTGCTGCATCCACGGTAAGTCTTGCTTCTTCCATCAGTTCATCGGACTCCCTGACATACACAAATCCTCTGGACACAATGTCCGGTCCTGCTGCCAGCATGCCTGTGTACTGGTCTAATGCCATTACTACAATCAAAATACCATCTTCTGCCAGATGCTGTCTGTCACGTAATACCACGTTACCTACATCACCTACACCCAATCCGTCTACTAAAATACCTCCTACAGGTACCTTATCAACTATTTCTGCAGTATCTTCTGTTAATTCCAGAACATCGCCGGAGGACAGAATAAAGATATTTTCTTTATCCATACCAAGGCTCTGGGCGATCTTCGCCTGTGCCTTTAAGTGCTTGTACTCACCATGCACCGGTATTGCATATTTAGGACGAACCAATGTGTAAATCAGCTTGATTTCTTCCTGGCAGGCATGTCCGGAAACATGTGTATCCTGAAAAACTACATCCGCGCCCTTACGAAGCAGTTCATTAATCACTCTGGTAACAGCCTTTTCATTGCCCGGAATCGGACTGGAAGAAAAGATAACCGTATCCCCATGGCCAATGGTAATCTTCTTGTGCATATTACTTGCCATTCGGCTAAGGGCCGCCATACTTTCTCCCTGACTGCCGGTAGTAATGATTACCTGCTGTTCATCCGGATAGTTTTTCAATTGTTCAATATCAATTAACGTATTCTCCGGAATATTGATACAGCCCAGTGCAGAAGCAGTCTCTATGATATTTACCATACTGCGACCTTCTACCACTACCTTACGGCCAAACTTGTAGGCAGAATTAATAATCTGCTGTACGCGGTCTACATTGGATGCAAAGGTTGCCACAAATATTCTGTCACTCTTGTGTTCCTCAAATAATGTATCAAAGGTTCTTCCCACCGTGCGTTCCGACTGGGTAAATCCCGGTCTCTCTGCATTGGTAGAGTCACACATAAGTGCCAATACACCCTTCTTACCAATCTCCGCAAATCTCTGTAAATCTATGGCATCTCCGAAAACCGGAGTGTAATCCACTTTAAAATCTCCCGTGTGTACCACGGTACCGGCCGGCGAATAAATCGCCAGTGCTGCTGCATCTACAATGCTGTGATTCGTTTTGATAAATTCAATACGGAACTCTCCCATATTAATGGACTGTCCGAATTTCACTACCTTACGTTTCACATCCTTTAACAAATTATGTTCTTTCAGTTTATTTTCAATAATACCCATAGTTAACCGGGTAGCATATACCGGCACATTCAATTCTTTTAAAACATACGGCAATGCGCCAATATGGTCTTCATGTCCGTGGGTAATTACAAATCCTTTAACCTTGTCAAAATTATCCTTCAAATAGGTGATATCCGGTATTACCAAATCGATACCCAGCATATCGTCTGCCGGGAAAGCCAAACCGCAATCCACCACAACAATACTGTCTTCGTACTCGAAGGCAGTAATATTCATGCCAATCTGCTCCAAGCCTCCCAAAGGTATTACCTTCAGGCCTGAAGCACTTATATTACTTTGTTTCTTATTCAATCAAATTCCCTCCACGTTCTTATTGTTCATCCTCCTGAACAAATTCCACGTCTTCCAGCATGCTCTCAAACACTCCGGCCACTGCACTAAGCTCATCATCGTCGGATACAATTTCAAATACGCTTTCTTCTTCGCCATCCTTAGAAACATCTTTGAGAATCAAAGCCTCTCCGTCACCCTCCTCAAAGTCTGTTACCAAAATATAATTGTAGCCACCGATTCTGGTCTGCTCCAGTACATAAAAATCTACCGGTGCTTCTCCATCCGGATTAAACGTAACTTTTTCTAATTTACTCATTCCACACTACTCCTTTGTCTCGTTCGCACGCAGATCCAAATATCCCTGCAAAATAAGTGTTGCTGCAATCATGTCCACATAATCTTTGCGCTTTTCTCTGCGCACTCCTGCTTCCATCATCGCTTTATCCGCTGCCACTGTTGTCAATCTTTCGTCCCACAAATGTACAGGTAAACCTGTTCTTCTCTCCAGTTTCTCCTTAAACTCCATGGTAAGTTCCACACGCACACCTTCTGTGGCGTTCATATTCTTTGGCAATCCCAAAACAATCTCTTCCACTTCGTATTCCACAATCAGCTCTTCTATCCGAGCCAATGTCTGTCGCAGCTTATTCTCTTCCTTACGTCGGATAATTTCTATCCCCTGTGCCGTAATCAGCAATGCATCACTAATTGCTACTCCTACCGTTTTTGAGCCAAAATCCAAACCCATGATACGCATACTTATATCCTGCCTTTTCCTTTGAATCCTAAATAAAACTATAAAATATACTTCTTACTTCATAGTTTTCCATCTATTGGTACGAATATACTCTTTCAACAGTTCTTCTACCAGTTCGTCGCGCTCCACCTTCATAATCAGGCTTCTCGCTCCCTTATGGCTTGTAATATAAGTCGGGTCTCCACTCATAATATATCCGACAATCTGATTTACCGGATCGTACCCCTTCTCTGTCAATGCCTCATAAACTGTGGAAAGAATCACTTTTACACCATTTTCCGGTTCTGCCTGTACTTTAAAGTATTGTGTATTTCCCAAATTCTGCATATACTTGTTCCTCCCTTAGTTCCCAATATCGCCTAAAACCCCTATTGTTTATATCTTACTCTATTTCCCTTAAAAATTCAATGCAAACACTCTGAAATTCCTTACTCCTTTATACAAAATTTAGAAAGTCTTAGAATCTCCTTGTATTACACCAGTATTTCATCCGTCAGAAAACCGCTGATTTTCACCGTTTTTATTTGGTTCGCCAGTTCTTCAGCGCTCTGTAAAGCCACCTTCACATAATCCTTAGTATGCCCCAACTGATAAGCCTCACCATTTATTATCTTGGTTTCTTCAAAAAGCACTTCCACTTCTTTCCCTACATAGAAAGCCCGGAATTCCTTGGACTGTTTTTTCTCCAGCTGAAGCAAAACATTACTTCGCTCAGTCTTTACCACATCCGGCACCTGTCCCGGCATCTGCGCCGCTATGGTTCCCTTTCTCTTGGAATATTTGAAAATATGCATTTCGTAGAAGCCAATCTGCTCCAGGAACTCACAGGTTTGTGTAAATTCTTCTTCCGTTTCCTGAGCAAAGCCCACGATAACATCCGTTGTAATGGCCGGTCTGCCAAAAGCTTCCCTCAGATTCTCCACACTACGGCGATACTCCTGCGTACTGTAATGACGATTCATTCTCTGCAAGGTAGCATCGCAACCGCTTTGCAAAGATAAATGAAAGTGAGGACATATTTTAGACAGCTTAGAAAGTCTCCCCGCAAATTCCTTCGTTACAATTCTAGGCTCCAGGGAACCGATACGAATTCTGTCAACACCCTCAATGTCATGTATTTTTTCTATCAAATCCATCAGCTTGGAAGCTCCGGAATAGTCATGCCTTCCTTCCTGTTTCAGCACCTCTTTACTATGTCCCTGCACCCATGCTTCATTTTCAAAATCAATTCCGTAGGAGCTGATATGAATACCGGTCAACACAATTTCCCGATATCCTTCCGCCGCCAATCCTTCTATCTCTCTGTAAATATCTTCCCAGTGGCGGCTTCTTACCCTGCCTCTTGCGTAAGGAATAATACAGTATGTGCAAAACTGATTACAACCGTCCTGTATCTTAATATAAGCACGGGTATGCTCTGCAGTTCTCTTTAAAGTCATCTCCTCGTACTCATACGTATTATTTACATCAATAATCGTAGTGTCATCCAACGTCTTATCCACCGTCTCCTGCGGCTTAGACAGCATACCTCTTCTTGCTAAATACTCTTCTATAATAGAAACAATTTCCTTCTTGCGGTTATTACCAATGGCTAAATCAATACACTCATCCTGTACAACATCTTCTTTGCCGGTCTGTACATAACATCCTACTGCCACCACAACAGCCTCCGGATTTTTCGCCTTGGCACGATGTATCATCTGACGACTTTTTCTGTCTGCAATATTTGTTACCGTACATGTGTTTATGATATAAATATCGGCTTTTTGGTCAAATGGTACAATTTTGTAACCGTTTTCTTGTAACATTTGTTGCACAACATCCAGTTCATATGAATTTACTTTGCATCCCAGATTATGTAATGCCACATTTTTCATGATTTTCCTCACTATTTTTGTATCGTTTTGCTCCTTGACATTTTTTTAACCACCGATTAATATGATGATGAAGGTATGACAAACATGAAGGAGGTAGTTATTATGAAAACAGTACAGATTTCACTTAACTCTATTGACAAGGTAAAGTCTTTTGTCAATGATATCACAAAATTCGAATATGATTTCGATTTAGTATCAGGCAGATACGTAATCGATGCAAAATCTATCATGGGTATTTTCAGCTTAGACCTTTCTAAGCCTATTGATTTAAACATCCATGCAGAAGATGACGTAGATGAGGTTATGGCTGTATTAGCACCTTATATGATCTAATCATATTCGTAAGAACGGCGTGTGGACATTTGTCCATGCGCCTTTTTTTGTTTGGTTTTTCCCGGCGTCCTGTCTCTGCCCCCTGCAGATAATACCCTACCGCAGGACGTTCTCACTCTATGAAAAACGCAGCGGCTGCTAAGCTCGTAGACGAAACATAGTTTCGTCTTGATACCATCGCTAAGCACCGACGTTTTTCAAAGCCGTGCTTGTAGGGTATTATTCTGTCAGTGCCGGTGCAGAGCAGGGAATGTCTCACACTTCTACTCTGAAACTACAATCAGCTCATCTGTATCCAGTGCAATCTGCACCAGCTCTTCAATCTTTTCTTCCAAATTAGTTTCATGTCTGCGAATGACATTTAAGTTCGGTTTTGTTACCGGATGCTTTGCCACAAAAACGGTACAACAGTCTTCGTAAGGCAAAATAGAGGTCTCAAAGGTACCTATTTTCTGGGACAGCTCTACAATATCCTGCTTATCAAAAGCAATCACCGGTCTGTATACCGGAAGCTCACATACTTCATTGGTTGCTGCCAATGATGCCATGGTCTGACTTGCTACCTGACCGATACTTTCGCCGGTAATCAAACCTAAACAATCTGTCTTTTTCGCAATGGTCTCTGCAATACGCATCATATAACGACGCATAATAATAGTCAGTTCCTCATGAGGACACTTTTCATAAATATATAACTGAATATCCGTAAAATTAATTACATGCAGGTAAATCGGTCCTGTATATTTAGACACCTGCTTTGCCAGGTCCACCACCTTCTGCTTTGCACGGTCAGAAGTATATGGCGGTGCGTGGAAGTATACTGCATCAATTTTTACGCCACGTTTTGCAATCATATATCCGGCTACCGGGGAATCAATACCGCCGGACAGAAGCAACATTGCTTTGCCGCCTGTACCTACCGGCATACCGCCCGGACCAGGAATAATCTTGGAATATATATAAATCTTCTCACGAACTTCAATATTAATCATTACGTCCGGATTATGCACATCTACATGCATCTCTGGATATGCCTTTAAAATTGCCTCGCCCATATCCATATTGATTTCCATGGACTCCTTCGGGTAATTCTTGCGGGCACGTCTTGCATGCACCTTAAAGGTCATATTTTTATCCGGATATACATCATCAATGTATTTAACAACGGTTTCACAAAGCTTCTCAAAGCCCTCGTCCTCTACATAAACCACAGGACAAATACCGGAAATACCAAACACTCTCTGCAGATGTTCTACTACCTCATCAAAATCAAACTCTGACACGGCATCCACAAAAATACGACCGGAGGTCTTGTGGATTTTAAACTCACCTTCACACTTTTTCAGTGCATACTTAATCTGCTGAACCAGTGCATCCTCAAACAAATATCTGTTTTTTCCTTTTACGCCAATCTCTGCGTACTTAATCAAAAATGCTGTAAACATTTATCCTCCATTCCAAAGCACCGGCTGGCGCTCTATTTTCTTCTTGTGTATCTTCTAAGCACCGGAATCATTTCATACAGTGTCTGCAAGGTATAATCAATCTCCTGCTTTGTGGTAAAGACTGAAAAACTGAAACGTATGGTAGAATCCCAATACTCTCTCTGCAATCCGACTGCCTTTAATGTTTCCGAGGTCTGGGGCTTATTGGACGCACAGGCACTGCCCGCTGAAATATAAATCCCCTTATCCTCCAAGGCATGTAAAAGTACCTCACTTCGTACACCACCGATAGAAACACTTACCACATGGGGCGCGGTATTTCGTAAATCTCCTTCCGGTGTCAAACCGTTAATCTGCACATTCTCCATGCGCGTAACGCCCTGAATAAAGTATTCCTTTAATTCATAGAGTTTATTCACATCCTCTTCGAAATGTTCGTAAATCATTTCTGCAGCCATGGTCATACCGGCGATTCCCGGTACATTTTCCGTGCCGGAACGCATATTTTTCTGCTGACCGCCACCGTAGGTAATGGGTAAAATCTTTACTCTTTCTCCTACATACAAAAATCCCACGCCCTTGGGACCGTGAATTTTGTGACTGCTGACAGACAACAGGTCAATGTTCATTTTCTTAGGGTATATTTTAAATTTGCCAAAACCCTGCACCGCATCCACATGGAACAAAATGTTGGGATTTATCTTCATAAGCATGGCTCCGGCTTCCTCAATGGGCTGTACGGAGCCGATTTCATTATTCACAAACATCATAGAAACCAAAGTGGTTTCCGGAGTTACTGCATTTCGCAAATCTTCTAAGCGAACCCTTCCGGAGGAATCCACCGGCAAATAAGTCACCCGAAATCCCTGGCTTTCCAGGTAATGCATGGTCTGAAGCACTGCCGGATGTTCTATACGGGTGGTAATCAGATGCTTTCCTCTTCGAATATTAGCCATGGCACATCCGATAAGTGCCATATTATCGGATTCGGTTCCACCGGAGGTAAAAAGAATTTCCTTCTCGGAAACCTTTAGCAGCTTTGCCAGTGTTTCCCTTGCATATCGGATATATTTTTCAGCCTCTACACCCTTACGATGCATACTGGACGGGTTTCCGTAATCCTCACACATTACTTTGGTCATCAGCTGTGCCACTTGAGGAAATACCTTCGTGGTCGCTGAATTGTCCAAATAAACTTCCATTACTATATCTCCTTTAATTAAATAGCTTCTCCTAATATCATATGCAGTCTTTTTCGTGAAGGAACTGCATATTTCGCTCAATTTTTGAAGCTACTGCTCTAATTTATACATAATCCAGGACATGACGGTAAATCCTGCTGTTTCCGTTCGTAAAATGCGTTTCCCAAGAGTAACGGGTTCCACTCCCATTCCCATGGCGCTTTGTACCTCGGCTTCCTCAAAACCACCTTCCGGTCCGATAAAAACAGCAATTTTCTGCCCCGGACGCAGCCCCTCTATGATTTCCTTGGTTTTACTCATATTCTCCGCTAATTCGTACGGAATTATCTTCACATCAAAATCCTTTACAAAAGCAAGCGCTTCCTTAAAACTCATGACCTCCGTTACTTCCGGCACAATCCTGCGTTTGCTTTGCTTGGCTGCTGCTTCCGCAATACTCTGCCAACGGGCAATCTTGGACTTGGCTTTTTTATCGTCCAGCTTAACCACACAACGCTTCGCCGCTACCGGCACCACGGCATGCACACCCAATTCCACTGCCTTCTGAATAATCAGCTCCATCTTGTCTGCCTTGGGCAGTCCCTGAAACAGATATACCTGAGACGAAAGCTCCACACCGTCTTCCTTTACAAAACGAAGCTCACAAATCACGCTCTCTTCTTCCAAAGAGGCAATGGCACAGCGATATTCTCTGCCGTCCACACCGTTACTGACCGCCAGTTCTTCGCCCACCTTCATACGAAGCACATTCTTTATATGATTTACATCACTGCCCAAGATAGTGACAGTCTTGTCACATATCTGATGGGGTTCTACAAAAAACTGATACATATTCTACCTCGATATTAGCTGAGTTTACCCATATCGTACTGCTCTATCTGATTCTTATACTCTGTAAGCGGCGCACCGATTGCACCAATAACACCTGCTAACATCATCATAATCAGATTATGTCTGTAATCGTCCATAGCATCCAGACGCTCATACCATTCCTTGGTCTCTTTCACACATTCCATGAAGGTTCTTTCATAGAAGCCCTTAGCCTCCTGAAATACATCATACAAATTCCATGCGCAGTCTATACGGAATGCCACATAGGTCATAACAATAGCAATGCCTGCACAGAGCACTGCGCCGAAAATGGACATTTTCTTGCCCAGCTTCTTGTAACCAAACACTACGGCAAATCCCATAAGCGCGCTGGCCAGTGCGGATATGTAACCCAGTCTTGCTACCAAGAGTACCACTACCATTCCCACCAGGGAACCAATAATTGCACCCACAATACCCAGTACAAAATTCTCCTTGATGCCGGCATTCGCCGCAGCCGCCTTGTTCAGATTAAAACTCAATCCTTCTGCAGACTCCGGACACAAGAATACTCTCTTGCCCTGGAAACTCCAGATTTCCACAGTGCCCTGCATACCCTTTTCATCACAATTTACACCTTCATTGGTAATCACAAAATCCACCAATGCACGTACAGAATCTACTGCCTTATCCACATTTTTATCATGCTTGCCGGATACTGCGTAACGCAAATTCATACGATATCCTGCCAAGCTGCAGTTCACCTTATCTGCCACTCTCACACTGTGCATAAGCACCTGCTGTACCGGTGCTCCGCTGAAGCTTGCGCACATGGAAATACTAATATAGTTCTGATTATTTTCATACAATCCTTCTACCAAAAGCATGTACCCGCGGTGCATACCCCAGGCGGCTTTCTTCTGCTTGTCGTACTTCAGTATCAGAATCTGTGAAATATCATCAATTACTTTGTTTACATTTGCCATAATCTTTCTCCCCTCTTTTGTACAAGGCTTAATTCTTTCTGGCGGTGACGCTTACCCATTCTCCCTGGTAAGTAACCTCCAAAACCTCTAAGCCTGCTGCCTTAACTGCATCTACTACCGTCTGTTCCTTATCATCAATAATACCCGAAGTAATGTAGATTCCGCCGGGTTTTAACTGATTCACAATCACCGGTGTCAAAGGTACCAATACGTCTGCCAGAATATTCGCCACTACAATATCATAACATTCGTAGCCTACTTTATCCTGAATCTCTTTATCGGTAATAATATTACCAATCATCATCTCAAACTGCTCAGGAGCGATACCGTTATTCTTACAATTGTCTGCTACCGCCTCGATGGCACAAATATCCAAATCCGTACCTACTGCATGCTTAGCACCGAACATCAGTGACAGAATCGCCAGAATACCACTACCGGTACCTACGTCCAAAAGCTCTGTTTCCGGGGTGATGTACTTACGCAGCTGGCGGATACAAAGCTGGGTGGTTTCATGCATACCGGTTCCGAACGCAGTACCCGGATCAATGTGAAGCACCATCTTTTCACTGTCCTCCGGCTTTACATCCTCCCAGGAAGGAATTACCAGAATATCGTCAATATAGAACTGGTGAAAATACTGCTTCCAGTTGTTAATCCAGTCAATATCCTCGGTTTCCCCTACGGTCACACTGCCTTCGCCAATATCCATAAAGCTGCGGATATCGTCAAGTTCTGCCTGCAAATTTGCCAGAATGGTATCCACATCCGTAGGCTCTCCCAGAACCTCTAAGGAACCATCCTCCTTCTTCTCCACAAAGAAGCTTAAGTATGCAATACCGTCATCCTCCGGTCCTTCCGGTAAAATATCCACAAACATCTGCTCCTTTTCCATGGCAGTCAGGGGAATCTTGTCCTCAATCTGCGCTCCCTCAAAACCTATATCATATAATGAACTGATAATAATATCTTCCGCTTCTGTTGTTGTTTTAATGCGAAACTTTACCCACTTCATTGTTCTGTCCTTTTGTCCTTTCCTATGCAGTTGCTTGCAACCACAAATTTACCCTATTTTAATCATTACATAGATAATTGAATTTTACTCTTTTATAAAAACGATGTCAATGCAAAAAAGAAGTTTGAAAATGCATGAGGGCATGCTATAATAATAATAGTTTTAGCATAGGAGGGTTGTACATATGAATCATTCAAGCATAATTATGTATACAACCGAAGACGGTTTGACAAAAATAGAAACTACCTTCGATGAGGATACTGTGTGGCTGTCCATCGACCAGATGGCAGAGCTTTTTCAAAGGGATAAATCAACTATCTCTCGTCATATAAAAAATATCTTTGAAGAGGGTGAATTATCTCCAATGGGAACTGTTGCAAAATTTGCAACAGTTCAAATGGAGGGTACTCGTTCTGTAGAACGAAATATTGATTACTACAATCTCGACGTAATCATCTCCGTAGGATACCGTGTAAAATCCCACCGTGGTACGCAGTTCCGTATTTGGGCCATGGGAATTTTAAAGGAATATATGAAAAAGGGCTTTGCTTTAGACGATGACCGTTTAAAAAGACTGGGCGGTGGCAATTATTTTGATGAATTGCTTGCCCGCATTAGAGATATTCGTTCTTCTGAAAAAGTATTTTGGAGAAAGGTTTTAGAAATCTATGCCACCAGCATAGACTATGATCCAAATGCAGAAAGTTCCATTTTATTCTTCAAGCAGGTTCAAAACAAAATGCATTGGGCAGCTCACAAACACACAGCCGCAGAGGTTATCTTCCAGCGTGCGGATGCTGAAAAAGAAAATATGGGACTCACCTCATGGGCTAGCGACACCATCCGTCGCTCTGATGTGGAAGTTGCTAAAAACTATCTTACCAGGCAGGAGCTGGATGCTCTCAACAAGATTGTTACTGCCTATCTTGATATTGCCGAGGTACACGCTCTCAACCAGGAACCTATGTATATGAAGGACTGGCTGGAAACCATCGATGATTACCTGAAAATGACCCGCCGTGATATTCTTACCAGTAGCGGTCAAATCAGTCATAAGCAGGCACTTGATAAGGCTCACACCGAATATACTAAGTACAAACATCGTTTAGAAAATACAATTTCTCCGGTGGAGCAGGACTTTATTAAGAGTATTGGTATGTTGGAGGAAATTACGGAGTTATAGGCTCCCATTAAAACGCACTTCTTTCGCAACAAAATTTGTTTTAAAAGAAGTGCGTTTTAATCAGCATATTGGAACGGGGGTATTCAGTTTTGATTTCAGATGTCCTTAAATGGATATGTAATATATTCTATAAAAGAATCTTCGCCAAATATCTATTTCTATAATCTATACTTTTCAGTATTCAAACAAAACTCATTTGTATCAATAAGCGCTTTCTCATCATATACAAACTTTATCTCTCCTTTACAAAAGATGGTTATTTCACCATATCCTACGTATCTACCTAAAATTCCTCCTATCACATATTCGGTATAGTCACTCAATGCTTCCTTCTTTCCCAGTTCTAGATGCATATCAGTACTATCACCCTCGAAATTTTTAACAAATCCCGTCCCTTCTTCATTTGCATATACTCCATAATCAATTAAAATGTATGCAACATTTTCAAATACCAGTTCAGATACAGCAGCAACATAAACATCTTTGTCCTCAACACCTAATCCCTTCCTCAGCGTTGCTCCCCAAACCTTTACAACAAATGTTTCACCTTCTGAAAAGGTATCGAAAAAGATATTACCTTCTGTGAAATCCACATAATCAAATTTTTCTCCTGACACATCTATTTGCCTCATTGTGCACCAACCTTCCTCAAGATTATTGGTAAAGGAGTACCCTGTGTTTGTCTAGCATTACAGTAATTCCAAGTCTAACCATATGCATTTAGCACTCTTATTATTTCTTCATTATTAAATCTTTTTGCAACATCCACCATTGTAAATCCTTGTACAAACTCATTTGAATATGTAACTATTAATTCAGGTTTCTTATTAATCAATTTTTGGGCTATAAAATTATTATGATAACGAATGGCACTTACTAACGGATTCAATCTTAATTCTGAAATATTCATTTCAATATTATGTTCTATTAGTATTTCTGCTATTTCTGTAAGTCCTTTTTCTATTGCACTTAGTAATTCTACTCCTTCAAATGTGTTTATATCAATTCCCTTATCAATCAATATAAATGAACTTTTTTCTTTATTTTCTAAAATGGCATGATTTAATAAAGAACCCTTATTTGTTACAATATGTATATTAGACTTTTCCGTCATGAATTCTTGAAATTCTTCTGTTCCTTTCAATAACGCACTAACTATTGCATTTATCTTTTGAACTTTCTCCTCGCTTTCTCCCCAATAACTATCTGCTGAATAACATGTCATAAACTCTTTGTAGTCTTTATCTGCCGGTAAAGGACTTGCTATTACCGCTTCTACAAATTCGGTGGGTGGTACGTAATGTCTTTCCAAAATCTCTTCATAAATAATATTAGGGGCGGCATAACGAATTTTATTTTTTAAATCCAAAATGCGTATTTCCCCAAAACCAAACACTTCCTTACGACCTTCTATTTCCTTTTCTATAAACTTGCCATTATAATCAACATTAATAGGACTATCACAATGACATTTAAGTCGTTCTAAAAACATTCTGTCAGGAAGATGTTTTACAACGCCTTCCTGACTATTCCATCCTATATTAATTGTATCCTCATAATGCTGAAATGAATATTTTTTAAAATCATTATTCATAACACTCACCTCTTATTGCAATCCTAATGCTTCTAATAATCTCCCGCGGCACTTCTTAAACAACCCATACCCTACTCCTTGCCATTATTACGGGCATATCTTTTTACTAAAATGCCGGTCAGGATAAATATCAAGCTCAACACAGATAATATAATAATACCTATAAAATCCTTTTCCACTATATATTGCTTCAGCGAAAATACTAAAGTTCCTAAAAAACACATCCCTACTATAATCAGTGCAGTTCCACCACTCTGCCAACTTTTATGATAATGTACCATCTCCATACTCCCTAATGTATAATTTTGGTTTATCCAAATTTTTACTCTTTCTACTTTTTGCCATTTTTACGTGCCCATCTCTTCACTAATATTCCTGATATGATACATATCACACCCACTACGAACATTATAATCAATGATATATAATCTCCTCCAGCTAACAATTCCTGCAAAACCAATACAAACACTGTCAAAAAAACCACTCCTGCAACTATTAGTGCAGTTCCAAATCCCTTCCATGATTTACTATATACAATCATATCTTTCAATAATTTCTCCTTAACTCAACCTTTTTATCCTGAACACGTTCAAACACCTTACAAATAACCACAACTATTATAATTCTTCAAAACACTCACTCCAGCATCGCAAAATCTGCTACAAATCGATCATAGTCGAACTTTCCTTTTGATTTGACTTTCTTAATTGCTTTCAATATCATTTCTTTTGTCAACCTAACCTTCTCTTCACTATTTGCGTTGTAATATGTTTCAAAATCCATCCGAATTCTTATTGCAACACAGCTGTTGTGACATCGCCAAGAACAACCTTCTTTCCAAGCCACATGTTCTTCATATAACTTCTCAGGTACAACTATCGGTACTATTCCGATGATATGTAATATCTCACTATATTCCTTGTTCCTAAAATGCATATATGCTCGTTGGCAAAACCGATAAACCTCATCGTCTATTCCATAATGTTCTTTAAAATATGCTGGCGAATTAATATTCAGTTCCATATCCTAGCTCCCCTTGCTGTTTATTCATTTTTAATCCATAGAATTTGACCTCCACGGGATGAGTTGGCTACACCCATACACATTTCAATACTGTCCCACAGCGAATCACCAACAACCTCATGCTGCTCTTCACATAGAAACAAGTAAAACTCATTGTTTTCATTAGGATATTTACATATAGCAAGATATTTAACATAATGTGCTACTTCTCCATTATCCCAATAAATTGCTCCAAAATCATCATGGGGTATATAATACGGAACTTCTGCACCATCAAGAATTCCAGGAAACATTTTTCATCCTCCCAAAAATATTATAATATTAAATAAAAGATTGGCATACTCAAATCAGTTCCTCTGCTGTCATTTATTACTCTCCCATCTGCTTGGTTATATTATTCATAAACAATCCTATTTAAGATTAAAGAACTCTATTTTATCTCTCAAACTATTTTCAACACTTTCTATTTCAATCCCCGTATTATCAAGAACTATCTTTTTTAGATTATGTAATTCACTTAAATCCGGCAATCTCGTAACATGTTTCAAATCCTGTAGACGAATCGTTTCAAGATTAGTCAGCTTACTGACAAAATCAATATTTTCCAGCTTATTTATTCTCCATAACTCAATCTCCTTGAGAGTTGTCAAATGTTTTAGTTCTTCCAAATCATTATTAGAATTCCATAATAGACGCAACTCTCGAAGATTCATTTGCTTTAAAAACTCAAAATCTGATAATTTTATTCCTCTTAAAGAAAGCGATTCCAAGGCAGAAAGTTCTGCAATATATTGTATATTCTTTTTGGCTCTTTTCCCAAGCCAAAGACTCTTCAAAGAATTGTATCTTAACAACCATTTACAATCAAATTTGATTGCTCCACCCATCGTATCCGCATTAATTACTAATTCTTCAAGTTTTCCTGATAGAGATTGTAAAAAACTATAATCTCTCAAATCAAATGCATTCAAATGCAATGCTTTTAAATTCAACTTGGTAAGGATATTAAAATCTATCATATCCGGACATGAGCGTAAATGACAATCAATCCGTAATTTATTCAAGTGTGACATTCTTTCCAGAAAAGAAATGTCAATTTTACTATCACCATACAAGTCATAAATACGGAAGTATAATTCCGGTTTACTACCTAAAATAGAATCTATTACAGTATACGCTTCCTCAGGAAGTAATTTCGATATTTGAATCCACTTGATTTTTTCATCATTCACAATAGCATTTATAAATTCCTCATCTACGTCTTTATAACTGTAATATTCAATTATTGCACCTGGTTTTGAAGTCTTTTCAGAGATTTCAATAAAATTCTTATTTAACCAAACACCCATTTTGTCTCCCTCAACTTAAAGAGTCCACAGCCACCTGTAATTCCGCCAAACTACTATATTTTTTGTTTCCGCACTCTATCATTTTACATACGATTAAATCATGCAAAGCATCGTCTTCTATCAAAACAAACATAATTTGTTTTCCCTGTATGTAAAAAATGCCCGTCCCTGTGTAAACTCCACCTCTTTTATCATACCACAACTTGTTTGCTTTCACATTATCGAATTTTGAGAATAAACTATCATCTTTTTCGCATACAAAAACTCCCACCGAAGCGGGAGTTTTGTATATGAAGTTACAAGTCAATATTATGCGCCTTTAATATTTCCTTAAGGCGGATGTTTTCGTCTGTCAGCTTAGCATTTTCGTCACTCAGCTCCTTAATCTTCGCCTGATCGGAGCGCTCAAAAAAAAGCTGTGTTTCCCTGGCACGGCATTTTTCGCGAATCAGGGAATCGCTGTTATATTTGTACAATGTTTGGACAGCTTCGTCCATGTATTCGTTGTCCTTAGCTATCATACGCATTTCCTCCCATGTAGTGGCTTTGAAGAGGCGTGCCCAATGGTCAATGCCATAAGTCATATCCTCCTCGGTAGCCAAATCGATACAAGTTAAGTCTACCACATGCAGGATGAACTTGTCACTATACAAATGATATCTTTTTGTATTTAACAGCTTATAAGTAGCAAAGAATTCGGGGTACTCAGGAAATACTGGAAAATCCAGAAAATCAATATGTATAGCCGGAAGGATGTTGCTGTATTCTTCACCCGTTTCCAGCTTTTATGCAGATACCTATTGCAACTTACTCCCTTTTCATGCATACTGATAATAAGCATATTAAATACTTTGTCCGCCGGCAGTGTGGATACCGGCAGAAAGGAATATTATGAGTGGTACCGTAAAAGATAATGAACTTGCCTTTCGCGAGTGGCTGAAAAGACAATATACCGCAGAGGGGTTGCGTCGCTATACCGACACAGCAGTGGTAGCTTATTCTCATGCCCTGCATACCTATTGCAGCAAAATCAAGCCGCCTGTGGCAGACAATCTGTTTTATTATACCGATTATTGGGAATTTGAAGCTTTGCATGAAAAAATTGTAAACTCTCCCAACTTCGAGCAGGTTAATCAGGAAATGGGCAACAGAACCTTTCAGGTGGCACTGCAATTGTACGAGTCTTATCTGCGCTATGGTGCGCACTCAGAAGCTCCGGATATTGCCGCACCTTTTTATCTGACCGGCAATGTCGTTCAGAGTACCTACAGCGAATACCGTGGCGAGGAATTCCACTATGAGGAAGTTCCCATGACACCCATTCAGCGTATTTACTATGGGGTGCCCGGTACCGGTAAGTCTTACACCATTAATAAAATGATGGAGGAGCGATACCCTGACCCGGCAGTGCGCGATGCCCATTACAGACGTTTGATTTTCCATCCCACCTATAAATATGAGGACTTCGTAGGCAGTATCAAGCCTTTGGTTACTCCGGACAGACCCTTGGATTATATTTTCGCACCGGGACCTTTAACCATTTTGCTGAAGGAAGCCTTTTCTAATCCTTCCGAGGTGTATTTCCTGGTGATTGAAGAAATCAATCGTGGTAATGCTCCGGCGATTTTCGGCGACCTGTTCCAGCTTTTGGACCGTCTGCCTAACGGCAAGTCCGAATACTGTGTACAGCACTACGATATGACTGCTTATTTCTCCAGAGACCCGGGACTGAAAAATATTTTCCACGAGGGCAAGGTATGGTTCCCTGCCAACTTTAATATTCTGGCTACCATGAACACTGCCGATGAAAATATTTTTGTACTGGACTCTGCATTTAAGAGACGTTTCGCTCTGGAATATGTACGAATTGACTTTGATAATTTACCGGAAGAGTGGAATCACCCTTATGATACCTTCTCCGGCAACCGTCCGTTGAATGCCTTGTTTAAGGGTACGGATTTGGAAGACTATGTGGACCAGCTCTATTACGAAGGCAAGCTTGCCAGAGACTGGCCTACCTTTGCCAGACTGACCAATAAAATCATCGATATGATGAACCGTCAGGCAAAGTTCTCTGCCAACCCGCAGCTGGCGCGTATTGCAGAAAACAAAAAGCTGGGCCCCTTCTTTGTATCGGAAGCTGACTTGTGCCAGAAGGACACTTTCTTAAACAAAGTCATCTTCTACCTGAAGCAGGACGTATTTACTTATTCCGACCATTACATGACAGATTCCTTCGAAGAAATCTATCTGCAGTATATTGATGAAGATGCAGATTTGTTTGAATTACTGAAATAAAAAACGGGTATCCTGTAAGTCATAGCTGACTTACAAGATACCCTTCTTTTTACTTCCAAAACTTTTTCTTCTTTTCTTTTTCCTTGCCTTCGTTCTTGTCATCATCGCTCTTAGAACGATTCTTAACTGCATTCAGGGAATCTTCACAAGCCTCGTCGAAGCTTCTGAGCAATTCCTTAGCCTCGTAAGATAACTTGGTCGGTGTCTCCACCACCAATGTTACATAGTGGTCACCTCGAACATCCTTATTGGTACGTGAAGGAACTCCCTTGCTCTTCAAGCGCACCTTGGTATCCGTCTGTGTACCCGGCTTTACATCATAAATAACCTGACCGTCCACAGTATCAATCAGAATTTCTCCGCCAAGCGCCGCCACCGCAAAGGAAATGGGTACAGTTGAGAAAATATTGTAATCCTGACGCTGGAATTTCGGATGTCTTCCTACTACAATTTCAATCAGCACGTCGCCTCTGGAACCACCGTTAGTACCCGGATCACCCAGACCGGCCATACGCTGCCACTGTCCATTGTCCACACCTGCCGGAATATTCACCTCGTAACGCTTCTTCATGGGCACAAAACCGGTACCACGACAATCGCTACATTTCTCCTTAATAATCTTACCGCTACCCTGACAGTCAGGACAGCTCTGTACATTTCTTACAGTGCCAAAGAAGGACTGTGATGTAAATACTACCTGTCCCTTACCGCCACATTTGCTACAGGTTTCCGGACTGGTTCCCGGTTTTGCGCCGGAACCGTTACAGGTCTTACAGCTTTCCTTGATGGTAAGCTCTATTGCCTTCTTACAGCCAAAAACTGCCTCTTCAAACGTAAGACGTACGCTGGTTCGTATGTCGCTTCCTCTTCTGGGTCCATTACTATTTGCACTGCTGCTTCTGCGTCCGCCACCGAATAAATCACCAAACAGGTCTCCAAATATATCTGTAAAATCCGCACCGTTAAAGTCGAAACCGCCGGCACCACCTGCGCCACCATCAAAAGCAGCATGACCAAACTGATCATACTGGCGCTTCTTTTCCGGATCACTTAAAATTGCATATGCTTCGGATGCTTCCTTAAATTTCTTTTCAGCCTCAGCGTCACCCGGGTTTGCATCCGGATGATATTTCTTGGCAAGGTTACGATATGCTTTTTTTATTGTCGCCTCGTCAGCGCTTTTATCTACTCCAAGGACCTCATAGTAGTCCCTTTTCTGTTCTGCCATAATCGTCAGCCTTTCTATCTACAAAAATAATCTCAATAATTCCGGTGGAAATACCATATATCCTATTCGGACGCGCTCTCGCTCCATGAAAGACGTAACAGTACTAAGGATTTTTCTTCGCAATCAGCTCGAAAAATCCAAGTGCTGACGCCTTTCAAGGGTCCTTAATAGGACATATGACTATTCCCACCGGAATCAATCACTTCATTTTCCTAAAACTCTTCTGCCGATTCTGGCCAAACCTTCATCGGCATCGTTAAGCTATTTTAAACTTCTCTGAAGTCTCCGTCGATTACATCGTCCTGAGGAGCGCTTTCGGTCTGAGCCGCATCTTCAGTTGCACCGGAGAAGCCGCCCATATCAGGGCCTGCCTGACCTGCTGCACCCTGCATGTTCTCATACATCTTGGTAAACAGACTCTGTGCACTGTTCATAAGTTTTTCTTTTGCAGCCTTTAATTCGTCTACGTCTGCATCGCTCATGTCCTGATTTGCGGTTCTGTCAAGGATAGCCTTAACTGCTGCCATATCAGCTTCTACCTGAGCCTTATCGTTATCAGAAATCTTGTCACCTACTTCAGAAAGTGCCTTCTCGGTCTGGAATACGAAAGAGTCTGCATCGTTTCTGGTTTCTACAGCTTCTTTTCTCTTCTTATCCTGTGCTTCGAACTCAGCTGCTTCCTTTACTGCTCTTTCGATTTCATCGTCAGACATGTTAGAACCTGCAGTAATGGTAATGTGCTGTTCCTTACCGGTTCCCAAATCCTTTGCAGATACGTTTACAATACCGTTTGCATCGATGTCGAAGGTAACTTCAATCTGAGGAACACCACGACGTGCAGGCGGAATACCATCCAAACGGAACTGTCCGAGAGACTTGTTATCTCTTGCGAACTGTCTTTCACCCTGTACTACGTTAATATCTACTGCGGTCTGGTTGTCAGCTGCGGTAGAGAAGATCTGGCTCTTCTTGGTAGGAATAGTTGTATTTCTTTCAATCAATCTGGTAGCCACACCGCCCATGGTCTCAATAGAGAGTGAAAGAGGTGTTACGTCTAACAATAAGATTTCGCCTGCGCCTGCATCGCCTGCCAGCTTACCACCCTGAATAGAAGCACCGATTGCTACACATTCATCCGGGTTCAAGGTCTTGCTGGGCTCCTTGCCGGTTAACTGTCTTACCTTATCCTGAACTGCAGGAATACGTGTAGAACCACCAACCAAGAGTACCTGACCTAAATCAGCGTTGGTTAAACCTGCATCCTTCATAGCGTTCTGAACAGGAATAGCAGTTCTTTCTACCAAATCATGTGTTAATTCATCAAATTTTGCACGAGTTAAGTTTACATCAAAGTGCTTAGGGCCTTCTGCGGTTGCAGTAATGAAAGGCAGGTTGATGTTGGTAGTCATTGCAGAAGAAAGCTCCTTCTTTGCCTTTTCAGCTGCTTCCTTTAATCTCTGCATAGCCATCTTATCGTTAGATAAGTCAACACCTTCGGTTCTCTTGAACTCATCAAGCATCCACTGGGTAATCTTGTTGTCGAAGTCATCACCACCAAGACGGGTATCACCGTTGGTTGCCAATACTTCGATAACGCCGTCGCCGATTTCAATAATAGAAACGTCGAAGGTACCACCACCTAAGTCGTAAACCATAATCTTCTGCTCTTTTTCGTTATCCAAACCATAAGCAAGTGCTGCTGCGGTAGGCTCGTTAATAATACGCTTTACATCAAGGCCCGCAATCTTACCTGCATCCTTGGTAGCCTGACGCTGTGCGTCGTTGAAGTATGCAGGAACAGTAATAACTGCTTCTGTAACCGTCTCGCCTAAGTAGCTCTCAGCATCTGCTTTTAATTTCTGAAGAATCATAGCAGAAATCTGCTGAGGAGAATACTTCTTGCCATCGATGGTACGGCCATTGTCTGTACCCATATCTCTCTTAATAGAAGCGATGGTCTTCTCTGCGTTGGTAACTGCCTGACGCTTTGCAGGCTCACCGATTAATCTTTCACCGGTCTTTGTAAATGCTACAACGGACGGTGTAGTTCTAGCTCCTTCTGCGTTAGCGATAACGGTGGGCTTACCACCTTCCATAACTGCTACACAGCTGTTTGTTGTACCTAAGTCAATACCAATAATTTTACCCATTCTTTTTTCCTCCATTTTTATAAAAAATCAACTATTTACTACTTTATTACTAAAATTCTGGGGCAGCGTGCTCTGTGCCTTTGAATTTATTCACTTAATTATGAAACTACTCCTACCATGCTGTGTCGCACAACACTGTCACGGTACGTATAACCCTTCATAAATTCCTGTGCCACAATGCCGGATTCAAACTCTTCACTTTCCACCTGCATTACTGCATTGTGGAAGTTGGGGTCAAATTCCTGTCCTACCGCTTCAATAGGCTTCACACCGATTTTGTCCAGCTCATCCATCATCTGCTTATATACCTGATTCATACCCTTTACAAAGGCATCCTCAGCATCCGCTTCTTCTACGGTAGCAAATCCTCTTTCGAAGTTATCGATTACCGGAAGAATCTTCTCTATTACACTCTTGGCACCGGTCTCAAACATGGCCTGCTTTTCTTTTTCCGTTCTGTTACGGAAGTTTTCAAACTCTGCCAGCTGACGTTTTACCTTATCCTCCAGCTCTGCAATTTTTTCTTTGTCTGCGTTTGCCTTTTTATCTGCTTTCGCCTGCTTCTTTGCAGCCTTCTTCTCCGCCCAGGTTTTCGGTTCTACACCTTCCGGAACTTCTTCCATCTCCTCTGCATCATCTTCTGCCGATGTATCTTCACATTCCGGTGCTTCGCTGTCTGCCATGGTATCTTCGCTATCCGGCGCTCCGCTGTCCGCCGCGGTATCCATTTCTTCTTCTAAGATTTCCTTTTCCTGCTCTGTCATCTCATCGCCCTTTCTACTTTTTATATAATTCATCCAACTGGTGCATCATGGTTTGTAGTGTACCAACCACTTTCTCATAATCCATTCGCTTCGGTCCGATAATACCGATAGTTCCCTTCATTCCTTCTTCCAGCTCGTAGGTGGCCGTTACCACACTACAATCTTTCATACCACTTACCGGAGCCTCTTCTCCGATATAAATCTGAATGCCGGTATTATTCTCATCCGCCAAAGTCTCATGTACCAGTTCGTTCAAGGTATCCTTTTCTTCAAAGGCATTGATCAATCGGCTGGCCATTTGTCCGTCTGCCAATTCCGGATAACGGAAAATGTTGTTGGCACCACTGGTGTAAATCTCCAAATCCTCATCCGCCTTAATAGCTCCTGCCACCGCATCAATAACCTCGCCCACAATGTTGCTGTACTCGCCTGCCTGTTGCTTCAAAGCAGCAACCATACCCAGATTAATCTCTTCTATGGACAAACCGTTCAAGTGGGTATTAAGCAGTATATTCAGCTTCAAAAGTGTCTCATCCGTAAGTTCTTCTGCCACCTGAATGATATTGTTCTTAATAACATTACCTTCTATCACAATCACTGCCAGTATCTGATGGAAATCCACTCTGGAAAGCTGTATAAACTTTAACTTGTTCCGATGCATCTGCGGTGCACTAATCATGGTAGCATACTGGGTATTCTGTGCCAGAACCTTTACCACCTGCTTTAGAAGCAGTTCCATTTTGTCCTGACGCTCCACCAGCATCTCTTTCATCTCAACCACTTCCTGCTCCTTCTGTGCCATCATGGCGTCCACATAAAAGCGATACCCTTTATCGGAAGGGATTCTTCCTGCAGAAGTATGCGGCTGGAAAATGTACCCCATCTCTTCCAAGTCAGCCATTTCATTACGAATGGTTGCAGAACTCAAATTCAGGTCCGTGTATTTCGAAATGGTTCTGCTGCCTACCGGCTCACCTGTCTCCAGATAATTACGGATAACAGCCTGCAATATTTTCTTTTTTCTTTCATCCAGTTCCAATACACTCACCCCTTTTGGATTATTAGCACTCAACTTTATGGAGTGCTAACACCTTCTTACCATAAAATATCACTTACTCATTCTATTGTCAACAGAATTTCTGAAAATTAATTATAAAGAAATTATAAAATGGTTTTGCTTGTTAATTTAATAACCATTAAACAAATTGTCAAAATCCTTTGACCTTCTCCCTATAAAATGGTATAATAATGTAAACGCTTTCATTTTATATATGCAGGGAGGATAATTTATGTTTAAAAAGCAGAAGCAAGCGGCTTCATCCGAAAAAAGCTCAGCTCAATTAATGGCTTATGTAGACCAAGTCATTTCCGGCGATTACACGCCTCTTGATACTACCTCTCTTGATAATCCGGAATTGGGCGACAAAATCAACCAGCTCGTAGAATACTTTTTATTAGGTAACAACAACTTTGTTATGCGTTTAAATAAATCCATGACTGTTATCGGCGACAGTTCCTGTGTAAAGGATATGATAGAACAGGTAAATTCCCAGACCACCGCCATTAATGACATGCAGGGTTCCAGTCAGGATTTAGGGGATTCTATTCAGAATATCCAAAACGCAGTACATAATATTCAGGAAAATTCTCAAACTGTATTAGATACCTCTAATAACTGTATCGAAGATATGAGTAGCAGTATTACCATTATTGATGAGGCTGCCAAGCAGATTACGGCTATCAATGATCAGGTAGCAGTTTTCCAGGAAAAGGCTCAGAAAATTAATGAAATCATTGATGTGGTTAAGAAAGTAGCTGAAAAGAGTGGTCTGCTGGCATTGAATGCTTCCATTGAAGCTGCCAGAGCAGGCGAAGCCGGTCGCGGTTTTGCAGTAGTTGCCATGGAGGTAAAAGACCTTTCCGCAAATACCGCAGCTTCCGCAGAAGACGTTGTAAAATATGTAAAAGAATTGATGGATGGTATTGAAGCTCTTTCCGAATCCATCGAAGCTACTACCCAAAAACTTTTAACAGGTAACAAAAGCGTACATACTTCTATCGAAAACATGCAGTCCATGAACGACCAGATTGAATGTATGAATGATGAAATTAATCATATATATGAAGAAATTAATACCCAGTCTGCACTTACGGAATCTTTTGTAGCTTCCATAGACTCTATTGCTGACAGCTACAATACCTTATCGGAGGAATGTATCACCACCGGTGACCATTTATACAAGATTTCCAGAGATATTGATAAAGCTCGCGGTGACATGGCCCGCTGGAATGCTAAGCCCACAACCTTAGACTGGATGACAATTTTTGAAGTAGACCACCTGATTTTCACATGGCGCGTTTACAACCACTTGGCAGGCTTTGAAACTCTGTTGCTGAAGCAGTTAAATAACCCTGCCGGCTGCAAACTCGGAAAATGGTTAGCTTCCCAGACCAAACCGCAGATTACGAACTCCAAGGAATTCCGCCTTCTCAAGAAAATTCATGAAGAAATTCATGCACATGCCTGTGATTCATGGCAGGCAGCAGAAGATGGTAACCGTCAGGAAGCATTGCGCCACTTCAATATGGCTTTGGAAGCATATGAAAAGTTTAAACCCGCACTAGCTGCCTTGAAAGAGGTTGTAAAAGCTACCGGCGATGATAAAGAGACTGAAATTGTTTTGAAATTTGGATCATAAAAAGAAATTACAAAACCCCGACACCGTTAATCGGTATCGGGGTTTATGTATTTTTGATATTCAGATTTTCTTAGATATCAAAGCTTCCGCACTCAGTTTCGTTGAATACATAGTAAACCTTGCTTTCTTCAGGCTTTACGTATAATTCAAGGCTGGTCATTTCGGTAGCCTTTCTCTTCAACTCATTTTTCCAGATGTCCTTAGCCACCTTTACGATTTCGTCCTGAGTGTATGACTTTCCTGCAAACTGTAAAACTACTTCTGTCTTCTTTGCCATAATCATCATTCTCCTTTCAAACTTTTGTTTTCTCCTCAGCCAGCAATTTATCATGCTAATGAGGTATAGTTTATGTTAAAATTTATTATTTGTCAAGCAATTTATTTTACAAAAACAATCCAAATGCTACCAGCACGATAATTCCCAGTACAATTCGATACCAGCCGAACACCTTGAAGTCATGCTTTTTGATATAGGCAAGCAGGAATCTTAAGATAAAAATGGACACTGCAAACGCCACTACACAACCGGTAAGCAGGCACGCAATCTCCATGCCGGTAAAGTCAAATCCAAACTTTAACAGCTTAAGAAGGCTGGCTCCAAACATAACCGGAATCGCTAAGAAGAAGGTATATTCGGAAGCCACCTTTCTGGAAACACCAATCAAAAGTGCCCCTAAAATCGTAGCACCGGAACGGGAAGTTCCCGGGAAAATAGCTGCAAGCACCTGGAATACACCAATCCAAACTGCCATCTGATAAGTAAGCTCAGACAAGCCGTTTACCTTCGCCACCTTACCTTTGTTCCAGTTTTCAATAATAATAAAACCGATACCAAATACAATAAGTGCAATGGCAATGCACACCGGATTGTAGAAAAGTGCCTCAAACACTTCATCAAACAAAATACCTATTACTGCTGCCGGTACACAGGATACCAAAATCTTAAACCACAAGGTCATAATATCCATCTTAATAAAAGACATAAAACCGGTCTTGCCCTCACGCTCTTTTTTCGTCAGTGCAAAAGGCCAAATCTGGCTCCAAAACAACACCACTACTGCCATGATGGCACCCAGCTGAATTACCACATCAAACATATCAAAGAAGCCTTCACTGGTCTCCTTGAAAGGAATCAACTGCTCCACCAAAATCAAGTGTCCGGTACTGCTGACCGGAAGCCATTCTGTGATACCTTCCACAATACCGTAAATTATCGCTTTTAAAATTTCTAACATAATTGCCTCCTACGACTCCAAATACTGTATCATTTGCTCAAAACATTCTGCCGCGTCCCGATATCCTTCCTTATACAAGGCATCGATTTTGGTCGGATCTTTTTCCAAACGTCCCACGTCACTAGGGTTCTTGGGCTGAATCACGAATGCCTGCCCATTCTCCTGCTGTCTGCGCAGAAATGCCATAGTTTCGTTATATGCCGTATGCCTGTTTTTCATCAGCTCATATACCTTAGGATACTTAGCATAACGCATTTTAATAAGACCCAGCTGGCTGGAAGGCTGACGGACATATCCAACCTCTTTGGTAAGTATAACAATATTCTTTTCGTTTCCATCCAATATGGACTTCTGAATAGGAATAGCGTCCGAAATACCGCCGTCCAAATATAACTTACCGTCAATTTCCACATTTCTGGAAACCAGAGGCAGGGATGCCGACGCTCGAATCTTTGGCAGATCAGCAAACCCGTCCTTTACACGTAAGTATTCCGGTTTGCCCGTTTCAATATTGGTCACTACCGCAAATGCCTTACCCTTGTAGCGCAAATAAGCTTCATTATCAAAAGGGTCGTACTTTCTCGGTATTAAATTATAGCACATATCTACATTAAAAATATCCCCGGTACGCAGCAGACTTTCCACACTACAATACCTTTTGTCTCCCGCGTACTTTATACCAATATTAATACTACGCTTCTTCTGTTTGGATAAGTAACTCATCATATGAATGGCTCCGGCAGATACACCGTACACTCTGGAAAACTCGATTCCTTTCTCCAAAAAGAAATCCAGCACCCCCGTAGTGTAGGCGCCCTTCATACCGCCGCCTTCCAATACCAATCCTGCCTGATACATTGTCAATCACTCCTCTTTACATCCGGTCTGCACCGGACATCGCCCAAATAGGCATTCTATAGCGCTTTAAGAGCCACCTGACTTATCTGTCCGGATACTCTTCCTCTACAAACTTGCGAAGTGCCACCAGCGAGCGTTCCACCTTCTCGGTGTCGATACAGTAAGCCATTCTGAAATATCCCGGTGCACCAAAGCTATCACCAGGTACCAATACTAAATCGTACTTAAGCGCCTTTTCACAGAATACCTTTGCATCTTCTTCCAACGCCTTAGGGAAGATATAGAAGGTTCCGCCCGGCTTCACTACGGTAAATCCAAGCTCTACCAAGCAATCGTAAATCAAGTTCATATTTGTTTCATATACACTTAAATCTGCAGTCTTATCCAACACCTGCGCCACTGCCAGCTGAATAATGGACGGGGGACAGTTGTGACCGATACCTCTGGAAATCTGACCACACATATTTACCATGGTTGCAGCCTCTGCACATGCAGGGTTGATGGCTACATAACCGATACGTTCACCCGGCAAAGAAAGAGACTTAGAGAAGGAATAGCACATAATGGTGTTGTCATAATAAGCAGACACGCAAGGTGCTTCCACGCCTTCAAATACAATTTCACGATAGGGTTCATCGGAAATAATAAAGATGTCATGACCATACTCTGCAGATTTTCTGCGAAGAGTTTCCGCCAGCTTCTCAATAGTTTCCTTCGAATATACAATACCGGAAGGATTGTTAGGCGTATTAATCAAAATCGCCATGGTTTTTTCATTTAACATTTCTTCGAAAGCCTCGAAGTTAATCTGGAAATCTGCCGTGTTGGGGGGCACGATTTTCAGTACTGCACCGGTTAAGTTTACATACGGATTATATTCCGGGAAGAACGGTGCGAAAGTCAAAATTTCATCGCCCGGCTCTGTTACCAGACGGAATGCATGTGCCAATGCACCTGCAGCACCGGAAGCCATAAAAATATGCTCTGCCTTGTAGGGAATACCGAAGCGCTCACTCAAAGAAGCTGCTACTGCTTCTCTTACGGAAGTAATACCTAAGCTGGGGCTGTAACCATGGAGCACATTGGTCTCCTGGGTAGCCAGCATATGTATCATTCTGTCCGTAAATTCCTGGGGTACCGGTACGGATGGATTACCCAAGCTATAGTCGAATACATTTTCATAACCAATTTCTGCACCTCTTGCGGTTGCAAACTCAGACAACTGTCTGATAACGGATTTGCCGGATAACATGTCTTTGTATTTCTGTACAATCATTTTAAATACCTTGCCTTTCTATAATTTCATATAAGTACCGCCCGGTACTTCTACAATTCTGTCATCATCTACTGCCAGCCATGCGCTCTGGGCCGACGGATTATATACTGCAGTACTGTCTGCAGAAAACTGCAGATTCTTAAGTACCTGCATGTAGTCTATGATTTCAATATTGGTAGCATACCAAATATCTTCTCTGCCACCCATAAGTTCACAGAAATTCTCAATCACTTCCCAATTATTATCATTGTCAAATTCGTAGCTGTGTCCCCAAACATACATAAGCTTCAAATACTGCTTCTTGGGAAAATCTGCAAACCACTGTCCCCACTCCATAAGCTTAGGATTATTGTGATGACAGGTCGGATACCACTCCATAGGATCTGTTGGTAATTCAAAGTCTGCTCTGTCCGGTACGATTCTGGCATATGCAATACCTAACTGCGAAAACAAAGTCTTGATTTCTTCATTATAAGAACCATTGGGGTATGCGTGTCCCCGAATAATTCTGCCGGTCAGTTTCTCAAGGCCTTCCCTATCCTCTAATATTTCCTTTGCCACTGCAGTAAACGGACATCTGGAAATGGTAGGATGTGTCATGGTATGGGTAGCAATCTCATGTCCCTGATATAATGCTACGATTTTATCCCTGTCAATCCGCTCCGGATTATCCATCAATCCATAATTTAAATTAAAGGTTCCCCGGATACCATACTTATTAAAAATAGCAACCAATCTCTCGTCTGCGTGCTTACCATCGTCATAGCTCATGGTAAGTGCTTTTGCTTTTCCTCCCGGGAAACAATGATATACCTTCATGTCAATATCCTTCTTTCTTCCGAACAACCGTCGCTTTATTGTTCTCTAAACTTAATCATACCGGTCTCCCAATCCATATCATCCACAATGGCTAATGACTCTAACTGATAGCCCAAGTTACGAATGATTCTTCCACCGGATTGAAAACCTTTCTCAATAGCAATTCCAATACCTTCCGTAGTAGCACCGGCTGCCTGTACAATCTGAATCAATCCCTGAAGTGCACAACCGTTTGCCAAAAAATCATCAATTATCAGTACATGGTCCTCTTCATTTAAAAACTTCTTGGCAACAATTACCTGATTTTTATTCTTATGGGTAAATGACTCTACTTCCGCAGTATACATTTCACCTTCCAGGTTAATACTTTTGGCCTTTTTGGCAAATACCACCGGAACTCCAAAATGCTGAGCCACGATACACGCAATACCGATACCGGATGCTTCTATAGTAAGTATTTTGTTTATGTTTTTACCTTCAAAACGTTTTTTCCACTCTCTACCCATCTCATTAAAAAGTTCAATATCCATTTGATGATTCAAAAAGCTATCAACCTTTAATACATTTCCCGGCTTCACTATTCCGTCTTTTATAATTTTCTCTTCCAAAAAATTCATATCATTATCCTCTAATCTATTCTTCTGTAATCTTTTTTACATCCATATTCTTAGGTAATACCAAATTCAAAATAATCGCTGCCACAAATACTACCGCCACCACATTTGCAGCAAATACGGACTGAATTATTTCCGGGAAAATATGCCACAGCCCAATTTCGCTTGCTGCCGTAAATCCGATACCAATAGATAGTGATAACGCTGCAATTGTAACATTTCGTTGCGTAAAACCTGCTTTCGCCACCATTTGCATGCCGGAAGTAAGAATGGTTCCAAACATCATAATCGTGCATCCTCCCAATACGGACTCCGGAAGAGATGCAAAGAAATTACCCACAGGCGGTAACAACCCGGCCAAAATCATGCACGCCGCACCTGTCATAATGGTAAATCGATTTACTACCCTTGTCATGGCAATCAATCCTACATTCTGGGAAAAAGAAGTTACCGGCGGACATCCAAACAGAGAGGATATGGCAGATGCATAACCATCACAAGCCAAAGAACCTGAAATTTCCTTATCCGTAATCTCTCTATTTAAGCCGGTTGCCACCATAGCAGAGGTATCGCCAATGGTCTCTGCTGCTGAAACCAGATATATAATACAAACTGAAAAAATAGCACCTATGTTAAACTGTGGCTTGTACGGCAACAGTTTGGGTAAGGAAAACAGACCATCTGCAAAAATAATGGACAAATCCACTTTTCCCATAAAAATCGCAACAATGTAACCAACACATAAACCTACCAGTACCGAAAGTTGCTTTAAATATCCCTTTGCCAGACAATTCCACGCCAGACAAACAATCAGTGTAATGGTTCCCAATAACAGATTCTGCGCGGAGCCGAAATCTTCCGCGTATCCGCCTCCAAAAGATCGGGCACCTACCGTAAATAGTGAAAATCCAATGGCTGTAACTACTGATGCCGCTACAATCGGTGAAATAATCTTTCTCCAATACTTTGCCAAAAGACCTAACGTTCCTTCAAAAATACCACCTACCAGTACCGCACCAATTACTGCCGGGTATCCGTAATTAACTGCAACCGTGCTGAGCACCGTTACAAATGTGAAGCTGACGCCCATGACAATCGGAAGTCTGGCACCAACTCTCCACAAAGGATACAACTGTATCAGCGTAGCAATTCCCGCCACAAACATGGCATTTTGAAGTAACATAGCCGTCTCCGCCTGAGTCAATCCCCCTGCCGCAGCGATAATGGTAATCGGTGTTAAATTCGCCACAAACATCGCCAAAATATGTTGAATACCAAAAGGAATTGCCTTCAAAATAGGGACTCTCCCATCCAACCGGTAAATATTTTCCATTCCACAAATCTTGCTGTTCATGTCGCTTTCTCCTTCGAACATTTAATTTACCTATCTTCATAGATTATAAAAGACTATTCCACATCTTTCAAGCAAATATTACATCTTTTCCTTCAACCGTTCCTATTCATCCCCCTTGTCCGGCATCCCCTGCACGTTATCACACCCAAACGTGCTGTTTTTCCCATTGTCACCCCAAACCGAATATTGTATGATAAGCATATAATTATTTAGGAGAAATCTATATTCTCCGCCACCTCAGAAAGGATTGATATTATATATGAAAGAATCTATGCGAAACAGAAGAAATGGTTTCTATACAGTAGAACCCGGCAATGACCAAAATATGCGCACCTTGGGTAAGCTGTTTGGCTTCATTGGGATATTTATCGTAGCTGCCATAATCATCTTTGGCTCCACCTACCAAATTAAAGAACAGGAGCAGGCAGTACTGATTACCCTCGGAAATCCCAAGGCTGTTACCGAACCGGGACTGCACTTTAAGTTTCCTATTATCCAGCAGGTGAAGAAAGTAAATACCACCATTCAGGGCTTTGCCATCGGTTACAGCCTCGATAATAATACTACCACTACCGAGGAATCCCTGATGATTACTTCGGATTACAACTTTGTAAATGTGGATTTCTTTGTGGAATACAAATATTCCGATCCGGTAAAAGCCATTTATAACTCTGCCGATCCGGTAGGCATTTTAAAGAATATCAGCCAGAGCTGTATCCGTACCGTCATCGGCAGTTATCCGGTAGATGATGTACTGACTACCGGCAAGAATGAAATTCAGGCCGCTATTAAAGCCATGATTATGGAACGTTTAGAAGAACAGGATTTAGGTATTCAGCTGGTCAATATTACCATTCAGGATTCTGAACCTCCTACCGTGGAAGTTATGGAAGCCTTTAAAGCAGTAGAAACCGCTAAGCAGGGCAAGGAAACTGCCTTAAACAATGCTAACAAATACCGCAATGAACAGATTCCTTTGGCAGAAGCACAGGCAGACGCTATTACCAAGGAAGCAGAGGCCCAGAAAACACAGCGTATCAACGAAGCAGCTGCGCAGGTAGCCCGGTTCAATGCTATGTACGAGGAATATATTAAGAACCCTACCGTTACCAAGCAGCGTATGTTCTATGAAACTATGGAGGAAGTTCTGCCGGGTCTGAAAATCATTATTGAAAGTCCTTCCGGAGAAACCCAGACCGTTTATCCGCTAGAATCCTTTGTAAACATTGAAGGAACCACTGTAACTGAATAGCCACTTAGAAAGCAGAAAGTAGGAAAATATGAAAACAGCATCGAAAGTATCCATTATAGCATTGCTTGCAGCATTGTTTATTGTAGGCATGAACAGCATTGTAGTTACGTATCCAAATGAATATAGTTTAATCCGCCAGTTCGGAAAAATTGACCATATCGTCTCCGAACCGGGTGTCAGTCTGAAAGTCCCTTTTATTCAGAGTGTAGACAAATTACCGAACCAGACACTTGTGTATGACTTGTCCCCTTCGGATGTTATTACCAGCGATAAGAAGACCATGATTTGTGACAGTTATATTTTATGGAAGATTTCCGACCCGTTAAAATTTGCTCAGACACTGAATTCTTCTATTATTAATGCAGAAAGCCGTTTGGACACCATTATTTATAACTCTACCAAAAACGTTATCAGTAGCACTACTCAGGACGAAGTAATTACCGGACGTGACGGCAAATTATCCGCAGCCATTATTGCCAATATAGGTAGTACCCTTGACCAGTATGGTATTGTACTTCTGGACTTCGAAACCAAGCAGCTTGATTTGCCCGGCGACAACAAAGCCGCTGTATACGAGCGTATGATTTCAGAACGTGACAATATTGCAGCCACCTATACTGCAGAGGGTAACTCCGAGGCACAGATTATCCGTAACTCCACCGATATGGAGGTAACCATCAAGATTTCCGAAGCCGAAAAGGAAGCCGCCATTCTAATTGCTGAGGGCGAGGCAGAATACATGAGAATTCTTTCCGAAGCCTATTCGGATGAATCCAAAACAGATTTCTATTCCTTTGTCAGAAGCCTGGATGCCTTGAAGATTTCCATGAAGGGCAACAACAAAACTGTAATTCTTTCACCGGATTCACCTATTGCACAAATTTTCTATGGGGAGTAAATGCTCTCCATAGACTTTCTGTAACCAAGAGAATATGACTTTTTTTATGAGGGGAAAATGAAATAAGTCAAAAGAAAGTTCTGAAAGTTATTATTATTATAATCGTTATTTTAACTCTTATCTGGATGCTTGGCATACGTCTGATTATCTGGCTCTTTGCACAGGATGCCTTTTATGTAGGATCTGCCGCAGAATATTTTACAAAGTATGATATTACATTGGAGGATACACAAACCATTTCGCACAACGGCATTACTATGAACATTCCCAGCGACCATGTGGAAAATGAGCCTCTTGGCAACACCATTATATACAGAAGCCCGGATGAAACAGCAGCCGTAATGATTCTGGTAGCCGATACAGATAGCAACATGGCGCTGTTTAGCGAAAAAACATTGCAGAAATGTCAGACAGTTTTTTAGGTAAAATAGGTACCCATCAACTAATGAACGGTTTTAAAGCTATGGGCAACGGTTTTCCGGACACATGGTACACCACCTTTAAATCCTTATGTCTTCTCTCTGCAGATGACTACAGCTTCTTAAATTGGAAACAGGGCTTTGCCTATGTGGTTTCGAAGATGATGGCAGATGCCTTGTTAATAAGAGATGATTACAAATACCTCTATGAAACAGAAGATATCTGCTGCATACTTCAGATTTCAGATAATATGAATGGTACGGGGGCTTATAGAGCCTACGCATACATGTTTTCTACAGATGACCTAAACACCAACCACACTGTTTTATTTAGGGCCAATTCCTTAGACGAGCTTTATGGAATGATTAATTCTATTGTAATTGAGTAGGTACATGTATTTTGTGGAGGGAGAAAATGAGCAAACGGAAAAAACGAATTATAATCGTACTTATTATTGTGACTGTTCTGGTTATTCTTTGGCATATTATGTTTCCACGTATCTACATGCGGTTCTTTTTTATAACCGAACTGGCACCCATTGTGGATCCACCTGCCGAAGCATTCACCGCATATGATATCACCTTGGAGAATGGTCAGACCGCTTCCATAGATGGTTTGACCATGACGATTCCAAACGACTTTACCTTAAGAGAAACAAGCGATAAGTACAGCATAGTGTACGACCACCCTGAACCTGCCACTAATTCTATTGTTGTTTCCGGTGCTCAGGATGTCAGTCATATGAATCTGACTGTGAAAGAAAACGCAGAGACACTTATGAGTGAATATTTCTATCAAACCAGCTGTAGAAATTTAACCAAGGGCTATAAGGCTTTAGGTTATGGCACTCCTGATTCTGCCTACAATGTTTACAAGGCTGTTTCTCTTCTTGAGGCAGATAATTACAGCTTCTGGAATTGGCAGCAAAACTATGCCTATGCCATGTGCTGTGGTCTGAATGCAACGATTTTCTATCATCCATATTATGACAGATACATTTATGAAACAGAAGATGTCTGTGGCATTGTCTTTTACAGTGATCTGAGCGGCGACTCAGCATATGCCTACATGTTCAGCACCGATGATTTGAATACTATGTACACGATTTTTGGGAAATGTGATTCACAGGAGCAACTTTACGGCATGCTTAACTCTATCGTAATTGAGTAACTGAAAAACTAGGATTTTAATAAGGGGATAAAATGAGCAAAGCAAAAAAGATTATTTTAACCATTGTAATTATTATAGTTTCGCTGGCTATTCTGGCATGGATATTTATACCACGCCTGCTTATATTGTTTGCTGCCAAGCAGGTCACCCCGGACGTGGGACCGGTGGCAGAATACTTTACGGAATATGATAAAACAATAATAAATGTAGATTATACACAAAATATTTCCCATGACGGATTAACCATAACCCTTCCCGGAAATTTCGTAGAACATGAACTTACTTTGGAAAACACCATCATGTATATTCTTCCGGCTGAAGGCGAAGAGGCTGCTCAAGAAAGTATTGTATTCATGGCTGTTTCCGATTTAAGTGACATGAATCTCTTCAGCGAAGAAAATATGGCAGAACTTACAGGTGGGATGCTTGATAAATTTGCTACCAATCGACTTTGCTGATGTGCGATAAAGAAGTAATAGAAGTGTAAAAAATTTTGCCGTTCCTATCCGGCACTTGGCCATTGTGTCGGATAGGTCGGGCGTTAGGCTTCGGGCAAGTCAATTTTGCCGACAAAGCTGTAATAAATCTCAATGTCCTGCCTGCGGGTGCCGTTCTCGTCATAGCTGCACTCATGCACGACGATTTTCTCAATCATTTCCCGCAAGAGGGTGGGTGTCAATTCCTCAAAGGCAAGGTGCTTGCGGACAATCCCCATGAATTTCTCGGCGTTAACGGTGGCCGCCTGCGACTTGTCCAGTTCCGCCTGCAATGCGGCGGTGCGGTCTTTCAGTTCCCGCTGCTCCTGCTCATAGTCTGCCGACAGTTCCATGAAACGCTCGTCGCTGATTTTGCCGTTCACATTGTCCTCATACAGCCGCTTGATAATGCGGCTCACTTCGGCAATCCGCTCCTGCGCCTGTTCAAGCTGCTTGGTGGCTGCGGCGGTCTTTCTCTTGCCGCCGATTTCGTTCTGCTGGATCAGCAGCTTTACAAAACGGCTCTCGTGCCTGGCAGCATACTCCGTCACTTGCCGGAGATTGGAGAGGACACCGGCGGTCAGCAGGTCGGTGCGGATAAAGTGCGCCGTACAGTCGCGGGTGCGCTTCTTGTAGCTGCCGCAGATGTAACAGTCCTGCTTGCGGTTCTTGTTCTGATACCGCTGCTGGTACATCACATGGCCGCAGTCGGCGCAGAACAGCATACCAGAGAACAGCCCCACTTCGTCATAGCGGTTCGGGCGTTTGCGCTGCTTGCGTAACTCCTGCACACGCTCCCATGTTTCCGTGTCAATAATCGGCTCATGGTGGTTCTCAAAAATGGCCTGCTTCTCAATGGGATTTTCTACGCTGTGCTTGGTCTTGTAAGAGGGCTTTTCCGTCTTGAAGTTTACCAGACAGCCGGTGTACTCCCGGTTTTCGAGGATATGAACGACGGTGTTCGTCGCCCATTTACACTCATAGCCGGGGTGGTAGCGGCGTGTGCTGCCTGTCCTGCGGTTTTACAGCGTCCCCGGCGTGGGGATTTTCTGTTCCGTCAGCATAAGGGCAATCTTGGTCGGGCCGTTACCCGCAAGGCAAAGCTGGTAAATCTGCTGGACAACCGGCGCGGTTTCCTCGTCAACGATATAGTTCTCGTCCTCGTCCATGAGGTAGCCATACACCGGCTTGCTGGTAACGGGCTTGCCGCTCATGCCTTTTGCTCTTTTAACTGCCTTGATTTTCTTGCTCGTATCTCTCACCAGCCATTCGTTGAACAGATTTCGCAGAGGGGTAAAATCATTGTCCATGCCGCCGTTTGCGCTGTCCACATTGTCGTTGACAGCGATAAAACGCACGCCCTTTTGAGGGAACAGCATTTCCGTGTAAAACCCTACCTGCAAGTAGTTTCGCCCTAACCGGCTCATGTCCTTGACAATGACCGTACCAACTTTCCCGGCTTCAATGTCCGCAAGCATGGCTTGAAATCCGGGCCGCTGGAAGTTCGCGCCGGAATAACCGTCGTCGGTGTACCAGCGCAGATTGGTAAAGCCGTTCTGTTTTGCGTAGGTTTCGAGTATCCTTTTTTGGTTCGATATGGAATTACTCTCGCCTTGCAGCTCGTCCTCATGGGACAATCTCGGATAAAGGGCGGTAATGAGGTTTTGGGTGGCTTGTCTTAACATAAAATCCTCCGTTTCCGACAGCCAGCCCCACTATTCCGTGGTTTCATTGTACCACGGAACAGCGGGGGCTGTACAGCGGCAAAAGCGTTAAATTTGCTTCTTTACAGTCGGTCAAATTGCCGGTTTTTGCGTAGCAGCGGCTTCCGCTTCCAGTACCCGCGCCATTTTGTCGGCGGCGGTGGTCGTGGTATCTTTCTTGAAATAGCCGGACACGACAAGGACGGAATTGCCCATGCGGATTTCCGTCACGCAGTCGGGGCGGCGGGCGGTGCGGGTGTCGTGCTGCTTGTTATCTGCCATAGGCAATACTCCTTTCAGTCGGTAATCAGTTTCTTCATGCTCTCCATTTTCCGCTTGGCGGTTTCCTGCCGGAAGTTGTCGCCGGTAAAGCGTACCGGGACGCACATG